>NZ_WNWM01000002.1:6000000-6600000 GCF_009727155.1 Pseudoduganella dura | reverse complement strand
CCGTTACAACAGTGACGGGATGTTGGCAAGCCATTTGACTGGCACCGACCTGATCAGCACCCGCTACGACTCCGCCACGCGCAGTACCTGGTTCGAGCGCCGCCCGGCGCCCGCGCTCTCCGCCGCGAACGCGGCGGGCGGCTGGCGCTCGCTCGTGGCGGGGCTGATCGGCAATGCCAACGCGTCAGAGGATCCCGCCGCCAGGGTCGGCTCCGGAACGCGGGTGACCTATGACTCCCATGGGCGCCTCGTCGAAGAGTCCCGGAACGGGGCGGTGACGCTGTCGGCCGGGTACGATCCGCTCGGTAACCGTGTCGGCGCTCCGTCGTTGGAGGTGGATGCGACAGGCAACGTGCTGGCGCACGGCAAGCTGCGGCTTGTTTATAACGCTGCAGGCGAGCTGGAGCGCGTCGACAATGCCGCCGGCAGCGAAATTGCAAGCTACCGGTACGACGCACAACGACACCGGGTCGCCAAGAAGGCGGCCGGCAGCGCCAGCTACTACATGTATGACGATGGCCAGCTGATCGCCGAAGCGAATGCGCAAGGCAAGATCGTCGCGGCATATGTTTACCTGGGCCGGCGCCCGGTCGCGCGAGTGCTGTATGCCGGTGGTCCCGGCGGAAGCTGGTTGCCGAGCCGGGCGCCTCCCGTCGTCGAATACCTGCACACGGACAGCCGGGACGCTGTCGAGACGGTGACGGATGCGAACGGCAAACTGGTGTGGCGTGGCGAGCTCGATGCGTTCGGGGTGCTCCGTGCGGAATCCGGTGCGGAGGGCACCATGCCGCTGCGCCTTTCCGGTCAGTATGCCGATGCAGAGACCGGTCTGTACTACAACGTCCACCGGTATTACGATCCGGCGGCGGGCCGCTATCTGCAGGCCGATCCGCTTGGGCTGCAAGCCGGCCTCAACATGTATGCGTATGTCGGCAATGATCCCCTGAACAAAAGGGATCCGTTAGGCCTGAGCATTGAACCGGACAATGGATGGGGCACGATCAGCGCGCCATGGCTGTTCGGAACATTCGTGCACTCGGCTTTCGCGAATCAGGTCAGGGCGTTCAGCGAGCCTGGCTGGGGAGCGAATGACGGTGCAAACGGGATCTGGAAAAACATGCGGCCCGACGCCTATCAGCGAACGCCAGCCACCGGCAACTCGGGCGTTTTGTGGGAGCTCAAGCCCAGTACATGGCAAAACGGACCGAAATATGCGGCCGGTCTTGCAGAAGTCACCCATTACATCAACGGCGGAAAGGCCACCAAGGACAAGCCAGGCGGCTGCTGGGTGGCAGGCTCCGGCAGTGCTCTCGTCACGGACCTGAAGCCGGATGTGATCGTCATGAATGGCGAAGTCTGGGATATTACTTATGTGGCAGATGCCAAGAAAGATGACAGCGGCCTCATTTTCTACAACAAGGCGAAGCGTGTAACCAAGGAGAAACCGGCCACGGCCCCGGCGCCAGCGCTTTCAAAGGCGGAAAACGACGCCCTGGCCAAGCAGATGCAGGACATGCGTACACAAGGGGCAGCCGAAGGCTGGTCCACTCTGCAAATCATCGGCATGGTTGTTCTGGTCGCCGCGGTAATTGCGCTGATGATCGCCGCCGCAATCTACGTTCCAGGCATTGTCGCGGGTATCATTGCCGGTCTCGGCAGGGTAATTGCTGCCTCCATTGCCAAGAAAGTCCCACTGGCGACCGGCCTTGCCTTGATGTTCGGGCTGAATCCGTCCACAGTCGGCGCCCAGGCGGAGGTCAAGGGGGACCAGAAACAGAAAGGTCTTCTCGATGGCACGATCGAATGGTTCAAGAGCTGGTTCTAGGAAATATTTTAATAGTGATTAAAGGGCATCATGGAGGATAAATTCAGGAGTTTCGCCGAAAATCTGCGATCGATATTGTCGGACCGCGCCGACCAGCTGGTGGACTGCAAAGTGCGCCTGATGGAGCAGGAAATTGGCGATGGCTGGCGGTGTTTCTACACCCAGGAGGTCCTGCTGAAGGCGTACCTGCCGCCACCGCTGATCAACGAACTCGGACGGCGCTACGAAGAAGAAAAGATCCGGCAGGAGATCTGGCGCGAGCCCGGTCAGTTCGAATCCGGCTACAAGTCCGTTTTCCTTGAAGAGTTTTTCACCCAACGAGAAAAATTCGCGGATTACCGCAACTATCTCGATGTCGGGATACTCGACACTGCGATCACGACCGCAGCCGATCCTTACGACCGCACGGCCAACACCGTCATGCTGCAACGACTCGAAGCACAGAATGCGCACTTCAAATTCGAAGCCAGTGCACTTGTCGACGAATGGTATATCGAAGCAACGGCGCGCGCGTCCCTGACGCCGCCACTGAGCGTTTGGGACATCGAGCAGCCGCCGCTGGTTCGCACGGCCGACGTGCCGCTGGTCAGGGATGCCGCCTACTGGCGTGCGGTGCATCCCGTCAAGCAGCGCATTGCCCTGGTCGATGTGGAATATTCTGCGCATACAAAACCCGACTGGAACCTCCGCCTCATGGCGGAATTGGCACCTGATTTTCCGTATTACGCAGCACTGAGCACGACAAAACGACTGGTCTTCGTACAGCAAGGAGAAGGAGCGTTTGCCTGGGCGCTTATGGTGGACAAGACAGACGGCAGCCCGACTTACCGATACCCGCCGCAACTGATCCTGATCGACCGGCGCCAGACGAAAAAACTCAAGGACGAGCACATTCTTTTCAAAAACGTGATCGGAAAACACTTTATCAGCTATACGAATGGTCCGCGCTGCATGGAAGCGGAGTTGCTTTTCCACCTCCCGCGTAGCCGTCGTCTTATCGAGTTTTATGCGCCCTTCCTGGAGGAGGCGATGCGCTACGCATCACAGAGTGGCCAGTAAATAATGAGTGACGGTTTGAATGAAAATGCTGATTTTACCCGCTTCAGCGAGAATCTGAATACTTTACTGTCGAATAGGGCCGAGCTCCTGTTCGACTTCAGCGTGCAGCTGATGGAGCACGAGATTTCCGAAGAATGGCGCGCATTCTATGCCTGGGAAATTTTGCTGAGAAAACATTTGCCCGCGCTACTTATTAATGAACTCGGCAAGCAACATGCCGTGGAGCGGCTGCGCCTGCGTATCTGGGCTCCGCGCGGGGAGCACTGCTCCAGTTATCGCTCCGAGCTGCTGTCCAAGTGGTATGAAGACCGAACCGACTCTTGCGACGTATCGGAATTATCTCAATGCCGGCAATCTGGCAAAAAGGACTGAGCCGTCACTAGCATTGGATCAGACTGCTCATGCTGTAATGTGGCGCCGGGTTGAGGCGAATGAAGGCCATTGGCGGTACGAAAACATGGCGAATGCGAATGACTGGTATGTCGAGGCGACCGGGCGAGCCACGCTTACTCCGTTACTGAAGGGGTTCAAAAAGGAAGACGTCATTCCGGTTCGCAATCCCGATCTTGTCCTGATGGACGACACTGAATATTGGCGGGCAGTGCACCTGCCGGAATGGAACCTGGTCGCCGATATCGCTGATTTCTCAGCGTTCACCAAGCCTGAATGGAATCTGAAGCTCATGGCGGAGTTGGCGCCAGATTTTCCCTATGCTGCTTCGTTGAGTACTTCAAAGAGGCTTGTCTTTTTAGAGGAGGGAACCAGCCGGCTGGCATGGGCGTTGATGATTGACAAAACCGATGGCGGCACTACTTATCGCTATCCCCCACAACTTATTCTTATCGATCGTGGGCAGAGCAAAAAGCTGAAGGATGAGGATATCATTTTTAAGAATGTGCTTGGTGAACGCTTCCAGAGCCAGTTGGTTGGGCCTCGCTGCATCGAAACGGAATTGTTGTTCCATCTCCCGCGTAGCCGCCGTTTGATCGAGTTTTATTCGCCTTTCGTTGAAGAAGCTTCCGCAATAAGTGGCTTGGGAAACTGATGATTTCTCTCAATATTGATGCCAGGGTTTCCCAGTCATTATGCGCCGCATGAACATATGGATAACAACAAAATCACATTATTTCAACATGGCCTGCGCAGCATCCTATCGGATAACGCTGAGCGGTTGTTTGATTTTCAGTTGCTTGCGATGGAATGCGCCATAGCCGAGGGATGGAAAGCCTTTTATGCGCAGGAAATCCTGTTCAAGGAGCAGTTGCCCGCACCATTAATCAATGAACTCGGCAAAGAGTATGCGATAGAGAGCCTGCGCTGTGAGATCTGGCGTGACGTTAGTCAGTCGGGCTCAAGCTATCGCTCGCCGTTCTTCACACAATTATATAAGCACCCGGAAAGACTGGTCGAATACCGCAATTTCCTGAATGTCGGCGCGCTCGACACCGGCGCGGCGCCAATGCCGGCTCCGCTCGACCGCACCGCCAATACCGTGCTGAGGCAGCGTATCGTGACCGACCATAAACACTGGTGGTACGAATCCCGTGCCAACGCCCTGGACTGGTACGTGGAGTCAACGATGCAAGCCGAGCTGACGCCACCGTTACTCGGCGAGGAGCGCGAACCGGTGACGCCGGTGCGCGACCTGGCGACGGCCCTTGTCGACGACGCGCAGTACTGGAAAGCGGTACACCAGAGCCGCTGGAACCTGATCTCGAATGGCACCGAGTACGGAGCATTCATGAAACCCGACTGGAATCTTCATCTGATGGCGGCCCTGGCGCCGGACTTCCCATACTCGGCAGCACTGAGTACTGGAAAGCGGCTCATCTTTGTGTACGAAGGCGACGGGGCGTTGGCCTGGGCGCTCATGATCGACAAGACGGACGGTAGTCCGACCTACCGCTATCCGCCGCGGCTCGTCCTGATAAGGCGCGTGCAAAAGAAGAAGTTGAAGGATGACGACATCCTTTTCGCGAATGTCGATGGATGGTTCGTCAGCCGCGGCAGCGGCGCGCGTTGCCTTGAGACCGAATTGCTATTCCACCTGCCGCGCTGCCGCCGCATGATCGAGTTTTATACGCCTTTCCTGGCGGAGGCGATCGAGTACGCAATGTAGGCGCCTCAAGATACCTGATATGCGGACGAGCACACCGCAATCACAAACCGGATTGGAACCTGCGCCTTATGGCCGAGCTGGCGCCCAATTTTCCTCATTCGCCTGGACGAAGCAGCGCGAGGCGCCTGATCTTTGTGCAACCAGGCAGCAATGCGACGGCATGGGCACTGATGATCGATAAGACTGACGGCAGCCGGGATTACCGATACCCACTCCAACTCATCCTGATCGACCGAGGGAACAATAAAGAACTGAAGGGCGAGCACATCCTCTTCACAGATGTGCTCGCAAAGCCTTTCGTCAGTTATGGGAGCGGCGTTTGCCGCATGGAAACGAAGCTGCTTTTTCACCTGCCGCGCAGCCGCAAACTAATTGATTTCCATGCGCGCTATAGCAGTTAAGCACTTGTACCCCCATGTGAAGCAAAACCGCTGAAACCAGGGTCGAAGCGGGCAGGGCGGTCAGGCATATATCAATCACGACGGCGAATCAGCACGGGTGCCTGTTGCTTCCGGTAAGGCAGCGCAGGGACCGGCGGGCCCTCAGCCAAGCCAGGTAATGACGGCGTGCGCGTTTGCCGCTGCGTCGCGGTAGAAGCCGCGCAGGTTTTGCAGGTGTTCAATCAGGTAGTCGAGCGCTTCGTCGCCTTCGTCCCAGATATTCGGATAAATCTCATCCATCGAATCGGGATCGAAGCGTGCCCGCAGCTCGGTGTCCGTGATCGCTTCAAGCGCCGCCGAGATGGCGGGTACGTCCGCCGCATCGGTGCCAAGGGCGGGACCATAGCCAAGATCTTCCTCCCCGATCGGCGTGCGGCCGAATATCACGTTAGCGAGTGGCCATTTCCCGGCGGCGACGGTTCCCGTCAGCAGATAATGAATGCCATGCCAGGCTTTTTCGACCCTCAGCGCATCGTCATAGCGGGTATCGAACAGCAGTTCGGTTATTTTTCCAGGCGCGGCGCGCAGGGCGTCGAGCTCGGATTGGGGCACGGCGAGAAAGCGGCCGATCATGGACATGAAGACTCCAAACAAAATGACGGGAACTGTAACCTTATCATATGGTTGTCAAAACACAAATGGAAGTCCTGTGACGGGGAGCCATCCAAGAATGGCATAGTGATAATCACTCCATGCCGGCACCGGCGCCCAGGGTTACGAGAAGATCGAGGAGAGATTTGACTCATCCCTAGCAAAATAATTTTGCAACTAACCGAATAGAGATGATCATCACCAACATCAAATGGGAGCCAACTGATCACACAAAGGGTCTACAGAAGAAAAGGTTTCATCAAGTTTTCACGCCATCGAGTTAGTTGCCTTTTGCAGTGGTACGATAACCCCATGAGCATACATTCCTGGGATCGCAGTCCCATCACAGAGTTCGATGCATTTCTCCACAGCGCCGCATTCAGCCAGACTGCGCGGCGTGCGGCGCCGCCGCTGTCCGCCGCATCCGCGGAGGTGTACAGCTTCATGTTCGGCCGATTCGTCAAGTGGATGCTGGTGCACGGGCACACGTTCAGCAAGCTGCAGGCCGGCGACCTGATCGGATTCCTGGCCACGCGGGACGAACGCAACCGTCCGTTGCACAGCAAGATTGCGTACCGTTACATGCGCCTGCTCGAGCGCTGCTACGAACACCTGGCGGTGGTGCCGAATCCCGCCAGCGCCGCCATCGGGATAATGGCGGCGGACCGGCCAGCGCGCGATCGCGAGATGGTGGCGCTGTCGCCGGCGCAGGCCGGCCAGATCGTTGCCAGCAAGCCGGAGCCCACGTCGTGGAAGCGGCAGCGCGATCGGGCGATGCAACTGGTCATGCTGTGCGCGGGCCTGCGCGTTGCGGAAACGATCGGCCTGCTGACCACCGAGGTGGCCGCCGGTCCGGAAGAGGACGGCACTTTGCGCATCCGCCTGACGCCGGCGGAAAAACAGCCGACCAGCCAGCCCCACGAGACGTTCCTGCAAGCGGAAGCGGTGGAGGAGGTACTCGGCTGGCTCGAGACCCGGCGCCGTCTCGGCATTCCCGGCCGGCTCGCTTTCCCGGCCGATGACGAAGGCCGGCCGCTTCACAAGAGCACCGTATACCGCCAGGCCCGCAGCGCGCTGAAGGATGCAGGCGTGGCGATACCGCACGTTGGCGGGCGAACGTTGCGCAATGGCTTTGCGGTCGTGGAACTGAACGCTGGCATGCCCGAGGAGGCAATGCGCAAGCGGCTCGGCCTGGCAGGGGCGCCGGCGCTGGATTCCTACCTGAGTGCCGCGCGCAGGCAACGCGAAGGAAAAGGGCGGCCGTAAGCCTGTCGCTGCGCGAGCATCGCGCGGCGCACGGTCGTATCGGCAATCTCGTGCTCGGAAATCGGCCAGCAATCCGATTGCCGGGCGGCCGATCCCGGCGCACCGCCGGTGCGGTGCGCCTTCGAAGGTTAAACGCCCACCTTGCGCTTTCGCATGAAGGCGAGCAGCCCGGCACCCATGCCCAGCATCAGCCAGGCGCCCGGTTCCGGCACGGCCGAAATGGAGACCGAATCGATGCCGATGTAATTCGAGCCGCTGCCGAATGCACCGCCGTCGGAAACGGTATAACGGAATGCGAACGCACCGACGGTGGCACCGGAGAGGCCGCTCAACGTCGCGCTGAACCGGGTCCAGTCGTCCGGGTAGCCGGTATCTTCTTCATCCGGATTGATGCTCAGCAGCAGGGTGCCGAAGGTGCCCACGCTGTTTTCGTCGTTGCCCACATCGGTACCACCGACATTGCTGAAGCGAACCTCCAGCCTGTCCGCATAGTCCGAACCGGTAGAGGTGCGCGTGTAGAACGACAGGGTGTCGCCGTTGTTGTAGGTGCTGCCGGGCAGGATCAGCCACGTGCTGATCGGGCCGGCCAGGGCGACGGAATTGTAGTTGGCCGCGATGTAGGAATCGGGCGCACCTTCATAAGCGTCGAAAGCATTCGTGCTGCCCTGGTACCAGCTGGTGGCGCCTTCGGGATTACTGAGGTTATCAATGGTCCAGCCTGCCGGAATGCCGTTGCCGAAATTCTCCGTCAGGGCATCTGCCGATACAGCGCCGCTGAAGCCGAGGGACAATACCAGAGCGAGCGGGAGCGAAGCGGATTTGAACGAAACAGCCATCGGGAATCTCCATCAAGGGTTGAGGTTAATGCAGCTGGCTTGACAGTACCACCGCGATTAAAACAAAGTACAGTTAAAAAATAAGCTATATAAACGCTTTTCCCGCTCCTGCCGATAACTGACAATTTAAAAGCGGCGATCTTGCACCGGCTTTCGGAATAAAATCTCCGCAAGCATCCAACGTCGACACTCACGGTTTTCCTGGAAGTCATTGCAACTTCAATCGGTGAATCTTCGATATCGGCCTTCCGTCTTTTTACGGCTCCCTGATCGATGCACGTGGCAAGAACCCGACAGGCGTCCGAACGGTCGCGTCTGAATCGTGCACGCGCAGCGACGGTGTAGCATGAGCGCGCGACAGCCGTTGTCGCTCTGCCATCAACCGAATGTGAGGAGCCATCGTGAACCAGCGCTATCGACCGATCACGCGGCTGGGCCTGGGCGGTACCGGGCTCGGCGACATGTACCACGCCACGAGCGACAGTGCGGCGCAGGCCACCGTCGATGCCGCCTGGGATGCAGGCATCCGCTACTTCGATACGGCGCCCCATTACGGTACCGGGCTGTCTGAACACCGGTTCGGACAGGCGCTGCGCCGGCGGGCGCGCGACGAGTACACGCTGTCGACCAAGGTGGGGCGCCTGCTGGTGCCCGACCCGTCCGCCAACATCGAGAGTCCGTTCGTGTCGTCGATGCCGTTCAGGCGCGTGATCGACTACACGGCCGGCGGCGCCCGGCGCTCGATCGAAGACAGCCTGCAGCGGATGGCGATCGGGCATATCGATATCGTCTACGTGCACGACCTGTCGCCGGACATGCTGGGTGATGCGTTCGAGCACTGCTTCCGGATCGCCGCGGGCCCCGGCGGTGCTTTCGAATCATTGGTGAAAGCGCGGGAAGAAGGGTTGATCAGGGGGTGGGGCCTGGGAGTGAATACGGTCGAGCCGTGCATGCGCGCCCTGCAGCAATCCGATCCGGACATCTTCCTGCTGGCCGGGCGCTACACGTTGATGGAAACGACGCCCCTCGAGGCGCTGTTCCCGCTGTGCGCCGCGCGTGGCGCGCAGGTGGTACTCGGCGGCCCGTTCAACTCGGGCTTTCTTGCCGGTGGCGGGCATTACGACTATGTCCCGGCTACTGCGCAGCAGCACCAGCAACGCGACCGGTTGCGCCAGGTGGCGGCCCGGCACCATGTGGACCTGCCTGCCGCTGCGCTGCAATTCGGCCTGGGCCACCCGGTCGTGGCGGCCACGATTCCCGGCGCCAGCAGCGTGGAACACCTGCGGCGCAACGCCAGCCTGATGCAGATCGAGATCCCGGAGGCGTTCTGGCACGAACTGCTGGCGGAAGGCTTGCTGCCTTCTCACGCGCCGATACCGCCGCGCCGCCCGGCGGCTTAGGGCCCGGGCGCTACGGTGCCGTGGCGGCCTTTCACGTGCAGCATCCGAGGCCCGGCAGGCTCCAGGTATCGCATCCACCCGTTCAGGTCATTACACTCATCGCGGCGCATTTGTATTATCATTCGTGCAATCATCTTTACTTTCCAGTATGCGCGAAAATAATCTTCCTCCCGAACAGCCTGGCCCGGCGATACCCCTGGTACCGCCCGGTGCCGACACGGCCTCTGCGGCGAGCCCCTTCTCCAGTGCCGGTGCATTTCAACCCGGCACTGCACCGCCAGCCCATGCCTTGCCGCCGCCGATCGGTGCCGTGACCGGCATGGGCCACGGACGCTGGCGGCAACGCATGCTCTGGTTGTTCATCGGGGTGGCCCTGTTGCTGATCGGCGCGACAGTGGTCATGGTGCTGCGCATGCTGCAAGCCGACCATGCGCTGCGCAATGTGGCACGGGTGGCGGTCGTGCCAGCGGTTATGCCGGATAACACGCCGGCAAGCCGGCTGCCGGCACCGGGGACCGCCACGGCGGCAGCCGGAATGGGTGCTCCCGCGGCGGCGGCCGCGCCGCTGGCGCAAGACGTGCAGCCTACCGCGTCGCAACCGGCGCTGCCGGCGCAAAAGGAGTCCGGTATCGCCGCGCCAGGAGGGAGGGAGGACGCACGCAACGGGGGCGGTGAAATGGCGGGCGAGGTCCGCAGCGAAACCGGCGCGACAGGCAGCATGGGGAATCAGGTCGGCGCGGTGACGCTCCAGCCATCCGATGCAGGGCAGAAGTCGCGCGCGGAAAAGAAAAGCGCGGCGAAAGCCGCGGCGCGCACCGCGAGGCGGCAAGATGCGCCGCGGCGCGATCCGACGGCAACGCGCACCGCGCAGCGGGACACTACCTTCAGGCGTTGCCCGCCGCTGGGCAAGAAAGGCGCCGTCATGTGCCGCTGGCACATTTGCAACGGCGCCGCCGGCAAGGAACGGGTTTGCCGGCCCTACCTCGAACGCAGACCCTGAGCCAACTCAGCGGCGGCGCCGTGCCAGCATGGCCAGCACGCCGAAGCCGCCCAGCAGCATCGCATAGGTGGCAGGTTCCGGGACCGGCGGAGCGAACGACAGCGAGATGTCGAGCGAGGCATCGCGCACCGCGTTCCCTGTCGCAACTAGCGTATACGTGCCCGGACCGAGGCTGCCCAGGAAGCTGGAGTGTGCAAAACCACCCAGCACCCCGGTGAAGGTATCGCTCGCCACCACGTTCGACCAGTGATCGAGGATATCGATGTTGACGCCGACCAGGCGCGGGCCGGTGCCGTTTGCCGTGTCGATGATCCAGCCGGCCAGGCCGTTGAACTCTACCTGCTCGTTCACGGTAAAGGTCGTGGTCTGGCTGAGGCTTCCGTGTTCCGTGGTAAAGGTATCGACAAACAGGTTGTCGCCGGGATCGAACGGCGATGCGACGACGGCGCTGGCCGTCAGGTTGCCGTAGTAGACGGATTGCGTCTCCGCAAAGGCGGGTTGGACCAGCAGGACGGCGAGCGCCGTGGCGCCGGCCCATTTTGTCGGGGCATAAGGGGGCATGATGACTCCAAGTCAAATTAAATCGTGCAAGGCCTTGGCACACCGGGGACCGGCATGCAGGTATCCGACACAGCGATCGGAACCATCGATCAGGTACAGCGATCAGGCACAGCGATCGTGCATGCATTGCCGGGAACGCAAAGGTCGAGCACACAATGGTTGAGAACGTTGGTTGACAAATAAAAACAGCCGCGGCGCCACGCTAACTCCAGCGTAGACGCGGCGACTGTTTTGTCAACCTTGCAAATGTGTTATTTTTTAATGAACTTGTAGCGGGCAGTACTGTCGGATGGCGCCTGCACCAGGCCGACAGCGGGGTCGGCTCACGACGAAGCCGTTCTGCGCACCAGCACGTCGATCGATTTCGCTGCCGGCACCTTGCTTTCCAGTGCGTGGTGCCAAATCGGGATCAGCGGATTGCACTCGGGGTAATACCCGGCGGCGCAACCTTCGGGCACGTCGTATGCCACCACCCGCAGGCCACGCACGTGCCGCGGCGCATCGTCGCTGACGGCGGTGGCCAGATCGACCAGGTCGCCGTCCGCCAGTTGCAGGCGCGCCATGTCCACCGGCGACATGAACAGCACCATGCGGCTTCCGCTCACGCCGCGGAAGCGGTCTTCATTGCTGTAGATCGTGGTATTGAACTGCCCGTCGCTGCGCACCGTGAACAGCCGCAGCGCCGCCGGGTCCGGGCTGTCCGCGTCGGCATCCGCCTGCAGCATAGCGGGCACCGTGAACTCGGCGCGCTTGCTCGGCGTGTCCCACACGCGTTCCGCGGCGCCCAGAGGCTTGCGAAACCCGCCCGGCGTCCACATCCGTTCATTGAAATCGCGGAAGATCGACGGGAAGGTGGTTTCGATCGCATCGCGAACAC
Source organism: Pseudoduganella dura (assembly GCF_009727155.1). Lineage (NCBI taxonomy): Bacteria > Pseudomonadati > Pseudomonadota > Betaproteobacteria > Burkholderiales > Oxalobacteraceae > Pseudoduganella > Pseudoduganella dura. Next base: position 6,588,026 of record NZ_WNWM01000002.1, on the reverse strand, counting down.
GGCTGTAGTCGGCTACCCAGGCATCCCAGTCCACGTTCGGATTCGGCGCCAGCGTGGCCTTGGCCAGGCCGGCCACGATGGCCGGTTCGGATAGCAGCGTGGCAGCGGCGGGTTCGGCCATGCCGCGCGAACCGTGCATGCACGAGGTGCTGTCTTCGATCGACACCGATTGAGGGGTGCCGCGCTGGCGGTCGATCTCGATCCGTCCGAGGCAGGGCAGGATATACGAGGCCTGGCCATGGATCACATGGTTGCGGTTGAGCTTGGTGGAGATCTGCACCGTCAGCGGCAAGCGGCGCCAGGCCGCTTCCATGCGCACCGTGTCCGGCACGGCGCGCACGAAGTTGCCGCCGAGCGCGATGAAGGCCGGCACCTTGCCGGCCAGGATCGCCTCGCATGCTTCGACCGTATTCATGCCCGTCTTGCGGGGCGGCTCGAAGCCGTATTGCGCCTTCAGCTGGTCCAGCGGCGCCAGCTCGGGCTTTTCGGTGATGCCCACCGTGCGCTGGCCTTGCACGTTCGAGTGTCCGCGCACGGGGCAGACGCCGGCGCCGGGCTTGCCGATATTGCCGCGCACGAGCAGGAAATTGACCAGCATCGTCACGTTCTGCACGCCCTGGCGATGCTGCGTCAGGCCCATGCCGTATACGGCCATCACCGCGGCCGATTTGCAGTACACATCCGCGGCGCCCTCGATGGCACTGCGCGTCAGCCCGGATTCGGCCTCGATGGCCGGCCAGGAACAGGCGCGTACGGATGCCTCGAAAGCTTCGAAGCCATGCGTATGCTCCTGCAGGAACGGCATGTCCAGCACCCGCTGCGCGCCGCCGGCGCGGGCTTCGTCGTCCCGCGCCAGCACCGCCTTGCACAGCCCCATCAGCACCGCCGTGTCGCCGCCCGGTTTCAGCTGGTGGTACTGGGTGCTGATTGGCGTTTCCTGGCCGGTCAGCATCTCGATCGGCGATTGCGGGTTGGTGAAGCTGACCAGGCCGCGCTCGCGCAGCGGATTGAACGTGATGATCTGCACGCCCCGCTTGCGCGCCTCCTGCAGCTGGTGCAGCATGCGCGGGCTGTTCACGCCCACGTTCTGGCCGAAGAAGAAGATGCAGTCGGTATGCTCGAAATCGTTCAGTCCCACGGTGCCGACCGCCACGCCGATGGTTTTCTTCAGCCCGACGGAGGTGCTTTCATGGCACATGTTCGAGCTGTCGGGCAGGTTGTTGTTGCCGTACATGCGCGCCATCAGCTGATACATGTACGACGTTTCCAGCGATGCCCGGCCGGATGCGTAGAACACCACCTGTTCGCGGTCGCAGGCCCGCAGCGCGGCGCCGATCTCGGCGAAGGCGGTGTCCCAGGCCACCGGCCGGTACTTGTCGCTGGCGGCATCCCAGCGCAGCGGCTCGGTCAGCCGGCCCTGGTTTTCCAGCTCGTGGTCGCTCCAGCTCTCCAGCTCGGTGACGGTATGCCGGTCGAAAAAGCTGGCGCCGATGGCCTTGCTGGTGGTTTCCCAGGCGGTGGCCTTGGCACCGCTTTCGCAGAATTCGAACGGGTGCGGATTGGCGGGCTTGGCCCAGGCGCAGCTGACACAGGCGAAGCCATCGGGCTTGTTCTGCTTCATCAGCAGGCGGCTGTCCTTCAGCGGCACATGCTCGTGCAGCAGGATGTTCGTGACTTCCTTCACCGACCCCCAGCCGCCCGCCGGCATGGTCGCCGACTCCACCTTCAGCTTGTCGCTCATGGTATCTCCTAGATGAAAACTTACCGTAGCCCGCCCGGGAACGCATGGTCGGTGCGCAGGCGCACAATGCCGGTGATCCGGAAGGTGGCCATGCGGGGCAATTGCGGGTCAGCGGTGCGCCGCGCCGCGCACGGTTGGGGTATCGTGGCCCGATGCAATCGGACAATCCAGACAATCCATTCCCGGAGCCGGCCCGGCCGGAAGCGGCAGCCCCGCGAAAACCTTTCCCCAAGATCGCGTGGGTGGTCGCGCTTTTGCTAATCGCCGGTCTTGTGGCTGCCGCGGTATGGGCGGTGCAGGCATGGCAGGCGAACCGCGCCATTGCGAATGTCGAGAGCTCGCTGGCGGGCCGGCCGATGGCGGTGCCGCAGGCAGGCAGGCCGGCGGGAGCGCCGGCCGCACAGAAGGCAGTGCCGGAAGAAGCGGTGGCAGACGCTGTACCCGCGGCAGCGTCTTCGGCAGACCGGCTCCCGCCGCTGGTCCTGCCCGGCCAACCGGTGCCGGCCGCCGTGCTGCGCGACCTGCCGGAGTGGGTGGCGGCCGGCGTTGCACCGGCGCAGACTTCCGGCACGTCGGGCGACGAGTCGGCCGCGCCGCCCGCGGCGCAGCCCGTGTCACCGGGACGGTCTCGCGACCTCGCCGACGCGGCGCCGCGCAAGGAACGCCAGGAACGCAAGGATCGGCTGAGCAGCGTGTTCGCCCGTTGTCCGGGGCCGGGCCAGTCGGGTGCCGTGGAATGCCGGCGCGCGGTGTGCGGCGGCGCCGCGCGCAAGGCAGGCGCCTGCGCCCCTTACCTCGACTGAACGGCGGCGGCGGCACATCGCCGGGGAAGCGCTGCAATTGAAAAAGCCCCGGGATAGCTGGCTATCCCGGGGCTTTTTCAATTGCAGCGGCCGGGGCCCGCCCCGGGATCACAGGAAGCGGTCGAGGATCTTCTTGCTGTGCTTGTCCAGCGTGTACTGGTTGCGGATCAGGAAGTGAATGCCGTGCGTGTCCGAGACCAGCAGGGAATCGGTGCCGATGCGGCGGATGTCTTCTTCGCCGCGCAGCACGAAATCGGCGACGCCGCGGTCCGTCTCCACCGTCCATGTGCACGGCGTGGCGAAGCTCGTCACATCGACGATGCGGGCGATCTCGGGCATGAACTCACGGCCCGCCAGTTCCTCGCGCACCAGCGCGGCGGTCTCGGCCGGCAGATCGTCGACACGGTCGAGCCATACGACCTCCTTGCCGTCCGAGTTGACGAGAGCCAGGCCTTCATCCGGCGCCTGGATCGGAAAGGCACGCACAGGCGACACGCCTTCGTGCACGGTGCCGTTCGCATCGGTCAGCACTAGGCGGCCGAACGGGTCGCGCCGCAGCTTGAAATCAGTTGTCGTCATCGCGTTGCGTTCCTTTGTCATCCAGGTCGGTATCGACGTTGCGGGCCTGCGCCTGGTACAGGCGGTAATAGGCACCTTCCATCGCCATCAATTCGTCATGCGGGCCTTCCTCGACCACCTTGCCGCGGTCCATCACCACCAGGCGGTCGGCGCGCTGCAGCGTGGACAGGCGGTGCGCGATCGCGATCGTGGTGCGGCCGGCCACCAGGTTGTCCAGCGCTTTCTGGATTTCCTTTTCGGTTTCCGAGTCGACCGAAGCGGTGGCTTCGTCCAGGATCAGGATGCGCGGATCGATCAGCAGCGCGCGGGCGATCGAGATGCGCTGGCGTTCGCCGCCGGAAAGACCCTGGCCGCGCTCACCCACCATCGAATCGTAGCCCTGCGGCAGCCGCAGGATGAAATCGTGGGCGTGCGCGGCGCGTGCCGCGGCCATGATTTCCGCGCGGGTGGCGTCCGGCTTGCCGTATGCAAGATTCTCGGCGATCGTGCCGAAGAACAGGAACGGCTCCTGCAGCACCAGGCCGATGTTGCGGCGGTAATCGGACACGGCCAGCGAGCGGATATCCACGCCGTCGAGCAGGATCGCGCCCTCGGCCACGTCGTAGAAGCGGCAGATCAGGTTGACCAGCGTCGACTTGCCCGAGCCGGAATGGCCGACCAGGCCGATCATCTCGCCGGACTTGATCTCCAGGTTCACACCGCGGTTCACCGCGCGGTTACCGTAGCGGAAGCCCACCTCGCGCAGCGTGATGTTGCCCTCGATCTTGCCGAGCTTGACGGGGTTGGCCGGCTCCGGAACCGACGACACGTGGTCGAGGATGTCGAAGATGCGCTTGGCCGCCGAGGCCGCCTTCGAGGTGACGGACACGATGCGGCTCATCGAATCGAGCCGGCCGTAGAAGCGCGCCGAATAGGTGAGGAACGCGGTCAGCACGCCCACCGTGATGTGCGATTTGGACACCTGGAAGATGCCGAACACATAGATCACCAGCAGGCCCAGCTCGGTCAGGAACGACACGGTCGGCGAGAACAGCGACCAGACCTTGTTCAGCTTGTCGTTGACGGCCAGGTTGTGCCGGTTGGCCACGCGGAAGCGGTTCGCCTCGCGGGTCTCCTGGGCAAACGCTTTCACCACCCGGATGCCGGGAATCGTATCGGCCAGCACGTTGGTCACTTCGCCCCACACGCGGTCGATCTTCTCGAAGCCCGTGCGCAGCTTGTCGCGCACCAGGTGGATCAGCCAGGCGATGAACGGCAGCGGCACCAGCGTGACGATGGCCAGCCATGGATCGATCGTGAACAGGATCACGCCCGTCATGATGATCATCAGGCAGTCGGACGCGAAATCGAGCAGGTGCAGCGACAGGAACACGCAGATCCGGTCGCTTTCGCTGCCGATGCGCGACATCAGGTCGCCCGTGCGCTTGCCGCCGAAGTATTCCAGCGACAGCCGCAGCAGGTGTTCGTAGGTGTTGGTGCGCAGGTCGGCGCCGATGCGTTCGGACACCAGCGCCAGCACATAGGTCTTGCCCCAACCCAGTATCCAGGCCAGCACGGCGGCGGCGAGCAGGCCGGACATGTACATCGTCACCAGGCCGGTATCGACCGGCTGGCCGTTCTGGTACGGGATCAGCACGTTGTCCATCAGCGGCATGCTGATGTAGGGCGGGATCATGTGGGCAGCGGTGGACAGCAGCATCAGCGTGAAGCCGCCCAGCAGCTGCCAGCGGTACGGGTGGGCGAAGCGCCACAGCCGCAGCAGTGTCCATGTCGACGGCGGCGTGTGCACGACCTTCGCGCAGATCGGGCATTCCTCCGCGTCGGGTTCGAGCGGCGCCTTGCAGGTGGGGCAGGCGTGCTCTTCTTCGCGGAGCACGGGCTGTCCTGTCAGCGATGACTCCAGCAAAGGGCCGAACTGCTCGGAAAGCTTGATGGCATGCAGGTTCTGGCCCAGTGTAAAGCGCCATTCGGCCAGCCGGCCGTGCTCGTCGACCAGTTCGAGGTGGCCCACGCCGGCATGATCGTGCAGCCTGAGCGCCATGCCGGGCTGGTAGGGCCAGGCCTGCCATTGCGCGCCGGGTGCGCGCGACAGGATGCGGCGGTCCGTCAGCAGGACAATGCCTTTGGAGAAATGCAATTTCGAGTCGAGGTCAACCTCCAGCATACTTTGCACGTTTTCCCCTGGAGCAAGCTGCAATTGCGTGTCGGAGCGCCAGGGTTCGGGTAATTCGATACGGGCCAGCCCAGGAGGAAGATCGGTTGTTGTCATTGTTGGAGAAGCTCCGTTGGGTTTGCAAAAATTTTTGCCTGCGGTTTTGCTATTTGGCAAGAATGTGAATTCAGTGGGAGAATATCCAAATATTGGAAATACGTGCGTACAAAACGCCGACCGGAATACTGGTCATCATGCGCGTAATGAACGAGCAACTAAAAGACTAACGGATCAGGCTATCAGTACGCTGACACGATTAGCGCACGGAAGAATGGGGCCAATTTTTATTTATTGTATTCTTCAGGGATGATTCGGAAGAGGAAGCCGCGTCTGCGAACGCACATTGATCTCCCTGCGAACGCATGGGTGGAAGTATACCGTAAGAGGTACTAGAGCAAAAACATGACAAAAAAGAAAGATATCGACGTTCTCCGCGTCACTTACCTGCGTGGCCCGAACATCTGGACCTACCGCCCCGTCATCGAAGCCTGGCTCGATATCGGCGAGCTGGAAAACTTCCCTTCCAACAAAATTCCTGGCTTGTATGAAAGACTGACCACGCTGCTGCCCGGCATGGTCGAGCATCGCTGCGGCGTCGGCGAACATGGCGGCTTCTTCGAGCGCCTGCGCGACGGCACCTATGCCGGCCATATCCTCGAACACGTGGTGCTCGAGCTGCAGAACCTGGCGGGCATGCGCACCGGCTTCGGCCAGACGCGCCAGACGTCCGACGGCAGCGGCATCTACAAGATGGCCTTCCGCACGCGGCAGGAAAACGTGGGCCGCGCCGCGCTGGTTGCCGGCCGCGACCTGCTGATGGCGTGCATCGAAGATCGCCCGTACGACCTGCAGGCCACCGTCGACAGGTTGACCGACATGGTCGAGCGGCTGTGCCTGGGCCCGTCGACCAACAGCATCGTGGACGCCGCGATCGACCGCGCCGTGCCCCATATCCGCCTGACCGACGGCAACCTGGTGCAGCTGGGCCACGGCGCCCGCCAGCGCCGCATCTGGACGGCGGAAACCGACAATACCAGCGCCATCGCCGAAGGCATCGCCAGCGACAAGGACATGACCAAGCAGATCCTCGCATCCTGCGGCGTTCCGGTACCGGAAGGCGCCCTGGTCGACAGCGAGGACGCCGCCTGGGAAGAGGCCAAGGACATCGGGCTGCCGGTCGTCGTCAAGCCGTACGATGCCAACCATGGCCGCGGCGTGACGCTGAACCTCACCACCGAGGCGGACGTGCGCAAGGCGTTCCACATCGCCGTGGAACGGGGCGACAGCTCCTCGGTCATCGTCGAGCGCTTCATCGTCGGCGACGAACACCGGCTGCTGGTGGTGGGCCGCAAGGTGGTGGCCGCGTCGCGCGGCGAGTCGGTGTGGGTCACGGCCGACGGCCAGTCGACCGTCACCGCGCTGGTCGATGCGCAGATCAACTCCGATCCGCGCCGCGGCCCGAACGAGGAACATCCGCTGAACCCGGTGGAACCGGAGAAATCGCCGGAAGTGCAGCTGGAACTGAAACGCCAGGGGCTGGTGCCCGATTCGGTGCCGGAAGCGGGCCGCAAGGTGCTCATCGCCATCAACGGCAACGTTGCAAACGACGTGACCGACCTGGTGCACCCGGCCGTGGCCGAAATGGCCGCGCTGGCGGCGCGCGCCGTGGGCCTGGACATCGCCGGCATCGACCTGGTGGCGCAGGACATCACGCGCCCTCTGGAAGAACAGGGCGGCGCGATCATCGAAGTGAACGCCAGCCCGGGCCTGCTGGCCCACCTGAAACCGGCACCGGGCGGCACGCCGCGGCCGGTGGGCGCGGCGATCGTCGAGCAGCTGTTCGACGACGGCGAGAACGGCCGTATCCCGATCATCGGCGTGGCCGGTACCCGCCACACGGCGCTGATCGCGCGGCTGACGGCCTGGCAGCTGCAGGTGTCCGGCCGTTATGTCGGCGTCGCCTGCGAAGAAGCGGTGTACCTGAACGGCCGCAAGATCGCCCGCGGCCCGCTCTCGGAATGGGAATCGGGCCAGCGGCTGCTGCTGAACAAGAACGTGGAAACGGCCGTGTTCGCGAACGGCAACCGCATGATCCTGACCGAGGGCCTGGCCTACGACCGCTGCACGGTGGGCGTGGTGACCGATACCCTCGGCCACGACGCGCTCGGCGAGTTCTATATCGACCAGCCGGAACAGATGGCGCGACTGCTGCGCACGCAGGTCGATGTAGTGCTTTCCGACGGCGTGGCGGTGCTGAACGCCGGCGACGCGCAGGCCGCCGACATGGCGCGGCTGTGCGATGGCAGCGTGCTGTTCTATGCCGTGCGCGAGGATGCGCCGGCGATCGCCGCGCACCGCCAGGCGGGCGGCCGGGTCGTGTTCGGCCGCGGCGGCGCATTCGTGATGGCGATCGGCGACGACGAAGTGGCCGAACTGCCCGCGCACTGCCTGCCCAACGACGAGGACGAATGCCGCGAAGCCGTGCTGGCCGCGATCGGCACCGGCTGGGCGCTCGACCTGTCGCCGGACCTGATCGCCGCCGCGCTGCGCACATTCGAATGGAAGAAGCGGACGGCATGAGTTTCCAAGCCATGCCCCGCACAGAAGAACACCACACAGGAATCAGTACATGGAAGTGATCCGCACCCGCGCGCTGCGCGGCCCGAACCTCTGGAGCCACCACACCGCCATCGAAGCGATCGTTTCGTGCACGCCCGAAGAACTGGCGGCCGACAAGCTGCCCGGCTTCGAAGTGCGGCTGCGCGCGCGCTTTCCCCGCATCGGGCAGTTCCAGCCCCATGGCCACGCCGACGCGGTGCCGCTGGCGCACGTGCTCGAGCTGACGGCGCTCGCGCTGCAGGCGGAATCCGGCTGCCCGGTCACTTTCAGCCGTACCACGCCCACGGTGGAAGAAGGCATTTTCCAGATGGTGGTCGAATACACCGAGGAAGAAGTAGGCCGCCGGGCGGTGGAACTGGCCGAGCAGCTGGTCAACTCGGCATTGCACGATACGCCGTTCGACCTGGCCGCCGCGCTGGCCGAACTGGCCGAGCTGGACGAGGATGTGCGCCTGGGGCCGAGCACCGGCGCGATCGTCCAAGCCGCCGTCGCGCGCAAGATTCCGTATCGCCGCATGACTTCCGGCTCGATGGTGGCCTTCGGCTGGGGCAGCAAGCAGCGCCGCATCCAGGCCGCGGAAATCGATTCGACCAGCGCGATCGCCGAAAACATCGCGCAGGACAAGGAGCTGACCAAGCGGCTCCTGGACGCGGCCGGCGTGCCGGTACCGGTCGGGCGCACCGTCGAAACCGCCGAGGAAGCATGGCAGGTGGCGCAGCTGATCGGCCTGCCCGTGGTGATCAAGCCCAAGGACGGCAACCAGGGCAAGGGCGTCACCGTCAACATCACCACCGAGGCGCAGACGCACGCTGCGTTCAACACGGCGCGCGAATTCCGCGACGACATCCTGGTCGAGCGCTTCCTGCCCGGCCACGACTACCGGCTGCTCGTGATCGGCAACAAGCTGATCGCCGCGGCGCGGCGCGATCCGCCGCACGTGGTGGGCGACGGCGTGCACTCGGTACGCGCACTGGTGGACATGGTCAACGCCGATCCGCGCCGCGGCAGCGGCCATTCCACGTCGCTGACCAAGATCCGCTTCGACGACATCGCGCTGGCGCGCCTGGCGCAGCAGGGCCTGGATGCGGATTCCGTGCCGCCCCAGGGCCAGCGCGTCATCCTGCGCAACAACGCCAACCTGTCGACGGGCGGCAGTGCCACCGACGTGACCGACGACGTGCATCCCGAAGTGGCGGCACGCGCCGTGGAAGCGGCGCAGATGATCGGCCTCGATATCTGCGGCGTCGACGTGGTGGTCGACAGCGTGCTGCGCCCGATCGAGGAACAGAACGGCGGCGTGGTCGAGGTCAATGCCGCGCCGGGCCTGCGAATGCACCTGTCGCCGTCGTACGGCAAGGGCAGGCCGATCGGCGAGGCGATCGTGGGCACGCTGTTCGCCGAGGGCGAGGATGGCCGCATTCCGGTCGTCGCCGTCACCGGCACGAACGGCAAGACCACCACCGTGCGCCTGATCGCGCACCTGATCGCCTCGTCCGGCCTGCGCGTGGGCATGACCAATACCGATGGCGTCTATGTCAACGGCCGCCAGATCGACAGCGGCGACTGCTCGGGCCCGCGCAGCGCGCGCAACGTGCTGCAGCACCCGGACGTGGATGCGGCCGTATTCGAGACGGCGCGCGGCGGTATCCTCCGCGAGGGCCTGGCATTCGACCGCTGCAAGGTGGCCGTGGTCACGAATATCGGCGCGGGCGACCACCTGGGCCTGAACTACATCACCACCGTGGAAGATCTCGCGGTATTGAAGCGCGTGATCGTGCAGAACGTCGACGAGAACGGCTGGGCCGTGCTGAACGCCACCGACCCGATCGTGGCCGGCATGGCGGCCGCCTCGAAAGGCAAGGTGCTGTTCTTCGGCGCCGACCGCTATCACCCCGTGGTGGCCACGCACCTGGCGCAGGGCCGCCGCACCGTGTACGTGGACAAGGGCGACCTGGTGGCCGCGGAAGGCAAGTTCGTGCAGCGCATCGCGCTGGCCGATATTCCGCTGACCCGCAACGGCACGATCGGTTTCCAGGTCGAGAACACGATGGCCGCCGTGGGCGCCGCATGGGGCGCCGGCATCGACTGGCAATCCATCCGCCTGGGCCTGAAGACGTTCACGACCGACAGCCACAACGCGCCGGGCCGCTTCAATGTGTTCGACTTCCGCGGCGCCACCGTGATCGCCGACTACGGACACAACCCGGACGCGATGCTCGCCCTGGTGCAGGCCGTGGAATCGATGCCGGCGAAACGCCGCTCGGTGGTCATCAGCGGTGCCGGCGACCGCCGCGACGAGGATATCAGCCAGCAGACCGAGATCCTCGGCAAGGCCTTCGACGACGTGGTGCTGTACCAGGACCAGTGCCAGCGCGGCCGCGCGGACGGCGAGGTGATCGCGCTGCTGCGCGCCGGCCTGCAGGGTGCCAGCCGCACATCGCACGTCGACGAGATCGACGGCGAATTCGTGGCGATCGACACGGCGCTCGACCGCCTGGGGGATGGGGACCTGTGCCTGGTGCTCATCGACCAGGTGGAAGAAGCGCTGGCGCACATCGCGAAACGCGTCGCGGCGGGCTGAGCACCGCGCAGGCGGGTGAGTATTTCGGCGCGCGGCATTGACCGCGCGCCGGTCCGCTCCTAGCATGGGCGGATCTTCCGCACGCACCCGCTCCCATGACACTTTCCTCCCTTCGCCTGCTGGCGGCCGCCGCGCTCGTGGCGGCAAGTACCTTGTATCTTCCGCCCGCGCGCGCCGCCTCGTCCCAAGTCACCCTGTTGAACGCGGCCCGCGATGCCGGCCCGTTGAGCATTTCCCTGGACCGCCCCGACTGGACCTATGAATCGGGCGACCGTGCGACGGTGCGCGTGCGTTTCGATGTGAGCCCGTATCCAGCGGAAGGCATCCCGATCCGCTATCGCCTCGGCCCGGACATGCTGGAAGGACCGGAGCGCACGGCGGTGGTGCCGAAGGCCGGGCTGTCGCTGCCGATCCCGGCGCAGGCGCAGCCCGGCTTCGTGCGCGCGATCGTGTCCGCGACAGTGGGCGGCAAACCCGTGCAGGCCACGGCCACCGCCGCCTTCAGCCCGCTGGATATCCGCCCGCTGCAAGCGGAACCGGCCGACTTCGACGCCTTCTGGGCCGCCCAGCGCGAACAGCTGGCAAAGGTCGATCCGCAATGGACTGTCACGCCCGCCCCCGACCTGTCCACCGCGGAGGTCGACGTGTCCTATCTCCATTACCAGAACGTGGGGCAGGGCGGCCGGCCGACGCGTATCTACGGCGTGCTGTCCGTGCCGCGCGCGGAGGGCAGGTATCCGGCGGTACTGCAGGTTCCGGGAGCCGGCGTGCGCGGCTACAAGGGTTCCGCCGACCTGGCGGCGAAAGGCGTGATCACGCTGCAGATCGGCATTCACGGCATTCCCGTCAACCTGCCGGACGAACTATATGAACAGCTGCGCTTCGGTGCGCTGGAAAGCTACAACCGCTACAACCTCGACAACCGCGAAACGTATTACTACCGCCGCGTCTATCTCGGCGCGCTGCGTGGCCTCGATTTCCTGGTCCGCCACGGCAAATGGGATGGCAGGAACCTCGTCACGCAGGGCGGCAGCCAGGGCGGGCAACTGGCGATCGTCACGGCCGCGCTCGACCCGCGGGTGACCGCGACCGTCGCATCGTATCCCGCGTATGCCGACGTGACCGGCTACCTGGGCGGCCGCGCGGGCGGCTGGCCCGGCCTGTTCCGGAAGGATGATGCCGGCAACGTGCAGGATCAGCCGGTAGCGCCGAAAATCGCCACCACCGGCTACTACGACACCGTGAACTTCGCGAAGCGGCTGCGCGCCCCCGTGCTGTTCTATGCGGGCTACAACGATATGGTGACGCCGCCCACTTCCACCTTCGCCGTGTACAACGTGATCCCCGCTCCGCGCGAGATCGTCATCGAACCGGAGCAGGTGCACCTGACGTCGCCGGCGCACCAGGCCACGCAGCAGGCATGGATCCTGCGGCAAGCGAAGGGGCGCTGAGCGCCCGATACACCGCTTCCGGATGATGCGATAGAATGACCCGGTCACGTCCCCGGCAGCCGGAACAGCCACCGGATGCCGACATCGCCAGGGTACTGCAACGTGTTCAACATACTGGCCGCCACGGCCGTACTGATCGTTCACTTCGGATTCATCGTCTTTGTCCTGTTCGGCGGACTGCTCGCGCTGCGCCGCCGCTGGCTCGCGGTGATCCACCTGCCAGCGGCGGCGTGGGGCATCCTGGTCGAGGCCAGCGGCGCGGGATGCCCGCTGACCTCGCTGGAAAACACGCTTCGTACACGCGCCGGCATGGCGCGCTACGAAGGCGATTTTCTTCAACGATGGCTGCTGTGGCTGATTTATCCAGAAGGGCTGACCCGCAACGTGCAGTTCGCGCTGGCCGGCATCGTCATCCTGTTCAACGTCCTGATTTACCTGTGGGTGTTCAAACGGCGCAAGCGATGACGGCCGCGAAATACTGTATGCCATACTGTACAATACTGTGCATCCGAACAGTATTTCCTGCTTCATGGGCAAATTCGCGCCAATCGACCTGCAACCCGATCTGCAAACGTTAACATCGCCCGGCACCGGCGGCCTGGCACGGCGTGACATCGATCCCGATGCCTGGCGCGACGTTCCCGTCGATGCGCTGACCGACGCCCGTACCGACAGTGAAATCGCCCGCGAATACATCAGCCACGGTGAACTGCGGCCGAAATCCATCGCCAACACGCAGAAGGAGCTGTACCGCTTCCTGACCTGGTGCCGCGAGGAGGCCGGCAAATCGTTGCGCGAGCTGGGCGTCTCGGACCTGAACGCCTACAAGGAATTCATCAAGGCGCCGCCGGCCGAGTGGATCTCGACGACGAAGTGGCCCCGCACGGACGAGCGTTACCGCCCGTTCTCCGGCCCGCTGTCCGATGCCAGCCGCCGCCAGGCGATGATCGCCGTGAAGGGCCTGCTGGCGTTCGCCGAGCAGACCGGCTACCTGCGGCGCGATCCCGGCGCGCTGGTAAAGAACGTAAAGATCGTCAACGCCAGCCGTATCACGCGTTACCTCACCCAGGATGCCATCGGCCTCGCGCTTTCCACCGTGGAAAACCGGGAAGCGGACACGCCGGCGGCGCTGCGCCGCCGCGAGCGCGACCGCTTCCTGCTGGTGGCCTATGCCCACACCGGCGCGCGGCTCAATGAGCTCGTCGGCGCGGACATGGGCGCGATCTACACGGAAGGAAACGGCCGCTGGTGGATCGACGTGATAGGCAAGGGCAACAAGCCGCGCCGGCTGCCGGTACCGCCGGACATGCTCGCCGCCTTCCGCCGATACCGCGCCGCGTTCGAGCTGCTGCCCCAGACCAGCCGCGGCGACACCACGCCGCTGGTGCTGTCGAGCCGAAGCAGGGTACTGGTGCGCCTGACGGACGAAGCGGCCTCCGAAGCGATGAAGGCGGTGTTCACCGCCGCCGCCGATGCCGCCGCCGCGCGCGGCGACAGCGATGCGGCCGCCCAGTTGCGGCAGGCATCCACGCACTGGCTGCGCCACAGCATGCTGACCAACCACGCGAACAACGGCGTGCAGCTGAAGACGCTGCAGGAGACGGCGGGGCACGCGAACATCGCCACCACCGCGGCTTATCTGCACAAGACGGACAACGAGCGGCACGACGAGATCATGGCGTCGGTCAGCGGCAAGAATGTCATCTGAAATGTCATCTGAACGAGTCCGGAAGATGCTGCCGGCGCTCAGTTCAGTTCCGGGTAGCCGAGGCTGACCGCCTCTTCTTCAAGGTACCCGATCCGGGCGTAGTCCCGTTCATCGCGGCGCGCGAACCGCACGATCCGCAACGCCGCCATGGCTTTGCGCAACGGCGCGTCCGGCTCCAGCAGCGCATTGCGCAGGCGCCGCACCACCACATCCGGCACGGCGCTGCCGGCAATGATCGGCAGGCCCGGCGACGGCGCCGTGAATCCCAGCGCCACGAGGCCTTCGACACTGGCCGCCTTTTCCTGCTGCAGGTACGCATAGGTAACGCAATCGATCGCCGCCAGGTCCGCCGCGCCCCTGCGCACCATGCGCAGGCTGGCCGCGTGGCTGCCGGACCATTTCACGGCGCCGAAGAACGTGCCGTTCCGGGCCAACGGCGCGACCGCGTGCCGCAGCGCGTTCATGCCGCTGTTCGAATGCCGTTCGTTGGCCACGGCCACCCGGCCGCGCGCGTCGTCCAGGGTGCGGATGCCGCTGTCGCCGCGCGCCACCAGTACGCTCGAATAATCGCTGCCGTCGCAACCGGGCACGTCGAAGCAGGGCGTGGCGACCAGTGTCGCGTGCCCGCGCAACGCGTGCAGCCATGGATAACCGCAGGTTTGCGACAGCAGCAGGTCGGGCCGCAGCCAGAATTCCGGCAGTGCCGCAGGCAGGTCGGCATCGTGTACCCGCTCGATCACGCCGCAGGCTTCGGTCGCTCCCGCCTGGTCCAGCAGTGCTTCCAGCAACGCCCCGTAGCCGGCCCGCAGGCGGGCCGACACGTTATACATCGGCAGTGCGGCTTTCCACGTCATATGCATTTTCCTGTTCGGTTTCCGGCATGTGGGGATGCACCGGCGCATCCACCGGGCGGAAGGCGTGGCGGCGCATCAGGCCGGCATAGCCCTGCACGTGGAAGCCGCCGCTGCGGGCGTTGTACGCGGTGCGCCGCGCCTGGTAGATGCGGGGCAGCAGGTACCACGGCAACGATGGCAGGTCGTGGTGCACCAGGTGCAGGTTATTGTTCAGGAACAGCAGGCGCAGCACCGGCCCGGCTTCGTTCAGCACGATCCGCTGCTTGTGCTGCGCTGCGGGGCGGTGCTCATAATAAGAGCGGACCATCGCCAGCGATTGCGCCGGATAGGCAATCGCCAGAAGGTAATACACGGCGGAGACGCCGAACGCGCTGTCGATCCACCACAGCAGCGCGCCCAGCATGCCGATATGCCCCAGCCACATCGGCACGTTGCGCCAGTCGCCCCGCAACGGCTCGCGTACGGCTTCGGCCAGCATGGTACCGATCGACAGCGCCGGCCCCACCAGCATGCGGCCGGCAAACGTCTTGTTGAACCAGTACAGCCGGCGCAGCGGCGCGCTCATGCCGGCCCACGCCCTGGGCGACACGTAGGAGCTCTCGGTATCGAGCGCCGGCACCGTCAGGTGGGAGTCGACGTGATGCTGCAGGTGGCTGTCGCGGTACAGGCGGTACGGATACCACACCGCCAGCGGCGCCCAGCCGAACAGCCGGTTGACCCATGGCCAGCGCGTGGGGTGCCCGTGGATCAGCTCGTGCTGCAGCGACATGTACCACGCGCACCACCAGATCATCAGCAGCGTGAAAAGGGCCGTGCCCAGCGCGTGCCGGAAGGCGAGGGTGGCGAACCAGCCTCCGTGGATGGCAACGATCAGCAGCCAGGTGGGCCATTCGGCCACCCACAGTAGCCGGCTGCGCTCGGCCGCGACCTGGCGGCGCTGGGCGTCGTCCAGGTATTCCGAGCGTTGCCGTTCGTGCGCCACTGGTATCCTCGCTCGGCGACGTCAGAAACGCGCGGTAACGCGCAGGCCCACGGTACGCGGGCGCACCATGTACAAGGTGTTGCCCGGCTGGATCGCGATGGTGTTCGGTGTCACGTCGCTGACCTTGGCGCCGTTGGTGAGATTGGTGCCGAACAGGCCCACCTCATAGCCGCGCGTGCGGTACGTCACCGTGGCGTTCACCGTGTTCGACGACGGGATCTGCGCATAGCTGCCCTGTTCGCGCGCGAAGTTCGTGTACGCCTCGCCCCGGTGCGCATAGGTGGCGGAAACGCCCACTTCGTCGTTGTTCGGCAGCGGGATGCTGTAGCTGGCGCTGGCGCTGGCAGCGAACTTCGGCGCATACGGCACGCGGGCGCCGGCCGGGATGTTTTGCGCGGCAATGCCGGTCTGCACCGTGTCGGTGGCCGTTGCGTGGTTCAGCGATGCATTGATGCCGATCGACGTGCGGCGCGTGATCTTGATCGCCGTTTCCAGTTCCAGGCCTTCGCTGCGGATCTTGCCGGCGTTCTGCGTAAAGTAGTATGTGCAGGGCAAGCGGTTGAACACCTGCACGTCATCCCAGTCGATCCGGTAGGCGCTGGCGTTGAAGGTCATGCGCCGGTCGAACAGTGTATTCTTCGAGCCCACTTCGAAATTCCACAGGCTGTCCGGCGCGAACGTCGACGGGGCATTGATGCCGCAGAAGTTGAACGGCACCGGCTGGTTGTTCCCGCCATAGCGGAAGCCCTTGCCGGCGGAAGCGTACAGCGTATGGTCCTGGTTCACACGGTATGCGGCCGCGAAGCGCGGATTGGCGCCGCGCGCGGTGGCGCTGCTGTTGGCCAGCGCCGGCACGCCTGTGGGCACGGCCGGCGTGGCGGTGGAGAGATTGCCGAACAGGCCCGTGAACTTCAGGTCGAAATCCTGCGTGCCGCGGAACAGGCGCAGGCCGGCCGTCAGGTCGAGCCCGCTGTTCGTCCCGTCGCCCCACAATGTGTAGGTGGCTTCCGCGAACAGGGCGACCTGGCGGGAATCGATGTACTGGCGGCCCGAAAAATAATTGTCCGGCGTGCTGGCCAGGTCGTTGGCCTGAGAGCTGTAGCCGGGGAAGTTGCGGGTGGCGGCGTAGCGGGCGTCGAAGCCGGTGGTGGGCTGGTCCTGCAGTGTATCGCGCGAGCCCTTTTCAAAGAACGCGCCGGCGGTCCACTTCAACGGACCGCCGGCCGTCGACTGCAGGCGGAACTCCTGCGCGAAGTCGGCCAGCTTGTTGCCGATCGTGTAGGCCGACTGCATCAGCGGGTCCTGGCCGCCGAAGATGAACGCGGTGGCCGGATACTGGGCCGATGTGACGTACAGCGTGTCGCGGTGCAGGTACGACGTGGACGAGACCAGCTTCGCCTGGCCCAGCTCGTAGTTGACGGTCAGGTTATACAGCTGCAGCTTGTCGTTGCCCACTTCGGGCAGCAGGGCGATGGTGGTGTACGGCGCCAGGTCCGCATAGGCGTCGTTGATGCCGCCCTTGATGTTGGACGCGGTCACGCTCGCGTCGATCAGCAAGTCACGCGTGGCCTGCAGCCGCAATGCCGCGCGGCCCTGGTTGGTGGAGACGCCATTCGTGGTGCGGCCCGTGAGCTGGTTGCGGATGAAACCGGAATCCTTGCCCGTATAGCCGGTCAGGCGCAGCGCCAGTGCAGCGTTCTTCAACGGCACGTTGACGCTGCCGCGCAGGTTGTGGTTGCCGCCGCCGAAGCCGGACGTACGGGAGCCCACCGCCTTGACGGAGCCGAACAGCTCGTTGAACTCCGGCTTTTGCGTAATCTGGCGCACTGTGCCGGCCATCGAGCCGGCGCCGAACAGCGTGCCCTGCGGTCCCTGCAGCACTTCGATGCGTTGCAGGTCCAGCACCTTCAGGTCGGGATTGGCCGATTTCAGCGTGACGGGCATTTCATCGATGTACACCGCCACCAGCGAGGCATCCTGCACCTCGGAAGGCACGATCCCGCGCACGACCAGGCCGCGCATCGTGATGTTGTTGACGCCAGTGGCCTGCTGCTGCACCGTCATCGCCGGCACCAGGTCGGTGATATCGTTCAGGTTGCCCAGGCCATACTTGCCGAGGCTTTCCGGCTTCAGTACCGTGATGGCAGCGGGGACCCGCTGGACATCGACGGCACCGGTGCGGGTGGCCGTCACTTCGACGACCTCGATCCGGTCGGAGGCCTGCTTGTCGTCTGCCTGGGGCGCGGGATCGGCGCCGGCTGCCAGGGCGAGGGGAGCCGCGACTGCGCTGGCGCACAGCGCGGCGAGCGCGCGATAACCGGATTGTTGCTTGTTCATCAGTTTTCCTTGTTCTGCTCTTGAAGTGGACGCGCATGCTATCAGGGAAAAAAGTATAGGCAAGCGGCTATCTGCTGAAAACGAAGATTAACGTGCCTGTATATGCGGAAACTGCTTATGCGGAAACTGCTGGCGATGGACATCGTCCGGCATCGGAAGAGGGGACCGCGTGGGGAAGCAGGTGAGAACTCTTTGATTCGAGGCTGGTTGCCCAGGGTTGGAAACGAACCGGCACGCCCTTGGCGGCAACGCGGCAATGGATTTCAAGTCCGGTGCGTTTGCCGATTTCATCATCGGGCAAATTTCGACAGGACCCATCATCGACGGCGACCAGGGCGGCTAGTCGGCACAGCACCTGCACGGAGAGCCGCGATACAAGAACTCGGCGGCAAATTATTTTCAGTCCGCGGCTGGGAGGTTAATTCAGATCCGGCATCACAAGCTCCAACTCGACATTAGTATATGTATTGTCGAGTTGGATTTGCTGCCAAGAAGATGTTCAAAGGCACCCTGCCGGGAGCGCGGCGGGCAGGGTTGCCAGTTTCAGGCTTGTTGGAATGGCAACGACAATATCGTACACTTGCGGGGATTCTTGATAATTGAAGGTACCCATGCAGCGCATACGCATGCCAGCGACCCGGCAAAATAAGCTGTTACGGCGGTATATCGGTTTTCTGCTCGTGAGTGCGGCTATCGCCGCGGTTTTGCCGGGTTGTGCCTCTTCAAGGCAAGCCGTTTCGACAACGGCGAATCTGTCGGAGACGCTGAAAGATCTCGCGGTCAGGCACCACGTATGCGGCGTAACAATCGCCGTCATCCGGCACCGACAATCCGATTCCGTTATTTCCGCGTCGGGTTGCAAGCCAGCCTTAAAAGTGGATGCGGACAGCGTGTTTCAGGCGGCGTCGCTCAGCAAGCCAGTGTTCGCCTATGCGGTATTGCAGCTCGCAGCGCAGGGAAAGCTGGATCTCGATGCGCCGGTGATGAGCTATCTGCCGCAGGGCTACCGGCACCGGTTCAGTCCTTTGAAAGCGGAGCCTGCCGAGCTCGTGACCGACGCCAGGCTGTCGTCGATCACCGCCCGGATGGTCCTGAACCATACTTCGGGCCTGCCCAACTGGGCTTCCGGCCCGCTGTATTTCGAGTCGGCGCCCGGAACAGCATGGCATTATTCAGGGGAAGGCTACCTGCTGCTGCAGCGCGCCGTGGAAACCGTCACGGGCCAGCCGCTGGACCGGTTCATGGCCGAGCGGGTCTTCGCCCCGCTGGCCATGCACCACAGCAGCTTTGTATTGAACGAAAGCATCGCGCAACGCCTGCTGCCTGGCACCAAGGCGAATGGAACCCCAAGGACGACCATGGCTTTGGAAAGTCCGCTCGCGGCTTTTTCCCTGTACACCACCGCGGCGGATTACGGAAAATTCCTTGCCAGGTTGCTCAACGATGCCGACTTGCTCGCCCAGTCGACCGCATTGCCCGTCGTCGCCGATGCCAGCGTGGGCCTGGAATGGGGATCGGGTTGGGGAATCGAGCGCGTTCGGGACGACATCCATATCTGGCATTGGGGGAACAACACCGGCTATCGCGCCTTCGTCATTGCCTCGCTCCGGACCGGCGATGGCTTCGTGATGCTGACGAGCGGCGAAAACGGATTGGAGCTGGCCGAGCCGGTGGCACGGAAAGTCCTGGGCGTCGAACACAAACTGTTCCAGTCATCCATGCTGGGTACCGACATCGTGAATTTGCTCTGTAACACGGTGCGTCTGTGTTTTTGAATGAGGTCGGCTGGCAAGTCCGGCGGGGACGGGCGTGACGTGCCCGGAAGATACCCTGGCTTCGACTTCCATATCGTATTTGACATAATATAGATTATGCGAAGTTATCTGTATTTTGAAAAAGCCTCGTGTAACGGCTGCGGTACCCGGATAAAGCTGGAGTTCCGGTGACCAGCCCGGCTCTTTCCCGAGGCATGCCGTGCATCGAGCGTCCGGTACCGTTCGCGCAGCAGTTCGCGTTCGAACAGAACTATGCCGTCGTCGTCGCCGTGATCATTTCGTCGGCCTCATCCGGATCCGTGGTCAGTCCGACCGTCCGGATCAGGAGTCCGGCATCGCCGCGGACCCAGCGGCTGCGAGGAACCTGATAATGCCCGTTCGCCGGGAAATAAACGAATCGCACTGGGGCGCTACAACCGCCAACCGCCCCCCCGCCGGCCGTCTTCGGGATGGCGCCGCCGGTTGGATCATGGCAGACATGCTGACACCGAACCGGAATGCCAGGCCAGCCGACTCCAGGGGCTTTTAGCGAATATTCGCGCTGGATCGGCTGACGCTCGGTGTGTTTTTCCCGATCGAGGCGTTCTCCGGCGACCAGCCGACGATGCTCGGCCAGGAACGCCTGGCCGGCCGTGCCGAAGAGCTCGGATACGCCGCGCTGTGGTGCCGCGACGTGCCGCTGCGCGACCCAAGCTTCGGCGACCTGGGCCAGGTTTACGATCCGTGGGTCTATCTGGGCTGGATTGCCGCGCAGACGAGCGAGATCGCGCTGGCCACCGGCGCGCTGGTCCTTACCCTGTGTCACCCCTTGCATACGGCCAAGGGCGTGGCCTCGGTCGACCGGCTCTCGGGTAACCGTCTGGTCCTCGGCATTGCCTCCGGCGACCGGCCGGTCGAGTTCCCGGCCTTCGCTGTCGACTTTGAACAGCGCTCCGCCCTCTTCCGCGACAACCTGCGCGTCATGCGCGAGGCCCTCGCCGAGCAGTTCCCGCGGCTCCAGTCGTCCTATGGCACGCTGAGCGGGACCGCGGATGTTGTGCCCAAGCCGATCACGTCCGTGCCGATGCTCGTTACCGGTCACAGCGGGCAGCCGCTGGAATGGATCGCGAAAAATGCGGACGGGTGGATCACCTACCCGCGCGGACTCCAGCGTCAGGCCCAGGTCGCGGCGCACTGGCGCGCCGCAGTGGAAAGCGCGGCGCCCGGTGTCTTCACGCCGTTCGTGCAATCGTTTTATGTCGACCTCAGCGACGATCCGGACGGGGCGCCAACGCCGATCCACCTGGGCTTTCGGGCGGGCCGGCATTTTGTCGTGCGCTTTCTCGAGGCGGCCCGCTCGATCGGCGTCAATCATGTCATCCTCAACTTCAAGTACGGCGCGCGCAACGCCGGGGACGTGCTCGAAGAGATCGGCACGGAGATCCTGCCGCAACTGGCGGCATCCCAGCCCTGAGCCGGACGGAGTACCGGATCCGAAGCCTGCGCGCGTGGTCCTCGCTGTTCCTGCTCGCCCCTGAGTACCCTCCTTCGACGGCACCAGCCGCAATGCTCACCGGCGTCGTCCGGCAGATCTCGGACCGCTCGCTCCGGAACGGCGCCGGGCACGGCGTAACATGCGAGACTGCCTCAATCGAGGTTATTCGCCCAAGTCGGCACGTGCGCCTACATCTACGCCGCCTGCTCCATCATGCCCGAACCTCGGTAGTGACCGGCGCGATCGTGCCCGACGTCATTTAGTGTCTATTTCGCGACAGTTTCCTTGACGACTTTCGGTGACATATGGCAATGGCGCGCCGAAGCCAGGCAATCCGGAGGTCCAGCGCGAACCGGCCCGGCCCGAGTGAATACTTGGTTATCCGCGAAGAGTTTGGTTTCCGCGTGGCTATATTTCCCGTCCGCCTTCGGGCACAATGCGGGTGGCGCAAAATGTCAACCGCCGCACTGAAATAATTTAACTTTTGCGACGCCTCACCCTGCCGCCGTTCACCGCGTAGACGTGCGTGCCCCGCCCCGCTCCGCTTGCGCGCACTGTACAACGACTGCCCAATGCACAAGATTCGCCCACACCAGCTTGCCGGGATGTTCCTCGCGCTGTCCGGCCTGGCCGTGATGGCCGGCTGGCTGACGCACCAGCAGCGCCTGCACCAGTTGCTGGCCGAATACTTCCCGGTCGCTTTCAGCGCCGCGCTGTGCTTCTTCGTGGCCGGGGTGGCGCTGCTGCTGCCGCAATCGCGGCCGCGCATCTGGAACGCGGGGCAATCGGCGGCGACGCTGCTGCTGCTGGTCCTGGGCGGACTGTCGATGGTCCAGAACTTTACCGAGGCCGATCTCGGCCTTGACCAGTTGTTCGTGCCGCCGATGGTCAATGACGGGTACCGCCCCCCAGTCCGGATGTCGCCGCTTGCCAGCCTCGGCTTCGTGCTGGCGGCCGGCTGCTTCAGCATGCTGGGCCGCCTCGGCACGTCGCGCGCGGTCCAGGTGGCGGTCCAGGTCCTGTCGCACGCGCTGCTCGCTCTCGGTATCTTCGGCCTGGTCGGCCATTCGCTCAGGCTGGAGGTACTGTATGGCTGGTACCGGTTCGCACGCATGGTGCCTTACAGCGCGTTCTGCTTCATCGTGCTGGGCGCGGGAATGTGGGTGCTGTGGTTTGGCACCATGAAACGCAGCGGCGCCTACACCAATCGCCAGGACAAACGGATCGCCGCGATCGCCACGTTGATCCTGTTCGTGCTCGCCTTCACCGGCGGCCTGACCGGCTTCGTGCTGTCAACCCACCGCACCGAGGCATCGCTGTGGCAAGGGATGCAGGCGGCACTGGCGAACCGGACACAGTTGATCGAAACCGTCATCGCGGACCGGATCAAGCTGTCGGCGGCGATGGCGGCCGACCCGATCATGGTGGCGGCGCTGCGCCAGGCGGGCACGCAGCCGCCGGCCGATCCGGGCGCGGCGGTGCACGAGATGCACCGGCGCTTCGTCGGCCCCCTCGGCGCGGGCATGTCGGTGCTGTCCGCCGACGGCAAACTGCTCGTTGCCCACGGCCAGCTCGAAACCCGGCCGCGGCTCGCCCTGACCGCGCGTGCCGGCGTGACCCTGCTATGGAATGGCCACACCATCCTGCAGGTGACGGTTCCGGTGGTGCAGGACGGCAAACGCCTCGGCATGCTGGTAACCCAATATGTGTTGACGCCGCTCGACCGGCTATTGGCCGACGCCGGCCTGCCTGGCCGGACCGGCCACCTCCTGGTCTGCGGCGCCGTCAGCAGCGGCCATGTTGGTTGCCTGCCGAGCCGGCTGCAGCCGGACGGCTATTTATTGGCGTCCCGCATCAATCCCAACGACGGCAAGCCCTGGCCGGCCGCGCGTGCGCTGGAGGGGCGTACCGGCATCGCGTCGGTGACCGATGGCCGCCGCCAGCGTGTCATTGCCGCCTTCGGCCCGGTGCCAGGCTTGCGCCTCGGCGTGGTGATCAAACAGGAAACGCTGGAACTGTACGCGCCGATCCGCGCGCAGCTGACCGACCTGCTGGTGCTGCTGACATTGCTGGTTGGTTCCAGTCTTGTCCTGCTGCGTTCGCAACTGTTGCCGCTGGTCACTTCGCTGCTGCAGGCCAAGCGCGAAGCCAGCTTCAATGAAGCGAAAATCCGCTCGGTGGTCGAAAGCGTGGCCGACGGCCTGCTCACGCTGGACGAACTGGGCACGATCGAGTCGCTCAACCCGGCTGCCGCAGCGATGTTCGGGTATGCGCCGGAGGAGGTGGTCGGACAGCACGTGAACATGCTGATCCCGGTGCACCTGCGGCACGGCCACAGCCAGAAAATGGCGGGTTACCGCCAGAGCGGCCTCCCTGCCAGCGTCCACACCGGCGGTGTCGAGGGGCAGGGCTTGCGCAAGGATGGCAGTCATTTCCCGATCCAGGTGTCGATCCGCGAGATGCGCTCCGAACACAACCGGATGTTCGTGGGCATCGTACGAGACGTCAGCGCACAGAAGCACGCGGAACAGGAGATGCGCGTGGCCGAAGAGCGCTTCCGCCTGGTGTCGCAAGCGACCAACGACGTCGTCTGGGACCTCGATTTCGCGACCGAGCAGACCTGGTGGAACGAAGGCATCTCGCATCAGTTCGGCTATCAATCGTCCGAGGTCGACCCCGGCCCCGGGTGGTGGCGCGACCGCATCCATCCGGAGGACCGCGACGACCTGCTGGCCAGGATCGACGGCCAGCTGGACAGCGGGTGCCTGTCGTGGACCGAGGAATACCGCTTCCGCAAGGCCGACGGCAGCTATATCCATATCGAAGATCGCGCCTACATCATCCGCGACGGCGCCGGCCGGCCGACGCGGGCGATCGGCGCCATGATGGACGTCACCAGGCGCAAGCTGGCCAAAGACCTGTTGCGCCGCTCGGAACAGCGTTTCTCCAACGTGTTCAACATGAGCCCGGTGGCGATCACGATCACGCGCGCGACGGACGGCCGCTTCCTCGATGCCAATGACGCGCTGCTGCGGATGCTCGGCTACCGGCGCGACGAGGTGGTCGGCAACTCGTCGATGGCGATCGGTTTCTGGTACACGGTCGAAGAACGGCTGGCGATGGTCGAGCGCATAGAGCGGCAAGGCTCGGTCAGGGACTTCCCGATGCGAGGCAGGACCAAGGACGGCGCCATTCTCGACCTGCTGATCTCGGTGGACCAGCTGGAGCTGAACGGGGATAACTACCTGTTCTGTTTCCTCACGAATATCACTGATCGCAAGCGCGCCGAGGAGGCCCTGCGCGACAGCGAGGAACGGTTCCGCTCGATCGTCGAGACGACCGAGGACTGGATCTGGTGGATCGACGTCAAGGGTTGCCTGCTGTATGCCAACCCGGCGGTCGAGGACATCCTCGGCTACCCGGCGGAGCAATTACTGGGCACCAGCATCCTGAACCACCTGCATGAGGAACAGCGCGCGCACGTCGAAAGCAGCCTGTCGCAGCTGGTGACCAAAAAAGGCAGCTGGAGCAACCTGCTGATGCGCTGGCGCCACAAGGATGGCAGCGACCGCTACACGCAGTCGAACGCGGTTCCGATCCTTAACGAAGGCGGCGAGCTGATCGGGTACAGGGGAAGCGACCACGACATCACCCTGCTCAAGCGTTACGAGCAGAACCTGGAAGAAGCCAAGCACAAGGCGGAAGCGGCGAACCAGGCCAAGAGCGAGTTCCTGGCCAACATGAGCCACGAAATCCGCACGCCGATGAATGCCGTGATCGGGCTCACCAGCCTGGTGCTGAACACCCCGTTGTCGGCCCAGCAGCGCGAATACCTGGAGTTGATGAAGTCGTCCGCGGATTCACTGCTGCGCCTTCTCAACGACATCCTCGACTTTTCAAAGATGGAAGCGCGCAAACTCGAACTCGAGCCGATCGAATTCGACGTGCATGAAGCGGTCGGCAATACCCTGAAGACGTTCGCGGCCAGCGCGAGGGAACGGCAGATCGAGCTGACCTGCCACGTAGCGCCCACGCTGCCCGCGGTGCTGGTGGGCGACCCGGGCAGGCTCGCGCAAATCATCGTGAACCTGACCGGGAACGCGATCAAGTTCACACGCCAGGGCGAAATCGCCGTACGCCTCGCGGCCGAGCCGCAAGCCGGCAGCAGCACGCTGCTGCACATCAGCGTCGCCGACAGCGGCATCGGCATGACCGAGGAGCAGCAGGCGACGATCTTCCAGGCGTTCCAGCAGGCCGACAGTTCGACTACGCGCCAGTTCGGTGGCACCGGCCTGGGGCTGTCGATCGTGTCGCAGCTGGTGGCCCTGATGGACGGCAGCATCCGTGTCGAAAGCACGCTGGGAGCAGGCACGACCTTCCATGTCGCCGTGCGGCTGGGAGTGCCCGAACGGCAGCCACTGCCCACGGTCTCGCAGCCCGCGTTGCTGCTGGCGCTTTCGCCGCGTCGATTGAACGTGCTGGTCGCGGAAGACCACCCGGTCAACCAGGTGCTGATCGCGGCGATCCTGAAGGGGCGCGGGCACGCGTTTTCGATCGCCCACAACGGTCTCGAAGTGCTGCGCCTGCTCGATCGCGACCCGGGCGAGCACCCGCCGTTCGACGTGGTGCTGATGGATGGCCAGATGCCCGTGATGGATGGCTACCAGACCACGCGCGAGATCCGGCGGCGCGAACGCTCGACCGGCAAGCACCTGCGCATCATCGCCGTCACCGCCAATGCAATGACGGACGACCGCGACAGATGCCTTGCAGCAGGAATGGACGACTACGTGAGCAAACCGGTCGACGCCGACCAGTTGCTTGAGCGGCTGGAGGCGGCGTCGCCGGCCGGTGGCGTCGAACAGGCACCGCAGGCGCTGCCGGTGGCAACGCCTGCGACGCTCAGGACGTTCGCTCAGGACGCCGCGCTGCAGCGGACGCGCGGCAAGCGCACGCTGCTCAGGCAGCTCGTCGAGCTGTTGCTGCGGGACCTGCCCGATACGCTGGCCGCGCTCGAGTCGGCGCTGGCCGCCGACGATGCACGCCTGGTCGAGCGCACCGCCCACCGCCTGCGCGGCGCCGCCTTCACGGTGTGCGCCGAGGCGCTCGCGGCGGCCGCGGGCGGGCTCGAACTGGCGGCCCGGAACGCGGACCTGGCGCGCATGCAGGAGGGGGTTGGCGCACTGCAGGCGCGCGCGGCCGAACTGGCGACCGAACTGAACGTATTTATGGAGAATGACAATGAAGGTACTGATTGCCGATGACGATCCGCTGTCGCTGCTCTACCTGCAAGACACACTGCAGGACTGGGGCTACGAGGTGGTGACGGCGACCGATGGCATCCGCGCCTGCGAGATCCTGCAGCAGCCGGACGCGCCGATGCTGGCGGTGATCGACTGGATGATGCCGGGCATGGACGGTATCGACGTCTGCCGCCAGGTGCGCGACACGATCAAGGACCGCTATGTCTACCTGATCATGCTGACCACCCGCAGCGAAACCGAATTCGTGGTGGAAGCGATGAATGCCGGGGCCGACGATTTCGTCGGCAAGCCGTTCAATGCGGAAGAGCTGCAGGTGCGGATCCGTGCCGGCAGGCGCATCAGCGAACTGGAACAGCAATTGCGCCTGAAGGCGACTCACGACGCGCTGACCGGCATCTACAACCGGGGCGCGCTGCTGGAAATCCTTGAAAAGGAACTCATACGCCATGGGCGCGACACCCGGCCGGTGTCGATCATCTTCGCCGACCTGGACCATTTCAAGCGCGTCAACGACGAGCATGGACACCTGGCGGGCGACGCCGTGCTGCGCGAAGTCAGCCGCCGCCTGGCTGCCGTGCTTCGCCCCTATGATTCTCTCGGGCGCTACGGCGGCGAAGAACTGCTGATCGTGCTGCCGGCATGCACCCGCGACGGTGCCCTCGAGGTGGCGGAACGGGTGCGGGCGGCGGTCGCGGCCACGCCGGTCGATACCGATTTTGGCGCGATTGCGTGTTCGCTGAGCATCGGGATCGCCGTCGCCGACGAAGGCGTGCCGATTCCTTCACAAAAGCTGATCCACCTGGCCGACGATGCGCTGTACCGGGCCAAACGGGGCGGGCGCAACCGGGTCGAAATGGCAAGCGACCAGCAGGGACAGCCCGACGGGGATCAAGATGAGCAGGAGTAAAGTGAAAGTGCTGCTGGTGGATGGCCGCACGGTCGTTTGCAGCAGTAGCCGGGACACCGGACAGCCGGGAGCGAATTGAAGAAGGGCGGCCGAAACCGCCCTTCTCTTCAGCTAGCGCCGCTTAGAAGCAGCAGGCCAGCATCTTGAGGCAGCACTCGATGCTGCCGCAGCAGCCATTTGCCGCGGCGAAGGCTCCGGCAGAAGCCGCCAGCAAGCCGGCTGCGAAAGTGAGTTTGACGAGTTTCGATTTCATGGGATCTTCCTTTCAGTTTGAGAAAATAGCGAGGTCAGGCGCTACTTTTCAATCCGGCGGAACCCAGATGTCCGGGTATGGCGACGGCAATACGATGCCAGGATCGGCACTATGGACCATGCCGTTGGCGACCGCCGCCCAACTGACTGGAGCCGGCGGCGGTGCGATCGCAAGCGCGCCGGACGCACAGCCCATGTCGATGCATTGCAGCGAACAATGCTGATCCGGACAGCAGTCATGCGGCGAGCGCGGCATCGCGACTGCGCTCGTGCAAAGGGCAATCGCCAGGATCAGCAACAGAATCGCTTTCATGGTGCCATTCTAGCGGCTTTTCCAGCGTCCGCGCCCTATTCCTCGTTGGCCTGCCTGAGCATTTCTTCCATCTGGGCCCGCTCGTGGCGCCACATGACTTTTTCTTCCAGCAGCTGGTCGTGCAGTCTCTGAATGCGGGCCAGTTCCTTCTGCTGCAACTGTATTTCCCGGCCATGACCCGCGAGCTCGAGCCGGGTTTCGCCAAGCTGCCGCGCCAGTTCGTCCGCTTTCAGGGTTGCGCGTTGCCGGGCATCGGCCATCCGGCTGCTCCACTCGGCCTCCTTCCTGTCCGCTGTCTGCTGCGCCTGGGCCAGTGCCTGCCCCGCGTGACGCAGGTCGCTCATCAGGCGCGCACCATCCTGGTTCAACCTGGCCACCTCCTCCTGCTTGCCGACGAGCTGCAGCTGCAACTGGCGCGATTCAACCTGCAATTGCTGCACCTGGTGTTCGTGCCGCCTCTGGTCCTGTTCCCGCTGTTCCTTTGACGCCTGCCGGAAATGCTCGAGCGCGTCTCGCGCATTCGCATGCTTGTTCTCGAGCGACTTGATATGGTCATCGTTTTCCTGCAGGCGATCGCGGAGATCCCGGACATGCTGCTCGGCCGTGTGCCGCGCGATCTGTTCGCGCTGCAGTTCCTCGCGGGTACCGATCAGGGCATGCTGTTCGGTCGCCAAGCGGCGTTCCAGGGCCTGCACCTGCCCGTGGGACGCGGTCAACTGTGCCTTCAGGCCATCCTCGGTGGCGATCCGGGCTTGCAACTGCGCGTTGTGCTCCTCCTGCAGCGTAACGATGCGCGCATCGGCCTCCACTCGCAGCCGCTCCGCCAGGCCGGTCACCAGCGCCTGTAATTCGTCGCTTAACGACGAACCCGCTCCGGCGGTGCCCTCCTCGGCCTCCAGTTCCCGCAAGTACTTGTGGATCGTGGTCTTTGACCCGGTATTGCCCAGCGCAATACGCACGGCATCGAGCGACGGGTGCCGGCCCGCCGCCACCAGAGCGTCGCGCGCCCGCTTGACATCGGATTTGTACAGACCTGCACGTGCCATGACGCCCCTCCCGGAATAAGATACTATAGTACATACTATCATAATACATACCACGATAGGCTTGAAAATCGCAGCGCCGGAACAATTTACTTGGACCGGATAATGGCTCATTATCCAATGTAAGACCGTGCAATCGAGGTATGATCGGCGTTTCGCCGGTATGCATGGGCATGCGGTACGACGACATCAATGGAAATGAAGGCACTGGGATGAGCACCGTCGATATCTATGTGCACGCAGCAACGCGTGACAATACGCGGCAGGCCTACGCGTCGGCCCTCCGCCACTTCGAGGTCGAATGGGGCGGCCTGCTGCCCGCGTCCCCGGACAGCGTGGCGCGGTACCTGGCCGGTCACGGCGACACACTGGCTGTCAGTACATTGCGGCAGCGGCTGGCCGCCCTCGCCCAATGGCATATGGAACACGGTTTTGCCGATCCGACCAGGGCGCCGGTCGTTCGCAAGGTCATGCGCGGCATCCAGGCGCTCCATCCCGCCGTACAAAAGCGCGCGCAGCCATTGGAACTCGTGCACCTGAGCCGGGTGGATGACTGGCTGGAAGGCGCCTTGGCCGCAGCACGTACCAGGGCCGACGCGGCCGCGGAACTGCGGCATCTGCGCGATCGCGCTCTTGTGCTGCTGGGTTTCTGGCGCGGCTTTCGCGGTGATGAACTCAGCCGCCTGCGCGCCGAGCATGTGCGGGTGGTGCCGGGCGAAGGCATGGCATGCTACCTGCCGCACACGAAAACCGATCGGCACCTGAAGGGGCAAACATTTCACGTGCCGCAGTTGTCGCGCCTGTGCCCTGTCACGGCGTATCTGGCCTGGGTGTCGGCGGCGGCCATCGATGACGGCGCGGTCTTCCGGCGGATCGACCGATGGGGAACCGTCGGGGCCGATGGCCTGCATGTGGACAGCATGCTGCCCCTGTTGCGACGCGTCCTCGGCGTGCCCGGTGGCGGTCCCCCGAACGCGTTCAGCACGCACTCGCTGCGGCGAGGCTTTGCAAACTGGGCAAGCGAGAACGGCTGGGATCTCAAGGAGCTGATGGAGCACGTCGGCTGGAAAAGCGCCGAATCGGCGCTGCGTTACATCAATCCCGGCGATCCCTACGGGCGGGCACGTATCGAACGCGTTCTGGCACGGCAGGCTGGCCGCACGCAAGCGGACAACGAAGAAGACTAGTCATTGCAGGTGCATCGCTATTCGCCTGCCCGCCGACCGGATCGCGTCGGCCGCCCGGATGCAGCTTCCTTGCGTGCCGCCTTTCATCGCCCTGCTCAATGGCGGCTTCCTTTTCAGCCGCCCTGCCGCCTCCTGCATTGTAGACAGGGTGTTTGTTGTTACGTTGACGTATGAAGTCGGGAGATCGAAGGCCTCCTTCGGTTAGTTGCAAAAATAGCGTCCAGTCTTTGGCTCGGAGGGTGACGTGTCGACTGGTTTTGCTTGGAAGATCCGCCTCTTCCGCATGATCGTAGGTACCATGCCGCTGTCCAACGTCACGGTTATGAAACATCCGGCCATGCCTTTGCCGCAGGATGTGCCGGTCGATGCCCCACTCTCTTTCGACGCTGTCCATAAAGAAACCGAGGACAGGCGAATCATCCACGGCGCACTCTTTCGGTCCTTATTCGAACGCATGTATTCAGCTGCGCATGAGGAATCGACACGTCCTCGCCTGTTCCTCGCCTGTTCCTCGCCAGCTTCCTGGCTGCGCAGCGGTTGCCTAATCGACGGCCTTCGAGGGACCTCGCTGTGGCACCGCTTTCGGTTAGTTGCAGATAGTGCCGAAGTGCGCTGTCGACCAGCCGCTTAGCCGCCTCGATTACCGCCACCAGGCCTTCCCTGCTTCCGGCATTTTTGCTTAAATAGCCTGCACCATCCAGCGCCAGCCGATCAGTCAACTTCGCCAGGAGAACCGATGCTCAGCCAGCAAACCAGGGATACCGTCAAGGCCACCGCGCCCGTTCTCGCCAGGCACGGTTACGACATCATCAAGCACTTCTACCGCGACTTGCTGGATACCCACCCGGAACTGAAGAATGTGTTCAACATGCGGCACCAGGAACGCGGCCAGCAGCAGGAAGCACTGGCGCGGGCCGTGCATCCCTATGCAGCCAATATCGATCACCCCTCCTCCCTGCAAGCCGTGCCGGAAGGGATCGCGAACAAGCATGCGAGCCTGGGTGTGCTTCCCGAGCAATACCCGATTGTCGGCGAGCACCTGCTCGGTGCCATCAAGGCCGTGCTGGGGAATGCCGCCACCGGCGACATCATCGCCGCCTGGGCGGAAGCCTACGGCAACCTGGCCGACATCCTGATCGGGCGTGAAAACGCATTGCGCGATCAGACCGCGCGCGAAGCGGGGGGATGGAACGGCTGGCGCGAGTTCGTCGTGACAAGCAAGGAGCCCGAAAGCGAAGCCATCACGTCATTCGTGCTCGCACCGGCGGACGGCGGGCCAGTGGCGAACTTCAAGCCCGGGCAATACATCGGCGTGGCGGTCGACGTGCCGCGCCTGGGGCTGCAGCAGATCCGACAGTACAGCCTGTCGGATGCGCCCAACGGCCGCAGCTACCGCATTTCGGTCAAGCGCGAAGGCGGCGCCGACACATCGCAACAAGGCTACGTGTCGACGCTGCTGCATGACCAGGTGCAGGTCGGCGACCGGCTCCGGCTGGCGGCGCCATACGGGAACTTCTTATCGACGTCAAAGCCGCCACGCCGGTCATGCTGATCAGCGGCGGCGTCGGTCTCACGCCGATGATCAGCATGCTCAACCGGCTGCTGCAGTCGCCGCAGCGGCAGATTGTCTTTGTCCACGGGGCGCGCAACAGCGCGGTGCACGCGATGAAGGATCACTTGCGCAGTACGGCGGCACGGCATCCGCAGTTCAAGGTCTTCGTGTTCTATGACGCGCCGCTGCACGATGACCGGCCGGGCCGGGATTTCGACCACGAAGGCCTGGTCGACATCGGCAAGATCGGCGATGCCGTCATGCTCCCCGGTGCGGATTACTATATTTGCGGACCGATTCCGTTCATGCGGCTGCAGCACGACGCGCTCATCGGCCGCGGCATCCGGGAAGCGCATGTGCACTACGAGGTCTTCGGGCCGGATCTGTTCGCGGAATAAAAGGCCTCGGGGCCGCAACGGCGGTCAGTCGTAGGGGCTCTTGTAGACGAGCTCCCCGGCGGCATCGGGTTCCAGCCGGTAGATATCCCACCCCTTGGCCGGCGTCGAGCGTTCCAGCTTGTACGCCAGCACGACCTTTTCACCGTCGGTGCGCAAGTTGATCGCGCCGTAGACGGCCACGCTGCGGTCGAGTTCCGCGATCTTCGCCTCGAACCTGGCTTCCGCGCGGTCGCGCTCTTCCTGGGTGGAGGCCGCAGCGATCCTGGCGGCCAGGTCGCGCAACTGTTCGCGCAACGCTTCCGGGTACTTGATGGTTTCCTTCGACGACCGGGCGAGCTCCGTGCTGAGCAACAGCGGGCGGTCGCCGCGGCTGCACTTGGCGAGGGCCCCGAGCGCATCGGCCCGCGGGTGCGCATACGGTTCGTCGTCGCCGCTCGAAATGACCGTGGCGACCGGATTGATCGCCCTGATCAGCGGCAGCAGGGTATCGGCGCTGCCGTGGTGGCAGGCCTTGGCGATATCGCTTTCGAACCAGGGCCGTGCCGCCTCGACCAGCGCCTGCTCCTGCGCCGCGTCGGCGGGATAGCCGCCCAGGCCGGTATGCGCCTCCAGCAGGTGCCGGCTGGATTCGATGTTGAGATCGCCACCGAGGAACACGCGCACATTGCGGTAATTGAGATGCAGCGCCACGGAATGGCCATTCTTGGTCTTGCCCACGTCGCCGAACCAGCGCAGCGCCTTCTTGCCCGCCACCGTTTCAGGTGCCGGTCCAAGCACGTTGACGACCAGGTCTTCGCCCGGTTCGTGCCCGGGCATGTACGTGTCCGTGACGTCGAGCATGCGCAAATCGTCGTATTTCCCCTCCTGCAGTGCCTGGCCCAGCATCGTCGGATAGCGTTTCCCCTTGGCTCGTTCCGGCACATCGAGAAAAGCCCGGAATTCTTCGAGGCTCGTCACCAGGTCGGTGATGAAACGCTTCCCCTCCGATTCCACCGGCACGCCCAGTGCGAGGCCGGCTTTTTCGGCCGCCCGTTCCATCAGGCCATTGGTATAAACGCGCTTGAAATGCACGTTGCGTTCCTTGAACAATGCCTCGAACCCGCCATAGTGGTCCAGGTCGGAATGGGACAGCACCGCCGCGTCGAAGACGGTCATGTCCTTGAAGCCGAATCGCCAGCGCAGGAAACGGACCATGTTGTCGCCTTTGCCCGCGTCGACAATGTAGCGCCGGTTATCGGGGGTAATGACAAGCGCCCCGTCGCCCTGGCCGATATCGACGAACACCACTTCCAGCAGCCGGTCCGGCAAGGTGTCTTCCACGCGCATCCAGCCCCGCGACTTGCGTGCGAACACCTTCAAATGGCGCCCGTCGTCGCTGGCGCCGAGTACCTCCAGTTCGTCTCCCCACAGCAATTGCTTGAGCGCTTTCAGTTCGGCAGGGGGCTGCCCGGCAGCCCCGGCGCCGGGTTCCTTGCCCAGCTCATACAGGGTGGCGGTCGGATAGGCGGCGTAGCGAAAGTCTGGCATTGCGGGCTCCGTGGGTTGGTCGTCTCTTCTGGAAATGCGCGGCAGGCCAGCCGTTGCTGCCGGCCTGCATGGTTTGCCGGTGTCATGTCCTCCCGGCGCCGTGATTACCTTGCCTGTGCGGCCGGCGGTTGCAAGATCGATTCCGCCTGCGCCAGCTGGTCCTGCGACATTGCCGGCCGGATTTCCGCCAACCCGGCGGCCGCGCCGGCATGCCCCGATGCCCTGGCCAGGCTGTACCACACGTAAGCCGCCGGCAAGTCCTTCGGGCCGCCCTCCCCGCGCGAGGTCATCACCGCCAGGTTGAACATGCCGTCCGGCTGCGCCTGCAAGGCGGCGGCGTTGAACAACCTGCGCGCGGTTGCCAGGTTCCTTTCCACGATGTCGCCCTGGTAGAAATACGTGGCCAGCGCATTCTGCGCGTCCGGAACCCCTTTCACCGCCGCTTCCCTGTAATAGGCGAGCGCCCGTTTCCGGTCCGCCGGCACGCTTTCGCCCAGGTCGACCATGCGGCCCGCCGCATATTGCGCCAACGGGTACCCTTCCCTGGCCGCCGAGGAGAAACAGGCGCCGGCCATCTTCAAGTCTTCGGCCACGCCGTCATCGCCACGGTAATACAGCTTGCCCAGCTGGTACATGGCCGGCACGTAGCCCGCTTCCGCCGCTTCCTGCAGGTAGTTCAGCGCCTTCGACGGGTTCCTGTCGCCGGCAAAACCGGTCAGGTAGCCCAGCGCCAGCGCGCTGCGGGCCGGCGCATAGCCCGATTCTGCGGCCACCTCATACCATTTGCGCGCCTCGCGGGCATCCTTCGGCACACCGTGGCCCACGAGGTGGATTTTCGCCAGCGTCATCGCCGCTTCGGCGCGCGCGCTCATCAAGCCCGGCGCCCGGGGATCGAAGCGCATGCGGTCGCTGGGCCATGGCTCCCTGCATCGACAGCGCGGCGGGAATGGCGAACAGCAGGTGCAATCCGCTGGAACGCAGTGCGGCACGACGGTTCATTGCGAACATTGCTTTTCCTGGCTTGTTATTAAAACCATATTTATAGCCGCATGATAGAGCACCAGGAAGCCCACTGTCGATGAATCATCAAGTTGATCGAATGCCGGACTGCCCCGCGGGACGCCACGCGGCACGCGACATCGCTATCGCCGGTCCCGTGGCCGCGCTTTAACGGGACCTTAACCCCGCCTTAACGATGCCCCGACATGCGGTTCGCTAATGTGCGCCGATGCGGCGCGCGCCTCCGGGCCGCGCCACCGAACCATCGTACACCGACCACATGAACCACGCAGCCGCCCGCTCATCCAGCTCCTCTCCTTCCTCCCTGCAACCCACGTCGCACTGGTGGCACCGCACCGGGCCCTACCTGAACCTGTTTTACCTGCTCGCCGCGGGGCTGGCGCTGCTTTCCCTGTCCCGCCTGGCGCTCGTGGTCTGGCAGCATGACCGCGTGGCCGCCACCGGCGTTTCCGGCGCGATCTTCCTGCAGGGCCTGCGCGCCGACCTGATCCTGCTCGGCTACATGGTCGCTGTTCCGCTTGCGCTGGCGCCTTTCCTTGCGCACCGCCGCAGCGCGCGCCTGTGGTCGACGCTGACCGCCTGGTGGGCCACCGCGGCGCTGGTGTTCATCGGGTTCATGGAGGCAGCATCACCGCAGTTCATCCTCCAGTACGATGTGCGGCCAAACCGCCTGTTCATCGAATACCTGGCCTATCCGGCGGAGGTGTTCGGCACGTTGTGGCACGGCTACCGGCTGGCCCTGTTCATGACCGTCGGTGCGACCGTCGTCCTCGGCATTGCATGCTACAAGGCGCTGAAAAGCGCTTCCGCCCGCATGACGCTATGGCCGGCGAAACGGCTGCTGCTCACCTGGCCGCTGCTGCTGCTGGTGGTGGCGCTGCAGATTCGCTCCACCACGGCCCACCGGCCGGCCAACCCGGCCCTGTTCGCGCTGAGCGGCGATGCGCTGGTCAATTCGCTGGTCATCAATTCGGCCTGGTCCGTGCTCGACGCCGTCAACTCGCTGCGCAAGGAGTCGGATTCATCGGAAATCTACGGTGCCATGCCGCGCGACAGGGTGCTGGCCGGCGTCACTGCCGCGCCGTGGCTGAGCGGGTACCGCTTCCCGTCGAAGGAGATTCCCACGCTGCACTACCAGGCGGCGGCCCATCGGCGCGACAAGCCGCTGAACCTGGTGATCGTGCTGGAGGAAAGCCTGGGTGCCACGTTCGTCAAATCGCTCGGCGGCCTGCCGGTCACGCCGGAGCTGGAGCGGTTGAAGGGCGAAGGCTGGTGGTTCGACCAGCTGTATGCCACCGGTACCCGTTCGGTACGGGGCATCGAGGCGGTGGTGGCCGGTTATGCGCCGACGCCGGCACGCAGCGTGGTCAAGCTGTCGCTCGCGCAACGGAATTTCTATACGCTGGCCGCCGGCCTGGGCAAACAGGGCTACCATACCGAATTCGTCTATGGCGGTGAAGCGCACTTCGACAATATGCGTTCTTTCTTCACCGGTAACGGCTTCCAGCGGGTGGTGGACCGCCGCGACATGCACCCCCGCTTCGAGGGCAGCTGGGGCGCGTCCGACGAAGACCTGTTCGACACGGCGCTGGAGAGACTGAAGACGCTGCATGCGCAGGACAAGCCCTTCTTCAGCCTGATCTTCACTTCGTCGAACCACGAACCGTTCGAATTCCCCGACGGGAAGATCGCGCTGCACGATCCGGTCAAACACAGTGTCAACAACGCCGTCAAGTACGCGGACTTCGCGCTGGGCAAGTTCATCCGCGAGGCGAAGCGGCAGGATTACTGGCGGGATACCATATTCCTGATCGTGGCGGATCACGACAACCGCGTGTACGGCGACAGCCTCGTGCCGATCAACAAGTTTCACATCCCGGGCCTGATCCTGGGTGCGGATGTGCAACCCAGGCACATCCGGACGCTGGCCAGCCAGATCGATCTGGCCCCCACGCTGCTGTCGCTGATGGGGATTTCGAGCGAGCACCCGATGATCGGCCGGGACCTTGCGCGCGACAGCGAATCGCCGGGCCGTGCCATGCTCCAGTTCGACAATAATTTCGCGTGGCTGGAAGGCGATTCGGCAACGATCCTGCGGCCGGAGCGCGCGCCGCTGGCCGGGCATTACGATGCCGTCACGCGGCAGCTGACGCTGGAGACCGCCCCACCTGCGCAAGCCGTCGTCGACCGCGCGATGGCGCATGTGATGCTGCCGTCCCTGCTGTATCGGGAACAGCGGTACCGGCTGCCGAAATGATGCTGTTCGCTGCCGATCGCCGTCCAGCAAATTCCCGGGAAATATTTCCGGAATTCGGGGTCTGACCCCGGTTTCAGGCAATTTCCATACGAATTTTGCACGGTGTCCCGGCAGCGTGCCGTGTGCACCCTGCCATGCCATGACGCTAGCCCGGGTCGTCCTCCTGCCCGCTGTGCGTCAGCGTGGCGTTGGCGAAGCGCAGGACCACGGTTTCCGTCGGCGCCGATTCGTGCAGGTGCGCCGTGGCCACGTTCGCGACCAGCAGGTTTTCCAGCGCGATCTCGTAGCATTTGACCCGCTCTCCCTGCGCATCCACGCGCAGGAAGTCGAAATGCGCCGCCGCGACGGGCGTCTCGGCCAGGCAAAGGCGTGCCAGCAGCGGCGAGGCGCTGTCTTCCAGCTTGACGAACCTGATTTCGGAGTAACCGCCGGCGGGTGCCGCTCCCCGCAGCGACCAGCTGACCGAGTCGCATGCGATCCACCCCTCGTAGCCGCTGTCGACAGAACCGCCCGGGACGCCATCGATCCGCAGGTAAGAGTGCATCGTCATACCGCCTCCAGTAAGTGATGGCTTATAAGGAATGACCTCGAGCAAGGGAATAACCTGGCGCGCTGGCGTCCGGTGTGCGGCGCCGCCAGCCGATCGTGCGACCGCCCTGTGCCGGCCCCCGGCGTCGATGAGGTAATTCCTACGTGCATGATGATATCGTCATTTTTGAAAATGCATTGAAAAACTTGCACTAACTGGCAACTTTCCGGCCGCGCCAGGGTGCCGCATGCCTGCCACGGCCCTGTGCCCGGCTTCCGCCGCCGATGCGGGCACGCCACAGATTCACGCTACCATTAGAAAGGGCCCGGCCCGGCGTCGCCCAATCGCTCAAAGCAATGATTGGTCTGTCCAGTTATCGCAACTGGTCTTGCCACCCGCGTGGATTGAACCTACCATCGGCTGGCCGGCGTCAACCATAGCTTGCAACAGACAAGTTGGGGCGCGGCCATTGCATACAACCTATGGAGACACATCAATGAGCGACAACAATGCCGGCCCGATCGGCCGCCGCACCGTACTGAAGGCTGCCGGCGCGGCCGGCGTCATGCTGGCCACGAGCGCCTTCGCCGCCAACCCGCGCAAGCGCTATGCGGTCGTGGGCGTCGGCTCGCGGGCGCGCATGTTCACTGGCGCCATCACCGGCAAATACCGCGACGGCAACGAGATCGTCGCGGTGTGCGACAGCAATCCGGGGCGGGCCGCGCTCGCGGTAAAGACAATCTCGGCCACCGGCGCGAGCCAGCCGCGCGCGTTCGCGGCCGCCGATTTCGACCAGATGATCCGCGAGACCAAGCCGCAGTACGTGATCGTGACCACGCCGGATGCGAAGCACGACGAATACATCGTGCGCGCGCTGGAAGCCGGTTGCGACGTGATCACGGAAAAGCCGATGACCACCACGGCGGCCAAGGCGCAGCGCATCCTCGATGCGGTGCAGCGTACCGGCCGCCATATCCGCGTGACCTTCAACTACCGCTACACGCCGCCGCGCACGCAGGTCAAGGATATCC
This sequence comes from Pseudoduganella dura, assembly GCF_009727155.1. Lineage (NCBI taxonomy): Bacteria > Pseudomonadati > Pseudomonadota > Betaproteobacteria > Burkholderiales > Oxalobacteraceae > Pseudoduganella > Pseudoduganella dura. The sequence continues at coordinate 6,549,630 of NZ_WNWM01000002.1, read as the reverse complement.
TGATGAGCGGCGAGATCGGCGACGTGATGGCGGTCGACTTCACCTGGCTGCTCAATACCGTGCACGGCGCCGACTACTTCCGCCGCTGGCACAGCAAGAAGGCCATGTCCGGCGGGCTGATGATCCACAAGTCGACGCACCACTTCGACCTGGTGAACTGGTGGCTGGGCGCGCAGCCCGAACTGGTGCACGCGTTCGGCTCGCGCCAGTTCTATACACCCGCAACGGCAAAACGGATGGGGCTCTCCGGCGCGCACGAACGCTGCCTCACGTGCCCGGAAAAGCAGAAATGCACGTTCTACTTCGACCTCGCCGCCGACCCTGGCCTGAAAGCCCTGTACCTGGACAACGAGAAACACGACGGCTATTTCCGCGACCAGTGCGTGTGGCGCCCGGAAATCGACATCGAGGACACGATGAACGTGATGGTCCGCTACGACAACGGCACGCAGCTGAACTATGCGCTGTCGGCCTATGACGCGTGGGAGGGATACCACGTCGCCTTCAACGGCACGAAGGGCCGGCTGGAGCACCGCATCGTCGAGCAGGTGGGCGCGGCCGGGGCCGGCGAAGTGCAGAGCAAAAGCGAGAAGGTGGAAACCCGCGTGATTCCGCTGCGCGGCGCGCCGCGCGTCATCGAGCCCTGGACGGGTACCGGCGGCCATGGCGGCGGCGACAACGTGATGCTGGAAGAGATCTTCGGCCAGGCCGGCGAAGACAAGTACAGGCGCCGCTCGGACGAACGGGGCGGCGCCAATTCCATCCTGATCGGCGTGGCCGCCAACCAATGCTTCGAAACAGGGAAATCGGTGCGGATCGCCGACCTCGTCACCGGACTGGCGCCGCCGGAGCGGGCGCCGATGCCGGGGCGCGACACGCCGGTATCGATGCCGCTGCGGCGCAAGATCCCCTGAGCGGAGCCGCGGACACGGCGGCGTGTCCGCGGCTTGGCAATCAGCGCAGGTTGATCGCCGTGATCTTGCCGTCGGTGCCGGCGATATACAGGACACCCCGGTTCGAGATGGACAACTGGCCGCCGCCAGGATGTTCCCAGACAGTACGATGCGTGGCGATATCGATCGCCACTGTCTTCTTCTCGGCGCCAACGAACACCAGGTTGTCCGCGGCGACCAGATACAGGCTCCCGGCGGGCAGTGAGCCGGACTTCCATTGCGATAGGCCGGTTGCCGCATCAAACGCCTCAAGTACGACGTCGTGCACCCGGCCGGGATCGGACTCGCGCAACGCGTAGACCACGTTCCTTGCCACAGCCGGCGATCCAGTCATTGCCATGCTATCCGTACTCCACGCCAGCTTGCGGCGTTTGAGATCGAAGGCCACCACCTCGCGGCTCTGGACCGTAAACGCCATGCCGCTCCCGTCCAGCGCCAGGGCGCTGTCCGTACCGACGCCGGTGTATGCATAAGGAATAGTGAACGCGGTCTTCCCGTCCGCCGTCGAGATCGCATGCAATTTGCCGGCAGCGTAGACATAAGCGTGCAATTCGTCCACGGCGGGAGTCCATTCGTCCTCCACCTGCAGCGAGGCTTTCCAAACTTCACCGAGCGTTCCGGTGCTGATTTTCGTCACGGAAGTGGCGCGATAATATGTTGGTCCTGCATCACGATCGATGCCAGCGTTCGAGTATACGGTGCCGTTGAAAATCGTCGGCGCGGTGTTATAAATCAATGACTCCTGCATCGTTGTGTGTTTACTCAGCACTTTTCCGGTCTTTTGGTCGAGTGCCCAGAAAAATGTACTGCAGCAATCCGACGTAGCGACATACACCTTGCCGTCCGCTGCAGCCGGTGCGCTCAGTTTGAATGGTCCGAAGTCCATGCGCCAGAGTTCTTCACCGCTATCCTCGCTACTGGCCATCAGAACGGCTTTTGAGTAGTCGCCAGTGGAGATCAGCGAGACGAATGCGCGGCCGTCGTCGTGCGTGAGCGGCGTGGCAGCATAACCGGCGCTCGATGGGTACATGACCCAACGGCGGGAGAATTTTTTGGTATCGAAGACCGCCGGCACGTAAGCGCTATGCGAGGCATTTCCCTGGTAAGTGCTCCAGTTGGCAACATTCGGCATGACATTCAATGGCGTCCGGTTCGTTTGGGACAATACATTGACTTTCACGGCGATCAGCCATGGCGAACCCGGTACGGGAACGTTGCAGATTCTTGCCTCGTCTTCGCAAAGACGCAGTTCCAGGTCGACACTGTGTTGACCTGCGGGCAGCGCGGACGAGATTTCCAGGTCGGCCCGAAACTCGCGGTCTGGAAGCTCGGTGACCTTGACTTTTGTAGAGAACACGCCGGCCTTGTCGACGATCGCGATATAGACCGGCTTGGCGAAGGTCTTGGCGGACTTCGCGGTGATCGAGACATTCGCCGCCTCCCCCGCATACGCGGTGACGTCCGCACTCGATGGCGTGATCGTCAGCCACGATTGCTCCGGCCTGACTATTGGCGGCGTTGGCGCGACCGGCGTTACCGGTGTCGCCGGCGCGGCCGGCGTGGCGGGTGCGCCATCGCTGCCGCCGCCGCCACACGCTGTCAGCGCGAGCGCGCAGGCGATTCCCCGAAGAACCTAGTAACTGATCCAGAAACTTTCATGCTGATGACTACCCTTGTGTACGTGTGTTAAAACACGTTAAATTTTAGAAACACAAGTGTATCATTCAGGCATCTTTAGTTTTAAATTGATAACGTTAAATTATTCAAATGTGGTGCGAATGTCACTGCCCTGCTTCCGACAGCCCGGCTTGATCCACCCGGCTGATCAGCACCGAGGCGATGCGCCGGTCCCGCACTTCGGCCACTTCCAGCCGCAAGTCGTCCAGCACCAGGACCTGGCCCACCTCGGGCAATGCGCCGAAGCGTTCCAGCATGAAGCCCGCCAGCGACGCATATTCGTCGGTGGCTGTGCCCAGCGCATCCGACTCCAGCACCTGCTGCAGGTAATGCAGGTCGGCGCCGCCGTCCACGCGCCAGCGCCCGTCGCCGAGCGGCTGCACCACCGGCTGCTCGTCCTCGTCGGGGAATTCGCCGGCGATCGCTTCGAGGATGTCGATCGGCGTCACCAGCCCCTGGATCGTGCCGTATTCGTCGGCGATCAGCACCAGCTGCCCGTGCGAGCGCTTCAGCGTTTCCATGACCTGCAGCACGCCGGCCGTGTCGGGCATCACGATCGGCGGGCGGATGCTGCGCGCAGGGTCGATGTGGCCGCCGTCCATCAGGTCGGCGATCACATCCTTGGCGCGCGCCACGCCCACGATATTGTCCAGCTGGCCGCGGCCGGCTGGATAAAAGCTGTGCGGCGCGTCGAGCAGTTGCGCGCGGATGGAGGCGGCATCGTCGTCGAGATCGACCCACGAGATTTCCGAGCGCGGCGTCATGATCGAGCGCACCGGCCGCTGCGACAGGCTCAGCACACCGCTGACCATGTGCCTCTCGGCCGATTCGAAGGTGGGCGCCGGCGCGGCGTCGCCCTCGGTCGCCGGCGCGGCCGATGCCGCGTCGTCGGTTTTTTCGCCCATCAGCCGCAATACCGCGTTGGCGGTGCGTTCGCGCAGCGGCAGGTGCTCCTGCTGCCGCACGAAATTGCGGCGTGCAAGCTGGTTCAGTGCCTCGATTCCGACCGAGAAGCCGATCGCCGCGTACAGGTAACCCTTGGGAATATGGAAGCCGAAGCCTTCGGCGATCAGCGACAGGCCGATCATCAGCAGGAACGACAGGCACAGCACGACCACCGTCGGGTGAGCGTTGACGAAGCGCGTCAGCGGCTTCGAGGCGAACATCATCACGGCCATCGAGACGATCACGGCGGCAAACATCACACCAAGTTCGTCCACCATGCCGACGGCGGTGATGACCGAATCGAGCGAAAACACGGCATCGAGCACGATGATCTGGCCCACCACGGCGGCGAAGCTGGCGTAGGCGACCGGGCCGCTTTGCGTGTGCGCCTGCCCTTCGACGCGCTCGTGCAGCTCGATCGTGGCCTTGAACAGCAGGAAGATGCCCCCCACCAGCAGGATCAGGTCGCGCCCTGAAAAGGCCAAGGCGCCGACGGTAAATAACGGTTCGGTCAGCGTGACGATCCAGGAAATCACGCTCAGCAGGCCGAGCCGCATCAGCAGCGCCAGCGACAGGCCGAGCAGCCGGGCCTTGTCGCGCTGGTGCGGCGGCACCTTTTCCGCGATGATCGCGATGAAGATCAGGTTATCGATGCCGAGCACGATCTCGAGCACGATCAGCGTCGCCAGGCCTATCCAGATGTTCGGGTCGGAGAACCATTCCATGGGCGCGTTCCTGTAGAGGGTTGAAAAGATTGTACGGGAATTGCCGGGGTGGGCGAGCCCGGCTGGCGCTCGGCCGCCGGCCCGCGACGCGCGTATTGCGGGCGAATGGCCACAGCCAAATGACACGGGCGGGCACGGGCGCTATAATCTCCGCCTTCGCCCAGGCCCGCCCCACGCTCAACCCCAGGATTCCCCATGTCGCTTCTCGCCCACGAACTCGAACTGCTGTCGCCCGCCAAAACCGCCGAGATCGGGCGGGAAGCCATCCTGCACGGCGCCGACGCGGTCTACATCGGCGGCCCGGCCTTCGGTGCGCGCCACAATGCCAGCAATCCGCTGGAAGATATCGCCGGGCTGGTCAACTTCGCGCACCGCTATCGCGCGCGCATTTTCGTGACGATGAACACCATCATGCACGACAGCGAACTGGACCTCGCACGCAGGCAGATCTGGCAACTGTACGAGGCCGGCGTCGATGCGCTGATCATCCAGGACATGGGCCTGCTGGAGCTGGACCTGCCGCCGATCCAGGTGCACGCCAGCACGCAGTGCGACATCCGCACCGTGGAGCGGGCGAAATTCCTGGGCGACGTGGGCTTCTCGCAACTGGTGCTGGCCCGCGAGCTGACGATCGAGCAAATCAAGAAGATACGCGCGGAGGTCGATACACCGCTGGAGTATTTCGTCCATGGCGCGCTGTGCGTGGCGTTCTCCGGCCAGTGCTACATCTCGCATGCGGACACGGGCCGCAGCGCCAACCGCGGCGACTGCTCGCAGGCATGCCGGCTGCCGTACACGCTGACCGATGGCCAGGGCCGCGTCGTGGCGTTCGACAAGCACCTGCTGTCGATGAAGGACAACGACCAGAGCCGCAACCTCGAAGCGCTGGTCGATGCCGGCATCCGCTCGCTGAAGATCGAGGGCCGCTACAAGGACATGGGGTATGTGAAGAACATCACGGCCCACTACCGCCTGCTGCTCGACGAGATCCTGGAGCGCCGCCCCGAGCTGGCGCGGGCATCGAGCGGCCGCACGGAAGTACTGTTCACGCCGGACGTCGACAAGAATTTCAACCGCGGCCATACCGACTACTTCGCCGGCGGCCGCCAGGACGATATCGGCGCGTTCGATTCGCCGAAGTACCTGGGCGTGCGGCTGGGTACCGTGACGAAGCTGGGCGGCGACCATTTCGACCTGCTGACCGACGCGCCGCTGGCCAACGGCGATGGCCTGAACTACATGGTCAAGCGCGCATCGGCCGGCATCCAGGCCAATACCGTGCAAAAGCTGGGCGAGGATGGCGACGGCCAGCGGTGGCGCGTGTTCCCGAACGAGCCGATGAGCACCCTCACCGCGCTCAAGCCGGGTACGGAGATCCACCGCAACCGCGATCACCAGTGGGAAGCGGTGCTGAGCAAGAAATCGTCGGAGCGCAAGGTGGGCGTGCAGCTCGTGCTGTCCGACCGGGCGGACGGGCTGACGCTGACCGTCATCGACGAGGACGGCATCACCAGCAGTACCGATGCGGCGCTGGCCCTGCAGCCTGCCCAGCAGGCGGCGCAGGCCGAGACGGCGCTGCGCACCAGCCTGGGCAAGCTGGGCAATACGATGTTCGCGGCCGACGCCGTCGAGCTGAAGCTGTCGCAGCCCTGGTTCGTGCCGTCCGGTGCGATCAATGGGCTGCGGCGCGACGCGCTGGCCGCCCACGAGGCCGCGCGCCTGGCCGCATGGCAGCGCCCGCCCCGCAAGGCGCCCGCCGAACCGCCGGCCGTCTACCCGGAAACGCAGCTGACCTACCTGGCCAACGTCTACAACGAAAAGGCGCGCGCGTTCTATTTCAAGCACGGCGTGCAGATGATCGATGCCGCCTACGAGTCGCACGAAGAGCCGGGCGCCGTGCCGCTGATGATCACCAAGCATTGCCTGCGCTACTCGTTCAATCTGTGCCCGAAACAGGCCAAGGGCGTGCAAGGCGTGCAGGGCCAGGTGAAAGCCGAGCCGATGACGCTCGTCTCGGGCAGCGAAACCTACACACTGCGCTTCGACTGCAAGCCGTGCGAGATGCACGTGGTGGGCGCGATGAAGCCGGGCATCCTCAACTCGCCGCCACCGTCGGCCGTGCCATACAGCCCGATGGTGTTCCACAAGCAGCGGCCGCGCGCCTGAACACCCGGCGTTTGATCTTGCACAGTGTTTGTCCCGGGGCCTGGCCCCAGGACATTGTTTGATCTTCCGCAGGTTTTGTCCCGGTGCCTGGCCCCGGCACATTGCTTGAACTTTCGCAGGCCTGTCTCGTGTGCCCGACCCGAGCACACGAGACGGCACCCAGGAGCCAGTTTGATCCGCGACGCCCGCCCCGCCGATGCCGAAGCCATCGCCGCCATCTACAATCCGTACATTGCCGCCACCACCATCAGCTTCGAGGAAGAACCGGTGCCGGCGGACGCCATGCGGGGGCGAATCGCCGCGGTCGAGGAAGACGGCCTGCCATGGCTGGTGCTGGAAACGGACGACGGCGCCATCGCCGGCTATGCTTATGCGACCCGGTGGCGCGTGCGCCATGTCTACCGCTATTCCGTGGAAACGACGGTCTATATCGCGCAAGGAGAGACCGGAAGCGGCCATGGCACCGCGCTGTACACGGCGCTGCTGGAACGGCTGCGCGAGGCGGGCTGCCACCTGGCGATCGGCGGCATTGCCCAGCCGAACGCGGCCAGCGTTACGCTGCATGAAAGGATGGGCTACAGGAAAGTCGCCCACTTCGGCGAAGTGGGCTTCAAGTTCGGCACCTGGATCGACGTCGGCTACTGGGAACTGAAATTGCAGGAATAAGCGGTCACTTGCGCGCGGGCTGAACGCGCGAGGGTGGCTTCGCGCCCGGCGCCGCCTGCGGGCGCGCCTCCGCCTGGGGCCGCGGCGCGGCCTGGTACAGCGGCGCCACCTTCGGCAGCATCGCCGTCAGGTCGCTGATCCGGGTATCGTTCGACGGGTGGGTCGATGCGAATTCGGCCGGCGCCTTGTCGCCCGCCTTCTGCGCCAGCGCGGCCATCTTGCGCCATACGGCCACCGAGGCTTCCGGCTTGTAGCCGGCGCGCGCGGCCAGTTCCAGGCCCATCGCATCGGCCTCGGATTCGTTCTGGCGCGAGTTCGGCAGCATGTACAGGTAATGCGCCACCGTGTTCGCCGCCTGGATTTGCGCCTGGCTGTTCGGCGCGGCCGCCAGGGCCGTGGTCGTCAGCGCATTCTGCGCATACGCGCGCGACACGCGCTCGCGGCCGTGCTCACGCAGGGCATGGGCGATTTCATGGCCCATGATGATGGCGATCTCGTCGTCGTTCAGCTTCAGTTGCCTGATCAGGCCCGTGTAGAACGTGATCTTGCCGCCCGGGGCGCAGGTGGCGTTGACCACCGGCGCATCGATCAGGGCCAGCTGCCAGTCCCACTTCGCGGCATCGTCCCGGAATGCCGTGACCTGGGCCTGCAGGCGCGCGGCGATTTTCTTCAGCCGTTCATATTCGGCGCCCTTCGTCACCAGCTTTCCCGCCGACCTGGCGCTGCTGTTCTGCTGCGTGTAGTTGACCAGCGCCATCTGCTCCACCTTTTCCGCGGACACCAGCATCAGTTGCTGGCGCTGTACACCGACGGTGCCCGGTTTCGTCGTCGATGCGCATGCCGCCAGCAGCGAGACAGCGGCCAGGATCCCGAGCCGGTATTGCCCAATTCGTTTCTGCATTTCGAACTCCCTGTCATGTGGGGTTCTTACTGTCCGGGATTGCTAAAGGGCAGTCAATTTCCAATCGTTAATTGTTTTACCGTTATCAAAGGGGCACGCAATGCTTGAGCTATCGCTATAATTGCCGCGCCATCAACGATCAGGAGAAAACGGCATGAATTACGCACTGCTGGGTGCAGCGCTGCTGCTCTGCCAGACGGCTGTCCACGCCAACCCGTTCGGGGTCATCGAGTCGCAGCCGCGCAGCGAACTATGGGTGAACCCGGGCTTCTATTCCTACCACTTCGACCGCGACAAAGGGCTGGACGATACCAATCCCGGCATTGGCGCCGAGTACCGCTTTTCAACGGTGGCGGCCGCCACGGTGGGGCGTTTCCACAACAGCGACCGGGCAATGTCGAACTATGCCGGGATCTACTACCAGCCATTCTCGCTGGGCCCCCTGCGGCTGGGCGCCGTCGTCGGCGCTTTTGACGGCTACCCGAACCACCGCGACGGCGGCTGGTTCCCGGCATTGATTCCCGTGGTAAGCGTGGAGTACCAGCGGGTGGGTGTGAACTTTGCTATCGTACCGAAGTACAAGGATCGCCTGCATGGCGCGCTGACCATCCAGCTCAAGTTCAAGCTGACGGACTGAGGATCGTACCGACTGCCGAAGGCGCCGTGACCGCGATGTCGCGCGCTGTGACCATGGGCGCGACGACGGGCACCGCCGCATGCACCACCAGCACGACAATAAGCATGACGATTCGACAAGATTGCAAAAAATGAACAATATCGCCACCCAGGAACAACGAGCACTGGCGCCCGGGAGCGACGGGGATGGCCCGCCGCCGGAACTGCTCCGGCTCGCCGGCTACCTTTGCGGCAAGGAAGTGGCTCCGGAAACGCTGGTTGACGAGCAAGCGCTGCTGGCGTGTGCCCCGCCGGCGATGAGTGCCGGGCAGCGTCAGGCGCTGGCCGACCTGGCCGCCACCGCCGCCGCGTGCCAGCGGCTGAAACGCCAGCTGGCGCGCGCCGAAAGTTTCCTGTCCGGTTTCGCCGAGCACTCCCCGTCCCCGCTGTGGATCAAGGACCGCAACGGCAGCTACGTGATGGGCAACGCCGCGCTGACCGGTTTCTTCGGCGTGCCTACGGTGGTCGGCATGGATGACAGCCATTTCTGGCCTGAAGACGTGCGCCATAGCCTGGAGGAGCAGGACCGCGCGGTGCTCGAGAATGGCGAAACGATCAAGACGATGGAAACGTCGCACGACGGCACCCGCCACTGGCTGGTGCACAAGTTTCCCATCGATGTCGGCGGCGAACCGTTCCTGGGCGGCTCGGCGATCGACATGACCACCGAGGTGGAAAAAGAACGCGCCCTGATACGGCACGACACGTTCTACGTGCTGCTGTCGCGCCTTTCCGCCCTCATCTCCCGCGCAAAAACGATCGACGCGCTGTGCCTGGACGCGTGCCGGTTCGCCTGCCACCAGCCGGGCCTGGAGATCGTCGATATCAGCCGGGTCGACGAGGCCACGGGCAGCCTGAAACTGTTCGCCTCGGCGGCGCGTGACGGCACCGAGCGGCAGGCGAAGGATTTCGAAACGGGTGCCGCCGCGGCGGACTGGTTCCTGCCCGAGCTGGCCGGCGCCGCCGTCGCCAGCGGCAAGCTGCAGTTCTCGAACCAGCTGGCCGGCGCGGACGGACGGATGGCCTCGTGCATGGCGATTCCGCTGTTCGTCAACGGCAAGTGCTGGGGCGTGATCTCGTTCTACTCGCACCGCCCGGAATTCTTCGACCATTTTTACCGGGAGCGCGCGGGTGAGCTCGGCAATGAACTGAGTTTCGGCATCGAGCGCCTGGTCAATGCCCAGGAGCTGTCCCGGCTGGCGCGCACGAATGCGCTGTCCGGCCTGCCCAGCCGGCTGCGCTTCGACGAGGAAATCGCCGCGCTGGCCGCCGTCAATGCCAGCGGCACGGTACTGCTCATTAACATCAACCGGTTCGACGAGATCAGTTCCGCCTACGGCAACACTGCCGCGATCGGCCTGATGCGCCAGGTGGCGCAGCGGCTGAAGGATCAGGTGGCGGACCGGATGGTGCTGTCGCACGTGGGCATCGGCCGCTTCGCGCTGTTCTACCCGGCGGACGAGGAGCGCTCGCCGCGCGCCTATGCGCGCGATACCATCATTCCCCTGCTGGAAGGCTCCTACCAGGTGGACCAGCAAAAGATCTGGTGCGCCATCAACGTGGGCGCGGCGATGCTGCCGGAAGACGGCACCAGCGCCGACGAGCTGCTGGTCAAGGCCTGGGACGCGCTGGCCGGCGCCCGCACCCAGGACGAGCCGATCGGCTTCTACGACCGCGACGCCGATCACGCGCTGGCGCGCCAGATCAATATGGAGGCCGAACTGCGCGAGGCCGTGGAACGGGGCGAGTTCGTCAACTTCTACCAGCCGAAGATCGATCTGAAGTCGGGCAAGCTGGCCGGCGCCGAGGCGCTGGTGCGCTGGCGCCATCCGGTGCGGGGGCTGATCCAGCCGACTGAATTCGTGCCGGTGCTCGAGCGCAGCGGCCTCGTCACCCAGGTGGGCCGCAACGTGATGCAGCGCGCCATGGAAGACTGGCGCGAATGGTACGACGCGGGACTGGAGCCGCCGCAGATCGCCGTCAACGTGGCGCCGGCCCAGTTCCGCTGCGATTCGCTGTTCGACGACATCGAACGCGCCCTCAATACGGCGGAGGCGCACCTGTCGCCACTGTCGATCGAGGTCACGGAAAGCAGCCTGGTGGCGGATCACCGGCGCGTGGTCGATATCCTCACCCGCGTGCGCGACCTCGATGTGCCGGTGGCGATCGACGACTTCGGCACCGGCTACTCGTCGCTGGCCTACCTCGTCACGCTGCCGGTCGACGTGCTGAAGATCGACCGCTCGTTCGTGATGAAGATGGCGCAGGATGCCGGCTACATGGGGCTGGTGTCGACGATCGTGTCGCTGGCGCACAGCCTCGACCTGAAGGTGGTGGCCGAAGGCATCGAGACCGAAGAGGAAGCGAAGCTGCTCAGGCTGCTGCGCTGCGAACAGGGCCAGGGCTACCTGTACGGCCGGCCGCTGCCGGCCGCGGAATTCGCCAAGCTGCTGCGCCGGCAATGAACGGCTGACGCGCAACCACGCCCGGCACCGATTTTCCTGCTATCGGCACCGGTTTTCCTGCCTGTCACCCGCGACGTGGCCGCCCTCCGGAACAGCCCGCCGCTTCGCCGCTACTTTCTGGCGATCTGGTCGAGGATGTGCTTCGGCACGCCGGCATAGTGCTTGAACTCCATCGTGTACGTGGCGCGGCCCTGGGTCAGCGAACGCAGCGTGGTGGAGTAGCCGAACATCTCGGCCAGCGGCACCAGCGCGCGCACCAGCTTGCCGCCGCCGCCGGGAATCTCGTCCATGCCCTGCACCATGCCGCGGCGCGTGGTGAGGTCGCCCATCACGTTGCCCATGTGTTCTTCCGGCGTTTCCACCTCCACGTCCATGATCGGTTCGAGCAGCTGCGGGTCGGCGCGGCGCATGCCGTCCTTGAACGCCATCGAGCCGGCCATGCGGAACGCGTTTTCGTTCGAGTCGACGTCGTGGTACGAGCCGAACGTCAGGGTCGCGCGCACGTCGACCACCTGGTAGCCGGCCAGCACGCCCGAGCGCAGCGTTTCCTGGATGCCCTTCTCGACGGCCGGAATGAATTCGCGCGGCACCACGCCGCCCTTGATCGCATCGACGAATTCGAAACCCTTGCCCGGTTCGAGCGGTTCCAGTTTCAGCACCACGTGGCCGTACTGCCCGCGGCCGCCAGACTGCTTGACGAACTTTCCTTCGACATCGGACACCGCTTTCTGGATCGTTTCGCGGTAGGCCACCTGCGGCTTGCCGACCGATGCCTCCACGCCGAACTCGCGCTTCATCCGGTCCACCAGGATCTCCAGGTGCAGCTCGCCCATGCCGGCCATGATGGTCTGGCCCGATTCCTCGTCCGTGTGCACGCGGAACGACGGGTCTTCCTGCGCCAGCCGCGACAGGGCGATGCCCATCTTTTCCTGGTCCGCCTTGGTCTTCGGTTCCACCGCCTGCGAGATCACCGGCTCCGGGAACACCATCTTTTCCAGCACGATCACGTGGTCGGGGTTCGACAGCGTGTCGCCGGTGGTCACCCCCTTCAGGCCCACGGCGGCGGCGATGTCGCCGGCGAACACCTCCTTGATCTCCTTGCGCTCGTTGGCGTGCATCTGCAGGATGCGGCCGAGCCGCTCCTTCTGCCCCTTGGTCGGGTTGTAGACGGTGTCGCCGGAATTGACGACGCCGGAATACACGCGGAAGAACGCCAGCTGGCCCACGAACGGGTCGGTCATGATCTTGAACGCCAGCGCGGCGAACGGGTCCGAATCGCTCGGATGGCGCTCGATTTCGTTGTCGTGCTCGTCATGGCCGGCAATCGCCGGCACATCGAGCGGCGACGGCAGGTATTCGATCACCGCGTCGAGCATCGCCTGCACGCCCTTGTTCTTGAACGCGCTGCCGGCCAGCATCGGCACGATCTCGCCGCGCACCGTGCGGGCACGCAGCGCCACCTTGATCTCTTCCTCGGTCAGCGTTTCGCCGTTCAGGTATTTCTCGGTCAGCTCGGGCGTCGCTTCGGCGGCCGCCTCCACCATGTTCTCGTGCCACTTCTGCGCCAGCGCCTTCAGCTCGGCCGGAATGTCCTCGTAGCTGAACTTCACGCCCTGGCTGGCATCGTCCCAGATGATCGCGCGCATTTTCACGAGGTCGATCACGCCCTGGTAATGGTCCTCGGCGCCGACCGGGATCTGGATCGGCACCGCGTTGCCCTTCAGGCGGTCGCGGATCTGCTGCTGCACGCGGAAGAAGTCGGCGCCCACGCGGTCCATCTTGTTGACGAACGCGATGCGCGGCACCTTGTACTTGTTCGCCTGGCGCCACACGGTTTCCGATTGCGGCTGCACGCCGCCCACGGCGTCGTACACCATCACGGCGCCATCGAGCACCCGCATCGAGCGTTCGACCTCGATGGTAAAATCCACGTGGCCCGGCGTGTCGATGATGTTGATGCGGTGTTCCGGGAAATTGCCGGCCATGCCGCGCCAGAAGGCAGTGGTGGCCGCCGACGTGATCGTGATGCCACGCTCCTGTTCCTGCTCCATCCAGTCCATCGTGGCCGCGCCGTTGTGCACCTCGCCGATCTTGTGATTCACGCCGGTATAGAACAGGATGCGCTCGGTGGTGGTGGTCTTGCCGGCATCGATGTGGGCGCTGATGCCGATATTCCGGTAACGCTCGATTGGGGTCTTGCGGCTCATGACATTCTCCTTGGACGGCGCGACCGCGCTGGTCGCGCACAAAAATTGTAGCAGCATCGGGTTGGCGCAGTTTGGGAGCGATTGCTTTTTTTCAAGCGCAGCAGTGCGGCCATGGGCGGCCCCGGCCGCTTATACTGGCAGATGCCAAAAAACAAGATCATGACAATGAAAAAACACTTTGCCCCCTGCCTTTCGGCCATGCTGGCCCTCTCTCCTTTTGCTGCTTCCGCCGTATTCGCGCAGGACGTGCCGGCGGCGGCCGATCCCGCGCTGGGCCGCTGCTCGATGCTCGCCGACCCGACCGAGCGCCTGGGCTGTTACGACGCGCTGGCCAACCGGCCCAAGGATGCCGCGCCGGCCATCGCCGCTTCGGGCGAACCAGCGGGCAATCCCGACCAGCAGCAGGGCGCGTTCCCCGGCGGACCGGTGGCGAAACCGGTGGAGCCGGCGCGGGCGGCTGCCGCCGGACCCGTGGTGTCGGTGCAGGTGCCCCTGTGGGAGCTCGACCAGAACAGCAAGCGGGGCGTGTTCAATTTCCGGCCGCACCGCGACACCTACCTGCTGCTGGCGAACTACAGCAACAGCACCAACGAGGCGCCGTTCAACGATGTCACGCCATCGGGCATCGACGCGCAGCACGTCGAACTGGCCTACCAGCTGTCGTTCAAGATGAAGATGATGGAAACAATCGCCGGTTCGCCGGTCGACCTGTGGTTCGGCTACACGCAGCAAAGCTTCTGGCAGGCCTACAACCGCAGCGAGTCCAGTCCGTTCCGCGAAACGAACTACCAGCCGGAGGTGATGGCGATCGCGCCGATCGGCAAGCGCCTGGGCGGCTTCGACTTCCGCTATGCGGGCCTGGGCCTGGTGCACCAGTCGAATGGCCAGTCGAACACGCTGTCGCGCAGCTGGAACCGGGTATACGGTGAACTGGGCGGCGAATACGGCAAGCTGGCCGTGACGGCGCGGATCTGGAAGCGGCTGGACAATTCACGCTCGGACAACGACAACCTCGACATTACCGATTTCATGGGCCACGGCGACGTGCGCCTGGTGTATCGAGATGGCGGCACCGAGTATTCGCTGATGGCACGCCGTAACCTGCACACCGACCATGGCGCCCTGCAGCTGGGCTGGGCCACGCCGCTGCGCTCGAACCTGAAGGGCTACGTGCAGTTCTTCTCGGGATACGGACAAAGCCTGATCGACTACAACTACTCGCAGATGTCGCTCGGCGCCGGCTTCCTGGTCGGGTTCTAGGCGCTTGCAGGTGCTCAGCGGCGGCCGCCGCCCAGCACGCGCGCGGGCAGCATCACCACCGCGCGCAGCAGCTCGAACACCGCGTCGACGCCGATGCCCACCAGCCGGAACGGCAGCAACAGCAGCCAGAAGACCGGATACAGCACCAGCGCCAGCAGGGCCAGCGGCCAGCAGACGAACAGCACCACCAACCACAGCATAAAGCTCAGCATCGCTTCCTCGCGCAACAGTTTATCGAAGCGCACATGGTGCCGGGTGTACGGGCGCGGCTCAACGGCCGTGCGACGGGTGGCCGGATCGGGCGACCGGCTGTCGAAAAGCGGGGGCGAACGGCCCGGTCGACCGGCGGCCGTCCCGGTTCATGCGAAGGCCATCACCTGCGGTTGCAGGGCTGCCTGGTACAGCACCCGGGCGGCCAGGCGCGCCTGCAGCGACGGGATCGAGCCGCCGGCGCGGTAGGCGAACGACACCTGCAGCACGTCGCCCCGCCTTGCCTCGACCGGCCGTTCGAGCGGCAGCGACATGTGGTGATTGAGCCAGTCGATCGTGGTGGCGCGCTCCTGCACGACGGCCAGGATGTTCTTGGTGATGAAGCGGACCGCGTTGACGGTGCCGTCGCGGTCGATGACGAACTTGCCTTCCCAGTTGTAGCTGGTCTCGTTCGGCTGGGTAAAGTCGATCACCGAGTAGACGGCCGGCTGGGCCATCTCCACCGTGCCGGGTTGCGCGACGCCGGGCTGCTGGAACTGCACGATCGGCGCATGAAAGCCTTCGAAGTCGTATTCCTGCTGCATCGGCTGGGCCGCCATCAGCACCGCCTCGGGCAGGAATACCGGCAACGGCCCGCCGAACTTCTGGAGATAGCGGCGCTTGAACCCTTCGATCACCTCGACCTGCTTCTCGCGCAGCATGGCCACGTGGATCATTTCGCAGATCACCACGTCCACCGGCTCCGGCGGCAGGTACTCGAAGGCGTCGGCATGGATCACCTCCACCTTGTCGCCGCAGCGGTTCATCGCCAGGAAACGGCGCGCTTCGCTCACCATGTCGGGATTGAAATCGACGCAATAGACCTTGTCGGCCCGCTGCGCCGCGAAGAACGACAGCGCGCCGGTGCCGCCGCCGAGCTCCAGTACCTTCATGCCGGGTTGCACCACATGCGCGATCGCGGCGCGGAAACCGTGCATGCGGTTCGCGTCCATCAGCATGTTGTGATGGTAGTGGACCGGGATGAACTGCCCCAGGTAGCAGCTTTCGAGCTCGCGTTCCGACAGCATGGTGGTTCCTTCTCGTGGCGACACCGGTATTATGCGCAACGAATTGCCACGGCAAAACGCGGAGATCGGCGGGGAAGAGGCGTCAGTTCGACGGTTCGGTACAATAGCCGCGGGTGAATGCCATGGCCTGGCAAGGCCGCGCAGCATGCCTGCTCCACCGTGGCGGGGAAGCGGCTCAGCGCCGCATCAGCTGTTCGGCCTGGTGATGGCGGATGGCCTTGGCGATCCATGGCTTGTCGGCGCGTTCGGCGAATTCGGCCGCATCGATGCGGAAGCCGGCGTCGCGCAGGCTGGCGTCGGCGCCTTCCTGCAGCAGCAGCTTGACGGCGTCCTCCTGCCCTTCTCGGGCGGCCAGCATCAGCGGCGTGACCTTGGTGGGCGATTCGGCGTCGATATAGGCGTGGTGCTCGAGCAGCACGCGCATGATGTCGAGCGCGCCGGCCGACGCGGCATAGTGCAGCGCGGTCCATCCCGGGCGGTTGACCTGCGCCCCCCTGGCCAGCAGCGCCTTCACGGCCGGCATGTTGTTCTTGAACGCGGCCATCATCAGCGCCGTATTGCCGTTGCCGGCCTGCGCCTCGAGCGCGATCTTCGGCTGCGCGATCAGCAGGTCGAATACATCCATCGCATCGTTGCGCAGCGCGACGATCAGGCCCGTCTCGCCCCGCTCGGGGTCGCGCACGTTCGGGTCGAGCCCGCGCGCCAGCAGCGGCTTGATGCGGCCGGCGTCGTTCACCTGGGCGGCGCGGAAGAAGGAAACGGCGGGGTCGGTTTGCGCCGCCGACGGCGCCGGTGCGAGCGCGCAGGCGGCCATCGCCGCCACGCCGAGCCGCATGGCCAGGCGTGAGCGCACCCTGCCGCGCAACTGGCGCAGCCGTTTCGCCAAGCCACGCAGCGACAGCCGCATCAGGCCCTCGCGGCGGCGAACAGCCTGAAGAAGTTGGCGCTGGTCGCCGCCGCCACCTCTTCGACCGAAACGCCCTTCAGCGTGGCGATGAACTCCGCCACGTGCGCCACATAGCCCGGTTCGTTCACCCTGCCGCGGTACGGCACCGGCGCCAGGTACGGCGAATCCGTCTCGATCAGCATCCGGTCGAGCGGCACCTCCAGCGCCACGGCCTGCAGCTCCTTCGCGCTCTTGAACGTGACGATGCCCGAGAACGAGATATAGAAGCCCATCGCCATCGACGCCTGCGCCACCGCCAGCGATTCGGTAAAGCAGTGCATCACGCCGGCGACGCCGCCGGCATCCGTACCGGCACCCTCTTCGCGCATGATGCGGATGGTGTCCTCGCTGGCCGACCGGGTATGGATGATCAGCGGCTTTTTCGACGCGCGCGAGGCGCGGATATGGGTGCGGAAGCGCTCGCGCTGCCATTCGAGATCGCCATCGAGGCGATAGTAATCGAGCCCCGTCTCGCCGATCGCCACGATCTTCGGGTGCCGGGCCAGCTCGACGAGCCCCTCGACGGTGGGTTCGGGCGTGTCCTCGTAGTCGGGGTGCACGCCGACCGAGGCGTAGATATTCGGATACTGCTCGGCCAGCGCGAGCACGCGGGGAAAGTCCGGCAGGTCGACGGAGACGCACAGCGCATGCGTGACCTTGTTCTCCGCCATCTTCGCGCGGATATCCGGCATGCGAGCGGCCAGCTCGGGAAAGTCGATATGGCAATGTGAATCGATAAACATGCGTCGATTGTAGCCGACCCGGCAAAAAACCGCCTGGGCCGCAGAATTGTTTCCCGAGACAGGGCGCATGGCAGGGGTTTCGGGGAGCGTCGCTCCCTGCCTGCCGGGCGAGGATGGCCTGCAGGCCATTCTTCCCTCCAGACCCCAATTACAGGAAATATTTCCAAACATCGGGGTCTGACCCCGGTTTTCGGCAACGTTTCAGGCGACGCGCTTGCCGAGGATGATCAGGTCGCGCTCCACGCCGTCCAGGTTGGCCACGCGGGGGAAGTGGGCCCATTCCTCGAAGCCGAACTTGCGGAACAGCGCGAGGCTGGCGCCGTTGTGGCCGAAGATGAAGCCCAGCACCGTGTGCACGCTGATTTGCGGGGCAAAGGCGATCGCTTCGGTCAGCGCGTACTTGCCGATACCCTTGCCGCGCCAGGCTTCGGCGATATAGATCGACACCTCGGCGGTGCCGGAATACGCCGGCCGGCCGTAGAAGTTGGAGTACGAGATCCAGCCCAGGATCTCCGGCCGGGCCGACGTATCGTCGGCGCGTTCGACGACCCACAGGGGGCGGCGTTCCGGCTGGTGGTCGTGGAACCAGTGCAGCCGCGAGTCGACGGACACCGGTTCCGTGTCGGCCGTGACTTCGCGCGAGGCGATGGTGCTGTTGTAGATGGCGACGATGGTCGGCAGGTCGTCGAGGGTGGCGATGCGGTGGCGGAAAGACATGAGAGGAAAAGTGGGTGCTTACAGCGTATGGGTGGCGCGCGAGGAACGCAGGGCCGCGCCGAGGATTTCCTCGATGCGCGCGCGGGTGCGCTGGCCCGCCTCGTCATCGGGGAAATGCACGCCGATGCCCTGCGCCTTGTTGTTGTTGGCCCCGGCCGGCGTGATCCAGGCGACCTTGCCGGCGATCGGGTACTTGTTCGGGTCGTCCATCAGCGCCAGGATCAGGTAGATCTCGTCGCCGAGCTGCCAGGTGCGCGTGGTGGGCACGAAGATGCCGCCGTTCTTCAGGAACGGCATGTAGGCCGCGTACAGCGCCGCCTTTTCCTTGATCGCCAGCGACAGCACGGCCGGCCGCGTCGGCGGCGCGGCGGCGCCGGCCACGCTGTTCGGATCGGGGGGACGCGTATTCATCGGCTCCTCATCTGTGATGACACCCGGCAAGCCGCTTCAGCTGCAGCGGGCCGTATAGTCGAGCAGCATGTCTTCGAGAAAAAGCTTCGGCGACAACGGGTGGTCCGACGTGCCGCGCCGCTCGGCCGTGCTCTTGATCGCCGCCAGCAGCCCGGAGACCGGCACCCGCTCGGCCAGCCCCTTCAGCTCGCGCTGGTAGCGGGGATAGTAGCGGATGCGGCCCGACAGCTTCATCGAGAACAGGTCGTACAGCCAGCGCTGCTGCCATGCCACCACCGAGCTCAACGGCACTTTCTGCATCTTGTCCGCCGTGCGCAATGCCGTTTCGACGGTGGGGTGCGCCAGGTATTGCAGCAGCGTGTCCATTTCCTCGCGGTTGCCCGTCTCGGCCTGCGCCAGCGCGGCCAGCGGCGCGCCGCCCTGCTCGCTGAGCCAGCCGTCGGCCTCGGCCACGCCCTGCGACTTCAGCCAGGCCAGCGCCTCGGCATGGGGTGGCAGCGCCAGCGCGAACTTGCGGCAGCGCGACAGGATCGTCGGCAAGAGCCGGTCCAGGCTGTTCGACGACAGCAGGAACACGGTGCCCGGCGGCGGTTCCTCCAGCGTTTTCAGCAGCGCGTTCGAGGCCGGCATGTTCAGCGCCTCGGCCGGATACAGCACCACCACGCGCAAGCCCTGCCGGTGCGTCGAGATGTTCATGAAATCGGCCAGCGCGCGCACCTGCTCGATCTTGATTTCCTTCGAGGGCGTCTTGGTCTTCTTCTTGTCCTCGCCGTCTTCACTGTCGCCCGCGCCATCGTCCTCGAACGCCTCGGGCCGGATGCGGCGGAAGTCCGGGTGGCTCTGCTGGACAAACCAGCCGCACGACGCGCAGGCGTTGCACGGGTGGCCATCCGGCCGCACGTCCTCGCACAGCAGCGCCTGCGCGAAATGCTCGATGAAGTCGGCCTTGCCGATGCCCGCCGGGCCGTGGAACAGCACGGCATGTGGCAGCCGCTGGCGTACGCCTTGCAGTTGCAGCCAGGCATCCTGCTGCCACGGATAGATCGCCTCGTTCATGGCAGCGCCCCGATGATTTCCGCCAGCTGCGCGCGGGTCGCCTCGATGGTCTGCGTGGAATCGATCACGCGGAAGCGCTGCGGCTCCTGCGCCGCGCGGCGCAGGTATTCATTGCGGGTAGCCAGGAAGAAATCGGCCTTTTCCTGCTCGAACCTGTCGAGCTGCCGGGTGGCGTCGAGCCGTGCGCGCGCCACGTCGAGCGGCACGTCGAACAGGATCGTCAGGTCCGGCCACAGCGCGGGGTGCACCCAGTTCGCCAGCGTGTCGAGCTTGGCCAGGTCGAGGCCGCGCCCGCCCCCCTGGTAGGCAAAGCTGGCATCGGTGAACCGGTCGGAAATGACCCAGGCGCCACGCGCCAGGGCCGGTTCGATCACCCGGGCGATGTGCTCGCGCCGGCTGGCGAACACCAGCAGCGCCTCGGTTTCCAGGTGCATGGCGTCGTGCAGCACCATTTCACGCAGTTTCTCGCCGAGCGGCGTGCCGCCCGGTTCGCGGGAACTGACGAGCTCCTGCCCGCGCGCGCGGATCAGCTCGGCCACAAACTGGATATGCGTGGATTTGCCGGCACCGTCGATGCCTTCGAACGTGATGAACCTGCCGCGTGCCGGTAAGATGCTCTGACTCATAAAAAACTTGCTTATTGCTTTCGCTGGTACTGGTTGACCGCCCGGTTATGGTCGGTCAGGTTGTCGGAAAACTGGCTCGTGCCATTGCCACGGGAGACAAAATACAATGCGCCCGATTTTGCCGGCGCCAGCGCCGCGCCGAGCGATTGCAGGCCGGGCAGCGCGATCGGCGTCGGCGGCAGGCCGTTGCGCATGTAGGTATTGTACGGGGTGTCCGTTTCCAGGTCCTTCTTGCGGATGTTGCCGTCGAATTTTTCGCCCAGCCCGTAGATCACGGTCGGGTCGGTCTGCAGCATCATTCCCAGCTTCAGCCGGTTGACGAACACGGCGGCGATCATCGCGCGCTCGGACTTCTGCCCGGTTTCCTTCTCGACGATCGACGCCATCGTCAGCGCCTGGTACTTGTCCGCGTACGGCAGGTCGGCCGTGCGCTGTTCCCATGCGGCGGCAAGGTGCTGCAGCAGCGCCGTGTGCGCCTGCCGGTAGATTTCCAGTTCGGACGAGCCCTTGGCGAACAGGTAAGTGTCCGGGAAGAACAGTCCTTCCGGCTGCTTGTAGTCCGAACCGAGCTTTGCCATCAGTTCACTGTCGGACAGGCCGACCGTGTCGTGCCTGAGGCCCTTGTGGCCGGCGATGGCCTGGCGCATCTGGCGGAACGTCCACCCCTCGATGATCGTCAGCGAC
Source organism: Pseudoduganella dura (assembly GCF_009727155.1). Classification (NCBI taxonomy): domain Bacteria; kingdom Pseudomonadati; phylum Pseudomonadota; class Betaproteobacteria; order Burkholderiales; family Oxalobacteraceae; genus Pseudoduganella; species Pseudoduganella dura. The sequence goes on along the minus strand of NZ_WNWM01000002.1, from coordinate 6,528,530 downwards.
TCCTGCGCATACTCGCCGCGCACCAGCTGGTCGATCAGCCGCACCGGCGTGGTGCCGGGCTTGAGTTCATAGGAACCGGCCTTCAGCTTGCCGCTCTTGCCGGTAAACCGCGCCAGCAGGTTGAACAGCAGCGGCTGGATCGGCACGCCGGCCTCGGCGATCTGCTGGCCGGCCGCATGGGCGCCGCTGCCCTTGCTGATCGTGAATGGAATGCTGTCTCCCTCGCCAACGATGGGTTGCTTCGACCACCAGGCAAAACCGCCGGCTGCGGCCGCGGCGACCAGCACGCCGAGCCCGATCGTTTTTGTTATGAATGCCATGTCGTATCCTGCCCGCGCGGGGCCGCGCGACCCGTTTTGGGGGTGGCCGGCGCGTTTGGCGCGGGATCTTTATAATGAGCCCGTAATGATAATGCTTCCGTAGCTAAATTAGCCAAATTTATGAACAACTGGAATCAACTCCTCTCAGCCCCCGCCCGATCGCCGGCCTCCGCGGCGCTCGCCGCAGGCTTCGTTGCCCCGGTCACCGACCTGGGCCTGATCGCCTTCACCGGCGACGATTCGGCGTCGTTCCTGCATTCGCAGCTGACCAACGACGTGGAACATCTCGGTACCGGAGAGGTGCGCCTGGCCGGTTACTGTTCGCCGAAGGGCCGCCTGATGGCCAGCTTCCTGATGTGGCGCGACGAGCAATCCGTATACCTGCAGCTGGCGCGGGACATCCAGCCGGCGATCCAGAAGCGGCTGCAGATGTTCGTGCTGCGGGCAAGGACGAAGGCGGCCGACGTGACCGACGCCCGCGTGGTGCTCGGCCTGGGCGGCGCCCTCGCGGAAACCGTGCTGCAGACCTGGTTCGACGCCCTGCCCCCGGCGCCGTACACGAAGCTCGACCATCCGCTCGGCACGCTGCTGCGCGTGGCGGACGCGTTCGGTGCGCCGCGCTACCTGTGGCTGGCCATGCCGGACACGGTGGCCACCGTCGCGCCGGAGCTGGCCGACCGCCTGGTGGTGGGCGGCAACGAGGCATGGCGGCTTTCCGACATCCATGCCGGCGTGCCGCTGGTCGCCGCGGCAACGCAGGAACAGTTCGTGCCGCAGATGATCAATTTCGAGCTGCTGGGCGGGGTAAGCTTCAAGAAGGGTTGCTACCCGGGCCAGGAAATCGTCGCCCGCAGCCAGTACCTGGGCAAGCTGAAACGGCGCACCGCGCTGGCAACGATCGACGATGCCGCCGTGACGCCCGGGACGGAAGTGTTCGCGCCGGCCGATCCCGGCCAGCCGTGCGGCATGGTCGTCAACGCGGCGCCGAACGGTTCGGGCGGCGTCGATGCGCTGGTCGAGATGAAGCTCGATGCGCTGGAAGGGGGCGACGTGCGGGCCCGTGCCGCGGACGGCCCGGCATTGGCGTTCCAGCCGCTGCCTTACGTGCTGGACAAGCTGGAAGTCTGATGGACCTGTATGTCTACTACCGCGTGCGCACCGGCGACGCGGCAAGCCTGCTGCCGCGCGTGCGCGCGCTGCAAGGGCGACTGGCGGCCACGCACGGCGTGGCCCCGCAACTGAAACGCCGCCCGGCCAGCGTGGACTGCGATCCGGACGGCGTGCAGACGTGGATGGAGGTGTACCCCGCCGCCACGGCTGGTTTCGCGGAAGCGCTGGCGCAAGCCGTTGGCGCCTCCGGCCTGGGCGCGCTGATCGCGGGCCCCCGACATACCGAAGTGTTCATGGATATCCCCTCATGTGCCTGATCGTTTTCGCCTGGCGCGTGGTGCCCGGCGTGCCGCTGATCGCCGCCGCCAACCGCGACGAATATTTTGACCGTGCCAGCCAGGCCGCCGGGCCGTGGGAGGAAAACCCGCAGGTGATCGCCGGCCGCGACCTGAAGGCCGGCGGCAGCTGGATGGGCGTGACGCGCCCCGACGGCCCCGAATGCCGGTGGCCGGAGAATGTGTCGCCGCTGCGCGCGCGCTGCCAGGACGGCGGCTTTGCGCCGGTCGACGGCGACGGCAAGGCGCCGTCGCGCTTCGCCGCGATCACGAACATCCGCGCGCCGCTCGATTTCAACCCGCAGGCGCCGTCGCGCGGCATGCTGGTATCGAACTTCCTGTCGGCGACGATGAGCGCCCGCGAATACGTCGAGCAGATCCGGCCGGGTGCCAAGGCCTACAACGGCTTCAACCTGGTGCTGTGCGACGGCGAGGAGCTGGTGTGGTTCTCGAACCGCGGCGAGGCCGACGCGCGCAACGGGCAGCCGCTGGAGCCGGGGGTATATGGCTTGTCCAACGCCTTGCTCGATTCGCCGTGGCCGAAGGTGGTGCGCACGAAGGCGCAATTCGCCAGCCTGCTGTGCCTGGGCGCCCCGGAAGAAGCCTATTTCGAGATGCTGTCCGATACCACGCGCGCGCCGGACCAGCGGCTGCCCGAGACGGGCGTGCCGCTGGAACGGGAGCGGCAGCTGTCGGCGGTGAAGATCGAATCGCCCGATTACGGCACGCGCACGTCGACGGTGGTGAAGCTGTACGCGGAGGCGCCGGCGGTGCTGCACGAGCAGGTGATCCGCTGACCGGGCAACGATGCCGAAAGCCGGCGCGGCATCGCGCGCCGGCGCTCAGGGCATCAGATCACGGCATCAGATCGCGGCATCAGATGTCAGTGAACACTTGCTCCGCCGGCAGCCGGGATTTCGGCAGCTTCGCATTGAAGTCCTCGGCGCTGCTGTAGCCCAGCGAGACGATCACGGTGGCCGCGAAGCCCTTGTCGCGCAGGCCCAGTTCCTTGTCCAGCACCTCGGCATTGAACCCCTCCATCGGCGTGGCCCCCACGTCCAGCAGCGCGGCGCCCTGCAGCAGGTTGCCCAGCGCGATGTAGGTCTGCTTTTCATACCAGTACGGCACATCCTTCTGCGTGAAGCGGTGCAGGTTCGTGTACGACATGCGGCCGGCGTTCTGCGATGTCCTGGCCGCATCGTTGACGAAACGGCCGTCCTTCGCTTCCTGTTCCAGCACGGCGGCCAGCTGCGCCTCGTCCGGTGCCACCTTCGTGGCCAGCACGATCACGTGCGAGGCATCGCGGATTTTCGCGGCGTTGTACTGGAAGCCCGCATCGGCGGCCTTCGCGATGCGCTCCTTGCCTTCCGGCGTGGAAGCGACCACGAAGTGCCACGGCTGCGAGTTCACCGACGAGGGCGCGAGGCGCAGCAGTTCGCGCAGCTGGCCGACGATTTCCGCCGGGATTTTACGTTCGCGGTCGTACGACTTGACGGTGTAGCGCTGGCGCGCCTTGGCGACGATATCCATGTTGTTTCTCCTTGGTTCACTTGGTGGGTGCCGGCCGCGCGTCGATCTTGACGCGCAGCAGCTCGTAGGGTTTGCGCCGCAGGTCGCGGCCGTCGTTGAAGCCGGCCTGGCGGTGCAGCTGGTTGGCGATCACGTACAGGTAGCCGTCCGGTCCGATCGAGAACGTGTCGGGCCACGACAGGTTCGGTGCCTGGGCGATGGTCTGCCACGTGGTGCCGCCCGCGGCGAGCTTCCTGATCGCATTGTGTTCGTAGTCGCCAGCGTACACGGCACCGCCGGCATCGGCTTCCAGGCCGTCCGAGGCTCCCTTGGCGCCGAGATCGCGCACGGCCAGCGCCAGCGCCGCTTCGGACACGCCCGGATCGCGCAGCAGCTTCGTGGGCACGGCATACAGGCGGCGGCTCGACAGCGCGCAATAATACAGCGTCGCGCCGTCGGGCGACAACGCGATGCCGTCGGATGCCACCTTGAAGGAAGCCGGCATCGGCTTGCCGTCGACCGCGGGCACGAAACCGGCCTCCGGCGACGTCGACGGGTGGCCGTCCAGGCGCCGCACCGCCTTGCCGGTCGCCAGGTCGAGCACGATGATCGCACCGGGACCGGACAGCGACGAGTCGGTGATGTAGGCCACGCCTTCCTTGCCTGCGCGGAAATCGAAGCGCACGTCGTTGACATACGTGGTGGGCAGTACCGCATCCGGCGCGAACACGATCGTCTTCACGACCTTGTCGGTGGCCAGGTCCACCGCGACGAGCTTCGCGCCGCCCGGCTGCGGGGCCGAGAACTTGGGCGCCGCCGTGTCGAGGATCCAGACCCGGCCGCGCCCGTCGGCGACCACGCTCTGCACGCTGATGAACGGATCGGCCGCCGCCGGATACGGTACCGGCTTGCCGTCGCGCAGCTCGGCCACGGAAGATGCCACGTCGTCGCCCCAGCGCGGGAAGTTGACGAAGATGCGGCCCCCTTCGGTGACCGCGACGCCGGTGGGCATCGCGCCGCCGAACGTAGCCACCCGTTCGAGCTTGCCGACGGTCGGGATGCCGTCAGCCGCGTGGACGGCGGCGCCGTTCAGCGCAAGAACGGCGGCTGCAACGAGTATCGATGCTTTCATGTTTCCTCTCCCGCCTGCCGTCAGAAGCCGGCCAGCACGAGCTTGCCGCGGGCCTTGTTGCTCTCGACGATCGCGTGGGCGCGGCGCAGGTTGGCCGCATCGATCCTGCCGAGATGCTCGCCGACGGTCGTCTTCAATGTGCCGCTGTCGACCAGCGCCGCCACGCGGTCGAGGATGTCGCGCTGGCGCGCCATGTCGGCCGTCTCGTACATCGAGCGGGTGAACATCAGCTCCCAGTGCAGCGAGATGCTCTTGCGCTTCAGGGGCATCGCATCGAGCGTGGCCGGATCGTCGATCAGCGCGAACTGGCCCTGCGGCGCGAGGATGTCGACGATGTCTTCGTAGTGCTGGTCGGTGTGCGTGAGGCTGATGACGATGTCCGCGTACTCGAAGCCGAGCTCCTGCAACTGCGCCTTCATCGGCCTGGAATGGTCGATCACGTGGTGGGCGCCCAGCGCGCGCACCCAGTCGCCCGTCTCGGCGCGCGACGCGGTACCGATCACGGTGAGGCCGGTCAGCTTGCCGGCGAGCTGGGTCAGGATCGAGCCGACTCCGCCCGAAGCGCCGATGACCAGCAGCGTGCGCCCTTGCCCGCCTCCTTCCGGCACCTTCAGGCGGTCGAACAGCAGTTCCCAGGCCGTCAGCGAGGTCAGCGGCAACGCCGCGGCATCGGCAAAGGCCAGCGTTGCCGGCTTGTGGCCGACGATGCGCTCGTCCACGACGTGCAGTTCGCTGTACGAGCCGGGGCGCGTCAGGGAGCCCGCGTAATACACTTCGTCGCCCGGCTTGAACGCGGTAACGTCGCTGCCCACCGCCTCGACGATGCCGGCGGCATCCCAGCCCACCACGCGCGGCGCCGTGACGGCCGCGCCGCGGCGCACCTTCGTGTCGACCGGGTTGACCGATACGGCATGCACGCGCACCAGCAGGTCGCGCGGTCCCGGCGCCGGATCGGGCAAGTCCATGTCGACCAGCGACGTGGGGTCGTCGATCGGCAGGCCGTGCTGGGTGTAGACAATCGCTTTCATGCTGTTCTCCGGTTGGGTTACGTTGAGCTCATCATATGGCGCGGGTGGCAAGTGAAAAACCCCTATAATCGGGTAGCACTTTCTCTCCCGGAATGAAAATGGTTCGATTCGACGACTTGGCCCTGTTTGTCCGCACCGCCGCCTGCGGCAGCTTCACCAAGGCCGCCCGCGAAGCGAACCTGCTGCCGGGCCAGGTGAGCGCCGCCATCATGCGGCTCGAGCGCGACCTGGATAGCCGGCTGTTCGCCCGCTCCACGCGCAGCCTGCGGCTGACCGACGAAGGCGAACGCTACCTGCCTTATGCGAAGGAGGTGATCGACCTGCTGCGCAACGGCCGCGACGAACTGCGCCGCGGCGACGAGACGCTCGCCGGCACGCTGCAGATCGCCGCGCCGTCCGATTTCGGCCGCAACCTCCTGCTGCCGTGGCTGACCGCGTTCCGGCGCCAGCATCCGAACCTGGAATTGCGCGTGCAGTTTTCCGACCAGGTGACGGACGTGTTCCGCGATCCGGTCGATATCGCGCTGCGCTACGGGAGCGTCGATGATGCCAGCTTCGTCGCCCTGCCCGTTGCCCCGGACAACCGGCGCGTGCTGGTGGCGTCGCCGGCCTACCTGGAACAGTGCGGCGTGCCGCAGTCGCTCGACGACCTGCCGCGGCATTCGTGCCTGTTGTGGCACATGGGAGGACGCCTGTACGACAAGTGGGGTTTTCCGGTGGAGCAAGGCGCGCTGCCGCCCGGGCGAGGCCGCCGCACCGTGCGGGTGAGCGGCCCGCTGGCCAGTGACGACGCGGACGTGGTGCGGCGCTGGGCCATCGCCGGCGAAGGCATCGCCTACAAATCGTGGCTCGATGTCAGCGCCGACGTGGGCGCCGGACGGCTGGCCGTCGTGCTGCCGGAACAACCGGGCGAGGCGGCGCCGCTGCAGCTGATCTGCCCGCACCGGCGGCAATTCTCTCCGGCCGTGCGGCAATTGCACGCGCTGCTCGCGCAGCGCTGCGCGGAGCTCGGTGCGCCCCCGTAGCGGACATCGGGGCCAGCCGGGCTTCAAAGGTGGCGCACCTCCGATGGCGGCGTTTCCCAGTTGTCATTCTTGCCATCCAGATAGGTGATCGGCGCGTTCGCCAGCTCTTCGGCCGAGGCGTCGTCGAGGCACGTGACATTGACCGCATAGAAGTCTCCCCACCTCGGCGACCGTCCAATGCCGAACGAACGGACCCCGCAGTACCGGCAAAACAGATGCTGGTCCGTTTTGGTATGGAACTGGTAACGCGTCAGCTCCCCCTCGCCGGCAAGCAGCCGGAACGCCCCGGGCTTGACGATGGCCGGCCAGAACCGCGCTTTCACGCAGATCGAGCAGTTGCACCGCAGCGTGCCGGCGTTCAGGTCGATATCGGCTTCGAAGCGCACCGCGCCGCAATGGCAACTGCCGTGATACGTTTTCATCGTCGATCTCCTGATGTCATCGTCAGATGATACAGGCTGACCGCGTTCACCACGGCAGCCATCCGCGCCAGCGCGGCCGTGGTCCGGCTTCGTACGCGGCGCGCGCCGGAATCCTGATGCGCACGACGGTGCCGCCGCCCGGCGCCGGCGTCACGGCGATGCGCCCGCCCAGGTGCCCGATCCGCTCGCGCATGCCGACGATGCCGAAGTGCCCCGACCGGCCGGACTGCGCCACCTTGCGCTCGATTCCGATGCCATCGTCGGTGACACTGGCCTCCAGCACGCGCGGCAGGAAGCGCAGTTCGACGGCGATGCGGCCGGCCCGCGCGTGCCGCACGCTGTTGACGGCCGCTTCGCGCAGCGCGCAGAAGATCTCCCCGGCGGTCTCGCCACGCAACCGTCGCGGTTCGCCTTGCAGCGCGAAATGCAGCAGGTGGTCCGACCCCGGCGCCAGCGTGGCCACGGCTGCGCGCAATTCGTCGAGCAGCTCGGCGGCCTGCGGTACGCGGCGCAGGGCCATTACTTCGTCGCGGGTGCTGGCGATCAGGCGGTCCGCATCGCTCAGTGCCGCGTCCAGCGCCGCGGCGGACGGCGATTCGGGCGGCATCCGCCACACTTCCGCCTGGAAGCGCAGCACCATCCCCTGAACGGCCTGCAGCAGCGTGTCATGCAGCGATCGGGCGATCCGCTCGCGCTCTTCCATCCGGGCGGTGGCACGCTCGGTGGCGCGGCGCGCCGCGATGGCCAGGCGCCAGCGGTACAGCAAGGCCATGACCGCCAGTCCAGCCACTACGCACAGCACGCGGAACCACGCCGTTTGCCAGAGCGCCGGCGCGATGTCGAACCGGAGTACCGCTCCCGCGGCGTTCCACACCCCATCCTCGTTGGCGGCGATGACGTGGAAGCGGTAGCTGCCGGGCGCCAGGTTGGTGTAGCTGGCCGACCGCTCGTGCTGCACGTCGCGCCAGCCGGCATCGACGCCATCGAGCCGGTAGCGCAGCCGGGCGCGTTCGGGGATCGACAGCGCGGTGGCCGTGAACGCGACATCGAGCGAGGTGGTGCGCTCCGGCAGTTTCACCCCGTCGACGGCCGGGTAATCACGGCCGCCGGCATGCAGCGAGCGGATCAGCACATCCGGCGCGCGCGGGTTGCGCGGGATCGCCAGCGGGTCGAGCCAGCCTGCCTGGGCCACAGTGGCGAACCAGATGCGGCCCCGCGCCGCCGCGAGCGCGGGCAGCGGGCGCATTTGCCCGACCTGGCCGCGCAGGCCGTCTTCGAAATTGAACAGTTCCCCATCGACCGGGTCGCCCGGCGCAACGAATGCGCCGGCCAGCGCAGCGGCCGCGATGCGGTGCAATCCGTCCAGCCCGTGCAGCCAGAGGTTGCCACGACTGTCCGCGACCATGCCGGCCACGCCGAGCATGGCCCCGGACTGCCGCAGCAGCAGCGGGCGGGCGCGGTCGCCGTCGAGCCAGGACACGCCGCGCTCGCCGCCGACGAACAGGCGGCCGCGATACTCCAGCATGCTCAGTACATTGCCGGTCGGCAGTGGCGCCGGCCACAGGCGTATGCCGGTGGCGGTCAGTTCGCCGAGCCGGCCGTTCGTGAAACCGAGCCAGGTACGGCCTTGTGCCGTGGTCAGCATGCTGATCGGCGTCGGGTCGGGAATGCCGCGCGTGCGGTCGTCCCGCGTCCACCGGCCATCTTCGAAACGCCACAACCCTTTGCGGATCAGCGATGCCAGCAGGCGGTCCTGGCCGTCCATGGCCAGCGCCTGCACCTCGACACCCCACTTGTCGGCACCGGGCAGCGCGTGCCGGATGCGCCTGGCGCCATGCCATTCCCACAGCGCATCGCTGGTGGCCACCCACACATGATCCGGTGCCGCGCGCAGCACGGCGTTGGCGCTTGCCAGGCCGGTCGGGCGACTGCTGCCGTCGGCGGCCAGCCGCATCAGCGGACCGTTGGCCGGGCCATACCAGACTTCATCGCCCAGCCCGGGCATGGCCAGCCAGTTGACCCCGCTGCCGCTGCCTGACAGGCGCGACAGGCGATGGCGGCGATAGCGCTCCACGCCATCGAGCGTCGCCACCCACAGGTTGCCTTCGCGGTCGAGCAGGCTGGCGGTCGTGTAGCGCGCCATGCCGGCCGGGCGGTCGAAGGTCTCGGCCGGTTCGAGCACGCCGTCGGCGCGCCGGGCCAGCCGTACGAAGCCATCCTCGCGCGAGGTCCACAGCGTGCCGGCGGGGCCGCCGAGCAGCAGGTCGTCGTACAGCCGAGGCTTGTGCAGCGCCAGTCTTCTCGGCGGCGCACCGGCCGCCAGCTCGACATACCGGTCGCCGGGCAACATGACGACCTGGCGGCCGCCGATCTTCGTGGTGCCGGCCATCGGCGCACCGAACACGCGCCGGAAGTGCCGCGATCCGCGCGGCATCGCGTAATAGCTGTAGTCCGACTGGTAGGAGTAATTGAAGACCGCCCAGACAGTGTCGTCGCTGTCGACGCTGACATACATCGGCGACTCCGCCGGCGCGGACCCGGCGCCAACGGCCTCCCAGCGGCCCTCGCGCAGGCGCATCACGCCGGTGCTGGTGCCGGCATACACGGTGCCGCGGCTGTCCGTCGCCAGCGCGGTGATCGAGCCGCCCGGCAACTCCCTGCCCGGCAGGTAATGCGTGACGCCGGTCTTCGAGAACAGGCTCATGCCCCCGAACACATAGCCGACCGCGAGGCCGCCGGGCAGCGCCTGCATGCAGGCGATGTTATCGGAGCGCAGCTGGCCGCGGTACACGGCACCGGTCCGTTCGAAACGCACGCCATCGAAGGTGTACATCCCGGCAGCGGTACCGAACCACAGCAGGCCGTCGTCGGTTTGCGCCAGCGCGACCGCCGTTTGCGGCGCGCCATCGGCCTGCGACCAGCGGCGGCGTTCGAAAGTCCGGCCGTCCGCCGCCGCGCACGCCTGGGCCGCCGCCAGCCAGCACAATGCCGCAGCAAGCACGCGGGTCAGGTTCATGGTGATCCGGAAAATATTGACAGCAGGCAAGTGTACAGGCGCCGTGGTGGTCCGTACTCACCCGGAAGGGGTATGGCCGGGTAACGCCGACGGCCTTGCCATGTATCGCAACGTATCCACGTCGTCCCATACACACAGGCTTTCACGCGACCCGGTTGGCGACAAAGCCCGGATACGTCGCCGTCGTTCAATGGCATGGCCGACAAGGCAGCCGCATCCAGCCACGTCCAATGTCCACTCCGGGAGAACACCATGAACACACCAGTCAACCACCAGCGCAGGAATATTCTCGGCACCATCGTATCGGGCATCGCCGCGGCCCAGCTGGGCATCGCCGGCAGCGCCGACGCAGTTGAGGCGGCAACGGCCACAGCCGGCATGAATCGGGCTAGGACACCGGCCATGACAACGGCCGGCAATACGTTCCCGGTCATCCGCCAGATCCGTGCCGGGCTGCTGGACGTGGGCTATGTCGACGCCGGACCCGCCGACGGCACGCCGGTGGTACTGTTCCATGGGTGGCCCTACGACATCCACGCCTTCGTCGACGTGGCGCCGATCCTCGCCGCCGCCGGTTACCGCGTGATCGTTCCCCACCTGCGCGGCTATGGCACGACCCGGTTCCTGTCGTCAGACACACCGCGCAACGGCCAGCAGGCAAGCTTCACCGCGGATGCGGTGGCGTTCCTGGATGCGTTGAAGATCGACCGGGCCATCGTCGCCGGATTCGACTGGGGTGCGCGGATCGCCACCACGCTGGCCGCGCTGTGGCCGCGGCGCTTCGTTGCGCTGGTCTCGGTCAGCGGCTACCTGATCGGCAGCCAGGAACTGAACCGCAAGCCGCTGGCGCCGAAGGTGGAGCTGCAATGGTGGTACCAGTATTATTTCGCGACGCCGCGCGGCGAACTCGGCTACCGCGAAAATACGCATGCGTTCGCGCGGCTGATCTGGGAACTGGCATCGCCGCGGTGGCGGTTCGACGACGCGACATTCGCCCGCTCGGCCCGGTCGCTGGACAATCCGGACCACGTCGCCATCTCGGTCAGCAACTACCGGTGGCGCCTGGGCCTCGCCCCGGGCGAGAGCCGGTATGACAACCTGGAGCGCCGACTGGCGGCATTTCCCGACGTCGGCGTGCCGACGATCACGATGGAAGGCGATGCGAACGGGGCGCCGCACCCGGATCCGGCGAACTATGCGAAGAAGTTCACCGGCAGGTACGAACACCGGCATCTGGCCGGCGGCATCGGGCACAACCTGCCGCAGGAGGCACCAGGCGCGTTCGCGCAGGCGATCCTGGACGTGGGCAGGTGGGTCTGACGGCGTCGGCCAGCCGGGTGCGGGCGCCGGATCGGATGCCGGCCCGGCGCTGCAGCCTTCCCGTCAGAACACGTGCCGCATCTCGACGTGCGGGATCCCGGCCTCGTGGAACGTGTCGCCGACCTGCTCGAACCCATGGGCCAGGTAGAACGGCGCCGCGTGTGTTTGCGCGGACAGCACCACGTCCGGATGGCCCCGCTCGCGCGCATGCGCCATCAGCCCGCGCAGCAAAGCGCCGCCGATGCCGGTACCACGCGCGCCCTTCATGACGGCCATGCGGCCGATATGCCCGTCGGGCAGCAGCCGGCCGGTGCCGACCGGCGTACCGGCCGCGTCATAGGCGACGGCATGCAGGCAGACCGCGTCCTTCTCGTCCATCTCCAGCTCGGGCGGCACGTTCTGTTCCTGCACGAAGACGGCGATGCGGATCACCTGCGCATCGGCGCTGAGCGTGGCCCAGTCGCCGTAACGGATCGAATACGAACTCATCATTCCCTCGCTCACGCCAGCGCCACGAGCTGCTTGCCGAAATTGCGGCCTTTCAGCAGGCCGATGAACGCCTCCGGTGCGGACGCCAGGCCCTGCGACACCGATTCACGGTACTTGATCCGCCCCGATGCCACCAGCCGGCCAAGCTCCGCCAGCCCTTCCGGCCAGCAATCGAGATGTTCGGTGACGATGAAGCCACGCAGCATGATGCGGTTCGCCAGCAGCAGGCGCACGTTGCGCATCGGAATGTCTTCGCCGTTGTAGCCGGCGATCATGCCGCACAGCGCGACGCGGGCGAACGGGTTGGTGCGGGCCAGCGCCGCATCGAACACTTCGCCGCCCACGTTCTCGAAGATGCCGTCGATGCCGTCCGGCGCGGCGGCCTTCAGCGCGTCGCGCAGGTTGCCGGCCCTGTAGTCGACGCAGGCATCGAAGCCGAGCTCGTCCACGACGTAAGCGCATTTCTCCGCGCCGCCGGCGATGCCCACGGCACGCACGCCGTGCTGCTTCGCCAGTTGCCCGACGATGCCGCCGACCGCACCACTGGCGGCGGACACGCACACGGTCTGGCCGGGCTGCAGTGCGAGAATCCGGTTGAGGCCATACCAGGCCGTCATGCCCGGCATGCCGACGGCGCCCAAGTGTGCGGACAGCGGCACGGCGGCCGGATCGACCTTGCGCAGGCCGGTGCCGTCGGACACTGTCAGCTCGGCCCAGCCGCCCATCGCGACGACGTGCTCGCCGGCGGCATACGACGGGTGCCGCGAAGCGAGCACCTCGCCCACCGTGCCGCCGATCATCGTTTCGTCGAGCGCCTGCGGCGCGGCGTAGCTGCGCGCATCGTTCATCCGGCCCCGCATGTAAGGGTCGAGCGACAGGTAGCGGTTGCGGATCAGCAGTTCGCCCTCCCGCAACACCGGCACCGGCACCGCTTCGAGACGAAAATGGCCGGGCTCGACTTCGCCTTGGGGACGTGCCGCCAGCACGATCCTTTGATACGTATTCATGCAGTAAAACCTTTCAGACGGCGGAAACGCCGCCATCGATGGCGAGGATCTGGCCCGTGATGTGCCGGCCGGCGCCGGAAGCGAACAGCACGACGGCACCTTTCAGGTCCTCGTCGCCGCCCAGCCGGCCCAGCGGCGCGCCGGCCGCCAGCCGCTCGCCCATGTCGTTCAATAAACCGTGCGTCATCCGCGACGGGAAGAATCCCGGCGCGATCGCGTTCACGTTGATGCCGTAGGCTCCCCACTCGCCGGCCAGCGTGCGCGTGAAATTGACGATCGCGCCTTTCGACGTGCTGTAGGCCAGCGTCTTCATCGTCCCGGGCGGATTGCCGGCCAGCCCGGCGATCGACGCGATGTTGATGATGCTGCCGGCGCGGCGCGGGATCATCGAGCGGCGCCCCACGGCCTGGGTCAGCAGGAAGAGTCCGCGCACGTTCAGGTTCATCACCTTGTCCCAGGCATCGAGCGTGGTGTCCTCGGCCGGCGCGGACCAGCCGGCGCCGGCGTTGTTGACGAGAATGTCGATGGGGCCCAGCCTGTCGATCGCCGCGAGCGCCAGCGCATCGGCGGCGGCGGGGTCGGACAGGTCGGCAACCACGGCATGCGCGGCAATGCCCTGGGCCCGCAACGCGGCCACGGCGTCATCCAGCCCGGCGGCATGGCGCGCACTGACGACCACGGCGGCGCCCTGCTCGCCCAGCGCCGTCGCCATCTGCAGGCCCAGGCCGCGCGAGCCGCCCGTCACCAGGGCGGTCTTGCCCTGCAGACTGAACAGCTCGCGCACGGAAGTCACTTCAGACCTCGTAGTCTATGCACTGGCGCCCCTCGCGCACGGCGGCGATGAACGGCTTGAGCGCGACGTGCTGCGGGTGGTCGAGGTAGCCGTTCAGGGCTTCCCGGTCGGCGAACTCGGAATACAGCACCACGTCGTACGTGGCTTCCAGGCCAGGCTGCGCCAGCGCGACCTCGAACTTGCCCATGCCGGGCACGATGCCGATGCAGGCGTCCAGCAGTTCCTTTACCTTGCGCGCGTTGGCGGCACGGTCGGCGCCCTCGGCTTCGTCCTTCAATTTCCACATCACGATGTGCTTGATCATTCCACCATCCTTGTTCGATTGCCAATCGGCGGAGGATACCACAGGGTTTCGCACGGCGTCGGAAGCGGCCGGCCGGAGGCGCCGGGAGACGCTTCTCGACTGTAAGCTTCGTGTAAGTTTGAAGCAAGAATCGCGTAAGGTTCCGCGCCCACACTCGGAATTGCCAAGACAATAACCGGGAAACACCCGGGCGGCACAACCGACAACAGGAGACGACATCATGGCAATCACATCTGGCACCGCGGATCCGCGGAACCTGGGGGGCAAGGGCAAGGCGACGCCGATGACCAAGGAGGAAAAGAAGGTCATCTTCGCCTCCTCGCTCGGTACGGTGTTCGAGTGGTACGATTTCTACCTGTACGGCTCGCTGGCGACGATCATCGCCAAGCAATTCTTCATCGGCGACCCGACCACCACGTTCATTTTCGCGCTGCTGGCGTTCGCCGCCGGCTTCATCGTGCGTCCGTTCGGCGCCATCGTGTTCGGCCGCCTGGGCGACATGATCGGCCGCAAGTACACATTCCTGATCACGATCCTGCTGATGGGCCTGTCCACGTTCATCGTCGGCCTGCTGCCCGGCCACGCGTCGATCGGCATTGCCGCGCCGATCATCCTCGTCACGCTGCGCATCCTGCAGGGCCTGGCGCTGGGCGGCGAATACGGCGGTGCCGCCACCTACGTCGCCGAACATGCGCCGGAAGGCAAGCGCGGCCTGTTCACGTCGTGGATCCAGACCACCGCCACGATGGGCCTGTTCCTGTCGCTGCTGGTGATCCTGGCCACCCGCACGGCCGTCGGCGAAGACGAGTTCCAGGCCTGGGGCTGGCGCATCCCGTTCCTGGTCTCCGTGCTGCTGCTGGGGATCTCGGTATGGATCCGCATGTCGATGAACGAATCGCCCGCGTTCGCCAAGATGAAGGCCGAGGGCAAGACGTCGAAGGCGCCGCTGTCCGAGGCGTTCGGCGAGTGGAAGAACCTGAAGATCGTGATCCTGGCGCTGGTCGGCCTGACGATGGGCCAGGCCGTGGTGTGGTACACCGGCCAGTTCTACGCATTGTTCTTCATGGAAAAGACGCTGATGATCGAATCGGCCACGGCGAACATCCTGATCGCGGTCGCGCTGCTGCTGGCCACGCCGTTCTTCGTGGTCTGGGGCGTGCTGTCGGACAAGATCGGCCGCAAGTGGATCATCCTGGGCGGCTGCCTGATCGCCGCCCTGACGTACTTCCCGATCTTCAAGGCCCTGACGCACTACGGCAACCCGCAGCTGGAGGCCGCGCAGACCAGTTCGCCGGTGGTGGTGGTGGCCGATCCGGCATCCTGCCACTTCCTGTTCAACCCGACCGGCACGAAGAAATTCCCGTCGTCGTGCGACATCGCCACGAGCGTGCTGTCGGCCTCCGCGGTGAACTATACGCGCCAGGATGCGCCGGCCGGCACCGTCGCGACGATCAAGGTGGGGGACAAGGAACTGAAATCGTTCAACGCCGCGATGACGGCCGATAACCTGAACTTCGACGCCGCCAGCAAGGCGCAGGAAACCGCCTTCAAGGCCCAGGTCACCGGCGCGATCCGCGAGGCAGGCTACCCGGCGAAGGCCGATCCGGAGCGGATCAACAAGCCGATGGTGGTGCTGCTGCTGTTCATCCTGGTGCTGTACGTGACAATGGTGTATGGCCCGATCGCGGCGATGCTGGTCGAAATGTTCCCGACCAAGATCCGCTACACGTCGATGTCGCTGCCGTACCACATCGGCAACGGCTGGTTCGGCGGCCTGCTGCCGACCACCGTATTCGCCCTGGTGGCCTTCAAGGGCGACATCTACTACGGCCTGTGGTACCCGATCGTGGTGGCACTCGTGACGTTCGTGATCGGCGCACTGTTCGTGCGCGAAACCAAGGACCGCGACATCTACGCGGCCGACTGAAACTTGCAGGTTTGCATGACGGGCGGCGTACCGGCGCCGCTTTCTGCGAGGCCACCTTCGGGTGGCCTTTTTTTTCGCAGGCTCCACTGCCGAGCTGGTCGCAATACGACACCGGGGACAGCCGGATCGCCGTACGGCCCCGATTTTTTACAACACCATTCGCGGCGCCGTTACAATGTGGCATGCCCGACAACAGTCTCACGATCCGGCCCTTCGCGGCCGACGAATGGCCCGCATGGCGCGACCTGCGCCTGCGCGCGCTGGCCGACTCCCCCGACGCGTTCGCCGCGACACTTGCCGATGCCCAGGCCCGGCCCGACGCCACCTGGCAGCGTTTGCTGGCGGAAACCACCGCGTCGGCGAACCACCTGCCGCTGTTCGCCGAGGCGGCCGGCACGCCGGCCGGGCTGGCGTGGGCGCAGCTCGAAGCCGGCATCGTCGTGCTGTACCAGGTGTGGGTGGCGCCGGAACACCGCGGCCGCGGCATCGCCCATGCATTGCTGACACAGGCGATCGGCTGGGCGCGCGAGCGCGGCGCCGTCGCGGTCGAACTGGGCGTAACGGTAGGCGACACGCCCGCCGTGCGCCTCTACAAGCGGCTGGGATTCGGGGAAACGGGCGCTCCGCTGCCGATGGCGAACCGGAGCGGGCTGCGGGAACAGGCGATGCGCCTGCCCCTCGCCTGACGGATCACGCCGTCGCGCAGGGAACTGCCCGTTACCCCAGCAAGTGGCGCAGCGCAGCCACGAGCTTGCCGCAATCGGCATCGGTGCCGATCGAAATCCGCAGGAACTGGTCGATGCGCGGCTGCCGGAAATGGCGCACCAGGATGGCGCGCTCGCGCAAGCCCGCCGCCAGCCCCGCCGCGTCGTGCCCCGGGTGGCGCACGAACAGAAAGTTCGCCTTCGACGGCAGCACCTGGAAGCCCAATTCGACGAGCGCCGCCGCCAGCTGCTCACGGCTCGCGATGATCGCGGCGCGGGTCTGCTCGAAATACACCCGGTCCTCGACGGCGGCGACGGCGCCGGCCAGCGCAACCTGGCCGAGCGGATAGCAGTTGAAACTGTTCTTCACGCGTTCCAGCCCGGCGATCAGGTCGGCATGCCCGAGCGCGAAGCCGACCCGCAGGCCGGCCAGCGAACGCGATTTCGAGAACGTCTGGACGACCAGCAGGTTGTCGTGGCGGCCGACCAGCGTCACGGCACTCTCCGCTCCGAAGTCGACATACGCTTCATCGATGACCACCACCTGTTCCGGATGCGCCAGCAGCAATGCCTCGATGCGGGACAGCGATAGCGCGTGGCCGGTCGGCGCGTTCGGATTGGCCAGGATGATGGCGCCGCACGGCTGGTCGTAGTCGTCGACGTCGATCTCGAAGTCGGCGTTCAGCGGCACCGCCCGATGACGGATGCCGTACAGACTGCAATACGTGGGATAGAAGCTGTAGCTGATATCCGGCGACAGCAACGGCAATTCGTGGTTCAGCAAGGCCTGGAACACATGGGCCAGCACCTCGTCGGAGCTGTTGCCGACGAAGACCTGGTCGCGCAGCAAGCCATGGCTGGCCGCCAGCGCATCCTTCAGCGCGCTGCCGTTCGGGTCCGGGTACTTGCGCAGCTCGCCGCCGGCCGCGTCGCGCATCGCGCTCAATGCCCGCGGCGACGGACCATACGGATTTTCATTGGTGTTGAGCTTGACCAGTCCGGGGATATCGACCTGCTCCCCGGGGATGTACGGGGTCAGGCGATGGACGACGGAACTCCAGAATCTGCTCATCGCTCTCTTTCGTGGCGCATTTCCATGCGCTTTTCAGCGCAGTGCGCCATCGATGATGCGCAGCGAGTAATCGGTGGCCTGGATGTCTTTCGTCAGCGCACCGATCGAGATGCGGTGCACGCCCGTTTCGGCGATGGCCCGCACGGTATCGAAATTGACGCCGCCGGAAGCTTCCAGCAGCGCGCGGCCGCGATTGGCCTGGACCGCTTCGCGCATGGTGGCGAGATCGAAGTTGTCGAGCAGGATCGAGGTGGCGCCGGCCGTGAGGGCTTCTTCCAGCTCGACCAGGTTTTCCACTTCGACCTGGATCGACACGTTGCCGCCGACCCGCCTGGCCGCCACCAGCGCGGCCGTGATGCCGCCTGCGGCAGCGATGTGGTTTTCCTTGATCAGGATGCCGTCGTACAGCGCCAGCCGCTGGTTCTGCCCGCCCCCCACGCGCACCGCGTATTTCTGCGCCAGGCGCAGGCCCGGCAGCGTCTTGCGGGTATCGAGGATCGCGGCACGGGTGCCGGCGATCACGTCGACATAGCGGCGCGTGGCGGTGGCCACGCCTGACAGCAACTGCAGGAAATTGAGCGCCGACCGTTCGCCCGTCAGGATCGCGCGCGACGGCCCGACCAGTGTGCAAACCGGCGTGTCGGCCTTCATCGCCTCGCCTTCGGCGTAATGCCAGTCGATGCCGATCCCCGGGTCCAGCGCATGCATGATGCCTTCGAACCATGGCGCGCCGCACAGCACCGCATCCTCGCGCACGATGACGCGGGCGGCCGAGCGGCCCGCTTCCGGTACAAGCTTGCCGGTAAGGTCGCCGTTGCCCACGTCTTCGAGCAGCGCGGCAAGCAGGTTGCCTTCGAACGCCCCTTTCAGGGCGGGATCGAACGGCGCGAATCGGTTGATTAAAGTACTCAAGTCACATTCCTCATGCGGGCCCGATGCCCGAAAACAGCCTGGCTTCCCGCGCGAGATCCGCGCCTGGTGCCACCTTTGCCTTTTTCGCCGCGGCGAAATCGAGCATGCGGTCGATCGATACCTTGGCCTGCTCGCCGACCGCGGGGTCGACATGGATTTCATTGCCCAGGTTTTCCAGCACGTCGGCCAGGTTGCGCAAGCCGTTCATCGCCATCCACGGGCAATGCGCGCAGCTCTTGCAGGTGGCGCTGTTGCCGGCCGTCGGCGCTTCGATGAAGGTCTTGCCTGGCGCGGCCTGGCGCATCTTGTGCAGGATGCCATTGTCGGTTGCGACGATGAACTCGGTGGCATCCATGCTGACGGCGGCGGCGATCAGCTGCGACGTGGAACCGATCACGTCCGCGTGATCGACCACGCTCGCCGGCGACTCCGGGTGCACCAGCACTTTCGCGCCCGGATGCTCGGCCTTCAGCAGGTCGAGCTCGACGCCCTTGAACTCGTCGTGCACCAGGCAGGAGCCCTGCCACAGCAGCATGTCCGCGCCGGTCTGCTTCTGGATGTACGAGCCCAGGTGCTTGTCCGGCGCCCACAGGATCTTCTTGCCCTGCTCGTGCAGGTGCCTGACGATATCCAGGCCGATGGACGACGTGACCATCCAGTCCGCGCGCGCCTTCACGGCCGCGCTCGTATTGGCATAGACCACCACGGTGCGGTCCGGGTGCTGGTCGCAGAAGGCGGTGAATTCATCCGGATCGCAGCCCAGGTCCAGCGAGCAGGTCGCGTCCAGGTCCGGCATCAGGATGGTTTTTTCCGGCGACAGGATCTTCGCCGTCTCGCCCATGAACTTCACGCCGGCCACCACCAGCGTTTGCGCCGGATGGTCGCGCCCGAAGCGCGCCATCTCGAGCGAATCGGACACGCAGCCGCCGGTTTCCTCGGCCAGGTCCTGCAGGTCGCCATCCACGTAGTAGTGGGCGACCAGCACGGCGTTGCGTTCGCGCAGCAGCGTGCGGATGCGCTCCTTGAGCAGGATTTTCTCGTTCGCCGGCACCGGCGCCGGCGTGCGTGCCCACGCGTGGGCCACGCAGCTGCCGCCCTGCTCGTTGTGTTCCAGCAGCGGCTTTTCGTATTCGACGGTCTTGATGGGAATGGCTACGCTGTTCATCGCTCTGGTCGTGGGTTAGTTGATGCCCTGGCTGGTCAGGTATTCCTCGTAGTTGCCGCGGAAGTCGACCACTTCGTTTTCCTTGATCTCGATGATGCGGTTCGCCAGCGACGACACGAATTCACGGTCGTGCGAAACGAACACCAGGGTGCCGGCATACTTGTCGAGCGCGATGTTCAGCGATTCGATCGATTCCATGTCCATGTGGTTGGTGGGTTCGTCGAGCAGCATCACGTTGTGGCGGCCCAGCATCAGCTTGCCGTACATCATGCGGCCCTTTTCACCGCCGGACAGCACGCGCACGGATTTCTTCACCTCTTCGCCGCCGAACAGCAGGCGGCCCAGGATCGAACGCACGGCCTGGTCGTCGTCGCCTTCCTTCGTCCAGCGGCCCATCCAGTCGGTCAGGTTGGCGTCGGTGGCGAATTCCTCGGTCGGATCCTGCGGCATGTAGCCGACGTTGGCGTTTTCCGCCCACTTCACGAAACCGGTATCGGGCTGCAGGCCGGCGATGTCGCCGGCGATGCAGCGCAGCATCGTGGTCTTGCCGGCGCCGTTGGCGCCGATGATCGCAATGCGCTCGCCCGCCTCGACCAGGATGCTGAAGTTGCGGAACAGCGTCTTGTCGTAGGTCTTCGAGATGCCGTCGACTTCCACCGCCAGCCGGTGCAGTTTCTTCTCGCCCTCGAAGCGCACGAACGGGTAGGCGCGCGAGGAAGGCTTGATGTCTTCCACCTTGATCTTGTCGATCATCTTGGCACGCGACGTGGCCTGGCGCGCCTTCGATTTATTGGCCGAGAAGCGGCGCACGAAGTCCTGCAGCTCGGCGACCTTTTCCTTCGCCTTGGCGTTGTTGCTCAGTTGCTGGTTGCGGGCCTGGGTGGAGGCCAGCATGTAGTCGTCGTAGTTGCCCGGATAGATCTTCAGCGTGCCGTAATCCATGTCGGCCACGTGCGTGCACACCTGGTTCAGGAAGTGGCGATCGTGGGAAATGATGATCATCGTCGAGTTGCGCTGGTTCAGCACATCTTCGAGCCAGCGGATCGTGTTGATGTCCAGGTTGTTGGTCGGTTCATCGAGCAGCAGGATGTCCGGGTTCGAGAACAGCGCCTGCGCCAGCAGTACGCGCAGCTTCCAGCCCGGCGCCACGGCGCTCATCGGGCCGTGGTGCAGTTCGATGTCGACCCCGGCGCCGAGCAGCAGTTCGCCGGCGCGCGCCTCGGCCGTGTAGCCGTCGTATTCGGCGACCTTGCCTTCGAGGTCGGCGGCCTTCATGTAGTCGTCGTCGGTCGCTTCCGGATTCGCGTAGATCGCGTCGCGTTCCTGGATCACGGCCCACATCTCGGTGTGGCCCATCATGACCACATCCAGCACGCGCATCTCTTCATACGCGAACTGGTCCTGGCGCAGTTTACCCAGGCGCTCGTTCACGTCGAGCATGACGTTGCCGGCCGACGGCTCCAGGTCGCCGCCGAGGATCTTCATGAAGGTGGACTTGCCGCAGCCGTTGGCGCCGATCAGGCCGTAGCGGTTGCCGTCGCCGAACTTGACGGAGATATTCTCGAACAGCGGCTTGGCGCCGAATTGCATGGTGATATTAGCGGTGGATAACACTGATGAGCCCTTAATTTTCTGAAATGCGCGGTGATCTGCAATGAACCGCGCATTTTATCATTTCTGTTGCCGGCATGGCACGGCGGCCACTAGCCATACGGCTGCGCCAGCGTCGGATAATCGGTCACGGTGAGATCGAAACCTTCGTCGTCGGACCGCAGCCGCGCCATGCCGCCGAACGGCAGCGTGCAGCGGTGCTTCACATGACCGAACGGCAGCCCGGTGAGCACGGGAATCGGCAGCGTGTCGCGCAGGTAGGCCAGCATCGCATCGAAGTCGTAGCCGTTGTCGAACGGCGCCAGCCGGTAGCCGGAGATGTCGCCCAGCACCAGGGCCTGCTGGCCGTCCAGCGCGCCGGCATACAGCAGTTGCAGCACCATCCGCTCGACGCGGTAAGGGTGCTCGCCGACATCCTCGATGAAGACGATGCCACCGGGAATCCGGGCAAAATAGGGCGTGCCGACCAGGTGGTTCAGCATTGCCAGGTTGCCGCCCCACAGGCGCCCTTCCACGTCGACGCGCGGATTGCCGGTGGCGGTGCCGCGCACGGCGTGGGACGGGCCGCGCAGGCAGTCGTAAAATTGATCCAGCGTATAGCCGACCGGCTCGTCGCGGATGAAATCGTCGCAGATCATCGGGCCGGCAAAGCTCTTGCGGCCGGTGGCCGCCATCAGGCCCATGTGGAAGGCGGTGAAATCGCTGTAGCCGACGAACAGCTTGCCGCTGTCGGCCATCATGTTGAAATCGATGCGCGGCAGGATGCGCGAGATGCCGTACGATCCGCGCAGGGCGATGACGACCTGGGCATCGGGATCGCGGGCCGCCGCTTCCAGCTGCGCGAGGCGGCCGGCATCGGTGCCGCCGAACCGCTGGAATTTTTCGTCGGGATCGTAGTAATTATGGACGGTGCAGCCGGCCTGCTCGAGGCGGGCAATGCCGTGCGCCATGGCTGCTTCATCGAGGGCGTAGCCGGCGGGCGCGGCGATCGCGATACGGAGGTTGTTCAATCGGGCTCCAGGCTGTGAATGGCAAATGCGGCGCGCAAAAGCCGGGAGGAATTGGGGGCAAATGCGCGGCGCCGCCAGCTTACCCGGCGCCGTGGCCGCCGGCAAGGCGCGCCCCGGCGATCGCCTGTTTTTCACGCTCGGTGCGCGCGGCCCGCGAGGCCGCGCGGCGGCTGGCGAAGAAGGCTTTCAGCATGTTGCCGCAGTCTTCATCGAGAACGCCGCCGACGGCCGCAGTGTGGTGGTTCAGCTGGGGGGACGCGAACAGGTCGACGACCGAGCCCGCGGCCCCGGTCTTCGGGTCGCGCGCGCCATACACCACTTTCGCCAGCCGGGCATGCATCATCGCGCCGGAACA
This sequence comes from Pseudoduganella dura, assembly GCF_009727155.1. Taxonomy (NCBI): domain Bacteria; kingdom Pseudomonadati; phylum Pseudomonadota; class Betaproteobacteria; order Burkholderiales; family Oxalobacteraceae; genus Pseudoduganella; species Pseudoduganella dura. The sequence goes on along the minus strand of NZ_WNWM01000002.1, from coordinate 6,505,964 downwards.
CATCACGCACGGCTCCAGCGTGACGTACAGTTCGCAGCCCGGCAGGCGGTAGTTGCCCAGCACACTGGCGGCGGCGCGCAGCGCCACGATTTCCGCGTGCGCGGTGGGGTCGTGCCCGGCGATGGGCTGGTTGAAGCCGCGCGCGATGACGACGCCATCCTTCACGACGACGGCGCCGACCGGCACCTCGCCCAGATCCCACGCGCGCTGTGCCTCGGCCAGCGCTTCGCGCATGAAGCCGTCCTGCGGCCCGCCAGCCCGCACGTCGGGCTCACCGCCGCCGGACTGCATGCCAGGCTGCACGCCGGACTGTACTTCAGGCATCGGTGATCTCGGCCCAGCAGTTCGGCGTTTCGTGCAGCACCAGCTTGTGCAGGCGCAGGCCGGTGCCGTAGCGGTCCTTGTAGGCCGCCTTCAGGATGCCGAAGGCGACGGCCGCCAGGTTTTCCACGGTGGGAATCCGGTCGATGACCACGGTCTTGTGGCCGGGCAGCGTGGCCAGGAATTCCTTCACGGCGCTGTCCTTGTCGTACACGAGGAAGGCGTGGTCCCAGACATCGACCAGATGTTCCTTGGCGAGCGCCTTCACGTCCGAAAAGTCCATGATCATGCCGTTGTCGGAATTGCCTTCGGTCGAAATCACTTCGCCGGTCAGCGTGATCTCCAGCGTGTAGCGGTGGCCGTGCAGATTGCGGCACTGGCTTTTATGGTCGGGAATGCGGTGGCCGGCATCGAATTCCAGCTTGCGGGTAATCGTCAACATGGATCAGGGAATGTTCAGGAGTTTATGGGTCTGCAGCGACAGCTTCCACTTCGGATTGCGCTTGCACGTTTCGATCGCCAGCGTGGTATTGAACGCCGCCAGCGGGCCATCCATCGGCTGGACGAAGAAGTTCTCGAAGTCCAGGTGCTCGTAGTCGGCGAGTTCCTGGTTCGCCTGCGGGATCACGACTTTCAGCTCGTCGCCCTTGGCGACCACGAGCTGCGAGCCCACCTTCGGACTGACGCAGATCCAGTCGATGCCCGGCGGCACGGGCACCGTGCCGTTGGTTTCGATGGCGATCGTGAAGCCGGCGGCGTGCATCGCATCGATCAGCGGCGCATCGAGCTGCAGCAGCGGCTCGCCACCGGTGAAGACGACGTACTTGCTGGCGGGATATGACGCCGGCCACAGGCTGTCGATGACTTCGACGAGGGCCCGGGGCGTGGCGAACTTGCCGCCCCGTTCGCCGTCGGTGCCGACGAAATCGGTGTCGCAAAACTGGCAGGTGGCACTGGCCCGATCGCTTTCGCGACCGGTCCACAGGTTACAGCCGGCAAAGCGGCAAAAAACCGCCGGCCGGCCGGCATGGGCGCCCTCGCCCTGCAAGGTATAGAAAATCTCTTTGATACTGTAAGTCACAACGGATCCTGGTGCTGATGGCCCCGCGCCAGCTGAGCTGACGGTCGCGGCCGAATGGCGAACCCTCGATTATATGCCAAAGTGCCACCGGTCGCATGGCGCGTCGACGACGCCGCCATGCGGGAGCGTCCCCGTGGTACCCGGCCCGCGCCGCCTGCCAGAGATCCTTTAGCGCAATATCACGAACCATCGGGCAGCCGTGCTTCAGGCTGGCTGGCGTGACGCAACTTCCAGCACACCTTTGTCATTGATCAAACTTGAGCTCGATACCTCAATGCAAAATCAAGACTCAGCGCAAGAAAAGCCGAGATTCATGCTCAAATCCATGCCGGATTGACGCCGGGAGTCGGGTCGGCATTCAGGCAGGGATTCACGACGGGATTCACCAAGAAATACAACCGGAATTCCATGGTGCGAAACCAGTGGTGCGAAACATAACGACGTCAATACAAGACAGGCTCGCCAATGAACAGTACGCAACAAGTGCAGCACCTGGTCGATTTTCCGCACGCGGACGGATCGCAGGGCTATGCGTTCACACTGCTGGAACTCCTCGCCATCCCCGCTTTCGTGCTCGATGCGCGGGGGCGCGCCATCGTGTGGAACCGGGCCTGCGAGCGCCTGACCGGTGCATCCGGCTACGAGGTGCTCGGCACGATGGACGCATGGCGCTGCTTTCACCGTGACGCGCGCCCGACGTTGGCGGACCTGGTGATCCAGCAGCGTACGCACGAAGTGGCCGCACTGTACGACACGCACGCCCGCCCATGCGACGAACCCGGGCACCTGAGTGCCGAAGGCTGGTGCGACATGCCGCGTGCCGGGCGCCGCCGCTACCTGGCCGTGGACGTGAGCCCGATCTGCGACGGCAGCGGCCGCCTCAAGGCGGTGGTGGAAACGCTGCGCGACATGACCGCCGAGAAGCAGGCGCAGATCGCGCTCGAAAAGCTGGCCACGCGTGATGGCCTGACAGGCCTGGCCAACCGCCGCTGCTTCGATGACACGCTGCACGCGGAATGGCAGCGCGCGATGCGCCAGCAGCAGCCGTTGTCGCTGCTGATGGTGGACGTCGACAATTTCAAGCAATACAACGATGTATATGGCCACGTGGGCGGCGACGATTGCCTGCAGCGGATCGCCGGGGCCGTCGCCAAGGAAATGCGCACCAACGACCTGGTGGCTCGCTACGGCGGCGAGGAATTCGCGGTGATCCTGCCGAACCAGTCGCTGAAGGGCGCGGCTATCGTGGCGGAGCGGATCCGCTGCAGGGTCGAACAACTGCAATTGCCGAACCTGGGCGCGGCGCAGCAGTTCGTCACCGTCAGCATCGGCGCCGCGACCGCGCTGGCCGCACCCGAATGCGATCCTTCGCAACTGCTGGCCACGGCCGATGCCGCGCTGTACCGCGCCAAGCACATGGGCCGCAACCGCATCAGCCTGACCCGGGAGACGGAAAAAATCCTCAGTCAGGCATACGGGATGTAGTCGACCCCGTTGCCGATCACGCCGATCAGCTTGGCCTGCAGTTCTGGCGATTCGGAGAAGCCGGTGACCACGTCGCCGCGCGTCACGCCCGCATTCAGCGCGGCGACCCAGAAGTCGCGACCTTCCGAATCATAGGCGCGGTCCAGCGCGTTGATGTACAGCCGCTCCACGAAACCGGCGTTGTCGAGCGCGCCATAGAGGCGCAGGTACTCGGGGCTGTCCGTGAAAGCCTGCGCCACGGCCGCGAAGCCCTCGCCACGGTCCATGCTGGCGAGCCAGAAGCCGATGCCGGCGGCGTCCGGGGCGCGATCGAACGCGGCTTCATAAAGACGGTAAAGCTTGCCGATGGCGCCACCGACGTCCAGCGCCACGGAAGCATCCTGGAACTGCACCCGCTCGACGTTGACGAGCGTATCGACCTGCCCCGTGCCGGCCGCGGTGACGGTAAAGCCCGCGGCAGACGCCTGCACCTGGTAGCTCGCCCGCAGTCCGCCCATTACCACGATATCGAGCCCGGTGCCGGCATCGATCCGCTCGGCCGCGGCGGTGGCGCTCATCACGTCGTTGCCATCGGTGCCGTACTGCTCGACCGCCGCCGCGAAACTGTCGGCGGCGAGCACGCGGTCGGCAAACCGCAGGCTCTCGACACCGGTCAGGGTATCGGTTCCCTCGCCCTTGACCGTCAGCGTGTTGCCATCACGTACCACGGTATAGCTGGCGTAGCTCCTGGTAAACACCACGGTGTCGTTTCCGTTGCCGCCGATAATCGTGTCGTTGCCCGCGCCCTGGTGGAACGTATCGGCGCCGGCGCCGCCCTGCAGCCGGTTGCCGGCCCCGTTCGCGTAGATCGTCGATCCGCCGGATCCGGCGACCGCACTCTCGATCGTGACGTTGTAGGCGATCGAAACATTGTTCAGGCCGCGTGCCGTTTCGCTGAACGCGCCGGCATTCAGGTTGATGACCGTGGCGCCGGTGCAGGCGGAGAAGTCGAGCGCATCGGCACCGCCCGCGTCCCAGATGCACATCGGCGCGGCGTTGGCCGCGAGCACATACGTGTCGTTGCCGGCGTGATAGCTCATGTTGGCACCGTACAGGTACTGGATCGCCTGGATGTCATACAACATCGCCGTGGTCTGGAACTTGTGGCCCACCGCATAACCGATGGAATCGTTGTACGACATCAGCGTATAGTCGCCGTTGTCGGTGGCCGCCGGCAGGAAAGGCCCGTTGACGCCGGAACCGGTGGCATCGTAGTCCCCCGGATGCTTCAGGCCGAGCATGTGGCCGATCTCGTGGATCAGTACCGTCGGGCCGTAGCTGCCGGCCGTGAAGACAGTATTGTAGGATTCCTTGTTGTTCAGGTACATCTGCACCGAGCTGATGCCGGTCCCCGGGAGATAGGCATAGGCGCTGCTGCCGGTTTGCGCATTCGTGCCGAACTGCAGGTTCCCGGCATTGGCCGCGACTTCGACGAATGTGACATTGGCGATCGATGCCCACTGCGCCAGCGCATCGCGCACGGCGTTCTGCTGAGGTACCGACATGGCCTGGAAGCCGATGCGATCCTCGGCATCGGCACGCATCGGCACGCGCGTCAGGAAACTGTATGTCAGCGTGGCGGCCGTGCCGGCCGTGGCATTCCAGCTGCTGTAAGCGAGGGCGTCGATGGCGTTCGTGCCGGTGATGAGGCTCATGGTCGGTCCAGGAAAAAATCTGTCGATTCGAATGGTAACATGGCGGGACCATGCCCCATGGCAAGATCCCGCTGTTAGTTGCGTCGCAGCATCACCAATCAGGACCGGCAGATGACATACCGGCACCAGGCGCCGGCCGCCTGGTGCCCGGGGCCGCTAGCGGCCCGTCAATCCATCCCGCCACGCACTGCCGGAGGGTTTGCGGCCGCGGCCGGTACCGGGGCCATGCCCAGCGTGCGGGACAGGAAGCCCCAGCGGTCCGCCACTTCTTCGATCTGCTTCGAGGTCGGCTTGCCGGCACCATGGCCGGCCTTCGTCTCGATGCGGATCAGCACCGGCGCCGGGCCGCCCTGCGCGGCCTGCGCCGCGGCGGCGAACTTGAAGCTGTGCGCCGGAACAACGCGGTCGTCGTGGTCGGCCGTGGTCACCATCGTGGCCGGATAGCAGGTATTGGCCTTCAGGTTGTGCAGCGGCGAATAGCCGAGCAAGGCCTTGAACTCGTCCGCGTTGTCGGAGGAACCATAATCCGACGTCCATGCCCAGCCGATCGTAAACTTGTGAAAGCGCAGCATGTCCATCACGCCCACCGCCGGCAGCGCGGCGGCGAACAGGTCCGGCCGCTGCGTCATGGCCGCGCCGACCAGCAGGCCGCCGTTGCTGCCGCCACCGATGGCGAGCTTGGCCGGCGACGTCACCTTGTTGGCGACCAGCCATTCGGCCGCGCCGATGAAATCGTCGAATACGTTCTGCTTGCGCAGCTTGGTGCCGGCCTGGTGCCAGGCCTCGCCATATTCGCCGCCGCCCCGCAGGTTGGCCATCACGTAGACGCCGCCCATTTCCAGCCATGCCAGGTTAGCCACCGAGAACGCCGGCGTCAGCGGGACATTGAAGCCGCCGTAGCCGTACAGGTACGTGGGATTGCCGCCATCGCGCTTGAGGCCTTTTTTCGCAACGATGAACATCGGCACGCGCGTGCCATCCTTGCTGGTAAAGAATTCCTGGCGCGTTTCATAGGCCGCCGGGTCGAAATCCACCTTGGGCTGGCGATACACCGAACTCTGCCCGGACTTCAGGTCGTAGCGATAGATCGTCGCCGGCGTCGTGAAGCTGGTGTACGAATAAAACGTTTCACTGTCGCCGCGCTTGCCGGCGAAGCCGCCGGCCGAGCCGATGCCCGGCAACGCCACGTCATGCAGCGGCTTGCCCTTCAGGTCGAACACCTTGACGGCGCTGTAGGCATCGGCCAGGTACTCGGCCACCAGCTGGCCGTTGACGATGTTGGCGCCCTTCAGCGTCTGCGCCGTTTCCGGCACGATCCCGGTCCAGGTGCCCGTGCGCACGTCGATCGCGGCGATGCGCGAGCGCGGCGCATCCTTGTCGGTGACGAAGTAGAACAGCGGGCCGTCGTTGTCGATGAAGGTGTACGACGCGTCGAATGCCTCGAGCAGGCCGGCGACCTTCGCGCCTTTTGCCTTCAGGTCCTTGATGAACACGCGGTTTTTCGGATCGGTGCCCTGCGTGGAGTTGATCACCAGGTAACGGCCGTCATCGGTGACTTCGGCCTGGAAGCCCCACTCCTTCTGGTCCTGGCGCTCGTAGACAAGGACATCCTGTTCCTGCGGCGTGCCCAGTTTGTGGAAATACAGTTTCTGGAAGTAGTTGATCCCGGCCAGCCTGGCGCTCTCGGTCGGTGCATCGTAGCGGCTGTAATAGAAGCCGGAACCGTCATGGGCCCAGGCCGTGTTCGAGAACTTCACCCACTTAACATGGTCGACCGTGTCCTTGCCGGTGTCGATGTCGCGCACGCGGATCTCGTTCCAGTCCGAGCCCGATGCCGCCGTGCTGTAGGCCAGGTGCCTGCCCTGCGGGCTGATCGCCAGGCCGGCCAGCGCCACGGTGCCGTCGGCGGCAAGCGTGTTCGGATCGAGCAGTACGCGCGGCTGGTCGTCCAGCGTCTTCAGCGTGTACAGCACCGCCTGGTTCTGCAAGCCGTCGTTACGGCTGTAGAAATAACGGCCGCCTTCCTTGAACGGCACCGAGTAGCGCTCGAAGTTCCACAGCTGCGTGAGGCGCTTGCGGATCGCCGCGCGCTCCGGAATCCGGCCCAGGAAGTCTTGCGTGAGGCGGTTCTGTTCGGTGACCCATGCCTTCGTCTCCGCGCTGTTGGCATCTTCCAGCCAGCGGTAAGGATCGGCGATCGTGGTGCCGTGGTAGTCGTCGCGCTGGTCGACTTTTTTCGTCACAGGATAGGCCAGCGGCGAACCGGCCGGGCAGGCCTGTGCCAGCGCCTGGCCAGTGGTACCGGCCAGCAGCGCCGCGGTGACACCGGCGATTGTTGCGAGAGTAGCGCGTTTGCAGTGCATGGATGTCCTTGTGAAGTGAAAACCGCCGCATCGCGAATCGCGGCGGACTCCCGATCATAGCTCGATCCATGGCAAATTAGAACGGTTCCGCGGCGCCCCGCGGCGGACAAAATTCGGCGGGGCACGCCGGCGGATGCGCAGTGGGTACGCGGCGAACGGGCGATTGGCTACGCAACGATGCGTACCGGATCGACACGGCGGCCGGCGGGCTGCCGGTGCGGAGCCGCGCCCGCTACACCGTGCGCGTGCGGTGGGCGTCGCGCCAGCGGCGCGTCATCAGTTCGGCCGATCCGATTTCCTCCCTGGTCAGCTTGCGTTCGATCAGCTTGCGGTTGTTGCAGGCCGTTTCGTCGCCCGCATCGGCCGCCAGCGAGATCCACATGTACGACAGTACGGAGTCGCGCTCGACGCCGCGGCCGCCGGCGTACATGCCGCCGAGGTTGTACTGGGCCAGTGGATGTCCCTGTTCGGCCGCCCGGCGGTACCAGCGCACGGCCTCGGCATCATCGTGCAGCACGCCTTGCCCGTTGGCGTACATGACGCCCAGGTTGTTCTGCGCGCTGGCATCGCCCTGTTCGGCGGCGTGACGGTACCAGGCCACGGCGCATGCTTCATCCTTCGGCACGCCGTGGCCGTTGGCATAGATCACGCCGACGTTGAACTGCGCGTTCGCGGCACCCTGGTCGGCGGCCTTGCGGTACCACGCCAGCGCCTCGGCGGGATCGCGCCTCACGCCGCGGCCATGCGCATACATGCCGCCGAGGTTGTACTGCGCCAGCATGTGCCCGGAACTCGCGGCGCGCTGGTACCAGTCGAACGCCAGCGCCTCGTCCTTGTGCGTACCGTAGCCGTTCGACAGCATCACGCCCATGTTGAACTGGGCGTCGACATCGCCCTGCTCGGCGGCGCGCCGCAGCCACGAGTACGCCCGCTCCAGGTCCACCCGGACCCCGCGCCCTTCGGCGTAGGCGACACCGAGGTGCCGCTGCGCGGCGGCCGTGCCCTGCGCGGCCGCCTGCCGGTACCAGGCCACCGCCTGCGTATCGGATTGCGGCACGCCATGGCCGCGCCGGTACATCAGGCCCAGGTTCAGTTGCGCGCTGGCGTCGCCCTGCAGCGCGGCCTTGCGGAACCAGGCCAGGGCAAGCTGGAAATTGCGCTTGGTGCCGAGCCCCTGCGCATACGCCTCGCCGAGCAATGCCTGAGCACTGGCAACGCCCTGTTCGGCAGCCCGGCAAAACCACGTGAGGGCCGTCTCATCGTTGCGCGGCACGCCGCGTCCCTTGCGGTACATCAGCCCCAGGTTCTGCTGTGCCGACGCGTCGCCCTGCCGGGCGGCCATGCGAAACCAGAACACGGCTTCGGCGTCGTCCGGCTTCGTGCCGGCGCCGTTGTAGTACATGGCGCCCAGGTGGTTCTGGGCAAACGCGATGCCCTGCAATGCCGACAGCCGCATCCAGACGAAGGCGGCGGCGTCGTTGCGCCGCACGCCCTTGCCCCGCTTGTACATCAGCGCAAGATTGAATTGCGCATACGCGTTGCCTTTCTCGGAGGCTTCGCGAAACCACGCGAAAACGTCCACATCTTTGTTCGAGTAACGGTTGTTCATGCCAGCTCCCCAATCCAGCACGTCGGTATGTTGCATAAATCTTAATAAACGCTCGCGCATCCCGTTTGCGCGGTCTCAATTGCCGGCCCGGTTTGTCATGTTCGGCATAGCGAATCGGAAAGGTTGACGCGGCATGACGCGCCGTACGGCAAAGCGCGGTAGAGACGGCCGGCGGCCGGCTCCGGCGGAATCAGGCGGCGTCCGGCATGCCGCTGGAAGCGGTGCAAACGGGGACGGCGGCCGCGGCGGCCGAGTGCTTGCGCAGGAAGGCGGGCACCTTGGCGGCGGCAAGCCTGTTGACCGACATCAGCAATGCCGGCTCCACGGCGGCGATGCCGTAGCTGGACGCCAGGTGGCGGCCGATATGGAGCAGCACCTCGGCCGCCACTTCGGCATCGGCCTCGGCACGGTGGGCCGTGCCGCGAAATGCGATACCGAGCTGGCTGCCCAGGTTGCCCAGCTTGTAGCTGTACAGCGCCGGGTAGACGCGGCGCGACAGCTTCAGCGAGCAGACGCTGCCCACGTGGGCGGGCGCCATGCCGAGCCGCGTGCTCTCGGCGCGCAGGAACTTCTCGTCGAAGCTCGCGTTGTGCGCGGCCAGCGGATCCGCGCCGATGAATTCCAGCAGCCGGGGCAGTACCTCGTGCGCCGGCGGCGCCGTGTCGACCATCCGCTGCGTGATGCCGGTCAGGCCGGTAATGAACGCGGGCACGCGCACGCCGCAATTGACCAGCGACACGTAGCGCTCGACGATCACGCCGTCGGCGATGCGCAGCGCGCCCACTTCGGTGATGCGGTCGCCCATTTCCGGCGACAGGCCGGTGGTCTCGAAGTCCAGCATCACGATCGGTTTCGTCAGCATGTCTTTTCCTCAGCCGAATTTACGGACCGCGTCCAGCGCGAGACCGGCGCCGATGCTGCCGAACAGGTCGCCTTCGACGCGGCGCGCCGACGGTACCACCGCGCCGATCCGCTCGCGCAGCGCCGCCACGCCGGAGGAACCGCCGGTAAAGAAGACGGTATCGACGTCTTCCGGCCGCACGCCGGCATCGGCCAGCAGGCGGCCAACGGTGCCGCCGACCGTATCGACCAGCGCGCCGATCGCGGCGACGAAGCAGTCGCGGTCCACGTCCAGCGCGGCCGGCGGCGCCAGGCGGTCCAGGTCGAGCCGCACCGACGGTTCGCCCGACAGCGCGATCTTGGTTTCTTCCACGCGCATCGCCAGCCAGTGGCCGGCGCGATCGTCGATCAGGTTCTGCAGGCGCACCAGCTTCTGCGGTTCGCGCGCGTCGCGCACCAGTTCGCCGAGCTGGATCGACATCTTCTTCGTGTACGCCTGGTTGATCGTGTGCCACGTGGCCAGGTTGAAGTAATAGCTGGACGGCACGGCGCTGCCGTTCTTCAGCGCGCTGCCATGGCCCAGCTGGGGCATTACCGCGGCCAGGCTCAGGTACTTGTCGAAATCGGTGCCGCCGATATGCACGCCGGCATTGGCCAGGATATCGTCGCGCCGCTCGGGCTTCGATGCCCTCTCGGGCGACAGCCGCACGAGAGAAAAGTCCGACGTGCCGCCGCCGATGTCGGCGATCAGCACCAGCTCCTCGCGGGCAATCTGCGACTCGTAATCGAATGCGGCGGCAATCGGTTCGTACTGGAACGCCAGGTCGCGGAAACCGGCGGCCCGCGCGATGTCGGCCAGCGTCTCCTCGGCCAGCCGGTCGGCGGCCGGATCGTCGTCGACGAAGTGGACCGGCCGGCCCAGCACGGCGGCATCGAAGCGTTTGCCCGCGGCACTTTCGCCCCGGCGTTTCAACTCACCGATGAATTGCCCGAGCAGCGTGCGGAACGATACCGCGCGGCCGGCCACCTCCGTCTGGCCATCCATCAGCGGTGTTCCCAGCAGGCTCTTCAGCGAACGCATCAGGCGCCCCTCGTAGCCCGCCAGGTAATCGGCCAGGGCCGCCCGGCCGAACGTGACCTCGTCATCGTCGGCGTTGAAGAACACCACCGACGGCAAAGTGACCTTGCCATCCTCGAGCGGCAGCATCACCGGCCGGCCCGGGGCGACCCACCCGACTGTGGAATTGGACGTGCCGAAGTCGACACCGCACGCAGTTGCCATCGCTACCTCATCTGAAAGGGGCAAAATTTTACCAGAGTTGGCTTGAGCTGAATCAAATCCCTGATCCCGTAGATAGTTACGCTAGGAAATTCGACATGATGGGAGACCGATATGGAAGGCAACAGCAGAGGTAAACGGCAGGTGCGATACAAGGTGGAAGAGGATACACGAACGGCCGGGCCTTCGATGGAAAAGAACGCGCCTCGGCGAATCCGCACGCTGCAACGCATCCGCAGCGGCTGGCACCGGCGCATGGGCGCCACGGGCCTGCTGCTGGCCACGATCGCCGTCACCATCGCCATTGCCGGGTAGCGCCTGCGCGACAGTGGTATATTTTCATGTTGGAAATAATTGCCACAGGGTAAGTTTATAAGTTATCCTCAATCGAACCGGTGCCGCCACGGACCAACACGAGACAATGAGAAAAACCAAGACCCCCCCTCCGGCAGAAAGCGTGGCCGCCGCCAGGGCAGCCGAATACAAGGCCGCCGTCGTGCGCGAGAACCGGCGCATCACGTCCTACGATGTCGCGATCGTGGCCGGCGTATCGCAGTCCGCCGTGTCGCGCTGCTTCAAACCCGGCGCGAGCGTGTCGAAATCGACGTATGCGCGCGTGATGAACGCGGCCGCCGGGCTGGACTACATCCCGAACGCCGCGGCGCGCAGCCTGATCACGCGCCGCTCGAACATGGTGGCGGTCGTGATATCGCACGTGGCCAACCTGTATTATCCCGAAGCGCTGGCCGAGCTGTCGCAGCAGCTCACGCGGCGCGGCAAGCGCGTGCTGCTGTTTACGATCCCGCAGGAAACCGACGTCGAGCCTGTCCTGGGCGACATCTGGCAATACCAGGTCGACGGCGCGATCATCGCCGCCGCGCTGACTGACGAACAGGTACAGGAGTTCGAGCGGCGCCAGCTGCCGCTGGTCGTATTCAACCGCAACCTGCATGGCCGCACCGTCAGCAGCGTGCTGTGCGACCAGTACGAGTCGGGCCGCCTGCTGGCTACGCGCCTGGCCGCCGCCGGCCATCGCCGGTTCGGCATCATCGCCGGACCGGAAACATCGGCGGTTGCCAACGAGCGCCGCGACGGCGCCTGCGACCGGTTGCGGGAGCTGGGTCTGCCGCCGCCCGTCGTGGTACCGGGGCAATTCGACTATGCCAGCGGGGCACGGGGACTGCGCGACATCATCGCGCGGCTCGGCGACACGCCGGACGCGGTCATCTGCGGCAACGACGTGATGGCGCTCGGCTGCCTCGACCTGGCACGCCACGAACTGGGGATCGACGTGCCGGGATCGATGTCCGTGGCCGGCTTCGACGCGATCGAACCGGCCAGCTGGCTGAGCTGCAACCTGACCACGCTGCGCCAGCCGATGCACAACATGGCACTGGCGGCGGCCGACCTGCTGACATCGATGATCGAAGCGCACGGCAACCACACGGTCGAGAAACGGATGTTCGCGCCGCAGCTGGTCGTGGGATCGACGGCGCGGCTGCTGCCGCCCGAGGGCAACTCGCTCGCTGCCTGAACCTCGACGCCGGACCTTGCCGTACGTTAACGCTGCAAATACCTTGCCGACTGATTCGTTACGTTAGGCAACGCACGTTCCCTGAAGAAAAATAAGCATAGAGTCGATCCAGAATTAGTTTTTCCTGGAGGTACTCATTATGGCTTTCGTGATCGCAGCCGCCACGGCCGCCCTGCTGGTGCAACCGGTTTGCTCATGGGACCGGCCCGGGGTCGACCGTTACCGCGGCACGCCGGCCGCCGCGCTGGCGAATTACCGTGACATTCCCGCGGCCGACCGTGCCGTGCTCGCGCGCCGCATTGCGGCCGGTACGCCGGACGACACGGTGCGGATCAGCCGCAACGCGATCGCGGGACACCATGCCTACGAGAGCGGGATCGCCGACATGCATTTCGGTACGGGCCGGATGTGCCGGACGGTCACCCGCGCGAAATGGGCGCCGGCACGGCAGGAACCGGCCGCCGTTTATTGCGTCAATGACGAATGCGTACTGGTACCGGAAGTCTGCGGCAACGTCAGCCGCGTGCGCAGAATCACCACATCGGGGGGCGGTACGCCGGGCGCCACCGGGTCTTCCGGGCCCGCGATCGAATTGCCGCCGGCGTCGCCATCGCCGGCTACGCTATTGGCAACGGCACCCGGCTACCCGGCAGTGCCTTCGGGGGGCGCCGTGCTGCCTCCGTGGGCCGGGCCCGGCACGCCGGTTTCGCCGGTGCCAGGGCTCGACTATCCCGGGCCCGGCCGCGAAGTGGGTGGCCCGGTTCCGCTGGCGCCGGTGCCCGAGCCTGCCACGTGGGGGATGCTGTTGGGCGGTATCGCCTTGCTGGCGGCGCATGCCTGGCGCCGCGCCAGGCAATGAACAGGCTCAGCGCGCAGTCCAGAAGACCAGGACGCCGAGCGAACGTGCCCGCCAGGTCAGCGTAAAGGCGATCGTCAGCGCCGCGGCCGCCAGGGCCATCAGCCACACAAGCACCGCGATCGAGGCGGCATCCACCAGCAGGCACAAGCCCAGAGCCAAGGCCAGCGCCAGTGCGCCGAGCAAGCGCAGGCCGGCGACGGGCGCTGGCGACGCGGCGCCGCGTACCTGCGCCCAGTGCGCCTCCAGCGACAGCGCGAACCAGCCCATGCCCGCCGTGCAGGCAACAAGTGCCGATAACAGCATCAAGGCGTCACGCATGGCCCGCCTCCATCGCCGCTGCCTTGACCGGCACCGGTACAGCCGCCCGGCGTTGCAGCCGGCGCGCCGCCAGTACCGCGAGCGCGGCTCCCGCGAGCATGAACAGGTCGGTGCCGGCCACCGGCCAGTAGCCGTTGGCGACGGTACGCAGCAGGTGATCGCCCGTGGTGATCCAGTTCAGCACCGGTGCCAGCACCCCCAGCGCGGCGATCGCCATGCACTGGTCGCGCCATGCCGGCACCAGCCGGCCTTCGGCCACCGGCGCGGTGCGCCAGACGGCGTGCGCCGCCGCCAGCACCCAGACCGCCCAGAAGCAGTATTTTTCCATCTCGCCGCGCCATGGCCAGCCGGCCGGCATCGACTCCGGCAACAGCCGGTTGGCAATCAGCATGCCCAGCGCCGCGAGCACCATGCCGGTGACGGTGGTGACGGCCAGCGCATCGACCACGCGCGCGCCCGCACTGCCCTGTTTCGCGTGCTGGCGCTTGCGCTTCTCGACGAAGAACAGGAAACCCGTCGCGATGCAGGCGCAGCCGGAAAGGCCGCCGAGCACGTACAGCCAGCGCAGCAGCCAGTGGCGGAAGTGCTGCAGGTGCAGGCCGGTCAGGAATTCGTTGATGCGGGCCACCACGGTCGGCGGTGGGTCTTCGCGCAGCAACGCACCGGTTGACGCCTTGAAGTGGATGCCCTCGCCGGTCAGCGCGATGCGGTCGGTGCCGGCGCGATAGATCGACACGTAGCCGTTGGCATCGCCGGGGAATTGCACGCCGAGGAAGCCGACATCGCCCGCCATGCCTTTTGCCGCCCAGCGGCGCTGCGCCTCGGCCACCATCGCATCGACCGAAGCGAGCGGCGCGGCGACGCCGGCGCGGTCGTGCGGCAGGCCGGTCTCGATGGCTTCGACCTGCTCGTGCTTGTCATGCAGCGCCTCGAGCTGGGTATGCGTGACCGGGAAATAGATGCCGGCGAAGATCACCAGCCCGGTGAACGCAAAGAAGAAGTGGAACGGCAGCGCCACCACGCCGGTCAGGTTGTGCATGTCCAGCATGCTGCGCTGGGTACTCTTCTTCGGCCGGAACGTGAACAGCTCGCGGAAGATCTTGCGGTGCATGATCACGCCGGTGACCAGCGCCATCAGCATCATCAGCGCGGCGAAGCCGACGATCCAGTAGCCCAGGTTCTTCCATTCGAACGTGAGGCTGTAGTGCAGCGGGTAGAAGAAACCGCTGCCGATCTTGAGCCGGTCGTCCGGCAGCGCCGCGCCGTTGCGGGGATCGACCGTGCGCTGCGCGAAGATCGTGGTTTCCTTCCTCCTGGCATTCGGCACTTCGTAGCCGACGAACAGCGCCAGCACGGGATCGCGATGGGTCGTGTAGGCGCCCAGGCGGGTGACGGTATCGAAGCGCTCCGGCAGCGGGCCGTCGACCTGGCTGCGCATTGCGGCGCGCGCGTCCTCGAGCGGCTGCATGTCCTCGAACACGGGGCGCAGCAGCTTGTCGAACGACGGCATTGGCTGCGGCTCGAAGCGCGTGGCGGGAATCGCCCAGCGGTCGATCTCGCGGTCGAACACCGACAGAGCGCCGAAGAAGAACACCACCATCAGCACGAAGCCGAGGAACAGGCCGAACCACGTGTGCAGCCAGGCCATCGACAGGCGAAAATTCTGGAACATGTCGTTGTCTCCGTCGGATCAGACCAGCTGCGTTTGCAGCAGCGTGGCCCCGATGGTCAGCACGGCGCCGCCGCCGGCCAGTACCAGCCACACCTTCGGCAGGCTGCGGGCGGCGAAAGCCAGCAGGAACGCGGCCAGGAACACCAGGAAGCCGATGATGTACGACAGATGCTCGGCATCGTGGAATTCCATGCCGGCGGCGAACAGCGCGGCCGTGGCAAAGGCGATCACGCCCCAGGTGAAGGCATAGCCGCCCAGCACGGCGGCTGCCGTGCGCGAGGCGACATGGAAACGGGAACTGGTCAATGCGGCCATGTGGATGTCGGATAGATGAATCGGATAGGGACGGTGGTACGGCGACATTCCGAACGCCACGCCGCCGGCAGACTGGAATGAGAACTATTCTCATTCTAGCAGCCGAATCACCCCCGGCCAATCAAAAAATCGGCAATATTTACGCATTTTTACGCCGGGCGGCGACAACAAAAAAAGCGCGTTGCCGGCCGGGGCCGCGCAACGCGCCTAGTCGGCCGCCCTGGCGGGCGGCCGTTCTCATACACTCACCCGCTGATCGGGTGCTTACAGCTTCCAGCGCACCGTCAGACCGATCACGCGGTCATAACGGCGGATGTCGCGCGGATTGCTTTCGATGCCATGGTAGTCCTGGTACTTGCGGTCGGTCAGGTTTTCCACGTCCAGCGTCACGCCCATGTTCTCGTTGATCTTGTACGAGATCGACGCATCGACCGTTTCGATCGGATCGACGATCAGGTCGAGCGGCCCAACCGGCGCGCGGAGCGTGCGATAGTCGAACGTGTCGACGAACTTGCTGCGGTAGTTATAGGCCAGGCGGCCGGACCACGCACCGCGCTCATACAGGCCAACGATATTGACAGCGTTTTTCGACATGCCCTGGAACGGCGCTTCCTTGCCCTTGTCAATGAAGTGACCCTTCATGTAGGTGTAGTTCGCTTCCATACCGAATCCACCCAGCCAGCCGGGCAGGAAATCGTAGAACTGGCGGTAGCCGATCTCGATGCCTTCCAGCTGGCCTTCGTTGACGTTGCGCGGCCGGTCCATCCGGTACTGCTTGCCGTCGAACGTTTCCAGTGCCGCCGAGCGGATGATGTAGTTCTCGAACTTGTGCTTGAATACGGTCGCCGTAAGGCTGCCGGTCGGGGCGAAGTACCATTCCAGCGCCGCATCCGCATTCTTGCCGGTCACCGGCTTCAGGTCCGGGTTGCCGCCGCTGCCGCCGTAGACACCGTCTCCGCCAATCGTCGCGCCCAGCGAGATGCCCGGGTTGAAGTCCCCGAATGCGGGACGCTGGATAGTTTTGCCCGCGTTGAAGCGGCCGATCAGCGTGTCGGTCAGGTTGGCCTTCAACGTCAGGTTGGGCAGCACATCGGTGTCCGACGACTTCTTGTTTACCGGTACCGCAACGTCCTCGTTATTGATAGTGACCCTGGAGAAGCCGTTGACGTCCAGTTTGGTTTTCACCACGCGCACGCCCAGCGTACCCTCGACCGGCACGGAACCGGCGTTGAAGCCGAAGCGGGTCTTGCCGTACAGCGCGCTTGTATCCTCGTTGTTGGTGTACAGCGAATACGGATCCGGCGCTGTCTT
This sequence comes from Pseudoduganella dura, assembly GCF_009727155.1. Taxonomy (NCBI): domain Bacteria; kingdom Pseudomonadati; phylum Pseudomonadota; class Betaproteobacteria; order Burkholderiales; family Oxalobacteraceae; genus Pseudoduganella; species Pseudoduganella dura. Next base: position 6,489,283 of record NZ_WNWM01000002.1, on the reverse strand, counting down.
GCCGTTGCGGCCATACAACTTGCGCCAAGCGTCGATATTGGCATGCTGGTAGTTGCCGCAGATGACCAGCCACTGGGCCATGCCGTAATTGTTGTCCATCGGTGCCGACGGGCAGGTCAGGCCAGCCAGCGAGCTGACGGCAGGCAGGTTGAGCTTGGGGTCCGCGCCCAGGAAGTTTCCGCTTTCGTGCTCGTAGCGCGAGCTGCGCTTGGCTACCCGTACGCCGACGCTGAACTCGCGGAAGAAGTTGTCTTCGCCGTTGTTGTACGTCGCATCCGCGCGCCAGTCCTTCGACTGGCCGCCCGATGCCTGCCAGTTGTCGATGAAATTGCCCAGCGTGTAGTTGTTCGGGTCCAGCATGTTATAGCCGGGGTAGTCGAACCTTGCGCCGCCGTTGACATACGTCTGGCCCGTGACCGTGGTCGGATGCGCAAACATTTCCATGATCGGCATGTCCTGCTTCCAGCGGCTGGTGGTGCGCACGAACTCGGTCGACACGCGCAGGTCCGGGCTGACATTCCACTTTGCGCCGATCGCGCCCTGGTGCGTTTCGGAATCGTCGCGCGGGGCCTGATTCGAGCTCAGCGCCGACGGATTGCCCGAGGACGTGACTGTATCAACCTGATTGGTACCCGGGATCAGCGTGTACTGCGTGGTCGGGCCCCAGCCCAGGTTGCCGATAAAGAATTGGGTCTCGCGGTCATGGTCGATGCGGGTCGACCAGCCTTCCGCGTACAGTTCGACGTCGCGCACCGGCTTGTACTGGAATGCCCAGTTGGCCGAGTAGCGTTCGCGCATGCCGGTGGTGTTGCTATGCCCCAGATCGAGCGGTCCGGTGACGGCCGCGTTGGGCTTGTTGGTGCCATTGGTGACGGTGCTGTCCGGCGGCGAATTCCAGGTCACTTCGTCGAAGTAATGCCCTTTTTGGTACGACACGCCAAACAGCGCGCCGAATTCGCCCAGGTCGTTCTTCCAGCGGTTCGACATCATGCCCGACACTTGCGGGTCATTGCTGTCGGCCTTGTCACGGTTTTCCGCGCGGCCGGTCAGGCTGGCCGAAAAACCCTTGAAATCGAACGGGCGCGCGGTACGCACGTCGATCACGCCGGCGGTACCGCCTTCGACCATTTCCGCGCCCTGCGACTTGTAGACGTCGACGCGCTGCAGCATGCTGGTCGGGATATCGGTCAGGTTCAGGTTGCGGTTGGTCGATGTGTAGACTTCGCGGCCGTTCAGCAGCGTGGTCAGGCCCGGCAGGCCGCGGATGATCACGTCGCTGGCTTCGCCGCCCTGGCGGCGCACCTGCACGCCGGTAACGCGCCCGAGGATCTCGGCCACGTTCTTGTCCGGGAACTTGCCGGCCTCTTCCGCGACGATCGAATCGATCACCTCGTCGGAATTGCGCTTGATCGTTTGCGCACTTTGCGCGGCGCGGCGCACGCCGGTGACGACAACGGCGACCGGCTCGGCCGTGGCCTGGGCTTCCGCCACTGCCTGGGCGTTCTGGGCCCATACCGATGCACTGCTGAGGATGCCGGCCCCGGCCAGGACGGCGACCGACAGTTTCATTTTCATTTGTTGCGATGGGGGAGTGTGACCGAACGATGTCATCGAATATCTCCTGATCTCGTTATAGTTTTTGTGAAAGACGTGTGCTACCACTGTCACTTTGATGCTGCGCGCCAATAGTAGGGAGCGGAGTGAGTTCATTCCAATGACTTTTTTCGCCTGTGCGATGCCAGAATTGATATGGCAGGCGAACGGTTGTGCAAATACTTGTTGGCAATGCGGATTGCAAAACTGTTTCCGCACTACCCCATTGCTTGTCGTTGCTATTGATTTAAAAGGCAATTTTTCGCTCAACCAGTGCGCGAGCAGCATCCCGAATGATCAGAATTCTGCGCAAAACTGCGTCCCAAAGCAGTGACCTGGGCGGAAGCACATATCACCCCGCTGCGTGGTAGCGGTCGCACCATGTTGCAGATCCACCACGTGTGGGCTTACTCAATACGTGCACTAGAAAAACTTTTTCCACAACACATCCGCAACGCCGGGAATTGCGATCGGGCGTATAGCCATGGCGCCCAGGTGCGACGCTCCATTGTGGTGCGACTGCGGGTCTGCCCGTGCATACGGGGGATTGTGCGTCGATCAAAAAATACTTATGTTCAGGAAAGCAGAAAAAGTGATCATTTGTTACATTAATGATAAACCGCCCCATTTGCTGTTGCTTTACAGAACGGCTATCATCCATGGCTTTCTTTACATAAATTAACAGGAGCCGCCACATGGCCGGACCGCTTCCTCTTCCGCATGCCGTGGCGCTGGCATGCATGGCGCTGGCCCAGGTGCCCGCGCGGGCGCAGGAGGCGCCGGTGGCCGAGGTGGTCGTGACCGCGACGCGCAATGCGAAGTCGGTGGACAGGATTCCCGGCGCGGTGACGGTGGTGTCGCAGCGCGAGCTGGAAACGCAATACCTGTTGGCGGACGACCCGTCGTCCGCGCTGGCCACGTATATCCCGGGCTACTCGCCGAGCCGGCAAAAGATCTCGTCGACCGGCGAAACGCTGCGCGGGCGGCTCCCGCTGATCCTGCTGGACGGCGTGCCGCAATCGAATCCGCTGCGCGCCGGAATGCGCGAGGGATACTTCGCCGATACGGCGATCATCGAACGGATCGAGGTCATCAACGGTGCATCCGCGATCCAGGGCATGGGCGCCACCGGCGGGATCGTCAACTACATCACGAAGACGCCGCGGCTGGAAGGCACCACCTATGCCGTCCATGCCCGCCTGGCCACCGGCTTCCGGCATGACAACCTGGACTGGAAGACGGGTTTTTCGGTTTCGCACAAGTCCGGCGAGTTCGACCTGTTCGGCTACGCCAGCGTGCAGCGGCGCGGCATGGCATACGACGGCGATGGGCGGATGATCGGCATCGATGCGCTGCAGGGGGACACGCTGGACGCCGGCGGACACGATGTTTTCCTCAAGCTGGGGCGCAACTTCGGCGACCAGCGGCTGCAGTTGACGGTGAACCGCTTCAATTTCCGGGGCGACCTGGATTACCGCACCGTCAACGCCGATTTTGCGCAAGGTACACCGACCTCGTCCGTGCCTGGGCGGCCGCCCGGCAACCCGGCGCGCAATGACGTGCGCACCGTCAGCCTCGACTACCGCCACGGCGCGCTGCTGGGCGGCAGCTTCAGTACGCAGGTGTTCAGCCAGGATTTCACCGCGCTGTATGGCGGCAGCAACACGATCACCTTCCAGGACCCGCGGCTGGCCCCGCCGGGACGCCTGTTCGACCAGTCGGAAATCAACGCCGACAAGTACGGTGCCAAGGTCACGTGGGTACGGCCCGACCTGCTGCTGCGCGGCCTCGAGTGGACGCTCGGCCTCGACCACCTGCGCGACCGCAGCGGCCAGCGCATGGCGCTGACGAACCGCACCTGGGTGCCGACCCTCGATTTCACCTCCACCGCGCCGTTCCTGCAGCTCGAATACGACGCGGGACCGGTCACCGTGCGCGGCGGCGTGCGCCGCGAGTCGGCCCGGCTGCGGGTCGATACCTATACCACGCTGTGGGCCTACGGCGGGTTCCAGGTCGGCGGCGGCGAGCGCTCGTTCGACAAGGCCGTGAAGAACATCGGCGCGGTATGGCGTTTCGCACCGGGCTGGTCGGCGTTCCTCTCGTCCTCGGAGGGCTTCGGCTTGCCGGACGTGGGCCTGGTGCTGCGCGGCGTGAACCGGCCCGCCCAGTCGGTGGATGACCTGTTCGAGCTGCAGCCGGTGATCACGCGCAACCAGGAAATCGGCGTCAACTGGCGCGGCGCCCATGGCAGTGCCGGCGCATCGTTCTACGACTCGCGTTCGAAGCTGGGCACCGTGATGCGCATCAACGCCGAAGGGTTCGGCGTGATGGACCGCGTGCCGACCACCGTGCGCGGTTGGGAAGTCGCGGGGGAATGGCGCCCGGCGCCAGGGTATTCACTGTTCGGCACCTACGCCAGAACGATGGGCAAGACCGCAGCATCGCCCGGCGCGCCGATGGACCTTGCGCTGGGCGCCCGCTCGCAGGGGCCGGACAAGCTCGTGCTCGGAGCGGACTGGCAACCCGTGGCACGGGCCCGGTTGCGCCTGCAGGCCACGCGCCTGGCCGACCGCGACATCAATATCGGCCGCAGCGCCGGGCCGATCAACCTCGAAGAACACTTCCGCGGCTACACGCTGGCCGACATCGCCGGCACCTGGGATACGCGGCTGGGACGGTTCGGCCTCGGTATCGAAAACGTGGCGGACCGCCAGTACATCGGCTACTTCCCGCAATCGATCAACCTGCGCGATCCGCTGTCTTACTTCGCCGGTCGGGGTCGCACGTTCACGGCGAGCTATACGCGCAGCTTCTGACCCGCGGGTGCTGCAAAGTTCCCAAAATCGTTTGCGTTCGGTTTGCGCTTAGTCAAAAGTCTTGCATAAGCTTGGGCCAGGAACTCAATGGATGCGCTCGACGGGTCCATAATCGGCCACGAGGGTGCGGCACCGTGCCCGACGATGGAGGCTGGTCATGAAGATTTTATCGTCAGCGCTGTGGAGCAGGTTGCTCCGCCCCGCTACCGGCAGCCCGGCGCGGGGCGCCCCCGCCCCCGCCGCCGGAGAATTGCTCGCGTTGCTGCGCGCCGGCGCGCCGATGGCGGGCCGCGACCTGTCCGGCGCCGACCTGCGAGGCATCGTGCTCGATGGCGCGGACCTGTCCGGCGCGGTGCTGGAACGTGCCGACCTGCGCGGCGCCAGCCTGCGTGGCACGCTGCTGCGCCATGCGCTGCTCACCGGGGTGCTGCTCGATGACGCCGACTGCGCCGGAGCCCGGTTCGATGGCGCCTGCTTCGACCGCAGTCGCGCCGAACACGCGCGGCTCTGTGGCGCGTCGCTGCGCGGCGTGCGCGCCAACGACGCCAGTTGGCCTGGCGCCGACCTGAGCGACGCCCAGCTCGATGAATTCGTGGCCGTGGGCATCAATCTTTCGCATGCGGTACTGGATCGCTGCCGCGCCACGTCGACCGTATTGCTGGATGCGCGCGCCGAGGGCAGCCGCTGGCGCGGCGCGCGCTGGGACAAGGTGCTGGCGTTGCGCGCCCACCTGGCGCGCGCGGACTTCCGCCAGACCCGCCTGCGCGACTGCGCCCTCAGCGGCGCCGACCTGACGGGCAGCATGTGGCAACACGCCGAACTCGAAGGCCTGCAGGCGGCTGCGGGCACCGACTGGCAGGGCGCCATGCTGCGCGGCACGCGCACCGTCGACTGCAGCCTGCATGGCGCCCGGCTGGCCGGCGCGGACCTGTCGGCGGGCCGCTTCGTGCGCACCGACTTCGGCACCTGCGACCTTACCGGCGCCACCCTCGACAATGCGCATTTCCCCTTCTGCAGCCTGATCGGCGTGCGCCTGCAGCGCGCCAGCGCACATGGCGCCGACTTTGCGCGCAGCGTGTGCCGGCGCGGCGATTTTACCGGCGCGGCGGTCCAGGCCGCCCGCTTCGCCTGGCCCGGCATCGGCGGCGCCGACCTGGCCCTGGTGAGCCGGCTTGCCGGCGTGCAGTGAACCCCGGCGACAAGGCTAGCCCTGATCGCGCAGGTCCGCCAGCACCGCACTGCCGAAGCGTGGCCCCAGCGCGTAATCGACCAATTGCACGCCCGCCGCGGCGGGGTCGGCCAGCGCGCCATCGCGCTTGAGCGCGATGAAGCGCCCGATCGACGGAAAATCATGCTCGGCCGTCGTACGGATTTCCGCCTGCATCGCCGTGTCGATGACGCCCGGCGCGATGCTGGCGATCGCCAGCCCCGGCAACCCGTCGAGCGCGACGGCGCGCGCATGCATGTCCAGCGCGGCCTTCGTCGCACAATAGATGCTCCAGCCACCGTAGGGCGCCCTGCCCGCGCCGCTCGACACGTGCACCACGCGCCGGTCGCTGCAGCCGGCGGTGGCCGCCACGAAGGCGTCCGTCAGTACCAGTGCGGCCGTGACATTCACCGCCACCGCCGTTGCCAGCCGGTCGGCACCCTGCCCGCCAGGCGCGCCGACCGGCTGCACCACGCCGGCGTTATTGACCAGCAGCGCGCGTTGCGCGCCCGCCAGGAACGCCGTCATCTCGCCGCTTGCCAGCCAGGCCTGCAGCGCGGCCGGATCGGCCAGGTCCAGCGCCACCTCGCGCACGCCGGGCAACCCCGGATTGCCATGGCGCGCGATACCGAGCACTTCCACGCCCCGCGCCGCCAGGGCGCGGGCAATCCCTTCGCCGAGTCCTCGGCTGTGTCCCGTGACGATGGCCTTCATGGTGCCTCCCTGTAAAAATGCCATTGTAGCCACGTCGGCGCGGCGACGTCGGCACCCGCCTTACTTCGGTGGCTTCACTTTCTGCGCATAGCGGCCGGTCACGACGCCCTTCGCCAGCACATGCCCCCGCATCGCCGCCAGCAATTGGTCGCGGTCGGCGCCGAATGGCACCGCCAGCATCGCATCGAGGGCGAATACCTGGAAGTGGTAGCGGTGTGCCGGCTCGCCGGCCGGCGGCCGGGGTCCGTAATAGCCGGTCGAACCGCGCGTATTGCGCCCCTGCAGCACGCCTTCGGGCTCCGTCAGCCGCGGCTGCTCCTGCAAGCCTTCCGGCAGTTTCGTGACATCGGCCGGAATATTCCAGGCAAGCCAGTGCACGAACGGTTTCACGGGGCTGGCATCGGGATCCTCGGCGATGACCGCATACGATTTCGCACCCGGCACGCCGCCCCACGACAGCGGCGGCGACACGCCGTCCGCGTATTCGGAAAATCGCATGTCCAGCATGCCGCCGTCGCGGAAGGCATCGGAGGCGACGGCAAGCTTGCCGGCCGCCTGCGTTTCCGGGCGGTCCTTCGCCAGCGGCACGCCATTGCCCTTGTCCGCCTGCTGCTGCATCACGGAAGCCGGTGCGCCGGCCGCTGGTGTGGCCTTCGCATCGCCCTGGTACGCGATGCGGTAGATGACGCCGTTGGCATCGTCGGCCATCAGCAATGCGCCATCCTTCGCCACCGCCAGGCCCACCGGGCGCGCGATGTGCGTGCGGCCGTTGTCGGTCAGGAAGCCGGTGACGAACGGCTCGATCGACTTCGGCTGCCCGTCGGCAAAGCGCACGCGCACGATTTCATAGCCGGACGCGGTGCTGCGGTTCCACGAGCCGCGCATCGTCGCGAAGGCGTCGCCGTTGTATTCGGCCGGGAATGCGCCGTGGCGGTAGAACACCATCTGCATCGGTGCCGCGTGCGCCGTGTAGCCCAGCGTCATCGGCACGCTGCGCTCCTTCCACTGCTCCTTCGTGATCTCGCCCTGCGGCGTGCTTTGCGGGTAGATGCTGCCGCTGCCGTACACGTGCGGCCAGCCGTACTGCTTGCCCAGTTCCAGCTTGTTCAGTTCTTCCTTCTGGTCATCGTCGCCAAGGAAGTCGATACCGTGATCGAGACCCCACAGTTCGCCCGTCACGGGATGCCAGTCGATGCCGATCGTGTTGCGCAGGCCGCTGGCGAAGATGGTGCGCTGCTTGCCATCGGGCGAGGCACGCAGCACCGTGGCGTTCTCCGGATTGCTTTCATTGCAGGCATTGCATGTGGAGCCGACCGTGATGTACAGCATGCCGTCCGGACCGAATGCCAGCGTGCGGTTCGGATGCTGCCCCGAATCCGGCAGGTCGCCGATGATCAGTTTCAAGGCGCCGAGGCGGCCGTCGGCCTGGATATCGGCCACGAAGACTTCCTTCACCGTGGCCAGGTAGAGCTGGTTGCCGCGGATCGCCAGGCCGTGCGCGCCCGCGCGGCTGGCAACCGTCACCGGCGCACCGTCGGCGCGCCCGTCGCCATCCTTGTCCCGCAACAGCAGCACATCGCCCTGGTCGCGCCGGCTGACATAGATGTCGCCATTCGGCGCCACCGCGAGGATGCGGCTGTTTTTCAGCCCGGTGGCGAATGCCGTGACGGCAAAGCCGGACGGCGCCTTCACCGCGGCGATGCGTTCCGGCGTGGCGTCGACTTTCGCGGGTTTCCAGACTGCGGTGGCAATGGCCACGCGGGTGCCGTCGCCCTGTTGTGCGGCGGCACCGGTGGCGAGCGCCAGCAACGCAAGCAATACCTTGTTGTTCATGGCAGGTCCAAAAGAGGTTCGTGGACCTGCAGGGTGCCACGGGCGCAGGGGCCGCTCCGTGCGCACGCACACTCAGCCGGAGCCGAGCCGTTTCGTGTCGTACGCGAACGACGCGCAGTGCAGCGTGATGCGCGAACCGTGGCTGCCGCCGAGGAACTGGTGGACGACACGCAGACCCAGCGTCTGCATGGCATGCTCGAAGGCCGCGATATTGCGCTCGCCGACCCGCAAGGGCGAACGCATGCGCTCGAACAGGCTGGCGCCGCCGGCGGCCACCACCTCCAGTTCGGGATAGTCTTCCGGCCGCGCACCCAGACCCCGCAGCATGGCCGGCACGGCGTTGCTCACATAGCGCACGTCGCTGCCGGCGTCACCCGCGGGAGCTTCGGCAAGCAGGCAATGCGCCAGCGCACAGCGCTTCTTGCGGCGCCAGATGATGCCGATCCCCACGCAGGACCCCAGTAGCGCCGTCAGCACCGTGTCGCCTGTGCCGACCGCGAACGCGCCGGCCCACACGTGCCGGACTTCGGCCTGTGGTATATGCGGCGCGGCGCGCGGCAGCGCCAGTTGCGGGGAGGTGTTGGACATGCGGACCCAATCTGAAAAAGGAAAGAACAAGGCAGCCGGACATTGATTGGGTCGGCACGCAATGATGCACCGGAGAAACTCATCTGTAAAGATATTTCAATCGTGCAGTAGGTTGGCATGCCGATTGCATAAACTCCCATATTCGCGGGAGGAAAAGCATAGTGTACTTTTATAACGAAATGACAGGGTCGGACGGCGTCCGGCCACATTACCGGGAATTCGATGCCTGGCTACGCCAGCAGAGCCCGGAAGCGCTGCAGCGCAAGCGCATCGAGGCGGACCTGACGTTCCGCCGGGTCGGCATCACTTTCGCCGTATACGGCGACGATGCCGGCACCGAGCGGCTGATTCCGTTCGATGCGATCCCGCGCATCATTCCCGCCGCGGAATGGGCGCAACTGCAGCGCGGCCTGATCCAGCGCGTGAAGGCGCTGAACATGTTCATCCACGATATCTATCACGACCAGGCCATCATCCGCGCCGGCGTGGTGCCGGCCGAACAGATTTACCGGAACGCGCAATACCGGCCCGAAATGCAAGGCATCAGCGTGGCTTCCGATATTTATGCCCACATCGCCGGCGTGGACATCGTGCGCGCCGGCGAAGGCGAGTTTTATGTACTCGAGGACAATCTGCGGGTGCCCTCGGGCGTGTCGTACATGCTGGAAGACCGCAAGATGATGATGCGGCTGTTCCCCGAGCTGTTCGCGCGCCACCGCGTGGCGCCGGTCGAGCACTACCCCGACCTGCTGCTGGACAACCTGCGCTCGGTCGCACCGGTCGGCGCGACCGACCCGACGGTGGTGGTGATGACGCCGGGGATGCACAACTCGGCCTATTTCGAGCACGCTTTCCTGGCGCAGCAGATGGGCGTGGAACTGGTCGAAGGAAAGGACCTGTTCGTCAGCGACAACGCCGTGTACATGCGCACCACGCGCGGCCCGCGCAAGGTGGACGTGATCTACCGCCGCATCGACGACGATTTCCTCGATCCGCTGGCGTTCCGCGCCGATTCGGCACTGGGCGTGCCGGGATTGCTGTCGGTATACCGCGCCGGCCGCGTGACGCTGGCCAATGCGATCGGCACCGGCGTGGCCGATGACAAGTCGATCTATCCCTACGTGCCGGACATGATCCGGTTCTACCTGTCCGAGGAACCGGTGCTGAACAACGTGCCCACGTACCAGTGCAGGAAGAAGGAAGACCTTGCGTACACGCTGGCGAACCTGGCCGAACTGGTGGTGAAGGAAGTGCACGGCGCCGGCGGTTACGGCATGCTGGTCGGCCCGGCGTCGACGAAGGCGCAGATCGAAGATTTCCGCGCCCGGCTGCTGGCCAGGCCGGAAGGCTATATCGCCCAGCCGACGCTGGCGCTGTCGAACTGTCCCACGTTCGTGGACGCCGGCGTGGCGCCGCGCCACATCGACCTGCGCCCGTTCGTCCTGTCGGGCAAGACGACCTCGATCGTGCCGGGCGGACTGACCCGCGTCGCGCTGAAGGAAGGCTCGCTGGTCGTCAATTCCTCGCAGGGCGGCGGCACGAAAGATACCTGGGTGCTGGAAAACTAAAAGGAGAACACCATGCTGAGCCGCACCGCCGACCATTTGTACTGGATGGCGCGCTACACCGAGCGCGCCGAGAACACCGCCCGCATGCTGGACGTAAACCTGCAGACCGCGCTGCTGCCCAAGTCGGACGCCGACGTGCAGCACGACTGGCGCGCCCTGCTCGGCATTTCCGAGCTGCAGCAAACCTACGACCGCCGCCATGCCGCGCTGGTGCCGCGCGACGTGATCGATTTCATGGTGCACGACCCGGAAAACCCGTCGTCGATCGCCGCCTGCCTGAATGGCGCGCGCGAAAACGCCCGCGCGGTACGCGGCACGCTGACCACCGAAGTGTGGGAAGTGCAGAACCAGACCTGGCTGGACCTGCAGTTCAAGCTGCGCGACCGGCTGCACGAGCGCGACCCGGGTCAGTTCTTCGAATGGGTCAAGTACCGCTCCCACCTGTCGCGCGGCGTGACGATCGGCACCATGCTGCAGGATGAAGCCGTGCATTTCATCCGCCTCGGCACGTTCCTGGAACGGGCCGACAATACGGCGCGCATCCTGGACGTCAAGTACCACGGCGGCGGCGACGACCGCGGCCGGCGCGACTTCTACTACTGGGCGGCGCTGCTGCGTTCCGTCTCCGGCTTCGAGATCTACCGGAAGATGTACCGCGACGTGATCACGCCCGAGCGCGTGGCCGAGATGCTGATGCTGCGCGCCGACATGCCGCGCTCGCTGCTGGCCTGCATGGAAGCGCTGGTCAGCAACCTGCGCGAGGTGCGCAATGCAACGTCCGGCGAGACCGAGCGGCTGGCCGGCCAGCTGCATGCCGAACTGCGCTTCGCCCGCATCGAAGATATCCTGGAAGCCGGCCTGCACGACACGCTGACCGGCTTCCTGCAACGCATCTATGAACTGGGGAATCGCGTCAGCCGCGACTTCCTCGTCCCACTGGCCGCCTGAGGAAACATCATGCAACTGTCGATCCGCCATCAAACCCGTTACACGTATTCCGAACCGCTGGCGTACACGATCCAGCAGCTGCACCTGACGCCGCGCATCGAACCGCAGCAGCACGCGGTGCACTGGAAGCTGCTGGCGCCCGGCCACCTGAATGCCTACATGGACGCCTACGGCAACCTGTCGCACATGCTCACGCTCGACCAGGCCCACGGCACGCTGGCGATCGTGGCCCAGGGCGTGGTCGAGACCAGCGTGCCGTGGCAGGGCCGGATCGCGGCCAACGATTCGCTGTCGCCGCTGATCTACACGATGGCCACGCGGCTGACGGCATCCACCCAGAGCATCGTCGCGCTCGCCGCGGCGTCACTGCAGAACGGCCGCGCCCGCACCCGTCACCTGATGAAGCTGGCTGAGCACATTGTTGGTGCGGTACGGTATCAAAGCGGTGCGACCGGGGTGGCGACGCCGGCCAGCGAAGCGCTGCAGCTCGGCGAGGGGGTGTGCCAGGACCATGCGCACATCTTTCTCGCCTGCTGCCACGCGCGCGGCATCCCGGCGCGCTACGTCTCCGGCTACATCGATCCGGAAGATACCGGGCACGCCGCCAGCCACGCCTGGGTCGATGCCTGGGTGAGCGATCCCGACTACGAAGGCTGGATCAGCATCGACGTGACCCATGCGCGGCTGATGTCGGACGCCTATTGCCGCATCGCCGTGGGACGCGATTACGAGGCCGCCGCCCCGGTGCGCGGCATGCGCCACGGCGGCGGCGAAGAGGTGCTCGACGTCGATGTCCGGATCGTGCATCAGTAAGGCGGTAGTGCGGCGCGGCCGGCCACCGCCGCCGTCAGCGATCCTGCTTGCGCAGGCTGTGCCAGATGCCCAGCAGCACGGGCACTCCCAGTGCCACGCCGGACACCATATCCCAGATGCCGTCGCCCAGCAGCGCGGCAACCAGGCCGATCGTCGTCAGGATGCCAAGCAGCACCGGCACGCCCCACAAGCGCAGGAATGCCGGGCTCACCGGGCATCTCCCCGTGCCAGCGCGGGCACGCCGGCCGCTGTCGCCACCGCGCCATGCTCGTCGGCGGCACGCGCCGGCACCGGCACGCCGCGCTTGAGCCACAGGTACAGGCCGCTGCCGAGCACGACGATCGTCAGCACGTCCAGCAGCGCCCACAGGAACTGCAGGACCGGGCCGCCGTAGTCGCCGAAGTGGAGCGGCTGCGACACCAGCAGCGCCGTCAGGTACCACGGCAGGTCGCGGCTGTCCGTCACCTGCGTGGTCTGGGCATCGATCAGCACGGGTTTGTACAGCCGCGACGTCAGCGGCGCGTCGCCGTGCATGAAGACGCCGTAATGGTGCTCGCTGGTGTAGGGCGTGCCAGGAAATGCGATGAAACCCACCTTCATGCCGGGCTCCCAGGCCTGCGCCTGTTTCACCGACGCTTCCACCGAGCCGAACTTGCTGATCGGCGCGGCGTTCCGGTACGGCGCCACCATGTCCGCCATTTCCGTCGATTGCCAGTACTTGTACATCGGGTCGGCCCACGTATTGATCATGCCGGTGGCGCCGACGACGAACAGCCACGTCAGCGTGACGATGCCCAGCAGGTTGTGCAGGTCGAGCCATTTGGTGCGGCTGGTGCGCGCGCGGCGCACGGTACCGAAGTCGAGCTTGCGCATGAACGGCGCGTACAGCACGACACCCGAGACGATGGCCACCAGCAGCAACAGCCCCATCAGGCCCAGGAACAGCTTGCCCCACAGGCCCGCGTACAGGTCCACGTGCAGGTGGAACATGACCGACATGAAGCTGCCCTCGAACTGCGGCGTTGGCAGTACCTGCGCGGTGCGCGCATCGACCGCGGTGGCCTTGTAGTTCTCATCGGTGCCATGGTCGCCCAGCGTCAGGTGCCACAGGTTCGGCTCGTCCGCCTCCTGGAACGCATACAGCATCTTCTTGCCGGGAAAGGCGGCCATGCCGGCCGCCACGATGGCATCCATGTCCGCCTTCGGCGTGTCGGCCGGCATGGCTTTCGCCTCCACCTCCGTGCCGAGCAGGTGGCCGATCTCGTGGTGATAAATCAGCGGCAGCCCGGTGATGCAGAGCAGCAGCATGAAAACGGTGCAGACGAGGCTGCTCCACTTGTGAATCCACGCCCAGCGGCGGATGGCGACAGGTGTCATGGGTAGAAGAACGGGACAAGACGATGAAGATGGGAATGATAATGGAAACCGTTCTCATTTACCATGCATTCCCGGGAAAACCCGCTGCCCTGGCGGCCGCCTTGCCGCGAGTCGGGCGCCGCGCCTGGCGGCCGCCTTGCCGCGAGTCGGGCGCCGCGCCTGACGGGCGGCGCCCGGCACGCTTGACTTCCGACTGGACTTGCAATGCGGGCTGTGGTGAGATACGTGCTAACCGCAGCCCCGGAGCCCGACCGCATGGATGTGATCACCACCGCACTGACCGCCGCGATCGCCGATGCAGGCACCGGCGCGGCGTACACGATGCTCAAATCGCGCCTGACAGGCAAGTCGCCCCGCGTGGATGAAGCAATCAGCGATCTCGAACAGGATCCCGGGTCGCTGTCGCGCCAGTTCGCCGTTTCCGACGCACTGGCCGCCGCCGGCCTGGCAGGCGACCGCTACCTGCGTGCCGCGGCACGCAACCTGGTCGAGGAGGTGGACCGGCGCCGCACATTGCGCCCGGTTACGGACCTGCCCGGCGGAGTGCTGCAGGTTTTTTTCACCACCGACCGCCAGCCGACCGGCGACCGGCACCCGGCGCGCCAATTCGGCGCCGCCCGTGGCGAGATCAGCTACGGGACTTGCGAGGTCGCCATCCGGCGCAGCGCCGGGAGCGAGGAACCCGCCTTGCCAACGCTGCTGCGCCCGCAGTCGCGCCACGACCCGGACGGGCACGCGGTATTGCTGCGCTCGGACATCGAGCTGCAGGCCGCCTATTTCTCCAAGTTGGCCGACACCATTGCCCACTGCCCAGCCAACAGCGCCTTGCTGTTCGTACATGGTTTCCGTGTCAGTTTCGAGGATGCCGCCCGCCGTACCGCCCAGATTGCCAGCGACCTGCGCTTTGCCGGCGTGCCGATATTCTACAGCTGGCCGTCGCAGGGGCGTCTGTCCGGGTATGCGGTCGACGAAACGAATGTGGAATGGACATTGCCGCGCCTGACATCGTTCCTGATCGGGCTGCTCGAACGAACGCAGGTTGCCCATGTCTACCTGCTGGGGCATGGCATGGGCAGCCGCGCCCTGGCGCGCGCAGTGGCCGACGTGACCGCGGCCCGTCCCGATCTGGCGCCACGCATGCGCGAACTCATCCTGGCGGCGCCGGATGTCGAGGCGGAGGCGTTTCGGCGCGACATCGCCCCGGCACTCACGGCGGCCGGCGGCCGGGTGACGCTGTACGCGTCATCCGGCGACGACGCGCTGCAGGTAGCGCAGCGCACGCGCCCCTATCCGCGGGCCGGCGACAGCGGCGATGCGCTGGTCGTGGCGCCCGGGGTGCAGACGATCGACGCCAGCATTGTCGACACCAGTCTTATCCGCGCCGCCCCCGACACGGCGCAGCGCTCGGCGCTGGCGGACATGCGCCTGCTCATTTCCCGGCATTTGCCGCCATCGCAACGCGCCGGCCTTCAGGCCGTCGACATTCCGGCCGGGCGCTACTGGACATTCAACGAACAGGAGATCCCATGACGGCATATGCAAGCGCCCCGGACACCATTTTCTGCGTCGACGATCTCGTCGGCCGCATGGGCGGCGACGCGCGCGCCGTGGCCAAGGCAGTGCGCCGCGTGCGCGACTGCATCGGCAACGGTGTCGAGCCGCTGAACCTGGCAGGCGAAGCGGTGCAGCAGGCCCGCTTCATGGAAGCACGGCACATCCTGCACAACCTGCGCCACGATGTCAGCGAACTCGGTGCCAGCCGGTTCGTTGCCGCCTGCCTGGCACTGGAGCTGGCCCTGACCGAAGGCAGGGTCATCGAAATTCCGCTGCTCTTCACGGCGGCCGAGGCCGAACTGCGGCTGGTGATGGACCACGCCGGCACATGGCTCGACCAGCACGCGGGCCGCGCAGCCGAGCGCGGGTAAGGCCTTTGCTACGCCGCGCGAACGCAAGCACGGAGGGCTGCCGCGCGCCCCGGTGGGCGCCACCGGCGGCAGGCGGCTATAATGCGGCCTGAACCGTACTAACGTCTCGTTACAATTGTTATCCGCCGTGCCGGCGTTCCTGTACCTTTCCCCATAGTCAACATGCTAAGATCGATAGCGTTTCGGCCCGGTCAAGCGCATCTGGCCGGCTGACGGCAGGTGCGCCTGCCACCAGGCATCCGTTCGTGCACCATGGCTCAACAGCAATCGGTATCCTCCGCATGCTTCGGCCGGTTTTGGCCTGCTTTGACCATGGGTGCCGATACGCAGCGTAGCTTCGTGAAGCATGCAGTGCGGCACCGCCGTGGGAATCGCCAGGCGTGGAAGTGCCGGCCTGGATGCGGATCATCAAAGCACACCGGCAGTACGGATTTCGCTGTGCAGACCTGAACAAGGCAAGAAGAAGAACATGGAATTATTCAACAAGTCCGGCGCGATGATTTCATCGGTGTTCGTGATGGTGGGCGCCCTGATAGCCTGCCAGGCCAAGGAAGGCGCTGTTCCGCCCGCGCCCGTCATCGAGGCGGCGGCACAGCGCCTGAGCGCGCATGGCGGCGCAGCAGCGGAACGGCGGCTGCGCGAATGGGCCGACCAGGGCTCGATCGTGGCCAAGCGGGAGTTGGGCATGCTCTACCAGAACAAGACGCCGCGCCGCGGCGAAGCAATGCGCCTGTTCGAGGAAGCCGCACGTGCCGGCGACGCGGAGTCGGCATTCCAGCTTGCTGAAATGTATCATCGTGCGGCCGAAAACAGCGGCCGCCAGCCCGACAAGGCCTGGCCCCTGTATGCGCAGGCGGCCGAGCATCGCCATCCAAAGGCGGCCTTGCGCCTGGCTTCGCTGGCGAAAGACGGCAGCGAAGAGGCTGCCCGCTGGCTTGCCGCGGCCGGCCTTGTGAAGTAATCGGTTCGCAGTCTATCATGCGGTACCTGACGGCCGCATGCGGTTTTGCGGCGATGCCATTTGTCGCCATGCCGTCCGCGATTTGCGGTGTCCGCCGGCAGCCTTCCTGCCGGTCCAGCCAGCCCCCGACGACACGCCCCGCCTGCGCAGAACCTTGCAGTGCACACGGTGGACGGCACCGTTAACAAACGCCTTTAACATCACTTAACTTGCCTTCTCCGTATTGCAGTTTCATTATGCATGCATGAGAAGCAACAGCCATTTGCTGTTGCGGAACAGGAGAGACCATGCAAGCCAACCAGCCTTCCGTCCATATCATGCATGCCGATGCCGTCATGACGGCCGGCATCCATGCCCTGCTCGCCGACTGCGGCGGGTTCCACCTGACGCTGCAGGATCGGCAGCCCCAGGGCCAGGCGCACGCCCGCGTTATCATTGCCGATTACGATAGCGGTATCACGCTGGCGCGGCAATTATCGCCCGACCGTTACGGCGCTGCGCCGCGCGTGCTGATCGTGACGCAGCTCGACAAGGAATGGCAGGTACGCACGGCAATGGACAGCGGCGTGCATGGCTACCTGCTGCAGGGCTGTCCGGCGGACGAGCTGGTACGGGCCGTGCAGCAACTGAGCCAGGGCATGCGCTACCTGGCCGAGGCGGTCACACGCTGCGTGGCGGACAGCCTGAGCCGGGAATCGCTGACCGGGCGGGAGACGGATGTCCTGCTGCTGCTGGCCCGGGGCTGCTGCAACAAGTCGATCGCACGGGAGCTCGGCATCGGCGTCGGCACCGTCAAGACCCATGTCAAGGGCCTGATGAGCAAGCTCGATGCGACCGCGCGCACCCATGCGGTGGTGGTGGCCGCACAGCGCGGCCTGATCGGCAGCGGCACGCGCCTGCCGGCGCCATTGCCCGGCCGTCATCCGCGCGGCGTGGCCGCCATGCAATAAGCATGTCCACGATGGCAGGTATCGTTGAGGACGATCAACGAGCCTGCCCGGCGATTTCCTACGCTGGCAGTTCAGCCTGCAATGGAGACCGTCATGCCGAATCGCTTCCCCAGCACCAGCTTCCGTAACACGTCTATTCCCCAGCCTGTACGCACCGCGCTCGGTGCCCTGCCCCTTCTGCTGGCGCTGGGCGCATGCAGCCGCCCGCTTCCCGCCGATGACCTGATCGCCGACGCCCGCCGCTACCGCGACCAGGGTGATGCGAAGGCCGCCATCATCCAGCTGAAGAACGTCGTCCAGCAACAACCCGAACATGCGCTCGCGCGCCTGATGCTGGGACAGACTTACCTGGATACCGGCGACATGGCATCTGCGGAGAAGGAGCTGCGGCGGGCCCGCGACCTCGGCGCGCAAGCCGACCTCGTGCTGCCGGCACTCGGCAGGTCGCTGCTGTCGCAGGGCCAGTTCCAGCGCCTGCTGGACGAGTTTGCCGACGACGAGGGCAACGCCCAGATACTGGCGCTGCGCGGGCAAGCGCTGCTGGGCCTGAACCGGCCCGACGAGGCACGCTCCCGGTTCGAGCGCGCCCTGCAAGTGAAGCCCGGACTTGCGGACGCCACGCTCGGCCTGGCGAAGCTGGCGCTCATCGGTGACAAGTCCGACAAGGCCAGGGAACTGGTGGAGCAGGCGATCGTGCAGAATCCCGACAACGTGGAGTCGCTGCGCCTGAAGGGCGACCTGCAGCGCGCCGGCAATGATGCCGCTGCCGCGCGCAAGACCTACGAGCGTATCCTCGAAGTCAAGCCGAACAACGTGCAGGCCCACATCGACCTGGCCAACCTGGCGATCCAGGAAGATCGCCTGGACGACGCGCGCCAGCAGATCAAGCTGGCCCGCAAGGCCCAGCCGAAGAACCTGATGATCTCCTACTCGCAGGCATTGCTGGACTTCCGCGAAAAGCGCTACAAGGCAGCGCTGGAACAGGTCCAGCAGGTACTGCGCGCGGCGCCGGACCATATGCCGAGCGTGCTGCTGGCCGGCGCGGTATCGGTGCTGACGGGATCAGATACCCGGGCCGAGCAGTACTTGAACCAGTTCCTGCAGGCCAATCCCAACCATGCGTATGCGACGAAGTTGCTGGCAACGGTGGCATTGCGCAGCGGCAAACGAGACGATGCACTGAAGATGATGCGCAGCGCGTTGAAGGACGCCCCGAACGATGCCGATCTGCTGGCGCTGGCGGGCGAGGCGGAGATGCAGGCGCGCAATTTCACCCAGTCGGCCGCCTACTTCGAAAAGGCCAGCGCCCTGAGCCCGGAACGCTCGGACCTGCGGCTTGGCCACGGCCTCAGCCGGCTGAAGCTGGGGGACAATTCGAAGGCCATCGCCGAGCTGGAACGTGCGGCCGAGGGCGGCAGCGGCGCCGAGCGTGCCGGCACGCTGCTCGTGATGAGCCACCTGCGCGACAAGCAGTTCGACAAGGCGCTCGCGACGGTCGATGCGATGATCGGCAAGGGCGACAGCGCGCTGCTGCAGAACCTGCGCGCCGGCGTGCTGCTGGCACGCAGCGACCTCGACGGCGCACGCGCCGGCTTCAACAAGGCGCTCGCGCTCGAAGCGGGCCACCTGGCCGCCCTCGACAACCTGGCCAATCTCGACGTCATGGAGAAGAAACCGGACGATGCGCGCAAGCGCTACCAGACCGCACTGGCGGGGGACAAGAAGAACGCTGCGCTGATGACGTCTCTGGCCAGGCTCGAGGCGCGGCTGGGCAAGCCGGCCGAGGCCGTCCGCTGGCTGGAACAGGCGGCCAGGGAAAACCCGGACGACAAGGCATCGGCCCAGCAACTGGCGGACTTTTACCTGCGCACGGGCGACAAGCAGAAGGCCCTGACCCTGGCGCAGAAACTGCAAGCCACCGATACGGACGATGCCGGCGCGCTGGCCCTGCTCGCCCGGGCGCAGGAGCTCAACCGGCAGGACGAGGCCGCCCTGGAAAGCTACGAGCGCCTTGCGGCGATGCAGCCCAAATCGTCCGCCGTGCAAATCCGGATCGCCGCCCTCCACCTGGCGGCAAAGCGTCCCGACGATGCATTGCAGGCAGCGCGCAGGGCGCTGAAGGCCGATCCCGACAGTGTGGACGGGCTGATGCTCCAGCATGCGCTGCTGATCGACAGAAAGGCGCTGAGCGAGGCACTCGCGGCCGCCCAGGCGCTGCAGGCGCGCCACGCCGACTGGCCGCTCGGATTCAAGCTGGAAGGCGATGTGCTGATGGTCCAGCACAAGCCGGCCGACGCCGCGCAACGCTACCAGCGTGCTATCCAGGTCGCCCCGTCCGCGCAGATCGTGATCGCGTTGCACCGTGCCCTGCTCGGGGCAGGCAAGCGGCAGGAGGCGACGGCGCAGATGCGGCAATGGCTGGAAAAACAGCCGGCCGACACCGGGACGCGCATCTATTACGCCAGCACGCTGGCAGCGACAGGCGATTACAGGACCGCGAGCCAGCAATACGAGCAGGCCTTGCGCAACGCGCCGGAAGATCCCGTGACGCTGAACGAATACGCATGGGCGCTGCTCCAAATGAAGGACGACCGCGCGTTGGACATTGCCGAAAAAGCTTACAGGCTGGCGCCGAAAAGCGCGGCCATAGCCGATACGCTGGCGGCGATCTTGATCGACAAGGGCAACACGGCCCGCGCCCTGCCGCTGTTGAAAACGGCCACCGAACAGGCGCCGGCGGAGAACGACATCCGGCTGCGTTTCGCGCAGGTGCTGTTCATGACCGGCGACCGCAAGGGGGCCAGGGCACAGTGCGAACGGTTGCTGGCGGTGCGCGACTTCAAGCGCCATCCCGAGGTGCGGGCGCTGATGGCAAAACTGTGATCCATGCCGCACCGCCGCCCGTACGCCCGCCCGCCGGCGCGCAGACGGGCGAACCAGGGCCGCCGTGCCTGTGCGGCGCGGTGTTCAACCAGGCGGCCGCCCGCGTGCCGAATAGCGCCCCGGCGCAATGATGTTGGCCGGATCGAGCGCCGCCTTGATACGGCCGACCATGCGCCAGTAGGCGTCGTCGCCGTTGTCCAGGTCGGCCATCGACTGCAGGCCCACTCGGTAGGGAATGTACCCCGCCGCCATCATCGTTTCAAAGACCTGCCGGTAGCACAGGCGCGCCCGCGCCACTTCGGCCGGGTCCTCCGCGTCGTAAGCCACCGTCAGGACGCCGCCCAGCGCCCGCTCGTTGATCATGCTGAAGGTGACGAACAGATCGAAGCCATGCGTGCTGAAGATCGGCGCCGCCAACGCATGCACGCGCAGCAGGTCTTCGCCGCGCATCGGCAGCACCGGCGATACCCACAACATGCCGCAGCGGTCCAGCGCCGGGTTGGCATTGGCGGGAAAATCCGCCGGCAGGCCGCCGCGCCTGCGCCAGTAGGCGCCGGCCAGGAAGCGGCCGTTCGGAATGCCGCGGTTCATCTCGAACAGGGAACGCCCCAGCGCCACCTTGGCCGCCAGGCGCCTGCCCATGCCGGTACCCTTCAGCAGGCGCGCCGCGGTGTCCGCCAGGTTGAGCTTGCGCTCGTCGAGGAACTGGACCCTGGCCCGGGTCGGCGCCAGCGCCCGGCGCACCGCGCGCCGGGCGGCCGCGACCTGGTCGTTGCTGCCGTACAGGGCGCCGGAAACCGTCCACGCGCCCACGCCCGCGGCGGCCCGCAATTGCTGGCGCACCGCCTCCGGCAGCGGCACCTGGCCACCGGCCAGCTCGCGCGGAAACGTCGTGCCGCCGGAGATCACGCGCAGGTCGTTGCCGATGTGGAGGATGCTGCGCAAGGTGCCGTCGAGCCGCAGCGGACGCAGCGCGTCGATGATGGGGGCAATGTCCTGATGTTCCTGGACCATGCACAGGAAATGGTTCAGTGCTTCGGTCTTCGGCATCAGCCACAGGCCCAGGCTCGTGACGATGCCCATGTTCGACTGGGTGAACAGCCCGTCGACGTAGGGTCCCACGCCGTAGGGATAGACGCGGCGGTTGACCGAGGAAGGATAGTGACCGAAGCCGGTGTGCACGACATCGCCGTCGGCCAGCACCAGCTCCATGCCGGCCACGTTCTGGAAGCGGTTGCCATAGGGCGAGTGGCCGAAGCCGCGCTCCAGGATGTTGCCCATCAGGCTCGTGTCCGGTCCGGCGCCGGTGCAGTCCATCCACAGCGGCAGGTCGTGCTCCAGCAGGTAACGGGACAGCTGCTGCTGCGTCACGCCGGGCTCGATCACCACGTACGCAAGGGTGGCATCGACCTCCAGGATGCGATTCATCCGCGACAGGTCGACGATCGCATGGCCGTCGGCGAGCGCGCAGGCGTCGCCATACCCCCAGTTGCGGCCGGCACTGATCGGATACAGCGGGACCCGGTGCTCGGTGGCCGTTCGCACCACCTGCGCCACTTCGTCGGTGCTGACCGGCCGCAGGATCGCGAGCGGCCGCGTGCTCCAGGACGACGTGCTGGCGGCATAGCGGTCCAGCGTGGGGGCATCGACCAGCACGCGATCCTCGCCCAGCAGGCGGCGCCATGCCGCCAGCGCTTCTCCGGCAGCGGCCATCAGTCGCGCCCCTGCTTCAGGCGTGTCGTGATGCCGGGCTCGTCTTCCAGCGGGAAGAAATACGGGTAAAAGGACCGCTCGCCCGGCGCCTGCTCCATCTGGCCCGCGAACGTGCGGATCTGTTCTCCCATGTATTCGAGTTCGAGGCGCAGCAACACGGCCGGGGCACCGACGCGGGTGCACTGCCGCTCGCCGCCAAAGTCGCGGAAGCCCAGCATCCGCTTGTAGAACATCACATGGCGCGGATTGACCTCGATCACATAGTCGGAGTAGTGGTGGATATTGTGGGCGTAAATATACGAGATATGGATCAGCGATGCGAACACGCGTTTCGTCACGTCCTTGTCGATGGCGAGCCGGGATGGTTCGCACAGCAGGCGCCCGGCGGTGCGCAGTTCGTCGAGCTTGTCGCGAAAATTCTCGTCGGCGGGCAGGCCGATTTCAGGGTCGTCCAGACACAGCGACATCGTGCCGACCGTGACGCCGGCCGTTTCCGCATACAGCGTGATCCGGTTCGGCGCATGTTCGGTCTCCGCGTCGACATCGTAGCCCCGCCAGCCATACATCTTGCGCAACAGCAAATTTGCCGCCTCACGCCGGCCAGCGGTGCTGGCCATCCGGATATGGAAAAGCTGCATGTCGATCGGATGGGTGTGAGCCTTGCCGGCTTCCTGCTCCCGGATGACGAGGTCACGCAGTTTTGCGGCGGCTTCGAAGGATATGATGGTGTCGTCGTATTGCACGTCTGCTCCTGTGGTCTTGAAGATCTATGCACATCAGACTGCTGTAGGGGCAGCGAGTTCCACAAAGCGTCGGACTTTTTTGCAATTCGGGAAATGCTCCGCGCCGCGTTTTTGTAAGGTCTTGATTCTGCGTATCTAATGGCAAGTGGCACGAATGCTGCTGAGTAGTGGCTTGTCGGCACAGACCCCCTGGCCGTAACCACTTATCGAGGAGTAGCAAGCCATGAACATCATCAGGAAAGGTTTTCTGATCACGGCCACCGCCGTAACGCTCGCGTTCGGCGCCGCCGGCAGCGCCCAGGCACATGCTTTTGCGGATGCGATTCTGGAGATTAACAACCTGCGCTTCCTGAATTCCGGGGGCACGCAGTACACGCCGGCCGATTTCTCCACGCTGGAAATCAACAACTCGCGCCTGGCAACGGCATTTGTCTCCAGCCTGCCGCCCCTGCAGAGCAACACGGCCGGCGCGATCTGCGTCGGCACCTGCCCGCTCCCGGCACCGAATACCCCCCTGACGCCGCGCTTCGATCCGCTGGCAGTGTCGCCGCCCGCCGTCCTGACGACATTCGGTTACGGCGACACCGAACTGCTCGGCTCGGCGCTGGAACCAGGGGGCGCGAACGCTGCAACCCGGGCTACCGCCTCGGTCGGCACGAGCCCGAATACCGCATCGGGTACCGCCAACACGGGCACGGTGACGTCGTTCGAGTTCTCCCTGGGCTCGGCAGATTCGATCACCGTCGAATTCGATGCCGAGGCATACACCATCGCGCACGTGCCGCTCACCGCCGGGGCCGATTCGGTAGCCTCCGCCCGCCTGTCCTGGAGCATCAACATTATCGATCTGGAAACCGGCGAAAACGTCCTGTCGTATTCGCCGGACGAGATCAACGGCGATTCGCTGCGCAGCCGTACCCATGTCCTGCCAGGTGAGGATCCCTACAACTTCGCAGGCTTCCTGACGGCAACCAGCGACCTGCTGGAAGCCGGCACGATCTACCAGCTGACGATCTCCCATGCATCGTTTGCCGACGCGCTGCAGGAAGAAGTGCCGGAACCGGCAACGCTGGCCATCCTCGCAGCCGGCCTGCTCAGCATGTCGCTGGTCAGCCGCCGTCGCAAATCCTGACCTGATCTGATCCTTCGACCCACCGGGCGTACCGTCGGTTGCTGTGACGGTACGCCTTTTTTTTGACAGCACGCAAGTGCTCATCAGTTTCGGTCCGACAAGCCCTGCCCCAGCCATATACTCGATCGGACAAGGTCAATCGATCGGACCAGGTTCACGCGGAGAAACCGAATATGGAAGAAATCATCGCCCAGCTGCAATCCGGGTTGAAGGGAATCTGGAAGTATCGCTGGTGCGCAATACTCGTCGCCTGGCTCGTGGCGACTGGCGGCTGGATCAAGGTGTACCTGCTGCCGGACGATTACCAGACGACCGCCCGCGTATTCGTCGATACGCAGAGCATCCTGAAGCCACTGCTGTCGGGCATGACGTCGATGCCGAATGTCACACAGCAGGTGGCGATCATGAGCCGCACCCTTCTCAGCCGGCCAAACGTCGAACGCGTCATGCGCATGGTGGACCTGGATGTCAAGGCCACCACGCCGCGCGAGCATGAAAAGCAGGTCGATGATCTCATGCAGAAGATCCGCATCGGCGGCACCAGCACCTACGACATCTACACGATCAGCTACAGCAACAGCGATCCGCGCCTGGTGCGCGATGTGGTGCAATCGCTGCTCACGATCTTCGTCGAAGGGGGCTTCAAGGGCAAGAAGGGCGAATCGGACAAGGCCGTGCAATTCATCGACGACCAGATCCGTGCCTACGAAGACAAATTGCTGGCCGCGGAAAACTCGGTCAAGGAATTCAAGCTGAAGAACAATACCCTGTTGCCCCGGCAAGGACTCGATTATGGATCGCAATTGCTGATGTCGACGGACGCGCTGAACAACGCGAAGCTCGAACTCGTCGAAGCGGAACAGGCCCGCAACGCCATCAACGGGCAGATCCAGGGCGACGAACCGATCCTCGGCGCCGAGCTCGCCCCTGCATCGATCGACAATCCCGAGATCGACGGCCGCATCTCGGCCTTGACCAAGTCGCTCGACGCACTGCTGCTGCAGTATACCGAGGCCCACCCCGACATCATTTCCACGCGGCGCCTGATCGCGCTGCTTGAAGAAAAAAAGGTGCAGGAGGCCAAGACACGCGCCGCGCCGTCGGACCCAGGCAAGGGTTACAGTCCGATGCTGCAGCAACTGAAGGTCGCACTTGCCGAAGCGGATGCGCGCGTGGCATCGATCCGCGCCCGGGTGGCAGAGATGGAACAGCGGCATGAAACGCTGGTCGAGCAAAGCAAGGCCGTGCCGGAAGTGGAATCGCAACTGGCGCAGTTGAACCGGGACTACCTGATCAACAAGGACAATTACGAGAAGCTGATCGAGCGGCGCGAAGCGGCCAAGCTGTCTGGCGACCTCAGCACTACCACCGACATGTTGAGCTTCAAGATCATCGACCCGCCCACGGTGCCATTGCGTCCCACCGGGCCGAACAGAAAACTGCTGTATAGCGTCGTGTTCGGTGTGGCCGTGCTTGCCGGCGCCGCCGTGGCGTTGCTGATCAGTCAGGTACGTCCCACCTACCTGAGCCCCGCCGAATTGCGCGAGGCAACGGGCCTGCGCGTGCTGGGTGCCGTCGCGATGAACTGGACGGACCCGGAACGCAAGAAACGGCGCCGGGCCCACATGGGATTCGGCGCCGGCGTTGCATGCCTGTTCGTATCCTACGGCGGCGTGATGGCCCTTTCAATACTTCAGTCCTAGCAGGAGACGACGATGATCCCCGATACCACTGGCCCGCGCCTGGAACCGCTCCTCGTCAATCCCGATGCCCGGTTCGCGGACATCAATCTGCCGCGCCTGCAGCAGCTGGGCATGATCACGCACGATGGCGGCCGCAGCGGCGTCGCAGAGGACTTCCGCATCATCAAGCGCCCGTTGCTGCGCAGCGCGCGTGGCATCGAGGCACCGATCCACCATGGCAACCTGATCATCGTCACGAGCGCGCTGCCCGGGGAAGGCAAGACATTTTGCGCCATCAACCTCGCGATGAGCATGGCAATGGAGCGCGACACGACGGTGCTGCTGGTCGATGCCGATGTCGCGCGGCCGGCGCTGCTCAACGTGCTGGGTCTCGAAGCGCGTCCCGGTCTGATGGACGTGCTGCTGGATGAAGAACTCGATCTTTCGGACGTCATCCTGAGAACCAACGTGCCAGCGCTCAGCCTGCTCCCGGCCGGCCGGCGCAACAAGCATGCGACCGAGCTGCTGGCCAGCCGCAGCATGTCGCGGCTGCTGGACGACATCGCCAACCGCTATCCCGACCGCATCGTGATTTTCGACTCGCCGCCGTTGCTGCTCACATCGGAGGCGGGCGTTCTGGCCGCGCAGATGGGACAGGTCGTCATGGTGGTGGAGGCCGAACGCACCACCCACAGCTCGGTGCGCGAAGCGCTTCGACAAATCGAAGCCTGCCGCAATGTCAATCTCATCTACAACAAGACCCAGCCGTTTTCCGGCAACGACCCGTATGGCTATTACGACCAGGGCTGAACATGTTCCCATTGACCTCTCTGCTTTTCATCGCCGCAACGTTGCTGCTCTGTGCCTATACGCTGCACAAGGTGCGCCTGATCCACCTGATGCTCCACGATGTGCGCGACCAGTCGCACCGCGAGAGCGCCGGCCTGTTCCGTCAACTGGAAGCGTTGCAGGGGCTGTACACGGATCTGGGACTGTCGCGCAGCCTGCCCGATACGCGTGGCTGGGCCGCATCGCCGGACTTCCTGCTGGAACTGACGCGGCATGCGCTGGCCGACAGGCCCGGCGTCGTGGTCGAGTGCAGCAGCGGCACCTCCACGCTGGTGCTGGCACGCTGCATGCAAATCAATGGCGGCGGCAAGGTATATAGTCTGGCGCACGATGCGGCCTATGCGCGCGAAACACGCCGGCAGCTGGACAGGCATGGTTTGTCTGCGTGGGCCGAAGTCATCGACGCGCCGCTGACCGCCCAGGAGTTCGGCGGCGCCATCTGGCCCTGGTATGCAACGAACCGCCTGCCGCGCGACGCCGAGATCGACATGCTGGTCATCGACGGGCCACCCCAGGCGACACGTTCGCTCGCCCGTTACCCCGCCGGCCCCGCATTGTTCGGCTGTCTTTCTCCTGGCGCGGCGGTGTTCCTCGACGACGCGTACCGGCCGGACGAGCAGCAAATACTGCGCCGCTGGGCGGACGAATATCCTGAAATCGAGCAGCGCCTGCTGCCGTGCGAAAAAGGCTGCGCCGTCCTGCGCTACCGACCGCGCGCCTGAGCTGCAGCACTGCTTGCGCTGCGGCGAAGCATTCCGGTCATGCCAATTTCGACTCTCCTCCATCATTGCCCGCAGCGCGCGTACGCATTCGTTGCACTCCGTACAGCACGCATTGCAAGACATGGGCAGTGCGACCGAAGGCGCGGCTTCACTGCGCCGTGCACTGCCAACGGAGCCGAGCAGCTCTCACAGGCCTGAGTGTCGTGGATGACTGCCGTGTACGACCGCGGTGGACGACCGCGGTAGACGACTGCCGGGGACGCTGCTGCGTTCGAATGTCGCGGTTGGTCCGAGAGCGATGGCAGAATGTTCCGTTCATCGGATTCAACCTGGACCCGATGAACGCTGCGCAACATGTGGCGCGATACCGCCATCAGGACAGGCTACGCTCGGGCTCCGCGGCCGGGGACGCGGAAATAACGTCCTCATCTCTCGATGCCGTGCCGCATTTCTCATCGGCCGGCCGGCCGGCTGCGAGCTCGACATAGCAGTTGGCGATTTCGGCTGCAACGCGCTGCCATGTGTACTGTTCGACCAGCCCCCGCACCGCGTCGCGTGCCGGCGGCCTGTCGATGAAATCGCGGATCGCCGCGCGCTGAGCGGTGGCGTCATGCCAGCGCGCCTTGCGCAGCGCGAACGCGCTTTCCTGCAGGTCGAGCGCATTCTCATCCGTCATAACCACCGGGGTTCCCGCCGCCAGGGATTCAAGCACCGCCAGGGGGAACACTTCACCATGGCTCGGCAGCGCCACGACCGATGCCGCGCTGTATGCGCTGGCAAGGAGCGGATCGCCATGATCCAGCGCACCCAGCCACCGCACCCACGGCGAGCGCAGCACCGTATCGAGGTAGACCTGGTCCTGCCGGGCCACGCGCCCGATCAGCACAACCGGGAGGTTCATGTCGGCGAGAGCCTGCACAAGGCCGAGCTGGTTCTTGTACGGGTTGATCGAGCCGACCATCAGCACGAACGGCCCGGTGATACCGGTACTTTGTCGAAACAGCTCAGGTCGTGCCGTGAAGAATTGCTGGTTTATGCCGTTCGGGAATACGCGGATTTTTGCCGGATTCACGAGAAAGCCCGAGATGATCGCTGCGCGTTCCGCTTCGCCGAGAGCAATGACGAGCTTGGCCAGCTGCAACGCGCGCTTTGTCTGCGCATAACTGGTCTGCACATGCCAGCCCGTCAGCCTGCCGGTCAGGCGGTCCGCCACGCGGGCCCGGAAACCGGATGCCCGGTCCCAGCCTGGCGAAAGCAGCGGCGACAGCACGACGGGGACACCCATCTCGCTGGCAGCCTCCACCAGCCGGAAATTGCCGTTGATGGCAGAAAAAACATGAATCAGGTCGAATGCATCGAGGCGCTCACGGTTCGGATCGACGAGTTGTGCCTGCAGCGGATGCGATGTGTCGGCACCAAGCCGGTTCAAGGCTGCAATGGTTTCACGCACCTGGACTTGCAGACCGCCGTCACGCTGGAACAGCATCGGGTATGACAATATGCCTACGCGCATGTATACCACTCCTTTTCAGACTGCATCACGACGCCGGACCTTGCGCCACACCAGTTCCAGTTCTTCGGCAAGCGGATGCTGGAACACCATCACGCCCGCGAACCACAGAGGTATGGCACACACGGATGCCACCACCAGTTGCGCCAGGCCGGATTGCATCATTACCAGCGCACCGGCCGGTGCCAGCGCCGTCAGCGCGGTCAGTGCGGCGCTCCGGCTTACGGCGCGAAGGAGCCCCCTGGCATCGATCGCCGCAAGCCTAGACAGGTAACGCCACGTCAGCCAGCAACGGAACAGCGCACCACCCACCACTGCCATAGCGACCCATTGGAGCCCGACCAGGGCTGCGGGTAACAACAGCAGGACCCGGAACATGACGGTAAATGTGTCGAGCCGGGCCTGCTCGCGTACCTGCCCTGTTGCGATGAACAAATACCGAGCCATGATGAACATGCTATACAGCGCGGACGAGCAACACATGATCCTGATCAACGGCGCGGCAGCGTCCCATTGCTCGCCATACACAAAGTTGACGACGGGCAGTGCCAATGTGCCCAGCAGTGCGAAGAACGGCCAGGCGACGGCGGTCATGCAGCTGACCGTCAACAGGTAACTGGCACGGAGGTCGCGTCCGTCGCGGGCCTGTCCGGCAAACATGGGCAGGATGACCGGCGACACGGCGCTGGTAACGGCCTGGCTGAACAGGTTCAGCAAGGCCTGCGCCTTTCCGAACGTCGCGACCGCTTCGGCATCGAGCAGTTTGCCGATGATCAGGTCGGGGGCGGCAACGCCGGCTTCGTCGACGATATTGCCGCCGGTGGCGTAGAACCCGAAGCTGAGCACTGCGCGCGCGCCGCGCAGGCGCGGCAGCCACGGCAACTCGGCCGGGCGTAATGGCAGGCTGACCAGCAGCGCCGCGACGGCCGCGGCGACGGTGCCCCAGGCGAGGCTGAGGCAGCCGTAGCCCTGCGCGGCCAGCCAGATGGTGCTGACCAGCTGGACGATGCTGTGTGTCGTGTTGATCGTGTAAATCGCCGACACCCGCAGCTGCCGGCGCAGATAGGACAGGGTCAGCGCGGTGAACGGCACCAGCAGGAAGTTAATGGCAAGCAGGCGCATGACATCCCGCAGGCGCGGCTGATCGTAGAAGTCAGCCATCACGCCGCTGAGCAACGCGACCAGCACCGCGAGCGTCCATGCGGAAGCCACCGCCACGCCGAGCGCGGCGCGCAACTGCTCGGGCGTCAGCGACTTCAAGGCGACAACATATTGGCCGACACCGAAATCGCGCAATACCTGCGCCAGCCCGACCAGCACGGCCCCGACCGAGAAGATGCCGATCTCGGCGGGCGGCAGCATCCGCGCGATGACCATCGTGCCGGCGACACCGATCAGCAGCAGGGTATAGCGTTCGCCAAAAGACACGAGCAGCGAGCGTCGCGCAGAGACCATGCTAGAGCAGCCCGTCATAGAATTCGTGCACCAGCGCCTGGACTTTTATCGTACTGAAACGGCGGACCGCATCCGCCCTGCCTTCTTCGCCCATGCGCGCACGCCGGTCCGGATCGGCAAGCAGGCCGGCGACCGTCCGCGATACCGCAGCAGCGTCGTCGAGCGGCACGAGCACGCCGCCGGCGCAGCCGGAAAGGACATCGGTATTGCCCGGCACGGCGCTGGCCACAGCCGGGACGCCGCATGCCAGTGCCTCGATGGTGGCAATGCCGAAGCCTTCCCGCCGGCTGAGAAGCAGGTGGATGTCCAGGGCCGGCATGATCTCCTCGACGCGTTCCTGGTAACCGGTAAAGATCACGAACCGCTCCACGCCGAGCGTCACGGCCAGTCTGCGCACTTCCTCTTCCAGGGGACCGGTGCCGGCCAGCACCAGGTACAGTGCCGGAAAATCGGCGCGCAGGTCGTGTAGCAGCGCCACCAGCGCCTCCGGACGTTTTTGCGGCGACAGACGCGCAACGGCGCCAATCACCAGTGCACCGGCCGGTATTCCCCACTGCTGGCGGGCCGCTGCGCGCAGCGCGGCGGACGGACGGAAACGCGTGGTGTCGACACAGTTCGGGATCACGGCAAGGCGGATATCCTGCCGCAGGTACGGCCGGTACAGGACTAGGAAGTGCTGCAACGCCGACTCCGTGGCACCGTAGATGCCGCGCACCGCCGCGAACGCTTCACGCAGCAGCGGGTGGTGCCAGCGCCCGAACTCGCACGGCGGAAACGTATTATGGACGCTGATGACCGCCGGCAGCCCGCAGCGGCCTGCAAGCCACAATGCGGTGGCGCCGTAGGTATTCCAGCAGAACGCCACGTGTACCAGGTCCGCCCGGAACCGGCGCAACGCGCGCACGCTCCCGAACAGCGCGCGGATCTTGTTCAGGCGCCGCCAGCGCCATTGCTCGAGCACCGGCGGGGGGGCGAAGCGCATCACCGGCAGGCGCCGTTCACGCAGGTCGTCCGCCCAGGCGCGGCTGCGTGGAAACGGCCGGATCCCCAGCACGCCGTCGAAGCCATCCGCCCGCAGGAACTGTGCTTCCTGGGCCATGCGCAACTCCATGCCCCCCAGTTCGCCCGAATAGCTGGTAATGAGGACCCGGCCCCGGCTCGGCGGCGGCGCGCCGCGCCACGCTTCGTGCACATAGCCGCGCAGGTAGGCGAGCTCCCACCGGCGAAGGAAGGAACCGTCGGCATCGCGGCGCATCCATGCCGCCGCGAGGCCCAGCAACTCCGCCGCATAACGGCTGAACATCCATCGCGGTACGCCGAACCATTCGGCAAACCGGCCCGGGCATTCCTGGCGAAACTTGCCGCGGCCGAAGCGGCGGGCCCGCTCGAGCACCCACGCGCGCGTCATCTGGTTCGGGCGAATGTAATGCGCCACGCGTGCGCCGCGGCAGAACCACGCGCGGTGTCCCGCGTCGCCGAGCCGGCGCGTCAGCTGCGTCTCGCTGCCCATCGCATAGGCGCCGGCGGCAGGGCCGATCGATTCATCGAAGCGCAGGCCGTTCTCGAACAGGCGGCGCCGGATGGCCATGTTGGCGCCCCACACGAGGCCGGGGAAAACCGGGCCTTCCGGTGTCTCCGGCGGCGTGATGCCGAAGGTCAGGCCGAGCGGCACCAGCCGTTCGATCCACGCCGGTACCGGCACCGCCCAGTCGGCCGTGATGGCGCCGGCGAAAATGTCGAAGTCCGGCTGTGCCCCGGCGGCTTCCGCCAGCCGCTGCAGCCAGTCGGGCTCCGGCGTTGCATCGTCGTCGGTAAAGACGAACAGGCCATCGGGGTCGCGGCCGTCGAGGGCCAGCGCAAGGGCCGCGTTCAGCGCCACATTCTTGCCGCGCCGGGGCTCGCATAGATACCGCAACGGCAAGCGGTCCGCATACTGCTCGATCAGCGCGGGCGTGCCGTCGCTGCTGCCATTGTCCGCAATCACGATGCGCCAGCCGGCGGGCGGCGCGGCCAGCCGGCAGTACGCTTCCAGAACCTTGGGCAGCGTGGCGACGCCGTTGAAGGTTGCCATGAGAATGGTCAACAAGGGTGTTCCTCCTCCGACGTATGATGGACTGCCGGGCTGAACCAGTGTACTGGCGGGCCTTTTAACTTCGTTGAGCGCCGTCAAGAAGGAAGCCATGCGCGACATCTTCGTTACCCTCCTGGTTCTTGGTGGCCTTCCCTTTGCCCTGCAACGCCCCGTTATCGGCGGCCTGATGTGGGTCTGGATCAGCGTCATGAATCCGCATACGCAGGGCTGGGGCTTCGCCACCACCTTCCCGTTCGCCCAACTGATCGCCGGCGTCACCCTGCTCAGCCTGCTCAAGTCACGCGAAAAGAACACCCTGCCGATGACGCCGATCACCGTCACATTGATCATGTTCGTCATCTGGATGAACATCACGACGCTGTTCGCACTGATTCCCAACGCGGCATGGGGGCAATGGAACAAGGTAATGAAGATCATGCTGATGACTTTCGTGGTGATGATGGTGATCAAAAAACGCGAACATGTCCGCCAGCTGATCTGGGTGCTGGTGATCTCGCTGGGCTACTACGGTGTCAAGGGCGGCATTTTCACGGCCCGCAGCGGCGGCAACCAGCGTGTCTGGGGGCCGCTCGGCACCTTCATCGGCGACAACAACGCGCTGGCGCTGGCCCTGATCATGACGATCCCGCTGATGTACTACCTGATGCAGGAGCTGCCGAAGCGGTGGATGCGCCATCTGATGCTGCTCTCGATGGGGCTGTGCGCGCTTGCCGCGCTGGGCAGCTATTCGCGCGGCGGCGTCCTGGCCATCGTCGCGATGCTGGCCTTCATGTGGAAGAAGAGCCGGCACAAGATGGCCGGCGCCGCCTTGCTGGTGATGCTGGTTCCGCTCGCGCTGCTGTTCATGCCCGAGCAGTGGAGCGCCCGGATGGACACGATCGCCGAGTACCAGTCCGACGGTTCGGCGATGGGGCGCATCAATGCATGGCACATGGCGTTCAACCTTGCCTGCGACCGTTTCTTCGGCGGCGGCTTCTCGCTGTACGAGCCGGTGACGTTCGCGATGTATGCGCCCGATCCGTCGGGCGTGCATGCCGCCCACAGCATCTACTTCCAGGTGTTGGGCGAACACGGCTTCGTCGGCCTCGCCCTGTACCTGACTCTTGGCTTGCTGACGTGGCGGTACGCGGCCTGGATCGTCCGGCACAGCCGGGGCCGCGCGGACCTGCAGTGGGCCACCTCGCTGGCCGCGATGATCCAGGCAAGCCTGATCGGCTTCGCCGTCGGCGGCGCGTTCCTCAGCCTGCTGTATTGGGATGTACCGTACTACCTGATGGTCGCCATCATGGTCACCCGCACGGTGGTGCAGCAACAGCTCGGCATGGTGCCGGCGCCTGTGTCGCGCCTGCGCCATCCTCGTGCGCCAGTCGGTCACAACGTTGCGCCGCCACAAGGGAGAGGCACCGGGCCGGAGGTTAAATGAAGCGATGAACAATCGCTTCCTCAAATCCATCACGGAACTGGGCTGGTTCAATGCCCTGATGTACGGCGTGGCGCGCTCGTTGCGGCAAACCCCGTTGCGCCTGTATCGCTACTACTTCGTCGCGCAGCGCGTGGCGGCCAATCCGGCCCGTGCCGGGTGGGGGCGCGCGATCCGGATCCGTCCGCTGTCGGTGCTGGGCGACGTGCCGTGGGGTTATCCCCGGCCGCGCGATGTGCTGGCGGCACGCTTCCGCCAGGGCGGCCACAGCCTCGCTGCCTGGCGCGGCAACGAACTGGCGGGTTTCCTGTGGTACCAGTTCGGCGCCTATCGCGAAGACGAAGTGCGCGTACGGTACTGTCTCGCCTCCCCTCACTCGGCGTGGGACTACGACGTTTTCGTGCAGCCGCACCTGCGCCTCGGCCCCACTTTTTCCAGGCTGTGGGAGGAAGCCCACCTCCGGCTGCATGCCCGCGGCGTACGCTGGACGTGCAGCCGGATCTCCGCCTTCAACCCCGATTCGCTGCGCTCCCACGCACGGCTCGGAACCGTGCGGCTCGGCAGTGCAACCTTCCTGGCGATCGGGCGCTGGCAGTGCATGCTTGCCACCCAGGCGCCGTACGTTCATTTTTCGTTCAGTGCGGAGTCGGTTCCGCAACTGCGTTTCAACACCGATGCGCTGGAACACG
Organism: Pseudoduganella dura; assembly: GCF_009727155.1. NCBI lineage: Bacteria > Pseudomonadati > Pseudomonadota > Betaproteobacteria > Burkholderiales > Oxalobacteraceae > Pseudoduganella > Pseudoduganella dura. The sequence goes on along the minus strand of NZ_WNWM01000002.1, from coordinate 6,455,100 downwards.
CGCCAAGGCGGGAGTCCCTATGCCATCCAGGCCAACCCTGATTGTCGCGCTCGTACTGTGGCAAGCCGCAGCCCACGCCGCGACCGATTGCCCTGCCTTCAACAACACGATCAGCGGAGGCGATTACACCAACGCCGGCGATCGGCAAAAGCTCGATGTCGTCGAGCGCTTCCATTTCACCCCCCAGGTGGAGCGGCTCGAACGTGGCCAGTCCGGGTATCTTCGCGACGACATCGCGTACACCCTCGAGCACTTCGCCAACCACCATCGCGCGCTCACATCGCTGGCGCGGCTGACGCTGCGCGAAAAGTCGTCGCGGCCGAAAGGGGCGAAATACTCAACCGAATGCTATTTCGACCGTGCCATCCGGTTCCGGCCGGACGATGCGCGCGTTCGCGCGATCTTCGGCGCCTATTTGCTGGCACTTGGCCAGGAAGAAGCCGCGCTGGCGCAGCTGGAGGAAGCGGCCAGGCTGGAACCCGGCAATGCCACGAACCAGTACAACCTCGGCCTGGTCCATCTGCGCCGGAAAAATTTCGACAAGGCGCGCGAGGCGGCGAAGCTGGCCTACGAACTGGGCATCCCGATGCCGGGCCTGAAGAACAAGCTGGAAGCTGCCGGCCAGTGGAAGGATTGAAGCCGCTGCCGGCCCTCGCGGGCCGGCAGCTTACTTGATGCCGTGGTGGGCCATCAGGTCGTAGAGCGTTGGCCGGCTGACGCCGAGCATTTCCGCTGCCTTCGCGATGTTTCCGCCGGAGCGTGCAAGTGCCTTCACCATGACCTTGTATTCGGCGGCATCGCGCGCCGTGCGCAGATCGATGGTCTCGTCGGCCGCGGCGGTTTCCGGCAAGCCCAGGTCGGCCGCGGTAATCTGGGTTCCTTCCGCCATGATCACCGCGCGCTTGATGCAGTTCTCCATTTCTCGCACGTTTCCCGGCCAGCCGTAGGCTTCGATGGCCAGCAGCGCATCGGGACTGAAGTGCATCGTGGCCCGGCCCTCGCTGGCGCAGAAGCGGCTCTTGAAGTGCTGTGCCAGCAGCACGGCATCGCCCACGCGATCGCGCAGCGAAGGAATGACGAGCACGATTTCGCTGAGCCGGTAGAACAGGTCTTCGCGGAACGTGCCGTCGTTGACCAGCCCTTTCAGGTTGCGGTGGGTGGCGCAAACGATGCGGACGTCGACGGGAATCTCGCTGCGCCCGCCCACGCGCTCGATCACGCGTTCCTGCAGGAAGCGCAGCAACTTGGCCTGCAATGCCATCGCCATGTCGCCGATCTCGTCGAGGAAGAACGTGCCGCCCTGGGCCAGCTCGATCTTGCCCGGCGTCTGCTTGACCGCGCCCGTGAAAGCGCCCTTTTCATAGCCGAACAACTCGCTTTCCAGCAGGTGTTCCGGAATTGCCGCGCAGTTGATGGCGACGAATCGCTTGTCATGCCGCGCCGACATCCGGTGCAGGCCGCGCGCGATCAGTTCCTTGCCGCTGCCGGAAGCCCCCAGCAACAGTACCGTCGCCGACGACGGCGCCACCTTCTCCACGCTGCGGCATACCTTCAGCATGCCCGGATCGCGGCTGATGATGCCCGCCAGCGGGGAGTCGGTCTCGATCTGCAGCATGCGGCGGTTGTCCTGCTGGACGCCGTACAGGAAGAATGCCCGCTCGATCACCAGCCGCAGCAGATCGGCGTCGAGCGGTTTCTGGTGGAAATCGTAGGCACCCATCGCGATGGCTTTCAACACATTGGCGCGATCCCGGTTGCCCGACAGCACCACGATCTTCGTATCCGGTGCGATGGCCAGGATCTGCTGAAGCAGCGCCAACCCTTCGCTGGCGCCATCGGCGTCGGGTGGCAGGCCGAGGTCCATCGTCACGACCGTCGGCTGGTGACGGCGCAGCAGCGTCAACGCCATTTCACGGTCGCCGGCGGCGAGCACGTCATACTCGTCGAGGCTCCAGCGCAGCTGTCTCTGCAGCCCCGTATCATCTTCCACCACCAGTAGCTTCCGCTTTGGCATTTCCATCTCCCTTGTCACCATGTCAGGCCGTCGCCGGCACTCTTTCCAGCGCCGCCTGCAGCGGCAGCATGATGCGGAACGTGCTGCCGCCGCCAGGCCGGCTGTCCGCGTCGAGCCGGCCGCCCAGTTCGCGGAGGTATTCGCGGCTTTCATAAACGCCGATTCCCATGCCCGCCGCCTTCGTTGTCTCAAAGGGACGGAACAGCCGTTCGCGCATGAACGCCTCGGTCATGCCGCTGCCCGTGTCGCGCACTTCGATGACGGCGCACTCGTCCTGCCGGCGCAGGGTCACGGCGATGCTGCCGTCCGGCGGCGTGGCCTCGACCGCGTTTTGCAGCAGATGCGCAACCGTGCGTTCCAGCCGATGCCCATCTACCAAGGCAAGCAGCGTCTCGTCGGCGATCTCGAGAACCGGGCGCGGCTGCGCTGCTTCGTAGCCGCGGATCGCCCGGCGCAACACCTCCGCCAGCACATGCGGCGCGCTGTGGGTGGCGTGATCGCCACGGGACAGGCGCTGCAGCATGGCCGTCATCTTGTGGACGGAATGTGCGAGCGTGGCCAGCATGTCCTCCTGGAATTCGGGGTTGGCCTTGTGCCGCTGGGCGTTCGCCAGCAGCAACGAGTGCTGCGAGAGGAGGTTCTTCAGGTCATGGACGACGAACGTGGTCATCCGGTTGAACGATTCGAACTGGCGGGCGACGGCCAGCCGCTCCGCCAGTTCGCCGTGGGCCAGGCAGCTGGCAGCCTGGCTGCCCGCCAGCCGCAGCAGATCGAACACTTCCCAGTTCAGCGCGACCGGCGTGCGCGGCCCTGTCAATGCGACAAAGCCGAACAGTTGTCCGTGCAGCATCAGCGGCACGACCAGCCACAAGCCGGGAATGCCGTGCAGCCAGGCCGGCAACGGTCCCTCGGCGTGCCGCGGCGTGTGCGACGCCTCGACGATCCACTGGCGCTCCTGCAGCAGCCGGCAGAAGGCGCTGCCATCCGGTTCCGTCGCGATCTGGACCGGTACGTTCCAGATCGCCGCGGGTTCGAAGGCCCCGTCGCGCCGGAGCCACAGTGCGCCGGCCGGACTTTCGACCAGCGCCGCGACGGCCTGGATCGCGCGCTCGCCGGGCGTGGGACCGCCCTCGGACAGCGCCTGGGTAAAGCGGCGCCATTCATCGCGGTAATCGAAGTGCGCCTGGTAGAAATGCTTGCTGATGAAGACCCGCAGCCGCGCCCGCGCGGCACCGGAGAACAGCACGCCCGCCAGCAGCAAACCGGCCCCGCAAAGGCAGATCAGCTGCATCACGGGGCCCCATGCGCCACCGACGCTGCGCAGATACCAGCCGCCGGCCGCCATCGCCAGCAGGTAGACGGCGCAGCCGACCAGGCCCGCCGAGCGCAGCACGATCTTGCGCGACAGGGCCAATCCCAGCTTCCAGCCCGGGTTGCGCCCCGCGGTGATCGCCAGCAGGGGCACGCACAGCGCGTCCACCAGCCCGCGCGCCGCCCAGATATCGGGCTGCACGCGGCGGAACAGCAAGGCGTCGCTGTACAGGTAGAAATCGTAGACGAACAGCGTGCCGAGTGCCAGGCACGCGAACTTGATGCCCCACCGTTCGCCCGGCGGGGTGCCGCGATACAGCTGTTCGACCAGCAGGATTCCCACCACCGCCAGCAGCAGGCTTGACGCGATCATGCCGATCAGGGCGGGGTCGGCGGACCGCTGCGGTGCAACGTCGGCCAGCACGATCGCCACCGGCGCCAGTTCGCCCGTGGCCAGCTGGGTCGTGCCCAGCAGCGCCACCACCGCCAGCAGGCGCTTCGCCGGCAGCAGCCCGGAAGACGCCAGCAGCAACAGCAGGAAGACGAGCCACGCAGTGGTGCGCAGGGTTTCCAGTACACGCGCCACCTGGGCCATGTCGAGCCCGAACACCGTGTAATTGTGCAGCGCGGTAACTGCCGACCAGGTGGCGGTGAGCAGGCAGGCGGCCAGCAGCAGCCGATGCTGGCCGTGCGCACGACGGCCCAGCAGCAGCAACAGGGAAAACGCGGCAAACGCCGCGGCACCGATGCCATGGCTGGCCGAAGCCACCAGTGCCTCCCCAGCCATCACCGGGCGCCTTTGCCCGACAGGACGACCTGCACCGTATCGATCAGGATCAGCAGGTCCAGGAAAAGGCTGTTGTTTTTTACGTAGTACAGGTCGTACTGCAGCTTGCGCACCGCGTCTTCGACCGACGCACCGTACTGGTATCGCACCTGCGCAAGGCCGGTGATGCCGGGCTTGATGCTGTGACGCACATCGTAATAGGCGATGTCGCGCTCCAGCTGCTCGACGAAATAGGCCCTCTCGGGGCGTGGGCCGACGAAGCTCATCTCGCCGCGAAACACGTTGAACATCTGCGGCAACTCGTCGATGCGCAGCTTGCGCAGCCAGTGTCCCACGCGTGTCACGCGCGGATCGGCGGCACTGGCCCAGCGGGGTTTGCCGTCGCTCTCCGCATCCATTCCCATGCTGCGAAATTTCAATACCTGGAACACGCGGCCGTTCTTGCCGACCCGATCCTGCCGGAAAATCACCGGCCCGCCGTCCTCGACCACGATGCACAGCGCCGCCAGCAGCATCACCGGCAGCGTCGCGGCGCAGATCGCGGCACTCGCAACCAGGTCGAACGAGCGCTTGACGAAAGCGCGCAGGAAACTCTGGTCGAACCCCCCGCCATGAATCAGATAGCTCGGTTGCAGCGAATCGACGCGGATCTGGCTGGCCTCGCGTTCGAAGAATGCCGCGGCATCCGTCACGCGCACGCCGCCGAGCGCGCAATCGAGCAGTTCGCGCACCGGATAGGCGCCATTGCGCCGATCGGTCACGGAGATCACCAGTTCGTTCGCGCCATGCCGCCGCGCCAGCGTCAGCAGGGATTCGCCGGGCTTCAGGACCTTGGCGGCAGGTACGCACCGCTCCTCGTTGGGCATCGCGATGCAGCCGACCACATCGAAGCGGCGCGGCCCGCCGCGCGTGGCGGCCAGCTCGAGGCATTCGCGGGCCAGCGCGCCCGCGCCGATCAGGATCAGGCGCTCCACGAGGATGTCGGATTGCGCCGATGTAAAGAGCAGCACGCGCGTCATCAGCACGCAGGCGCCGCCCAGCACGAACGCAAGCCCCGTCGCGCGACCGAGATCGATCGCCGGCGTGACCTCCATCAACGCCGACAGCAGCACGAAGCCCACCGCGAACGCGGGCGGTATGCGCATCAGAGCACCGCGCAGATCTTCGCGGAACAGCTGCTGGTACAGGCCGAGCGTGCTCATGGCGAACACGTTGACGAGCGCGAACAGCATGCCTGTCAGGTAGGCATCCGAACTGCCGCGGGGCGTGCCGCTCCAGAGCAGTGCCGTCGCGCTGGCGGCGGCATGCAGGATCAGCATTTCGAACAGCAGCAGAATGAAACCGGTGCGCGAAACATAGTGGTTGAAAATCCGGATCACGGTCAAAGCTCCCCCGCCCGTCCGGTGGGCGCAACCGCCATCACGCTATGGATGGCTCAGCCATGATGCCGTACCTCAGCCATGCCGGCGTTGAGACGGCGCAAAACAGCCCCGGGCATGACGCAAGTTTGCAAATGGTCTATAGTCTTGAGTCTTTACCGCCAAAAATACCTTTCTCACCATGAAATTTGACGTAGCCATTGTCGGCAGCGGGCTGGCCGGCCTGTCGGTCGCCCTGCACCTGGCCGAGACGCGCCGGGTTGCCATCATTTCCAAGCGCGAACTGCTCGATGGGGCCAGCAACTGGGCCCAGGGCGGCATTGCCGCCGTCCTCGATTCCGGCGACAGCCACGCCGAACACATCGACGACACGCTGGTTGCCGGCGCCGGCCTGTGCGACGAAGGCGCCACGCGCTACATCGTCGAACATGGCCGCGAAGCGATCGAATGGCTGATTGCCCAGGGCGTGCCCTTCACCCGCGACACCACGGCCGAACTGGGCTTTCACCTGACGCGCGAGGGCGGCCACAGCCAGCGCCGCATCATCCACGCGGCCGATGCCACGGGCCACGCGGTACAGGTCACGCTGGAGGAGAAGGTGCGCGCGCACCCGAACATCTCCCTGTTCGAGCACCACTGCGCGATCGACCTGATCACGTCGGACAAGCTCGGTCCCCGCCCGTCGAGCCGCAACGCGCAACCGAAGTGCCACGGCCTGTATGTGCAGGACGTGCGCAATGGCGAAGTCCACACCGTGGCGGCCGAACACACGGTGATGTGCACGGGCGGTGCCGGCAAGGTGTACCTGTACACGACCAACCCGGACACCGCCAGCGGCGACGGCATCGCGATGGCCTGGCGGGCCGGCTGCCGCGTCGCCAACATGGAGTTCATCCAGTTCCACCCCACCTGCCTGTATCACCCTTACGCGAAATCGTTCCTGATCACGGAAGCGATGCGCGGCGAAGGCGGCCTGCTGAAGCTGCCGCCCGAGGCCGGCGCGGCGGCCGGCCAGCGCTTCATGCTGGCGCACGATCCGCGCGCCGAACTGGCCCCCCGCGACGTGGTGGCGCGCGCGATCGACTTCGAGATCAAGAAGCGCGGCCTCGATTATGTCCACCTCGACATCAGCCACAAGGGCGCCGAGTTCCTGATCGAGCACTTCCCCACCATCTACGCGCGCTGCCTCGAACTGGGCATCGACATCACGAAGGAACCGATCCCCGTCGTACCGGCCGCCCACTACACATGCGGCGGCGTCGTCACGGACATGCTGGGCCGCACCGACCTGCCCGGCCTGTATGCCGTCGGCGAGACGGCGTACACCGGCCTGCACGGCGCCAACCGCCTGGCGAGCAATTCGCTGCTCGAATGCGTCGTCATCGGCCGCGCATGCGCGCAGGACATCCTGTCGAAGGAAAAGAACGGCACGCCCTACCTGCCGGACTGGGACGAGAGCCGCGTCACCGACGCCGACGAGGAAGTGGTCATCGCCCACAACTGGGACGAGCTGCGCCGCTCGATGTGGAACTACGTGGGCATCGTGCGCACGACCAAGCGCCTGGAACGGGCGCAGCACCGCATCGCCCTGCTGAAGGAGGAGATCGACGAGTACTACCGCAACTTCCGCATCACGGCCGACCTGCTCGAACTGCGCAACCTGGTGGACGTGGCCGCGCTGATCGTCAACAGCGCGTTGCAGCGCCGAGAAAGCCGCGGCCTGCACTTTTCGCGCGATTACCCGGAAACCCTGCCGAAGGCGCTGCCGACGATCCTCACCCCGAACAGCCGATGATGGCCCCCGACCAGCCGACATGGACCTGACACTGCGCCCCGCCACCCAGGACGACATCCCCGCCCTCGAAGCCCTGATCGCCCGCTCCGGCATCGCCCTCAGCCGGGGTTTTTACACGGAGGAACAGGCGCGGGCCATCACGCGCCACGTGTTCGGCGTCGATACGCAGCTGGTCAGGGACGGCACATACTTCGTCATCGAACGCGGCGGCACGCCGCTGGCCTGCGGCGGGTGGAGCAAGCGCGCCACGCTGTTCGGCGCCGATCGCATGAAGGCGGCGGCCGACCCGCTGCTCGATCCGGCCACCGAGGCGGGCCGGATCCGCGCCTTCTTCGTCGACCCGTCCATGCCGCGCCAGGGGCTGGGCACGATGCTGATCCGCCACTGCGAGGCGGAAGCGGCGCGTGCCGGTTTCACGGCCCTTGAAATGGCGGCCACCATGCCCGGAGTGCCGCTGTACCGGTCAGCCGGCTACGAAACGACCGGGGAGATCGAGCTCGACCTCCCCGGCGGCATCAAGGTGCCGCTCGCGCGGATGCGCAAGCACATCGGCTGAAGGCGGCGCTCAACGGTCGTTGAAGCCCCTGCCTTCGGCCGCCAGCCGGGCCAGCAGCGGCGCCGGCTGCCACGCTTCCCCGTGCGGTCCGGCAGCGAAGCGGCCGATGGCCGCAAGCACGGCCGGCAGCCCGACCGTATCGGCGTAGAACATCGGTCCCCCGCGGAACAGCGGGAAGCCGTATCCGGTCAGGTACACCATGTCGATGTCCGACGCGCGCAGCGCGATCCCTTCCTCGAGAATGCGCGCCCCTTCGTTTACCAGCGCATACACCAGCCGTTCGACGACCTCCGCGTCGCCGATCACGCGCGGCGCGTGGCCCAGCCCGTGCACGTGCGCGGCGATCATCGCGTCGACCTCGGCACTCGGGTGCGCGGTCCGGTCGCCCGGCCGGTAGTCGTACCAGCCGGCGCCGGTCTTCTGGCCGAAGCGGCCCAGCTCGCACAGCAGGTCCGCCGTCCTGGAATAGGTAATCTCCGGCCGCTCCACGGCGCGGCGCTTGCGGATCGCCCAGCCGATGTCGTTGCCGGCCAGGTCGCTCATCCGGAACGGTCCCATCGCGAACCCGAACCGTTCGATCGCGCCGTCCACCTGCGCCGGGGTGCAGCCTTCATTGAGCAGGAAACCGGCCTGCCGCACATATTGTTCGATCATGCGGTTGCCGATGAAGCCGTCGCATACGCCGGCCACCACGCCGGTCTTCTTCAGCTTCTTCGCCAGCGCCAGCACGGTGGCCAGCACGTCGTTGCCGGTCGCGCGGCCGCGCACGATTTCCAGCAGTTTCATCACCTGCGCGGGGCTGAAGAAATGGGTACCGACCACATCCTGCGGCCGGCGCGTCACGGCCGCGATCCGGTCGACGTCCAGCGTCGACGTATTGGTGGCCAGGATCGCGCCCGGCTTCATCACGGCATCGAGCTGCCGGAACACGGCTTCCTTTACATCCGCCTGTTCGAACACCGCCTCGACCACGATGTCGGCCAAGGCGATTTCCTCGTAGCGCAGCGTGCCGCCGATCAGCGCGATCCGCCGCGCCAGCTGTTCCGGCGTCAACCGCCCCTTGCGCACGGTGCCTTCGTAACTGGCACGGATCGCCGCCAGGCCCCTGTCGAGCGCTTCCTGCGTCGATTCGAGCACGGTGACGGGAATGCCGGCATTGGCGAACGCCATCGCGATACCGCCGCCCATGGTGCCGGCGCCGACCACGGCCGCCCGCTCGATCGGGCGCCGCGGCGTATCGGCCGGCACGCCGGGTACCTTCGCGGCCTCGCGCTCGGCAAAGAATGCATGCCGCAACGCCTTCGACTCCGGCGTGCCGATCAGATGCATGAAGCGTTCGCGTTCGAATGCCAGGCCAGCCTCGAACGGCATGGTGACAGCCGCGGCAACCGTCTCCACGCATTCGAGCGGTGCCGGGAACGGCCCGGCTGCCGCCGCCACGCGGCCGCGAGCGTCCTGCAGGAACGCCGCCGGATCGGCATGCGCGGCTTGCCGGTCGCGCACCTTGGGCAGCGGCCGCACGTCGGCGATCTTCGCCGCGAACGCCACCGCCGCCGGCACCAGGTCCACATCGGCCCCGAACACTTCATCGAACAGCGCCGGCAGCTTTTCGGAAGGCACGGGATTGCCCGACACGATCATGTCCAGCGCCGTTTCGAGCCCCAGCGCGCGCGGCAGCCGCTGCGTGCCGCCGGCCCCGGGCAGCAGGCCCAGCTTCACTTCCGGCAGCGCCACCTGGGCGCCGGGCAGTGTCACCCGGTAATGGCAGCCCAGCGACAGTTCCAGGCCGCCGCCCATGCACACGCTGTGGATCGCCGCCACCACCGGTTTCGCCGATTCCTCCGCCGTGCGGATCAGCGTGTGCAGCGTGGGCTCCGTCAGCGCCTTCGGCGAATTGAATTCGCGGATGTCGGCGCCACCGGAAAACGCCTTGCCGGCGCCGGTGATCACGATCGCCTTCACCCGTGGATCTTCCTGCGCGCGCCGCAGGCCGTCGACCGCGGCGGTGCGCGTCGCCAGGCCCAGCCCGTTCACGGGCGGGTTGTTGAAGGTGATGACGGCAATCTCGCCATACAGGGCATAATCCGCACTCATGTCTCGGTCCTCTTCTATTGGATGGGTCCGGGCACTATACCCGCAAAGGACCGACCGTGCTATTTGGCGGCACCCCGTCCGCTGGAAAATCGCAGGCTGGGGTAAAATCCGCCCCATATCCACCATCGTTCGTCAGGAACCGCCATCGCTGCCCTTACTCTCCCGCTGGACAACTCGTTCGCGTCCCTGCCGCCCGAGTTCTATACCAGGCTGATGCCCACGCCACTGCCGGCGCCGTATGCCGTCGCCATCAGCGGCAGCGCCGCGCGGCTGATCGGCCTGGATCCCGCCGCGCTCGATGCCGACGCGCTCGACATGCTGATCGGCAACCGCGTGCCCGAGCGCGCCAAGCCGCTGTCCGCCGTCTATTCCGGCCACCAGTTCGGCGTGTGGGCCGGCCAGCTCGGCGATGGCCGCGCGATCCTGCTCGGCGACGTGGCCACGGATGCGGGTCCGGTCGAGCTGCAGCTTAAGGGCGCCGGCCTGACTCCGTACTCGCGGATGGGCGACGGGCGCGCGGTACTGCGCTCGTCGATCCGCGAATTCCTGTGTTCGGAGGCGATGCACGCACTGGGCATTCCCACCACGCGGGCGCTGTCGGTCGTCGGCTCCGACCAGGGCATCATCCGCGAAACGATCGAAACGGCCGCGGTGGTGATCCGCATGGCGCCCACGTTCGTGCGCTTCGGTTCCTTCGAGCACTGGTTCTATCGCAACGACGAAGCGCGGCTGCGCATCCTCGCCGACTACGTGATCGACCGCTTCTACCCGGACCTGCGCGGCGCGGCCAATCCCTATGCCGCGCTGCTCGAAGAAGTCACGCGCCGCACCGCGCGCATGATCGCGCACTGGCAGTCGGTCGGCTTCATGCATGGCGTGATGAACACCGACAACATGTCGATCCTGGGCCAGACGCTGGACTACGGCCCGTTCGGCTTCATGGAGGCGTTCGATGCCCGGCACATCTGCAACCACACCGACCAGGGCGGTCGCTACTCGTATGCGATGCAGCCCCAGATCGGTCACTGGAACTGCTATGCGCTGGCCCAGGCGCTGGTGCCACTGATCGGTTCCGTCGAGGAAACCCAGGAAGCGCTCGACGTCTACCAGGACGTGTTCGGCACCACCGTCGACACGCTGCTCCACGCCAAGCTGGGCCTGAAGGAGCAGCGCGAGCCGGACCGCGCGCTGTTCGACGACATGTTCAGCCTGCTGCAGGCGAACCATGCCGATTTCACACTGTTCTTCCGCAGGCTGGGCGGATTGCGCGCCGATTCCGACGGCGGAGACGAGCCCCTGCGCGACCTGTTCATCGACCGGCCCGCGTTCGACGCGTGGGCTGGCAGGTACCGCGAGCGGCTGCGCGCGGAAAACAGCGATGACATGACGCGACAGCTTGCGATGAATCGCGTCAACCCCAAGTATGTATTACGCAATTACCTGGCCCAGGTAGCAATCGACAAGGCGCAACACAAGGATTTCTCCGAAGTCCAGCGTTTGCTGACCGTGCTGGAACGTCCGTTCGACGAGCAGCCGGAACACGAGCGCTATGCCGCCTTGCCGCCCGACTGGGCTGCCGGTCTGGAAGTGAGCTGTTCATCCTGAGAAACCAACCAAACAAGTCATGAGCGATCAAACCAAGAAAGTAGTGAAGCCGGATGCCGAATGGCGCACCCAGCTCGACCCGATGCAATACCAGGTCACCCGCCATGCCGCCACCGAGCGCGCATTCACCGGTAAATACTGGGATCACCACGAACACGGCATATATACCTGCGTGTGCTGCAATACGCCATTGTTCCGCTCGGATGCGAAATTCGAATCCGGCTGCGGCTGGCCCAGTTATTTCGAGGCCCTCGATCCTGCAAATGTGATCGAGAAAGTCGACCGTTCCCATGGTATGCTGCGCACCGAAATCATTTGCGCCGTGTGCGATGCGCACCTGGGTCACGTATTTCCGGACGGTCCGCCGCCCACGGGCCTGCGTTACTGTATCAATTCCGCGGCGCTTCGTTTTACTCCGGAAGCGTAATCAACATGATGAAATTTTTATTCGATATCTTCCCGTTACTGGTTTTCTTCGGCAGTTATAAATGGGCCGGCAGCAACGAGGAAGTGGCGCAGGCACTGATCAACGGCAACCTGTCTGGCATCATCTCGGGCGGTGCCATCACCGCCAGCCAGGCGCCGATCATCCTGGCCACCATTACCGGCATCGTCGCCACCGCGCTGCAGATCGGCTACCTGCTGCTGCGCGGCCGCAAGGTCGATGGCGCATTATGGGTATCGATGGTCGTGTTCCTGTTTTTCGGCGGCCTCACGATTTATTTCCATGACGATGATTTCATCAAATGGAAACCCACGATCATTTACTGGAGCTTTGCGATCGCAATGGTCGTGGCTTCCCGTTTCTTCGGCAAGAACCTGATCCGCATGGCGATGGAAAAGCAGATCGCGCTGCCCGATGAAGTATGGCAGCGCCTGAATTCGGCCTGGGTCCTGTTCTGGATCGCGCTGGGCCTGCTGAACCTGTTCGTGGCATTCGTGCTGTTCAAGTCCGATACCGGCGCCTGGGTCAGCTTCAAGGCATTCGGTGTTACCGGCCTGATGCTGGTTTTCTTTGTCGCACAGGGTTTTTACCTGTCCAAGCACATCAAGGATGAAGCATGATTGATCCCCGTATCGATAAGATCCGCGACCGGCTGGTGGCCAACCTGGGCCCGGCCGAGATCGAACTGGAAGATGAATCCGCGCTGCACGCCGGTCACGCCGGCGCGGCCTCGGGCGGCGGCCATTACCGCTTAAGGATCACCTCAGCGAAATTCGCGGGCCTGAACCTCGTCACGCGTCATCGTCTGGTGTATGATGCCGTGCACGATATGATGCATAAAGAGATTCATGCATTGGCCATTACTGCAGTGGCACCGTCGGAAATTTGAATGTGCGGTTTGGTAGGAATGAATTGCTTTTTGCCTTAAGTCCCTTCTCCTCCCGCGATTGACAAGAACTTTTCCCCGTAGGAAATAATAATGACTTTCAAGCCAGCGTTCCGCATTCTGGTTGCATCGATCGCCGTTGCCTCGGCTCCGGCAATCGCACAGAACATCGCCGTGGTCAACGGCAAGGGCATCCCCACCGCGCGCGTCGATGCGATCGTCAAGCAGGTGGTGGCCCAGGGCCAGCAAAAGGATTCGCCCGAGCTGCGCGAGATGATCAAGAAAGACCTGATCAGCCGCGAAGTGCTGATGCAGGAAGCTGAAAAGCAGGGTTACGCGAAAAGCGCCGACGTGAAGCAGCAGATGGAAAATGCCCGCCAGGCACTGGTGGTGCAGGCGATGGTGGGCGACTACGTCAAGAAGAACCCGGTCAAGGATGCCGACGTCAAATCCGAATACGACCGCTTCGTCAAGGAAACGGGCGACAAGGAATACCACGTGCGCCATATCCTGGTCGATACGGAAGCGGCCGCCAACGACATCATCGCCAAGCTGAAAGGCGGCGCGAAGTTCGAGGACCTCGCCAAGCAATCGAAGGATACCGGCTCGGCCAACAATGGCGGCGACCTGGACTGGGCAACCCCGTCCTCGTTCCCGGAAGTGTTCTCGAAGGCGTTCGTGTCGCTGCAAAAAGGCCAGGTCACCGAGAAACCCGTGCAGACGCCGAACGGCTTCCACGTGATCAAGGTCGACGACGTCCGCCAGGCCAAGCTGCCGACCCTGGACGAAGTGAAGCCGCAGATCGAGGAAGCGCTGACCCAGCGCAAACTGCAGGCCTACCAGGAAGAACTGGTCAAGAAGGCCAAGATCCAGTAAATTGCTTTGATGCCGGCGCCGTGCAAGGTGCCGGAATTGGTTTGCAACAGCCTCTTCTACCGGGGCAAACTCCAGTTTTTTTATAGGACGTGATGATGATTTTGAAGCCAGCCCACCTGTTGACAGCACTGATCGCCGTAGCCGCCGCGCCAACGTTCGCCCAGAACGTGGCCACCGTGAACGGCAAGGCGATCCCGGCTTCCCGCCTAGAAGCCACGGTCAAGCAGGTCGCCGCACAGAGCAAGCAGCCGGACAGCCCACAGCTGCGCGAAGCGATCAAGAAAGACCTGATCGCCCGTGAAGTGATGGTGCAGGAAGCGGACAAGCAAGGCTACAGCAACAAGGCCGACGTCAAGCAGGCCCTGGAAAACACGCGCCAGAGCATCGTCATCAACGCGATGCTGGCCGACTACGTGAAGAAGAACCCGGTCAAGGATGCGGAAATCAAGGCCGAGTACGACAAGGCCAAGGCCGCCAACGGCGACAAGGAATACCACGCGCGTCACATCCTGGTCGCGACCGAGAAGGAAGCCACCGACATCATCGCCAAGCTGAAAGGCGGCGCCAAGTTCGAAGAGCTGGCCAAGGTATCGAAAGACACGGGTTCGGCGGCCAATGGCGGCGACCTGGACTGGGCGAGCCCGGCCAACTTCGTCAAGCCGTTCTCCGACGCGATGATCGCGCTGAAGGATGGCCAGGTCACGGACAAGCCGGTACAGTCGCAATACGGCTACCACGTGATCAAGCTCGAAGGCTCGCGCGCCGCCAAGTTCCCGTCGATGGAAGAAGTGAAGGGCCAGATCGAGCAGGGTCTCACCCAGCGCAAGATCGCTGCCTACCGCGACGAACTGGTCAAGAAAGCCAAGGTCCAGTAACCCGCTTCGGCTCCTCGAAAAGCGCTCTTCGTGAGCGCTTTTTTTATGGTTGCGCCGCTGCCGGCGGCAACCGGAAGCGGCGCGGCTACACTACCGTTGCGGCGGCCAGCGCGGCATCGCGCACGTGCGCACCACGCGCGAGCAGCGCGGCAAAACCGGTCGCATCGATATTCGAACCGCACACGATCAGCGCCGTCTTCCTGCCGGCCAGCTGCCCGCGCAGCGGGCCCAGCAACGCCGCCGTCGCCACTGCGGCCGCCGGTTCGGCCACCAGCTTCGCATCGCGGAACAGGTCGAGCATCGCCCGGCAGATCTCGTCGTCCGTGACGCGCACCACCTCGTCGACGAAGCGCCGGCAAACGGCCAGGCTGTAGGGCAGCGTCTCCGGCGCGCACAGGCTGTCGGCGACGGTGTCGACAGTGTCGAGGCGTTCCGTCCTGCCGGAATGAAAACTGCGGTACATCGCATCCGCGCCGAACGGTTCCACGCCATAGACAGCGCAGGCCGGGTTGACCTGCTTGACGGCCGCGGCGATACCGGCGCACAGGCCGCCGCCGCCGATCGGCACCACCACCGCCTCCAGGCCGGCCACCTGCTCCATCAATTCCAGGCCGATCGTCGCGGTGCCCAGCGCGGTTAGCGGGCCTTCGTACGGGTGCAGCATGCTGCGCCCTTCGTCGCGCGCGATGGCCTGCCCACGCGCGAAGGCCTGGTGAACGTCCGGCATCAGCACCACCGTGGCCCCCATCTCGCGGCAGGCAGCGATGCGGGCCGCACTGGCATGGCGCGGCATCACCACCGTGGCGCTGCAGCCCGCCAGGCGCGCCGTGTACGCCACTGCCACGGCATGGTTGCCCGCGCTCACGGCGACGATGCCGCGCGCTCGCTCAGCCGCTCCCAGCGCTTCGATGCAGTTCAACGCGCCGCGCAGCTTGAAGGTGCCGGTCTTCTGGAACAGCTCCAGCTTCAGCCACACCTCGCCCGCACCGTCGAACACATCGTCGATGACGCCGGTCTGCCAGCGCCACACGGGCGTGTGCAGGATCTTGCCGGCCAGGCGAGCCGCGGTAGCGCGGATTTGCGGGAGTGTCGGGTACTCGAATGTCGGGTGCCTGGATGCCGGGTACGTCTGGGGGGATGGGTGATGCATCGATTTTCTCCTGGTAGTCGAATGAGCGCATGCGGACGACTGCATGCGGCCGGGGTCGCGGCAGTTCCGGGGCGCCGAGCACCGGCGACGCCGCAGCTCAGCGACCCGTGCTAATTCGAATAATGGAGGTGGAGAAAAAACGGTTGAATGACACGCGTGCAGGGGCAAACACGGCGGCGCAGGCGTGGCTGGCGGTGTTTGCGGTGTCTGCCGTACCGAACGAACGCAGCACGAACGAACGCAGCACGACGGTGGCTTGGGACGATGTCATTGTTTTAATCATGCCCGAGATGCGCGGCCATGGCAAGATCCTGCGGCGACCCGCGAAGCCTAGGGAGGCCCGGCATCCCCGGCCGGGCCGGCGCCGCCGATCCGGGCCCGCAGCGTGCGCTCCATCTGCGCCACCTCCTCTTCGACCCAGCTCCTGAAACTGACCACCTTCGGCAGCACGGCCTTGCGCGGCGCCAGCACCCAGTAATACCCGTGCGAATACGGCACGCTGGCGCCGCGCATCAGCCGCAGCACGCCACGGTCGATATCGTCGCAGGCCAGCGAGTACGGCACCAGCGCGATGCCGTGCCCCACGATCGCCGCCTGCGCCGCCACGGCCAGGTTCGTGAACCCGCGCGAGAAATCGAAGCACCCTTCCGGCACGCCGTGCGTGCGCAGCAATTTGATCCAGTAGTCGGTCGTTTCGTCGTACAGCAGCGGGAAGCGGTTCAGGTCGGCCAGAACCAGCTCGGCTTCCCCTGGCGCCAGCAGCGCCGGGCTATACACCGCGACCAGGCGGTCGTGGTACAGCGCAGCCGGATGGTCGACGAGGCGGCCGTGGCGGATCGCCAGGTCCATGTCCTCGTGCTCCACATCCACCAGCCGCTCGGTCGAATCGAGACGGATATCCAGGTGGGGATGGCGCTGCGTGAAACGGCCCAGCCGCGGTGCCAGGAACTTGATCGCGAACGTATGGGTCGTCGAGATGCGCACCACGTTTTCCTCGTCGCCGCCGCGCAGCGCGTCGACCTTGGCATGCAGGTCGCGCAGCACCCTGGCCACCGTCACGGCCAGCTCCTGCCCCTTCGGCGTCAGCGCGATATGCCGTGGGTGGCGCACGAACAGCGTGAAGCCCACCGCCTCCTCGAGTTGCTTGACTTGCAGGCTGATCGCCGCCGGCGTCTTGTGCAGCTCCTGCGCCGCGAGCGTGAAGCTGCCCCAGCGCGCCGCGCAGTCGAAGTCGATCAGCCCGGAAAGGCTGCGCAGCGCCTTGGTGGTCGCCCCCTGCATAAGGAATCCTTGGCCTTCCCCACAAAATTACTCGTTTGTCCATGCCCCACGGCAGGCCGACAATATACCTCACCGGCCGCCGCCACGCCGCGGCCGGCCCGGAATACCACAACAACAAGGGGAAGACCATGACCAAGCCGATCCAGCACCCGCCCGTCATGCCGCAGTGCCAGGCACCCGCCAGGGGCGCGAACGGCGATTATCTGCGCGCGCTGCTGCGCCTGTTCGCGGAGCTGGCGTGTCGGCTGCGCTGAGCCCTGCCCGGGCGCGGTTACCGGCCGGATGTCTCCTTCAGCAACCGGTACTGCGCGGCCAGCATCGCCTCGTTCGGGTCATGTCCCGTGCTGGGTTAGCGGCGTCTCTTCCGGCGGCGGCTTGCGGCCATACGTCATGCCGGAACCGCGCTGGTCCCACTGCACCAGGGTGAAGTCCCGTTCCCAGCCGGCGAACAGCCTGTCGGCGAACGGGCTCAGCGGATTACCCGGGCCGCCGTGCACGAACAGCACCACCGGGTTGCTGCAGCGCCGCCCCTTGATCGTCACCCATTGCTCGATGCCGTTGACCGGCACGAACGCCGCCTCGTCAACCGCCTGCGCGGGATCGGCGCAGGCGGCGTACGCAGCCATGGGAAGGGCAAGTAACAGCGTGGCCAGCGGCACTGCAAGACGAGGCATGGTGACTCCCTGGACTATGGAAAGCCAAGCCTGGCCCAACCGTTTCTCCTTGTGCGAAATATTGGTGGACGTAAAAAAAGCCGGATGGCCCGGCTTTTTCGCGGTGCTGGAGGTGGATCAGCCGCCGATCACACCGCAGGCGATGCGGGCGCCGCCACCGCCCAGCGGGGCCGGCTGGTCGGCATAGTTGTCGCCGCCGGCGTGGATCATTAGCGCGCGGCCCTTCACGTCGGCCAGCGTCTTCAGTTGCGGCGCCTGCACCGGCGTCTTCGCGGAACCGTCGGCCGCCACTTCCAGGCGCGGCAGGTCGCCGGCGTGGCCATCTTTTTCGGCCTTCCCCGGACCATGGTGCGATTTCGTGTCGTGCGGGTCCAGGTGACCGCCGGCGGCGCCGGCCGGCACCTTCTTGCCATCCGTTTCGGCCGGCGAGCAGTCGCCCTTGGCATGCACATGGAAGCCGCGCGCGCCCGGCGGCAGGCCGGCCAGCGCCGGCGTGAACGTCAGGCCGCCCGGGGTTTCCGAGATCGTCACGCTGCCCAGCGCCTTGCCGGTGCCTGACGCGTCGACAGCGTGCACCGGCACCGTGACATCGGCCGCCTGCGCGTGCGCGGCGAGCGCCATCGAAGCGGCGAACGCCGACAGGGCGAGGGTTTGTCGGATCGTAGTTTTCATGTGTGCTCCCAGTGTGTGAATGCCGCACCGTTGCGGTCAGTTGAACGTTGCAATCCTAGCACTGTTGCCACCCGACAGTACACACCGCAGGCGGAAAAAAGCCGGGCAAGCCCGGCTTTATCGTCAGTACAGCGGCCGGTCAGCCGACGAACTTGCGCGCGTTGCGGAACATCCGCATCCACGGCGAATCCTCGGCCCAGCCGTCCGGCGCCCACGAATGCTGCACGGTGCGGAACACGCGCTCGGCGTGCGGCATCAGCACGGTGAAGCGGCCGTCCGGCGTCGTCACCGACGTCACGCCGCGCGGCGAGCCGTTCGGATTGAACGGATAGGCTTCGGTGGCATTGCCGCGGTTGTCCACGTAGCGCATCGCGGCGATCGCCTCGTCGAGGCTGCCGGTCTGGCTGAAGTCGGCGTAACCCTCGCCATGCGCGATGGCGATCGGCGTCTGCGTGCCGGCCATGTCCTGGAAGAAGATCGACGGCGAGTCGAGCACTTCGACCAGCGCGAACCGCGCCTCGAACTTCTCCGACTTGTTGGTCGTGAACTTCGGCCAGGCCTGCGCGCCGGGGATGATCGATTTCAGGTTGCTCATCATCTGGCAGCCGTTGCAGATGCCCAGGCCGAACGTGTCGGTGCGGCCGAAGAAACGCGCGAACTGCTCGGCCAGCGCCGGGTTGAACAGGATCGACTTGGCCCAGCCCTCGCCCGCGCCCAGCACGTCGCCGTACGAGAAGCCGCCCACGGCGATGACGCCCTGGAAGTCGTCGAGCTTCGCGCGGCCGGCGATCAGGTCGCTCATGTGCACGTCGATCGCCGCGAAGCCCGCCTGGTGCATCACCCACGCCGTCTCGATATGCGAATTGACGCCCTGCTCGCGCAGGATGGCGACGCGAGGCCGCACGCCCGTGGCCAGGAACGGCGCCGCCACGTTCTCGTTCAGGTCGAACGTGACCTTCGGCGTCATGCCGGGATCCTGCTCGTCGAGCAGGCGGTCGTATTCCTGGTCCGCCGTGGCCGGATTCTCGCGCATGCGCGAGATGCGCCAGCTCGTGTCGCTCCACAGGCGGTGCAGCTCGGCGCGCGGCTTGGAATACACCAGCTTGGCATCGCGGGTGAATTCGATCACGCCGCGGTCGTTCGGCTTGCCGATGATGTGGCTGCAGGCGCCCAGGCCGAACGAACGCAGCACGTCCATCACGGCCGATTTCTCGTCGGCGCGCACCTGGATCACGGCGCCCAGTTCCTCGGAAAACAGCGCGCGCAGGGTCAGCTCGTTGCGGCGCTCGCCCACCTGGCTGGTCCAGTTCTTCGCATCGCCCCAATCGGCCGCGTGCTCGCCTTCCAGCGTCAGCATGTCGAGGTTGATCGACAGGCCGGCGCGGCCGGCGAACGCCATTTCCGCCAGCGTGGCATACAGGCCGCCGTCGGAACGGTCGTGGTAGGCCAGCAGCTTGCCGTCGCGGTTCAGTTGCTGGATCGCGCCGAAGAACGCCTTCAGGTCGTCGGCACTGTCGACGTCCGGCGCTTCATTCCCAAGCTGGCCCAGCACCTGCGCCAGGATCGAGGCGCCCATCCGGTTCTTGCCGCGGCCCAGGTCGATCACGATGATCGCCGTTTCGCCCAGGTCGATGCGGATCTGCGGCGTCAGCGACTTGCGCACGTCGTACACCGGCGCGAAACCGGACACGATCAGCGACACCGGCGACACGACAGCCTTCTGCTCGCCGTTTTCCGACCACGTGGTGCGCATCGACAGCGAATCTTTGCCCACCGGGATCGAAATGCCCAGCGCCGGGCACAGCTCCATGCCCACCGCCTTCACGGTGTCGAACAGCGCCGCGTCCTGGCCGGGCTGGCCGCAGGCCGCCATCCAGTTGGCCGACAGCTTGATCGATGCGATATCCTCGACCGGCGCGGCGGCCAGGTTGGTGATCGTCTCGCCGACCGCCATGCGGCCCGAGGCCGGCGCGTCGATCACGGCCAGCGGCGTGCGCTCGCCCATCGCCATCGCTTCGCCCACGTAGCCGTCGTACGACAGCGTGGTCACGGCGCAATCGCCCACCGGCACCTGCCACGGGCCCACCATCTGGTCGCGCACCGACATGCCGCCCACGGTGCGGTCGCCGATGGTGATCAGGAAGCTCTTGTCGCCCACGGTCGGCTGCAGCAGCACGCGCCGCGCCGCTTCCTCCAGCTCGACGCCGGTCAGGTCGAGTGCCGGGTACTCGCGCGCCACGTGCTGCACGTCGCGGTGCATCTTCGGCGGCTTGCCCAGCAGCACGTCCATCGGCATGTCGACGGGATTGTTGCCGTTTTCCGGATCGATCAGCTTTAACTGGCGTTCCTCGGTCGCCGTGCCGACCACGGCGAACGGCGCGCGCTCCCGCTCGCACAGTGCGCGGAACGTGGCGAGACTTTCCGGCGCGATCGCCAGCACGTAGCGTTCCTGGGATTCGTTCGACCAGATTTCCTTCGGCGCCATGCCCGATTCTTCCAGCGGCACCTTGCGCAGGTCGAAGATCGCGCCGCGCTTGGCATCGTTGGTGATTTCCGGGAACGCATTGGACAGCCCGCCCGCGCCCACGTCGTGGATCGAGATGATCGGGTTGTGTTCGCCCATCTGCCAGCAGCCGTTGATGACTTCCTGGGCGCGGCGTTCCATTTCCGGGTTGCCGCGCTGGACCGAATCGAAGTCCAGGTCGGCCGTGTTGGTGCCGGTGGCCATCGACGAGGCGGCCGAGCCGCCCATGCCGATGCGCATGCCGGGGCCGCCCAGCTGTACGAGCAGGCTGCCGACCGGGATATCGTTCTTGTGCGTGTGCTGCGCCGAGATGTTGCCAATGCCGCCGGCGATCATGATCGGCTTGTGGTAGCCGTACACGGCGTCGCCCGCGTTCTGCTCGTAGGTACGGAAGTAACCGCCGAGCACCGGCCGGCCGAATTCGTTCGAGAACGCGGCGCCGCCCAGCGGGCCGTCGATCATGATCTGCAGCGGCGAGGCGATGCGTTCCGGCTTGCCGTAGGCCGCTTCGGTCGCGCTGTCCTTCGCCGTGACGTTCGAAGCGTTTTCCCATGGCCGCACGGCGTCCGGCAGCATCAGGTTCGAGACCGTGAAGCCCGCCAGGCCGGCCTTCGGCTTGGCGCCACGGCCCGTCGCGCCCTCGTCGCGGATCTCGCCGCCGGCGCCGGTCGAGGCGCCCGGGAAGGGCGAAATCGCGGTCGGGTGGTTGTGCGTTTCCACCTTCATCAGCGTGTGGACCAGCTCGGTAGACGCGCCGTATTCATGGCCTTCGCCGCGCGGGTGGAAGCGCGTGACCGTGGCGCCTTCCATGATCGACGAATTGTCGGAATACGCGACGATGGTGCCCTTCGGCTGCTTCTCGTGCGTGTTCTTGATCATCTTGAACAGCGAGCGGTCCTGTGCCACGCCGTCGATGGTCCAGTCGGCATTGAAGATCTTGTGGCGGCAGTGCTCGGAGTTCGCCTGCGCGAACATCATCAGTTCCACGTCGGTCGGGTTGCGCCGCGCCTTCGTGAACGCGTCGTTCAGGTAATCGATCTCGTCGTCGGACATCGCCAGGCCCAGCTCGGTGTTGGCGCGCACCAGCGCATCACGGCCGTTGCCCAGCACGTCCACCGATTCGAGCGCCTTGCCTTCCAGGCTGCTGAACAGGCCGGCGGCCTGGGCGGCGTCGCGCAGCACCGATTCCGTCATCCGGTCGTGCAGCAGCGCGGCCACGGCCTGCGCCTGCTCCGCATTCAGGCCCTTGGCGGCGCCCAGGCTGGTGCCCAGGATGCCGCCCTTGAGCACCACGCGATACGCCACGCCACGCTCCACGCGGTGGATGTGCGTCATGCCGCAGTTGTGCACAATGTCCGTGGCCTTCGAGGCCCATGGCGAGATCGTGCCGAAGCGCGGGATCACCACGAACGCTTCCACGGCGCCGTCGTTCACGTCCGCCTGGGCCGGTTCGCCGTAGGTCAGCAGGCCGTCCAGGCGCACGCGGTCCTCGTCGGACAGGTCCGAAGGGGTGTCGACGAAGTGGACGTACCGGGCCTGGACGGCCGTCACGGCGGGAAGCACGGCTTGCAGCTGGGCGAGAAGACGCTGACTACGGAATGCGGACAGGGCGTTGGAGCCCGGGAGTATCAACATGGTTGGGAGCGAGTCGGTGCAGCAGGGCTGCGGATTAATGAAGAAGGAGCGGAAGATGATGCGGTAATAGTCACAGCAATGGACCCCAGGGCCTCTCGAATTGCACCAGCGCTGAATGGGCTGGTTGATTTGCCGGCATTATACCTGTTTCAACGGGTACTTTATAGGTGAAAGCCGGCACGGACGACCATTGCAGTAGCCGTAGTGCAAGAAACGCGCCGGCAGCGCTGGCCGGCACCCCCGTTTACTCGTAGCGCAACGCCTCGATCGGGTCGAGCCGCGCGGCCTGCCGCGCCGGCACCACGCCGAACACGATGCCCACGCCGCCGGAAAACAGCAGCGCCAGCACCACCGCCCACCACGGCACCACGGCAGGCGGGAAATCCGGGATCAGGGCGGCGATCGCGGCGCCCAGCACGTAGCCGAACGCCAGCCCGATCAGTCCGCCCAGCGTGGCAAGGATCACGGCCTCGACGAGGAACTGCGCCATGATGTCGCGGCTGCGCGCGCCGATCGCCTTGCAGATGCCGATCTCGCGGGTGCGCTCCTTCACCGACACCAGCATGATGTTCATGATGCCGATGCCGCCGACCAGCAGCGCGATGCCGACCACGCCGCCCATGATCAGCGTCACCGTCGTGCTGATCTTTTCAAAGGTATCCGCCACCTGCTCGGCGGACTGGATCTCGAAGTCGTCGCGCTGGCCGGGCCTGAGCCGGTGGGCGGCCCGCATCACCGCGCGCAGCTGTCCCATCGTCTGCTCCAGGTCGGCCAGCTCGCCCACCGCCACCGTGATCGACAGGTCCGGCCGGCGATGATTGCCGAGCAGGCTGTGGCCCGTATTGAACGGAATGATCAGCTGGTTGTCCTGCGACATGCCGAACAGCGTTCCCTGCTTTTCCAGCACGCCGACGACCTTGAACCATTCGCCGCCGTACGAAATGAACGTGCCCAGCGGGTCCGCCGGCAGGTGCAGTTCGGCGACCAGGTCCTCGCCGATCACCGCCACGCGCCGGGCCCGGGCGTCGTCCGGCGCGCTGATGAACCGCCCCAGCCGCGGATAACTGCGGTTCACATCCTGGTAGCTTGCGGACGTGGCGAGCACCCGCGCCGTCGCCGCCGCCCCCATGTAGCGCACTTCGGCAAAGCCCGGGGAGAACACCGGGCTCACGTGGCGCACGCCGTCGGCGCGCAGCCGGATCTGTTCCACATCCTCCAGCCGCAGGTGGCTGGTCTTGCCGCGCATCCGGTCCTTCATGTCGTTGTGGGGCCGGATCGTCACGCTGGTACCGCCCAGGCCGGCGAACTTCTCGGACACGCTTTTCGACAGCCCCTGGATCAGCGAAATCACGGTGATCACCGACGCCACGCCGATGATGATGCCGAGTGCCGTCAGGAAGCTGCGCAGGCGGTGCGCGCGGATCGACGCGAGTGCCGAGCGCACGCTTTCGCGAAGCAGGATCATCGCGCTCCCGCTCCTGCCGCGGCTTTCGCCCCCGTATCGGAGACGATGCGCCCGTCCTGCAGCCGCACCACGCGCTGGCATTGGGCGGCAATTTCCGGCTCGTGGGTGACCAGCACCACCGTCTGGCCGGCGGCATGCACTTCGCGGATCAGCGCGAGAATGTCGCGCGCGGTGGCCGAGTCCAGGTTGCCGGTCGGTTCGTCGGCCAGCAGCAGCGCCGGCGCGCCCACCAGCGCCCGCGCGATTGCCACCCGCTGCCGCTGGCCGCCGGACAGTTCATTGGGCCGGTGGTGCATGCGCGCTTCCAGACCCACGCGCTCCAGCGCGCGCAGCGCCATCGCGCGGCGCGCGCCGGGCGCGATGCCCCGGTAGACCAGCGGCTGTGCAACATTGTCCAGTGCCGTCATGCGCGGCAACAGGTGGAAACTCTGGAAGACAAAACCGATGTCGCGGTTGCGCACGCGCGCCAGTTCGTCGTCACTCATCCTTGCCACCTCGCTCCCGTTCAGCCAGACCTCGCCATTGCTGGGACGGTCGAGGCAGCCGATGATGCTCATCATCGTCGACTTGCCCGAGCCGGAAGCGCCGATGAAGGCCACCAGCTCGTTGCTGCCGATCTCCAGGTCGACGCCCTGCAACGCGTGCACGGTCTGATCGCCCATCCGGTAATGCTTGCCGAGCCCGCGCAGGCGGATCACCGGGCCGCTCCCGGCTGCAACACCGCCTTCAACGGAATGACGAGATCGCCATCGCGCAGTTCGCGCAACAGCCGGGCCGGACCGACCGCCACGGTGTCGCCGACACCCACGCCCTCGAGCACTTCCTGGCTGGTATCGTCCGACAGCCCGACCTGCACGGCCCTTTTCGCCGCACGGCCGTCGACCACCGCGAACACGTATTGACCGGCCGCCTCGTGGCTGCCGCCGTCCGCTTCGCTCAGCAGCGCCTGCAGCGGAATCGCCGGACGCTTCACGGTGGCGCCGGCGGCGATTTCCACGCGCGAGGTCATGCCCGAGCGCAGTGCCGGCCGGGTATCGTCGAGCCGGAGCCTGACCACGTAGCTGCGCCCCTCGGCGGCGGCTCCCGGTTGCGCCGGCCGCGGCGCCATCGCGATCCGCTCGACCCGGCCGCCGATCGGCTGTTCGGGATAGGCCGCCGGGAATACCTTGGCGCCCTGGCCCACCGCCACCTGGGCGATATCGGCCTCGTCGACATTGACTTCGGCCACGATCGCGGCCATGTCGGCGATCGTCATCAGCGATGAGCCGGCAATACCGGTCGTGCTGGCCACGGCCGTCTCGCCTACCTTGATCGGCAGCTCGGTCACGGTGCCGTCGATCGGTGCGCGCACCTCGGTTTTCGCCAGGCGCTCGCGGGCCTGGGACAGCAGCGCATCGGCTTGCCCCAACGCTTCGCGGCTGGCCCGCAGCTCCACCTGTGCCAGCTCGACCTGGTGCACGGCATCGTCATATTTCGACACGTCGATGAACCTGGCCTGATACAGGCGCTGGGCGCGGTCCAGACCGCGCTGCTGGTTGGCAAGGCTGATCTGCGCCCGCTCGATCGCGATCGACGCGCTGCGCCGGCTTGCTTCCTGCTGGGCCACCTCGGCCTGGTACACGGTCGGGTCGAGCCGCAGCAGGCTCTGGCCCTTGCGCACGCTGTCGCCCTCCTTGACGAGCACGGCGGCCACCTTGCCGATCACTTCGGCCGACAGCTGCACTTCCTGGCGAAACACGAGCTGGCCCGTCGCCAGGATCGTGGCATGGATTTCCCGCTGTTCGACCCTGGCCAGTTCCGCCTCGCGCCCCGCCGGCTGCTTCAACAGGCCGATGGCGACCGGGACCGCCACGCAGGCCGCAATGCCAAGCGCCACGATGAGTTTGCGTCGCATGGCGCCTCAGCAGAAAACCATCGACATCGTTGCCCCGCCCGGCGCCGGGAGCGCCTGCAGCGGCACCTTTTGTATCCCGGCGGGACCGGGCTCGAACAGGATGGGACGGGGATCGGCGACGGTGACGGACATGGGTCTCCCTGGTGGTGGTCGTGGGCCGGTCGTGCCGGCCGCACATTCTAGTGCAGGGACACAGGAAAATTTCTCTCCGAATCTCACGGCCGGCCGAATGGTCAATCGCCTGAGCAGCTTGACAACGGGCCGGGAGTGATCGTAAAGTGATATCACTTTAATATAACTCCAGGGAGATCGTCATGGCAGCAGACAGTCGGCAGCAGGGGCGGCAGGAAGCGCGGCAGGAAGCGCGCTTCGCATCGGTCAACGGTTACCTGGCCGCGGCCGGCGGCGTGCTGCTGGTGATCGCCGGCCTGCTGGCGCTGCGCGGTTTCCTGCTCCTGCCGGGCATTTTGATGGTCGCGACCGGCATCTTCCTCGGCGCCGGCCTGTACATGCTGCAGCCGAACGAAACCGCGATCCTGACGCTGTTCGGCAAATACGTGGGCACCGACCGCAGCGAAGGCCTGCGCTGGGCGTTTCCCCTGTACCGCAAGCGCAAGCTCGCCGTACGCGCGCGCAACCTGAACGTTTCCACGCTCAAAGTCAACGACAAGCGCGGCAACCCGATCGAGATCGGCGCCGCCGTGGTCTGGCGCGTGCGCGACACGGCGCAGGCCGTGTTCGAAGTGGACGATTTCGAGCGTTACGTGTCGATCCAGGCCGAAGCGGCGCTGCGCCACCTGGCTTCGCAATACGCCTACGACGAGGCGGATGACCTGGCGGCCGGCGAAACCACGCTGCGCGCCGGCGCCAACGTGGTGGCGCAGGCGCTGCGCGACGAACTGGGGGCCCGCTTCGAAGCGGCCGGCGTGGAAACGGTGGATGCGAAACTGACCCATCTTGCCTACGCGCCGGAAATCGCCCAGGTGATGCTGCGCCGCCAGCAGGCCGAGGCCATCATCAGTGCCCGCGCCAAGATCGTGCACGGCGCCGTGACCATGGTGGACGAAGCGCTGAAGGCGCTGGCCGCGCGCGACATCGTGGAACTCGACCCGGAACGCAAGGCCGCGATGGTCAGCAACCTGCTGGTGGTGCTGTGTTCGGACCAGAATGCGCAGCCGATCATCAACGCCGGCACGCTGTATAACTGACTGACGTCAAGAACTGAAGCATCAAGTCATGGCAAGTCCCGGTAAAAAAGCCTATCCGCTGCGGATCGACCCTGCGTTATGGGACGAGCTGCAACGGCTCGCCGCGAACGACCTGCGCAGCGTGAACGCGGAAATCGAGTTCCTGCTGCGCGAGGCGCTGGCGCGGCGGGGCATCAAGGTGCAGCCGCCGTCGCGCGACGACAGCGGCGAAACCTGACGGTCAGTCCGGCCGGCCGTAGCCGCCGCCGCCCGGCGTCTCGATGACGAAGACATCGCCCGGCGCCATCGCCGTCTTGCCGATGTGGCCGAGTTCCTCGACGCTGCCATCGGCCCGCTCCACGCCGTTCCTCCCCACCGCGCCCGGCCCGCCGCCGGCCATGCCGAACGGTGCGTGGAGGCGGTTGTTCGACAGGATCGCCGCCGTCATCGGTTCCAGGAAGCGGATGCGCCGCACGCCGCCGTTGCCGCCGTGCCAGCGCCCCGCCCCGCCGGACCCGTGCCGGATCGTGTAGCTGTCCAGCCGGACCGGGAAGCGGAACTCGAGGATCTCCGGATCGGTCAGCCGCGAATTGGTCATGTTGGTCTGCACCACGTCGGTCCCGTCGAAACCGTCGCCGGCCCCGGAGCCGCCGCTGATCGTCTCGTAGTACTGGTGGCGGCTGCCGCCGAACGTGAAATTGTTCATCGTGCCCTGCGACGCCGCCATCACGCCCAGCGCGCCGTACAGCGCGTTGGTGATGCAGGTGGAGGTCTCGACGTTGCCCGACACCACCGATGCCGGGTAGCGGGGGTTGAGCATCGAGCCGGGCGGGATCACCACGGTCAGGGGTTTCAGGCAGCCGGCATTGAGCGGGATGTCGTCGTCGACCAGCGTGCGGAACACGTACAGCACCGCCGCCATGCAGACCGCCGACGGCGCATTGAAATTGTTGTCCAGCTGCGGCGAGGTGCCGGTGAAATCGATCGTCGCGCCGCGCGCCGCCGCATCCACGGTGACCGCCACGCGGATGCGCGCGCCATTGTCCAGGTCGACGGTAAAGGCGCCGTCGCGCAGCGCACCGATGACCCGCCGCACCGCTTCCTCGGCGTTGTCCTGCACGTGGCCCATGTAGGCGCGCACCACGTCCAGTCCGAAGTGCGCCACCATCCGGCGCAGCTCGTCGACGCCCTTCTGGTTGGCGGCGACCTGCGCCCGCAGGTCGGCCAGGTTCTGGTCCGGGTTGCGGGCCGGGTACCGCGCGCCGGTCAGCAGCGCGCGCGCCGCGGCCTCGCGCAGCACGCCGCCATCGACCAGTTTGAAATTGTCGATCAGCACGCCCTCCTCGACGATCGTGCGCGAATCGGGCGGCATCGAGCCCGGCGTGGTGCCGCCGATGTCCGCATGGTGGCCGCGCGAGCCGACGTAGAACAGGATCTCGCTGCCCTGCTCGTCGAACACCGGCGTGATGACGGTAACGTCCGGCAGGTGCGTGCCGCCGTTGTACGGATCGTTGAGCATGTAGACGTCGCCGGGGCGCATCGCGCCCGCATTGGCATGCATCACGCGCTTGATGCTCTCGCCCATCGAGCCCAGGTGCACCGGCATGTGCGGCGCATTGGCGATCAGGTTGCCGGCGGCATCGAACAGCGCGCACGAGAAATCCAGCCGCTCCTTGATGTTCACCGAGTGCGCCGTATTCTGCAGCCGCAAGCCCATCTGCTCGGCGATCGACATGAACAGGTTGTTGAAGATTTCCAGCATCACCGGGTCGGCCGTGGTGCCGATCGCCCGGCGTTCCGGCAGCGCTTCCACGCGCGTGAGCACCAGGTGGTCCTGCGGCGTCACCGTGGCCTGCCAGCCCGCTTCGACCACCGTGGTGGCGTTGGCCTCGGCAATGATGGCCGGGCCACGCAGCACGTCGCCGGTGCGCAGCCCGGCGCGCCGGTACAGCGCCGTGTCGCGCCACCGGCCCGCACTGTGCATCTGCACGACCTCGTGCGGCCGTGCCGGACCGCCGCGCGGCGACTGTTCCGGCACGGCTTCGGCGGGCGCGTCGGATTTGCCGATCGCTTCCACGGACACCGCTTCCACGATGAGCTGTCGTTCCGGCATCAGGAACGAGAAGCGCTTTTTATAGGCTTCGTCGAACTGCGCCCGCATCGCATCTTCGGCGTCGAACAGCACGCTCAGCGCCGAATCGGTCCCTTCATAGCGCACGTGCGCACGACGCACGAGATCGATGCGATCGTCCGCCACCCCCTGCGCCAGCAAGACCGCGCGGGCTTCACCGGCCAGCGCGTCGAGCGTTTCGTCCAGCGCCGCCATGGCTTCGTTCGTCAGCCTGGCTTCCACGGCCTGCTCGCGCATCGCGACCTGGTCGGCCAGCCCCATGCCGTAGGCGGACAGCACACCCGCCAGCGAGTGGATGAACACGGTCTTCATGCCCAGCGCATCGGCCACCAGGCACGCATGCTGGCCGCCGGCGCCACCGAAACTGGTCAGCGCGTAGCCGGTCACGTCGTGGCCGCGCTGCACAGAGATCTGCTTGATCGCGTTGGCCATGTTGCCGACCGCGATGTCGATGAAGCCGGCGGCCACCGCTTCGGGCGTCGTGGCGGCGCCGGTGGCCTGCGCGATGTCGTCCGCCAGCGCGGCGAAGCGCGTGCGCACGTTCTCCGCGTCGAGCGGCTGGGCGCCGTCATGACCGAACACGTGCGGGAATTCGGCCGGCTGGATCTTGCCCAGCATGACGTTGCAGTCGGTGACGGCCAGCGGGCCGCCGCGCCGGTAGCTGGCCGGTCCCGGATCGGCGCCGGCGCTGTCCGGCCCCACGCGCAGCCGGCTGCCGTCGAAATGCAGGATCGAGCCGCCTCCCGCCGCCACGGTGTGGATGCGCATCATCGGCGCGCGCATGCGCACGCCCGCCACCTGGGTTTCGAACGCGCGCTCGAACTCGCCGGCGTAATGCGACACGTCGGTGGAAGTGCCGCCCATGTCGAAGCCGATCACCTCGTCGAAGCCGGCCAGCCGGCTGGCGCGCACCATGCCGACGATGCCGCCGGCCGGGCCGGACAGGATGCTGTCCTTGCCCTGGAAGGCGCGCGCGTCCGTCAGGCCGCCATTCGACTGCATGAACTGCAGGTTCACCCCGGGCAGTTCGGCCGCCACCCGGTCGACATAGCGACGCAGGATCGGCGACAGGTAGGCATCGACCACGGTGGTATCGCCGCGCGCGACGAGCTTCATCAGCGGGCTGGCCTCGTGCGACACCGAGACCTGCGCAAACCCGGTCTCGCGGGCGATGCGCGCCACGGTCCGCTCATGCTCCGTAAAGCGGTAACCGTGCATGAACACGATCGCCAGCGACCGGAACCCGCGGTCGTATGCCCCCTGCAGCGCGGCGCGTGCCGCGGCTTCGTCCAGCGGCGACACCACGTCGCCGTGCGCGCCGATACGCTCGTCGATCTCCACCACCTCGCCATACAGCAGTTCGGGCAGCACGATGTGGCGGTCGAACAGCCGCGGCCGGTTCTGGTAGGCGATCCGCAGCGCATCGCCGAAGCCGCGCGTGATGGCCAGCACGGTCGGTTCGCCCTTGCGTTCCAAAAGCGCATTGGTGGCCACCGTGGTGCCCATCTTGACGGCGCCGACCAGGCCCGCGGGTATCGCATCGTCCGCCGCCATGCCGAGCAGGTGGCGGATGCCGGCCAGCGCCGCATCGCTGTACCGCCCCGGGTTCTCGGACAGCAGCTTGTGCGTGAGCAGCGCGCCGTCGGGGCGGCGCGCGACGATGTCCGTGAACGTGCCGCCGCGATCGATCCAGAATTGCCAGTCCATGCCCGCCCCCGCCTGTCGACAAAGGCCCCATTGTAGCGGGTCGCCGCCGGCGAAAGCGAGCCACTATAATGAACCGTTCATCGAGGAGTAGCTGCCATGAATCCACTGTACAGCGTTGCCCAGATCCGCGACATCGAACGCCTGGCGGCCGCCGGCCTGCCCGAAGGCACGCTGATGGGGCGCGCCGGCCGGGCCGCGGCCGTCGTGGCGCTCGACCTGCTGCCGTGCGCGACCGCGAGCGCGCACGTGCTGGTGCTTGCCGGTCCCGGCAACAACGGCGGCGACGCGTTCGAGGTCGCCGTGCATCTCGCCCGGGAAGGCGCGCAGGTATCGATCATCCATGTTGCCGCCACGCGAACCGCCGCGCCCGAGCGTGACCGCGCCTTCGAACGGGCGCGCGCCAGCCCGGCGCGTTTCGTTGAACTATCCGCCCGGGAAATCGAGGAAGGCGGCTGGCACCTCGTCGTTGACGGCCTGTTCGGCATCGGCCTGCAACGGCCGCTGGACGACACGCCGGAAGGGCCGGGCGTGCTGGTGGACGCCGTCAACGCGCTGCGCTGCCCGGTGCTGGCGCTGGACGTGCCGAGCGGCCTGGACGCCGATACCGGCCGCGTGGTCGGCACCGGCGGCCGCGCGGTGCATGCCACGCACACGATCACGTTCATCGGTGACAAGCCCGGCCTGCACACGGGAGACGGCCGCGATCACGCGGGCAGCGTCATCATCGCCGGACTGGAAGTGGATGCCGCGCTGTATCCGCCGCCGTCGATGCACCTGAACGACCCGGCCTTCTTCGGGCGCGCAGCGCGGCCGCGGCGGCACAACAGCCACAAGGGCAGCTACGGCAGCGTGTTCGTGCTGGGCGGCGCGCCGGGCATGGCGGGCGCGCCCGTGCTGGCCGGCCGCGCCGCGCTGCACGCGGGCGCCGGCCGCGTGGTCCTGTGCTTTGCCGGCGAACCGCTGGCGGCCGATGCGGGCCAGCCGGAACTGATGTGCCGCGCGGCGCGCGATGTCGATTTTGGTGGCGCCGTGACGGTGGCCGGCCCCGGGCTGGGCACAAGTGCCGAGGCCGCCGGCCTGCTGGCCGCCGCCGTGGCATCGGCGCAGCCGCTGGTGCTCGATGCGGATGCGTTGAACCTGCTGGCCGGCGACGCGTCGCTATGCGAGGCGGCGGCACGGCGCACCGCCGCCACGCTGGCCACGCCCCACCCGCTCGAAGCGGCCCGCCTGCTCGACACCACGGTCGGCATCGTGCAGGCCGACCGCCTGGCGGCCGCGCGCACACTGGCCGCGCGCCTGAATGCGTTCGTCGTACTGAAAGGTTCCGGCACGGTGATCGCCGCGCCGGACGGCCGCCTCGCCGTCAACCCCACCGGCAATGCCGGCCTGGCCACGGCGGGCACCGGCGACGTGCTGGCCGGCCTGGCGGGAGCGCTGCTGGCACAGGGCTGGCCCGGCTGGGAAACCGCCCTGGCGGCCGTCTGGCTGCATGGTATCGCGGCCGATGTGCTGGTGGCCGAGGGGGCGGGGCCGATCGGCCTCACCGCGGGCGAGCTGGTGGCCACGATCCGGACGGCGCTCAATCAGCTGGTGGCGCAGCAGGCCAGCCATGCGGCACCGGCCCGCCCGCGCTGAACGCTACGGCTTACACCAGCCGGCCGGCGGCGATCGTGATCGTGCGGCCGCAGCGCGCCGCCATTGCCGGATCATGCGTCACGAGCACCAGCGTGGAGCCATGCTCACGGTTCAGTTCGAACATCAGCCCGATGACCGCCTCGCCCGTCGCCGCGTCGAGACTGCCGGTCGGTTCGTCGGCCAGCAGCAGCGGCGGCTGCGTGACGAAGGCGCGGGCCAGCGCCACGCGCTGCTGCTCGCCGCCGGACAGGTACTTCGGGTAATGCTTCAGCCGGCTTTCCAGGCCCACGCGGCCCAGCATGGCCTGCGCCTTCGCGCGCGCATCGCCGTCGCCCGCCAGTTCCAGCGGCAGCATCACGTTTTCGACCGCCGTGAGGTGCGGCAGCAACTGGAACGACTGGAACACAAAGCCGAGCTTGGCCTTGCGCAACGCAGCGCGGCCATCCTCGTCCAGCGCGAAGATATCGGTGCCGTCGATCAGCACCGTGCCGCCGCTCGGCGTGTCGAGACCGGCCAGCAGGCCGAGCAATGTGGACTTGCCCGACCCCGATGCACCCACGATTGCCAGCGTCTCGGCCTTTTGCACGGTAAAATCCACGCTGTGCAAAATGGTCAGCTCGCCGCTTGCATCGGCCACGCGCTTGGTCAGGCCCGTAACCGCGATCGCGGCGGTGCCCGATCCTTCGCTGGCGGCATGTGCACCTCCGGCATGCGATGACGGCGAGGCTGGAATGAAATTGGCGGTCGCGTGAGGAAAATCTGGCATGGTCGAAGGTCTGCTTGGCTTGGTTGGTCGGTTCATTACGGTGCTGTGCGCCACGCTGCTGCTATGGGGCAGCCCGGCGAGCGCTTATTCTGCCCCAAAAACGCTGCTCGTGGTGGGCGACAGCCTGTCGGCCGAATACGGGCTGGCGCGCGGCACCGGCTGGGTGGCCCTGCTCGAACGCAAGCTGCAGGCGCAGAAATTCGACATGCGGATCGTCAATGCCAGCGTCAGCGGCGAAACATCCAGCGGCGGCCGCACGCGCATGCCCGCGCTGCTGTCCAGGCACAAGCCGGACATCGTGGTGATCGAACTGGGCGCCAACGACGCCCTGCGCGGTCTTCCCGTCGCGGCCACGGACGGCAACCTGCGCGCGATGGTGAAGGCCGTGCGCGCCGCCGGTGCGCGCGTGCTGCTGGTCGGCATCCGCATTCCACCGAACTACGGCCGCGATTACTCCGAAAAATTCTTCGCCATGTACGGCGCCATCAGCCGCGATGAACAGGTGGGCCTGGCGCCGTTCATGCTCGACGGCGTGGCGGAAAAGATGGACATGTTCCAGCCCGACCGCATCCATCCGCTCGCCAGCGCCCACCCGATCATCCTGAACAATATCTGGCCGCACCTGCTGCCCATCCTGAGGTTGAAATGAAGTATCCAGAAGTTCTGCACATCGACGATGTGCTGTCCCGCCTCGATGAATTCGATACGATCGTCGATGTCCGCACGCCGGCCGAATTCGCGCTCGACCACCTGCCGAACGCGATCAACTGCCCCGTGCTGGACGACGAGCAGCGCATCGCCGTGGGCACGCTGTATCGCCAGACCGGCGCGTTCGAGGCCAAGAAGCTGGGCGCGCCGATGGTGGCCGCGAACATCGCCCGCCACATCGACACGCTCTGGCACGACAAGCCGCGCGAATGGAAGCCGCTGGTCTATTGCTGGCGCGGCGGCAACCGCAGCGGCTCGATGGCGCATATCCTGGCCAGGATCGGCTGGCCCGCGGTGCAGCTCGAAGGCGGCTACAAGGCATTCCGCAACCGCGTCAACGCGGACCTGGAACAGGCGCCGGAACTGGACTTTCGCGTGATCTGCGGCACCACCGGCAGCGGCAAGACGCGGCTGCTCGACACGCTCGAGGCGATCGGCGCGCAGGTGCTGGACCTGGAACAGCTGGCCGTGCACCGCGGCTCCGTGCTGGGCAACATGCCTTGCCAGCCGCAGCCGTCGCAGAAGGCCTTCGAGACGTCGATCTGGGATCGCCTGCGCCGCTTCGATCCGGCGCTGCCGGTGTTCGTGGAGTCGGAGAGCAAGAAGGTGGGCGCGCTGCGCGTGCCGGCCGCGCTGATGGAGCGCATGCGCGCATCGCGGTGCATCGCGCTGCAGGTGGCACGCGAGCACCGCGTGCAACTGCTGATCGAGGACTACCAGCACTTCGCATGCAATGCCCCGGCATTGAACGCGCAGCTGGCCTACCTGACGGACCTGCACGGCAAGGAGAAGATCGGGCAATGGCAGCAGATGGCCAGCGATGGCCGGATGCCCGCGCTGGTCGACGAACTGCTGGTGGCGCATTACGATCCTGCGTACACGCGCTCGATCCACCGCAATTTCACGCAGTACGAAAGCGCGCGCGAGATCGCATTGCCGGACATCGCGCCGGCATCCTTCCTGGCCGCCGCGCGTGCGTTGCACGAAGGCTGAGCGGGCGCATGCCACAACGAAAAAGCCACCCGAGGGTGGCTTTTTCGTTGGCGGCGCGGCCCCATGCTGCGGGCCTGCCGGTGGACCTGCTTGCGTCA
The DNA here is from genome assembly GCF_009727155.1 of Pseudoduganella dura. Lineage (NCBI taxonomy): Bacteria > Pseudomonadati > Pseudomonadota > Betaproteobacteria > Burkholderiales > Oxalobacteraceae > Pseudoduganella > Pseudoduganella dura. The sequence continues at coordinate 6,419,957 of NZ_WNWM01000002.1, read as the reverse complement.
CTTACTCCTGGGCCGCCTTGGCGGGGGTCGCTGGATGCAGGATCTTGACCTTGGCCTTGTCCTTCAGCAGTTCGACATAGTTCAGCATATCCTGCTGGGCGACGATGTTGCCGATCTGTTCGCGGGCCGACGCCAGGCGCGCCTCGTCGGCGGCGGCCGGCTGGTGCACCTTGCCGATGCGGTAGACTCCATAGCCCATCCCCGGCAGTTCGACGCCCACGTACGCCGGCAGCTTCGACACATCGGCCTTCAGCACGGCGCGTGCCACCGGCGGCGGCATGCCTTCAGCCTTGGCGCGGGAAATCGTCCGCACCGGGCTGAAGCCGGTGGCATCGTCGGCTTTCTTCAACGCGGCCAGCTTCGCTTCGCCGGCGGCCTTGGCGGCCTTCATGGCTTCCTCGGCCGTGACGCGCTGGCGGATTTCGGCGGCCACGTCGGCCAGCGGCTTCTGCGACGCCGGCTTGAACTCGACGATGCGGCCGGAAACGAGCGTACTCGGCGCCACTTCGACGGCTTCCGTGTTGCGCTTGTTCTTCACCGACTCGGCGGAGAACAGCGCGGTCAGGAACTTGGCATTGCTGTACGGTGCCGGCGCGGCGTTCGGCGCCGGCGTGCGCGTCACGTTGTCGGCCGTTTCGATCTTCAGCCCCAGCTTGTCGGCCACCGGCTTCAGGCTGTCGGCCTGCTCATACACGGTGTTGGTGAAGGTTTCCACCACTTCCGAATACTTCTTGCCGGCTTTCTGTTTCTTCAGGTCGGCCGCGATGTCGGCCTTCACGTCGTCCAGCGCCTTGACGGCCGCCGGCTTCAGCGACGTGACGGTGATCAGGTGGTAACCGAATTCGGACTCGACCACGTTGCTGATCTCGCCCTGCTTCAGCGCGAAGATCGCCTGCTCGACGGATGGCACCAGCGAGCCCTTCTCGATCGTGCCCAGGTCGCCGCCCTGCTCGGCCGAACCCGGGTCTTCCGACTTCGCCTTGGCCACCTGCGCGAAGCTGGCCGGGGCCTTCTTCAGGTCCGCCAGGATCGCTTCGGCCTTCGCCTTGGCGGCCGCCTTGTCGGCCGCTTTCGCATCCTTGTTGACGGCCACCAGGATATGGCTGGCGCGGCGTTCTTCCGGCGCCGTGAAGCGCGCCGCGTTGCCCTTGTAGTAGGCGGCGACTTCATCGTCGGTCACGCTGACCTGGCTCTCGATCGCTTTCGCATCGAGCACCACGTATTCGATGCGGGCCTGCTCGGGCACGGCGTATTGCTTGGCGTTCTTGTCGTAGTACGCCTTGACCATGTCGTCGGTGACCTTGACGTTCGCAATGAACTGCTGCAGCGGCAGCGCCAGTTCCTGTACGTCGCGCTCCTGCTCGGTCAGGTCCGTCACCAGTTTGGACACGGTGCGCGGTGCGAAGGCGGTGCCTTGCACGCCGCTGACCAGCTGCTGCACCGCCATGTCGTGGCGCATCGTCTGCTCGAAGCCTTCCGGCGTCAGGCCGCTGTTGTTGGCCAGCGTGGCGCGGTAACGCTCGATGTCGACCTTGCCTTCCGGCGTGATCATGCCGGGGATATCCTTGATGTTGTCGAGGATCGCCTTTTGCAAGGCCGCGTCGCTCACCGTGAAGTGGCCGCGCACGACTTCGGACGTGACCGCGCGCTGCGCGATCAGGCTGTCCAGCACGCTCTGGCGGAATTCCGGCGTATCGAACATCTTCTGGTCGAACTGTTCGCCGAAGCGCTGGCGGTACTGGTCCAGCTGGCGCCGCAGCGCGTTATCGAACTCCTGCTGGGTCACCGGCTTGCCGTCGACCTTGGCGAGCGTCGTGGCGCTGTCGCCCATGCTCTCGTAACCGCTCACGCCGACGAACACGAACGACGGAATGATCACGATCGCCAGCAAAATCTGCATCAGCTTTTGATGCGTACGTATGAATTCAAACATGGCCAATTAATATGAGTTATGCATTACAAAAAAAAGGCGAACAATAGCGTTCGCCCCTTTCGCTGCTCTCGCGATTATAGGGTGCGCATACGGGCATAGCAAGGCAAGCATTTGAAAAATCGGCAATGATTCCAGATGACCAGCATGAGCTGGCGCTGGATGGGAAGTGAGTTGCAAAGAGAAGAACCCGGCGCGCCGCGTTCTTCTCTTTGCAACTGGCGGCGGAGCGAACGGGCTCGCCGACATCCTGCCGGCCGCGGCTTCGCTTGCAAGCGAAGCTGCAGCCCTGCATGGCTGCATCGTTCGGCAGGCGCGAAGCGGTGCTTCGCGAAACCCCTGCCTCACCCCTTCGAGCCCCGCCGTGCTTCCCGCAGGGGAAGCACTCCGCCCGCAAACGAATTAGCATAAAAAAAGCCCGCTTTCGCGGGCTTTTTTTGCTAATTCTGGCGGAGCGGACGGGGCTCGAACCCGCGACCCCCGGCGTGACAGGCCGGTATTCTAACCAACTGAACTACCGCTCCCGGTAGTGTGTACTGCGCATTGTAGCTGGCGGAGCGGACGGGGCTCGAACCCGCGACCCCCGGCGTGACAGGCCGGTATTCTAACCAACTGAACTACCGCTCCAGCAAACGCACAATACTGTTTACATCGTTACTGCTGCAATCCCTGCCTCGTCGAAGGCAGGCTGGTGGGCGCTGAGAGGCTCGAACTCCCGACCTAATCCTTGTAAGGGATCCGCTCTACCAACTGAGCTAAGCGCCCGAGTTTGCTTCGCCGGTGAACAGCTGGGCTGCTCACCGAAGGCAATTAGTTTACTGCATCTTTCAGCGCTTTACCAGCCTTAAATTTCGGTACCTTCGCTGCGTCGATCGTGATCTCTTCTTTCGTGCGCGGGTTGCGGCCGGTACGGGCAGCGCGCTCGCTCACCATGAAGGTGCCGAAGCCGACCAGGGTAACGCTGTCGTTCTTGGCCAGAGTGGTGGTAACGCCATCGATCATCGCATCCAGCGCGCGTGCCGCGGCCGCTTTGGAGATGTCAGCGGTGGTGGCGATATGGTCGATCAGTTCAGTCTTGTTCACAGCTTGTTCCCCGTCACAAAGGTTTAAATCGTTTATACCGTATGCATTGTTTCTCAACGACTGCGCCACGGTACATGTCAAGGCAGAGAAAAATCTCAGGCCGTATTAGACAAGCCACACTTGCATTGTGTCAAGACGTCAATTTGTAAAAAACGGCCACTCAAACGCAAAACGGGCACCCGAAGGTGCCCGTTTGATCACGACGCGGGAACGCGTCAGTGCTTGACGACCTCCGCCGGGCCATCGGTCTTCTGCGTGGCGGCCGCCACCGGTTCCACGGCAGGCACTTCCACCAGCGGTTGCGGCTGCCGCTCCAGGGCGATTTCCAGCACCTTGTCGATCCAGCGCACCGGCACGATCTCGAGCTTGTTCTTGACGTTGTCCGGAATCTCGGCCAGGTCCTTCACGTTCTGCTCGGGGATCAGCACCGTCTTGATGCCGCCGCGGTGGGCCGCCAGCAGCTTCTCCTTCAGGCCGCCGATCGGCAGCACTTCGCCGCGCAGCGTGATCTCGCCCGTCATCGCCACGTCTGCACGGACGGGGATGCCGGTGAACACCGACACCATCGCCGTGGTCATCGCGATACCGGCGGACGGACCGTCCTTCGGCGTCGCGCCTTCCGGCACGTGGATGTGGATGTCCTGCTTCTCGAACATCTCGGCCTTGATGCCCAGGCGCTGCGCACGGCTGCGCACCACGGTGCGGGCCGCCTCGATCGACTCCTTCATCACGTCGCCCAGCGTGCCGGTGCGGATCACGCCGCCCTTGCCCGGCATGATGACCGATTCGATCGTCAGCAGGTCGCCGCCCACCTCGGTCCATGCCAGGCCGACCACCTGGCCGACCTGGTTTTCCTTCTCGGCCACGCCAAAGTCGTAGCGGCGCACGCCCAGGAACTTGTCCAGGTTCTTCGGCGTGATGGCGACCTTCTTCTCGGTCTTCTTCAGCAACAGCAGCTTGACGACCTTGCGGCACATCTTCGACACTTCGCGTTCCAGCGAACGCACGCCGGCTTCGCGGGTGTAATAGCGGATCACGTCGCGGATGGCCGCTTCGCTGACCGTGATTTCACCTTCGTTCAGGCCGTTGTTCTTGATCTGCTTCGGCAGCAGGTAGCGCAGCGCGATGCTGGTCTTTTCATCCTCGGTGTAGCCCGACAGGCGGATCACTTCCATCCGGTCCAGCAGCGCCGGCGGGATGTTGTACGAGTTCGACGTGGCCACGAACATCACGTCGGACAGGTCGAAGTCCACCTCGATGTAGTGGTCCGAAAACGTGTGGTTCTGTTCCGGGTCCAGCACCTCGAGCAGGGCCGACGACGGATCGCCGCGGAAATCGGCGCCCATCTTGTCGATCTCGTCGAGCAGGAACAGCGGATTGCGCACGCCGACCTTGGACAGCGACTGCAGCACCTTGCCCGGCATCGAGCCGATGTAGGTACGGCGGTGGCCGCGGATCTCGGCTTCGTCGCGCACGCCGCCGAGGGCCATCCGCACGTACTTGCGGTTGGTCGCGCGGGCGATCGACTGGCCCAGCGACGTCTTGCCGACGCCCGGGGGACCGACGAAGCACAGGATCGGCGCTTTCAGCTTGTCCACGCGCTGCTGCACCGCGAGGTATTCCAGGATGCGTTCCTTGACCTTGTCGAGGCCGTAGTGATCCGTATCGAGCACTTTCTCGGCATTGGCCAGGTCGCCGTTGACCTTGGATTTCTTCTTCCACGGCAGGCCCACCAGCGTGTCGATGTAGTTGCGCACCACGGTGGCCTCGGCGGACATCGGCGACATCAGCTTGAGCTTCTTCAGCTCGGCGTTGGCCTTGTCCAGTGCCTCCTTCGGCATCTTGGCGGCCAGCACCTTCTTCTCGAGTTCGTCGAAATCGGCGCCCTCTTCGCCCTCGCCCAGTTCCTTCTGGATGGCCTTGACCTGTTCGTTCAGGTAGTACTCGCGCTGCGACTTTTCCATCTGGCGCTTGACGCGGCCGCGGATGCGCTTCTCGACCTGCAGGATGTCCAGTTCGCCTTCCAGCTGGCCGAGCAGGTGCTCCAGGCGCTTGGCGACATTGAAGATTTCCAGGATCACCTGCTTCTGTTCGAGCTTGAGCGGCAGGTGGGCGGCCACGGTGTCGGCCAGGCGGCCCGCATCGTCGATGCCCGACAGCGAAGCGAGGATCTCGGGTGGAATTTTCTTGTTCAGTTTGACGTACTGGTCGAACTGCTGCACGATCGCGCGGCGCATTGCCTCGATCTCGGAATCGTCGCCGATTTCCGATTCCAGGGGCTGCAGCTCGGCCACGAAGTGCGTGGGGGTATCGGTAATCTTGCGGATGCGTGCGCGCTGCGCGCCTTCGACCAGCACCTTGACAGTACCGTCGGGCAGCTTCAGCATTTGCAGGATGTTGGCGACGCAACCGATTTCATAAATGTCGGAAGGGGATGGCTCGTCCTTGGCGGCGGCCTTTTGCGCGGCAAGCATGATGCTCTTGCCCTGTTCCATTGCTGCTTCCAGCGCCTTGATCGATTTTGGACGCCCCACGAACAGGGGTATCACCATATGCGGGAAAACGACGACATCCCGTAAAGGCAACAACGGCAGTTGGGTCTGCTCAGTTAATTTGGAAGTTGTCATGGCGTACCTTATGTAAAAGCATGTTTATGATGTTGGCACTCGCAGCCGAAATCACAAGACCCGCCGCCGGAATAATTCTCTTCAACACATAATCTTTGTCGAAAACATTGGCGGCGATGCTCTAAAAGTCAGCAGCAGCAAATAAAAAAGCCACGCGCGACGAGCGCCGCGAGTGGCTTTTCGAGTGAAGCCTGCTTCTCTTATTGGTTTCGATTGTACTGCGTTGCTCCACGGATGCAAAACGCTTTTTTCGACCGGTGCACGGCCGGCATTCCATCCAATCGATCAGTTTTCGCCGGAGGCTTTCGCCGACTCCTGATAAATCAACAACGGTTTTGCACCTTGGGTAATGGTATTTTCATCGATTACCACCTTGGTGACATTTTGCTGATTCGGCAGGTCATACATAATGTCCAGCAGTGCGTGCTCCAGGATCGAACGCAGGCCGCGCGCGCCGGTCTTGCGCGCCAGCGCCTTGCGGGCGATCGCGTGCAGGGCGGCCGGGCGGATTTCCAGCTCGGCGCCTTCCATCTCCAGCAGCTTGCCGTACTGCTTGATCAGCGCGTTCTTCGGCTCGACCAGGATCTGGATCAGTGCTTCCTCGGTCAGCTCGGCGAGCGTGGCGACCACCGGCAGGCGGCCCACCAGCTCGGGGATCAGGCCGAACTTGATCAGGTCTTCCGGCTCCGCTTCCAGCAGGATATCGCTGTTGGAGCGCTGTTCCTGGCTCTTCACGGTGGCGGAGAAGCCGATGCCGCTCTTTTCCGACCGGTTCGAGATGATCTTCGCCAGGCCGTCGAACGCGCCGCCGCAGATGAACATGATGTTCGTGGTATCGATCTGCACGAAATCCTGGTTCGGGTGCTTGCGGCCGCCCTGCGGCGGCACCGACGCCATCGTGCCTTCGATCAGCTTCAGCAGCGCCTGCTGCACGCCTTCGCCGGACACGTCGCGGGTGATCGACGGGTTGTCGGACTTGCGCGAGATCTTGTCGATCTCGTCGATGTAGACGATGCCGCGCTGGGCCTTTTCGACATCGTAGTTGCAGCTCTGCAGCAGTTTCTGGATGATGTTCTCGACGTCTTCGCCCACATAGCCCGCTTCGGTCAGCGTGGTGGCATCGGCGATCACGAACGGCACGTTCAGCATGCGGGCCAGCGTTTGCGCCAGCAGCGTCTTGCCGGAACCGGTCGGGCCGACGAGCAGGATATTGCTCTTGGCCAGTTCGACATCATCCTTCTTGCCCAGGTGCTTCAGGCGCTTGTAGTGGTTGTAGACTGCCACGGACAGGATGCGCTTGGCCGTCTGCTGGCCGATCACATACTGGTTGAGCAGTTCTGCGATTTCGTGGGGGGTCGGCAAGTCCGACTTGGCGCCCGTCACGGATTCGATGCTGGACGTCTCGTCGCGGATGATGTCATTGCACAAATCAATGCACTCGTCGCAGATGAAGACGGAGGGCCCGGCGATCAGCTTCTTGACCTCGTGCTGGCTCTTGCCGCAGAAGGAGCAGTACAGAAGTTTTTCGCCGCTGGAAGATTTTTTGTCGGACATGGGACGTTTTCTTTAGTTACAAGAATGGTGCTGCACAAGTTGCTGTAGTGCCGCTGGATGATTCGATCGATGTGTTGCCGATGGCAGTTCAGGATAAGTCATATTACGTCAGGTCATGCGACATGTCATATGAGGCATCAGCCGGCACACCAGGGAACGCATCACCATGGAACGCATTGATCGATGTATCAGATGACATGTGGCCGAATGCAATACCGCTGCAATACGGCTGCATTACAGCAGCAATACGGCTGCAATACGGCTGCAATACGGCATGTGGTGGGGCAAGAAGTCCTGCACACAACTACATGCTACCCGAAATAAAAATAAAACGCCCGGAACGGTGTGGCGTCCGGGCGTATTTTTCGCGCATTTGCTGGGACGCGCTGGCCACCGCTTGTGTTGAATCAAGCGCGGGTCGTCAACACCTTGTCGATCAAGCCATATTCAGCGGCTTCGTCGCCGGACATGAAGCGGTCGCGGTCGGTATCCTTGGCGATCTGGTCGATCGTCTGGCCCGTGCGCTCGGCCAGGATGCTGTTCAGGCGATGGCGCAGGTACAGGATTTCCTTGGCCTGGATTTCGATATCCGACGCCTGGCCCTGGGAACCGCCGGAGGGCTGGTGAATCATGATGCGCGAGTTCGGCAGCGAGAAACGCTTGCCTTTCGCGCCCGCGGCCAGCAGGAACGCACCCATCGACGCGGCCATGCCCGTGCACAGCGTCGACACGTCCGGCTTGATGAACTGCATCGTGTCGAAGATCGCCAGGCCGGCCGAAACGGAGCCGCCTGGAGAATTGATGTACAGCGAGATATCCTTGTCGGGATTTTCGCTTTCCAGGAACAGCAGCTGCGCCACGATCAGGTTGGCCATCTGGTCGTTGACCGGGCCCACCATGAAGATCACGCGTTCCTTCAAGAGGCGCGAGTAGATGTCATACGAGCGCTCGCCACGGCCGCTCTGTTCGATGACCATCGGCACCAGGCCGAGCATTTCCGTGTCCAGTGCCGGATTGCGGTTCATTCCGATCATTCCTTTTCCTTGTGAAGCGCACCGGCCGGCTGACCCATCACATCAAGTCAGCCGGCCGGTGCCGGATGTTGTACAGAGTTGACCTAACCTTGCTGCGTTAGCCCTGTGCTGCGCTTCCCATCAATTCGTCGAACGGCACTTTCTTCGCCGACGTCTTGGACAGGCCCAGGACATAAGTAACGACGTTTTCTTCCAATACAAGGGCTTCCACCTCGGCCAGGCGGCGACGGTCGCTGTAGTAGTACTTCAGCACTTCGCGCGGGTCTTCATAGCTCTGCGCGAAGTCTTCGATCTGCGCCTTCACCTGGTCGGGCGTGGCCTGCAGTTCGTTGTCGCCTACCAGCTTGGACAGGATCAGGCCCAGGCGCACGCGGCGCTCGGCCTTGTCCTTGAACAGCTCTGGAGGGAATGGTACATCTTTTACGTTCATGCCGCGGGAAGCCATGTCCTGGCGGGTCATCTCGGCCAGGCGCTCGGTGTCCTGGTCGATCAGGGCCTGCGGCACGTCCAGCGTGGCGGTCTTCACCAGCGCGTCCATGACGGCTTCCTTGTTGCGCGCCTTGACGCGGCCATTCACTTCGCGTTCCAGGTTGACCTTGATGTCGTCGCGCATCTTGGCCAGGTCGCCGTCGGCCACGCCCAGCGATTTCGCGAACTCGGCGTCCACTTCCGGCAGGTGCGCCCATTCCAGCTTCTTCAGCGTGATGGTGAACTCGGCGGTCTTGCCGGCCACGTCCTTGCCATGGTAGTCCTCTGGGAATGCCAGCGGGAAGGTCTTCGCCTCGCCCACCTTCAGGCCCACGGTCGCCGCCTCGAATTCCGGCAGCATGCGGCCTTCGCCCAGCACGAACACGTAGTCTTCGGCCTTGCCGCCGGCGAATTCCACGCCGTCGATGGTGCCCGTGAAGTCCACGGTCACGCGGTCGCCGTTGGCGGCCACGGCTTCGCCGCCGTCGCCATGCTCGCCTGCCTCACCCTTGGTGTGGAAGTGCACGCGCTGCTTGCGCAGGATATCGATCGTCTTGTCGATCTCGGCGTCGGTGACGGACGATTTCACGGTCTCCACCTCGACCTGCGACAGGTCGCCGATTTCGACTTCCGGGTACACCTCGAACGTCGCGTCGAAGGACAGCTGGCCTTCCGGGGAGCCTTCTTTCGGCTCGATCTTCGGGTAACCGGCAACGCGCAGATTGTTTTCATTGGCGGCGTCGTTGAACGCGCGGCCGACCTTGTCGTTCAGGACTTCGGTCTCGATCTGGTAGCCGTACTGTGCAGCGACCATCTTCATCGGCACTTTGCCCGGGCGGAAGCCGGGAGCGCGCGCGGACTTGGCCTGCACCTTCAGGCGCTTTTCCACTTCGGAACGTACGTCCGACAGCGGGAAGGAAATCGTGACTCGGCGTTCGAGTTTGCCCAAGTTTTCGACAGCAGTTGCCATGTAAAAATCGTCCAAAAAATTGTGAATACTGTTGGTGCGAGGAGGGGGACTCGAACCCCCACACCATTGCTGGCGTCAGGACCTAAACCTGGTGCGTCTACCAATTTCGCCATCCTCGCGCTTTGGGGACAGGGAACCTCGAAAAGTGTCCCGCCCGAAACCGGCGCGGCACTTTTCGAAGATGTCCTGCTTACCCATTGCTACTTTGCACAAAAGCAAAGGGCGACCATTAAGTGAAAACGGGTCGCCCTGCCCTGCGCACGGCAGGGGCTTTCAACTTCAACACGGCATTTTACTGGTTTTTCCCCAAAATGGGGATGATTTTTGACCATTCGCCAACTGATCAATTAATAAGCCGGCCGAAGCGGCATTTCCATTGCCGGCGCATTATCCGCGCCGGCACCGGCTCATTCGCGTGCGCACCTTATCCGGCCGGCTTTTTCACACGGAACCACGCGGCATACAGCGCCGGCAGGAACAGCAGCGTCAATGCCGTCGCCAGTACCAGGCCGCCCATGATCGCCACCGCCATCGGCCCCCAGAATACCGAGCGCGACAGCGGAATCATCGCCAGCGCCGCGGCGGCCGCGGTCAGCAGGATCGGCCGGCAGCGCCGCACCGCCGATTCCACGATTGCATCCCATGGCGCCGCGCCGGCCTTGATGTCCTGCTCGATCTGGTCGACCAGGATGACCGAATTGCGGATGATCATGCCGAACAGCGCGATGATGCCCAGGTTCGCCACGAAGCCCAGCGGCCTTCCCAGCAGCAGCAGCGCGAACGCCGCGCCGGCCACGCCCAGCGGCCCGGTCAGGAATACCAGCAGGGCACGGGAGAAGCTGTGGAGCTGCAGCATCAGCAGCGTGAAGATCAGGAACAGCGCCAGCGGCAGGTTGGCCGCGATCGACTGCTCGGCCTCGCCGCTGTCGGCGGCGGCGCCCTTCTCCTCGATCTTGTAGCCGGCCGGCAGGCGCGCGCGCAGGTCCGCCAGTTGCGGGTTGATCTGGCCCGACACGGTCGGCCCCTGGATGCCTTCGACCACGTCGGCCTGCACGGTAATGGCCCATTCGCGGCCCAGGCGCCACACCACGCCCGGCTCCCACACGAATTCCACGCGCGCCAGCTGCGAGATTGGCACCGAACGGCCACTGGCCGTCGGCACGTTGGTGTTGTTCAGGATCTCGATGGTCTGGCGCTCCGCCAGCGGCTGGCGCACCTGGATGTCGATCAGCCGGATGCCTTCGCGGAACTGGCCGACCACGGTGCCGGACAGGATCGTGTTCGCCGCCCGCATCACGGTCTGCGTCGTCACGCCCAGCGCGCGCATGCGGTCCTGGTCCAGGTCAAGCCGCAGCACCTTGACCGATTCGTTCCAGTTGTCGTTCGTGCCGATCGCGCCGGCGTTCGCACGCACGATGTCCTTGACCTGGTCGGCGATGGCGCGCACCTTGTCCACCTCGGTGCCGGTCACGCGGAACTGCACCGGATACGGCACCGGCGGCCCGTTCGGCAGCAGCTTCACCCGGCCGCGCACCTCGGGAAAATCGTCATGGAACACCTGCGTGATCTTCTTGTGCAGCTCGGCGCGCGCCTGCAGGTCCTTCGGCAGCACCACGATCTGCGACACGTTCGACTGCGGGAAGATCTGGTCCAGCGGCAGGTAGAAGCGCGGACTGCCGGTGCCCACATAACTGGTGACCGATACCACGCCCGGCTGCTTGCGGATGAACGCCTCGAACTTCTTCACCTGCGCCTCGTTGGCGGCGAAGGCGGTACCTTCCGGCGACCACATCTCCACCATCAGCTCCGGCCGCGACGAATCGGGGAAGAACTGCTTTTCGATGAAATTGAAGCCGTACACGCCCAGCGCGAAGATCACCAGCGTGGCGGCGATCGTCGTCTTGCGCCACGTGACGCACCACGTGACCACGGCGCGGAACTTGCGAAAGCCCAGCGTGTCGAACACCTCGTGGCCATGCTCGCCCGGCGCATGCGGCTGCACCTTCAGCAGCAGGTAGCCGATATAGGGCGTAAACACCACCGCGACCACCCATGACATGATCAGCGCGATCGCGTTCACGGAGAACAGCGAGAACGTGTACTCGCCCGCCGTCGATTGCGCCAGGCCGATCGGCACGAAGCCGGCCACCGTGATCAGCGTGCCGGTCAGCATCGGCAGCGCGGTCGACGTGTAGGCGAACGTGGCCGCCTCGAGCCGGGACAGGCCCTCCTCCATCTTGCGCACCATCATTTCGACCGCGATGATGGCATCGTCCACCAGCAGGCCCAGCGCGATGATCAGCGCGCCCAGCGAGATCTTGTGCAGGTCGATGTTCAGCATACGCATGAACAGGAACGTCACCGCCAGCACCAGCGGGATCGTCAGCGCCACCACCAGGCCCGGCCGCACGTCGAGGCGCAGCTTCGGCTTCGTGTGCAGGCCCAGCGCCAGGAAGCTGACCGCCAGCACGATCAGCACCGCCTCGATCAGCGTGTGGACGAATTCGCCGACCGACGCCGTCACCGCCTGCGGCTGGTCCGATACGCGATCGAGCTCGATGCCGACCGGCAGCTTGGTCTTCAGGTTGGATACGGTCTCTTCGAGCGCCTTGCCCATCTCGATGATGTTGCCGCCCTTTTCCATCGACACGCCCAGGCCGATCACGTCCTTGCCGTTGAAGCGCATCTTGTCGCGCGGCGGGTCCTGGTAGCCGCGCCGGATGGTGGCGAAGTCGCCCAGCCGGAACGTGGTGCTGCCGGCGCGCAGCTCGAGGTTTTCCAGGTCCTTCACGGTGGCCAGCGCGCCGGTCACCCGCACTTGCAGGTTGTCGGTGGGCGTGACCAGCGTGCCGGTGGCTTCCACCGTATTCTGCGTGGCGATCTGGTTGACGATCTGCTCGAACGGAATGCCCAGCTGCGCGAACTTCTGGTGCGAGAATTCGATGTCGATCTTCTCGTCCTGCACGCCGAACAGTTCGACTTTCGACACCTTGCCCACGCGCAGCAGCTGCTGGCGCACGAAGTCGGCGTAGTCCTTCATCTCCGCATACGTGAAGCCGTCGCCGGACAGCGCGAAGATCGAGCCATAGGTGTCGCCGAATTCGTCGTTGAAGGTCGGCCCGATCACGCCCTGCGGCAATGTGCCGGCGATATCGCCCACCTTCTTGCGCACCTGGTACCAGGCATTGCCGGTTTCCTTCGGCGGCGTCGATTCGCGCAGGCTGAGCATGATCAGCGTCTGCCCCGGCTTCGAATAGCTGCTGATCTCGTCGATGTACGGCGTTTCCTGCAGTTTCTTTTCCAGCTTGTCGGTGACCTGGTTGGCCATCTGCAGCGCCGTGGCACCGGGCCAGAACGCCTGCACGACCATGATGCGGAAGGTGAACGGCGGGTCTTCGTCCTGGCCCAGGTTCTTGTAACTGAGCATGCCGCCGATCAGCATCACGGCGATCAGGTAGCGCGTCAGCGGGATGTGTTCGAGCGCCCACCGCGACAGGTTGAAATCCTTCATCATGCCCCCTTGGCGGGGGCGGTCTTCGGCACGGGCGCCTGCAGCGCATCCTCGCCGAGGATGCGCACTTTCTGGCCCGGCTTGAGCAGGTGCACGCCGGCCGTGACGACCGTCTGGCCGGCCGTCACGCCGCTGCCCAGCACGAGATCGTTGCCGTCGGCGGCCACCACCGTGACCGGCGCGAGGCGCACGGCGCCCTTCTCGACGACCCACACCGAGGTGGCATTGCGTTCATGGTACAGCGCTGTAAGGGGCACCTTGATCTTCGGCTGCGCCGATTTCGACGCGAACCGCACCACCGCCGTCATGCCCAGCTTGGCCTGCGTGAGCGTGGCCGGCAGCGTGACCTTGAACGGATAGGTGCGCGTGGCCGGATCGGCCACCGGCGACACTTCGCGGATCTTCGCTGCCACCACCTTCTCGGGGGCGGCCCACAGGCGCACGCGCACGTCGGACACATCGCGCAGCACATCCACCCGGTCTTCCGGCACGCCGAACACCACTTCCTTTTCATCGGTGCGCGCCACGGTGACGACGGGCGCCCCGGCCGCCACCACCTGCCCCGCTTCGGCCGCCACCTGCGTGACGACACCATCCACATCCGCCACCAGGCTGGCATAGCCGGCCTGGTTCGACTGTTCGCGGTAGGCGGCGCGCGCCGCATCCACCTGGGCCTCGGCCGCCCGCAAAGCCGACTCCTTTTCATCCAGCACCGCCTGGGCCACGAAATTCTGCGTGCGCAGCTCGCGATAGCGCTTCACGTCCGCCTGCGCCAGGTCGCGGTTCGTCTCGTTGGCGCGCAACGTGGCCAGCGCCTGCGCCTGCCCCAGCTTCAGATCCTGCGGATCGAGCTGCATCAGCACCTGGCCCTTGCGTACCGCGGTGCCGACATCGACCTTGCGCGAGACGATCTTGCCGGGGACGCGAAAGCCCACCTGCGACTGGTAGCGTGCCCGCACCTCGCCGGAAAACTCGGCGTTCACGTCCACATCGGAGCTGTGCAGCACGATCGCGCGCACGGGCCGCACGTCTTCCGTCTTTTCCGGCGGTTTCGAACAGGCAGCCAGCAGCACGGCGGCGGCCGCAATCAGGTAGGGCTTCGGGACTTGCACGGTGATTTCCTTCACTCTGGATCGGCTGCAATTGCGGCAACGGCGCTTAGCCACTATGATTGCGGGCTGAAATATATGACTTTCCGTTAAGTAATTATCAAAACGAGTAGAAAATTATAGACGTGGCGTATCCATTTGCAAATGACTTTCGCGTCAGTTAGCCGCGCAGACCCCCATGGCAGTCGACCATTATGAAAACTTCCCCGTCGCGTCGCTGCTGTTGCCGCGCCGGCTCGTCCCTGCAGTGCAGGCCATCTACGGGTTTGCCCGCGGCGCCGACGACGTGGCCGACGAAGGCGATGCCACGCCCGCGGAGCGCCTTGCCGCGTTGAAGGAATACGAGGCGGCGCTGGTCCACATCGAACTCGGTACGCCGCCGGGCGGCCCTGTCTTCGAGCGCCTTGCCGCCGCCATCGCCGAACACGAGCTGCCGTTCCGGCCGTTCCACGACCTGCTGTCCGCGTTTCGGCAGGACGTGACGGTGACCCGGTACCAGACCTACGGCGAGCTGCTCGACTACTGCCGGCGCTCGGCCAACCCGGTGGGCATCCTGATGCTGCATCTGTATGGCGCGGCCACGCCGGACAACGTGCGCGACTCCGATGCGATCTGCACGGCGCTCCAGCTGATCAACTTCTGGCAGGACGTGGCGATCGACCAGCAGAAGGAGCGCATCTACGTGCCGATGGAAGACCTGGCCCGCTTCGCCATCTCGCCAGCGCACCTGCACGACGCGACGTCGCACGGCAAGTGGCGCACGCTGATGCGCTTCGAAGTGGAACGCACCCGCGCGCTGATGCTGTCCGGCGCGCCACTGGCATGGCGCCTGCCCGGGCGCATCGGCATGGAACTGCGACTGGTCGTGCATGGCGGCCTGCGCATCCTGGAGGCAATCGAGGAAGTGGATTATGACGTGTTCCGGCGCCGCCCGGTGCTGCGCCGCGGCGACTGGCTGAAAGTTTTCTGGCGCGCGCTGCGGCCCTTGCCGCTAGAATAGCGCCTTCAACAGCGCAATATTGCAAAATAATTACATGTCTCCCGACGATTACTGCCAGCAGAAAGCCGCCGCCAGCGGCTCGAGTTTCTATTACAGCTTCCTGTTCCTGCCGCCCGAACGCCGGCGCGCGATCACGGCGCTGTATGCGTTCTGCCGCGAAGTGGACGACACCGTCGACGAGTGCACCGACGAATCGCTGGCCCGCATCAAGCTCGCCTGGTGGCGCACCGAAGTGGCGACCATGTACACCGGCAAGCCCACGCACCCCGTCACGCAGGCGCTGCTGCCGCACGTCGCCCCGTTCGGCCTGCAGCAGGAACACATGCAGGCCGTCATCGACGGCATGGAGATGGACCTGAACCAGACCCGCTACCTGGATTACGCCGGCCTGTCGAAATACTGCTGGCACGTGGCCGGTGTGGTGGGCCTGCTGTCGGCGAGCATCTTCGGTTCCACCCGGCCGGAAACGCTGCGCTACGCGGAGAAGCTGGGCCACGCGTTCCAGCTGACGAACATCATCCGCGACGTGGGCGAGGACGCGCGCAAGGGCCGCATCTACCTGCCGATCAACGAACTGCAGCAGTTCGGCGTGACCGCCGCGGACCTGCTCAACGCCCGCCACACGGACAATTTCACGAAGCTGATGGCGTTCCAGACGTCCCGCGCGCAGGCGGCCTACGACGAAGCGTTCGCGCTGCTGCCGAAGGAAGACCGGCGCGCGCAGCGCCCCGGCCTGATGATGGCCGCCATCTACCGCACGCTGCTCGACGAGATCGAGCGCGATGGCTTCCACGTGCTGACGCAGCGCATTTCGCTGACGCCGATCCGCAAACTGTGGCTGGCGTGGAAGACGTACGTACGTGGCTGATCGCGTTGCCGTCGTCGGCGGTGGCTGGGCCGGCTGCGCGGCGGCCGTCGAACTGGCCCGCCGTGGCGCCGCGGTAACGCTGTTCGAGGCGGCGCGCACGCTCGGCGGCCGCGCGCGGCGCATCGAAGCGGGCGGGCGCACGCTCGACAACGGCCAGCACATCATGCTGGGCGCCTACGCCGCGTCGCTGAAGCTGATGCGCACGGTCGGGGTCGACCTGGACCGCGCGCTTCTTGCGCTGCCGCTGCAGATGCGCTACCCGCCGGGCGGCATGGATTTCGTCGCGCCGCGCCTGCCGGCGCCGCTGCACCTGGCCATCGCGCTGCTGCGCGCCACCGGCCTGGCGCGCGAAGACAAGCTGGCGATGGCGCGCTTTTCCACCACCGCGCGCTGGATGGGCTGGCGGCTCGACAACGACTGCACCGTGGCCGAACTGCTGGTGCGCTTCGACCAGACCGCGCGCCTGGTCGACCTGATGTGGCGGCCGCTGTGCCTGGCCGCGCTGAACACGCCGCTCGAAACCGCGTCCGCGCAGGTGTTCCTGGCCGTGCTGCGCGACAGCCTGGGCGCCCGCCGCAAGGCGTCGGACATGCTGCTGCCCCGGCACGACCTGTCGGCGCTGTTCCCCGATGCCGCCGCGCGCTGGCTGGAACGGCACGGCGCCACGATTCGGTCAGGTGCAAAAGTAGCGGAGGTCGCGCCGCTTGACGGCGGCTGGCTGCTCGACGGCGAACCGTTCGACAAGGTGGTGGTGGCCGCATCGCCCGCCGCCACCGCCGCGCTGCTGGCGCCGCTGCCCGAAGCGGCGCCCGTCGTCGCCCAGCTGGCCGCTTTCACGTACGAGCCGATCACCACCTGCTACCTGCACTATCCGGAAAATGTGCGCCTGGCGCTGCCGTTCTACGCACTGGAAGACGCGCCGTCCGCAGGCCGCTGGGGCCAGTTCGTGTTCGACCGCGGCCGCCTCGATCCGGCGCAGGCCGGGCTGCTGGCGGTCATCGTCAGCGCGTCGGGCGCGGCGGCCGCCCTGCCCCAGCAGGAACTGGCCGTCGCAATCGCCGCCCAACTGGCGCAGGCGTTCGGCCGCCCGGAACTGGCCAGCCCCGGCTGGACGAAAGTCGTCACCGAAAAGCGCGCCACCTATGCCTGCACGGCCGGGCTGGCGCGGCCGGGGAACGCCACGCCGCTGGCCGGCCTCGTGCTGGCCGGCGACTTCACGGCCGGCGACTACCCCGCCACGCTGGAGATGGCGGTGCGCAGCGGCCAGGCCGCGGCGAAACTGCTGGGCTGACGCCCTGTCCTTCTCCATTGCCGCCTGCCCCCGCATTCCTGCAGCCTGTCGCAGTGCGTTGGCATGCTCCTTGCCAACACCGTACAGTGGCAACATCGGAGGACTGGACATGAAAACCGCATTCACAACTATTGCCGTCCTGGCAATCGTGCTGCTAAGCGCAGTGGCGATCGTCGGGATCGAAGCGAACGGCCACCCCGTTGCGCTGCAACTGGCAATGAACTAGGAACACCCGATGGGCAAGCAGGACTATCTCGACGCACTCGCCAGGGCCATGGCCGGCCTGCCGCCCGAAACGGCGGCGAAAACGCTGGCGTACTACGAGCAGCGCTTCGTCGACGGCATCAACGCCGGTCGCACCGAAACCGATGTCGCGGCCGAACTGGACGATCCACGCAAGATCGCCATGACCCTGCGCGCCAACGTGCACCTGCAATCGTTCGAACAGCGCAAGACCCCGGCCAGCTTCGGCCGCATGCTGGTGTCGTTCGCCGGCCTGGCCGTGTTCAACCTGTTCATGGTGGTGCCGGCGGCGGTGTTCGCGGCCCTGCTGCTGACCGTGTACGTGTGTTCGTTCAGCTTCTATGTCAGCGGCATCGCCGTGGCCGCCAGCGGCCTGGCCGGCGCCAACGAAATGATCCTCGCCGGCCCGCTGCACCACCTGGTCGACAACGAGGACAATCACCATGACGGCGAAGCGCGCGGCGAGCGCCTGCAGACCCGTGTTTCGATCGGCGACCGCGGCATCGAAGTCAGCCAGCAGCGCTCGCCGGGGCTGCAGCAGGAACTCGACGACGAATCGAGCCGCTCCGGCCGCCTGCTGGATAACGCCGAGGCGATGGCCGACGGCAGCGTGCGCATCAGCGTCGACCCGGAAGGCGCCTCGCGCGCCACGCAGACGGTGATCGGCTTCGGCCTCGTGCTGGGCGGCATCGCACTGTTCCTGCTGTCGCTGGTGGTCACGCGCTACACGGCCATTGGCCTGCGCCGCTACGTGCAGATGAACCAGTCACTGATGCGGGGCCGCTGATGCGCATCCGCACTCTTGTTAAAGTGGGCCTGTCGCTGTTCGTCCTCGCGCTGGGGCTGATCGGCGTGTCGTACAGCATGCTGCGGGCGCAGGGCGTGGCCAACCCTTCGACGACGGCCGGCCGCGTCACCCGCACCGAGGCGCGCGCGATCGGCTACGGCATCACGGCGATCGACCTGCAGGGCCCGATCGACCTGACACTGCGCCAGGGCAGCACGCCCTCGCTGAAGGTGCGCGGCGAGCAGCGCCTGCTAGGCAACGTCGCAACGTCGGAGGAAAACGGCACGCTGCACATCGCCACCACCGGCATGCTGTTCCACCACAAGCGCCCGCTGCAGGTGGAAGCCGTGCTGCCGTCGCTGCAGTCGGTGGAGATCCGCGGCAGCGGCGACAGCAGCATCACCGGTTTTTCCGGCGAGCGGCTGACGATCACCGTGAACGGCTCCGGCGGCCTGTCGTTCTCGGGCCGCTACCGGCACGTGAAAGCCGCCGTGCACGGCAACGGCGACCTGGACCTGAAGTCCGGCAGCAGCGAGGATGTGAACCTGGCGCTGTTCGGTTCGGGGTCGATCAACGTTTCCGGCACGTGCGACGCGCTGACCACGGAGCTGACCGGCTCGGGCACCATCGACGCGCAGCACATGGCCTCGAATACGGTTTCTGTGGCGGTCAAGGGTTCCGGCAACACGGATATCTTCGCGCGGGGATCGGCCACCGTGGCGGTGGCCGGCAGCGGGGATGTGACGGTGTACGGGAATCCGGATCAGAGGAATGTGAGCCGGACGGGGTCGGGGAATGTCAGTTTCGAGTGATGGATCGTTGCTGCCGCCGAAAACATCGGATCGAGTCCAGGCTCGGCGACAAGAGAGCGCTCACCAGCAATTCCGGGCGACATGGAAACCTTTGAAGCAACCGGAACAGGACTGGTCGGTTGCGGCCAGGTTTTAGTCCCAGTCTCGAGACGGTTATTCGCGATGCTGCTTGCTGGTGATGCTATCGAGCAGGACATGCAGGTTCAAATCCACCGTTTTCGCGACCGATGCGAGCTCATCCTGATTGGCACGGAAACCGTACGTTACCTGGGGGCCCAGGATCAGACGGTACGTCGTACTGCATAAAAGCATGCCCGATGGCGGTGTATCATGACAATACAAGGTGTAAGGTTCACCCGCATCGTTTCTCCATGCTTCATCACGAGCGATCCAATAGCCGTTGGAGAAACGGCTGAAGTCGCCGGTAACCGATTGCTGCAGCGGTCGCCCGGTCGCTATGCCGGCGTCTCTTTCCCTGACAAATGCGGCATAAGCGCCGCGGTCGTTTGTCCGCATTTTCTCGTAGTAATCCGTAGACGGTGAGTGTAACGAGATGTCTTCAGGAAAACCGTGACTCGACTGCGCCGTGGACATGTCGATATCGCAAAGCAGCTTTGGCAGGGCGCTGTCACGTGAAGCGCAAAATCTTTTTTGCAGCGGAAAGGCTTTGGACCTTAGCTCTTCCAGATTGATTTGAAGATTTACGAGGTCGATCGGCATCTTTGCCTGACGACTGATGCTGCAAAAAGCGCGCATGCTTTTGTGCGACGAAAACGAATACAAGTCCGTGTCACCTGTCCAGGCAGTAAATATTGGCGCCGAGGGCAGCCAGAGTTCCGCTCCCGCGACCATCACGTGGTGGTTTGCATTCAAACACGATTCGTCCGGAACTCGTACGCTCCATTGCGACCACCAAAACGATGCGGCCAGGACAGAAGGGATGCTCAGGAATCCTGACAGCACGAGTACCACGCACCGGATGTTCACGCCGGCGACGACCGGAACCCATAATGAAATTGTCCTGGTCACCACGCCTGAAAGCAGGCCAGCGACCGCTGCGCACAGCAATACTGTCACGAGGAGAATGCCCAGACCTGCGCCGCCGGGGGCATCTCCTGCTGATCGGAAACCCTCGAATACAAGCCACCCGAGCGGTAAACCGGCGATAACGGCAAGGAGCACGAGCGGCAAGCGCCCCGGCATCGTCCATGCGATCACGAACAGTGCAGTATAGGGGAGCAGCAAGGGAAGCATGGAGACGATCGACGACATCAGGAACGGCGGACCCGAAATAGAATCAACGTGAGACTTTACTGCGTCGCCACCCGTGTGAACAGCAATGTCGGCACGGTTTGCGGAGCAAGCCTTCGCGGCCTGCGTTACCGGCAGACGTGAAGCCAGTCGGCCACATCCCGCCCCGCCGCCACGCCTCCCGCCAGGCAAGCCGTCAACAAATACCCCCCGGTCGGCGCCTCCCAGTCCACCATCTCCCCGGCAACGAACACCCCCGGCATGGCGCGCAGCATCGTGCCTTCGAGCGCCTCGAACGCCACCCCGCCGGCACTGCTGATGGCTTCGTCGATCGGCCGCGGCGCGCCCAGCGTCAGCGGCAATGCCTTCAGGGCGCGCGCCAGCGTAACGGGATCGGCATACTGATCCTTGCTCAGGCATTCATGCAGCAATCCGGCCTTGACGCCCTTGATGCCGAGCCGGCCCTGCAGGTGGCTCGACATCGAGCGCGACCCGCGTGGCCGCGCGACTTCCCCGAGCACGCGTTCGATGGATAGATCGGGCAGCAGGTCCAGCTCGACCACGGCGCCGCCGTGCGCCTCCACCTGGTCGCGCACCGGCGCGGACATCGCGTAGATCAGGCTGCCCTCGACACCGGTCGCCGTCACGACGAACTGCCCCTGCCTGCGTACGCGCTGCCCGGCGCCATCGGTCCAGGTCGCGGCGACCGTCGTCAGCGGCTGTCCCGCGTAGCGTTCCGAGAACACGGCGCTCCATGCCACATCGAAGCCGCAGTTGGACGGCCGCAGCGGCGCCACGCCGATGCCGCGCTGCGCCAGCACCGGCAGCCAGGCGCCATCCGAACCCAGACGCGCCCAGCTGGCACCGCCGAGGGCGAGCACCGTGGCGTCGGTGTGCGCGAGCAGTTCGCCGGCCGGCGTATCGAAACGCAGCGCGCCTTCGGTCCAGCCGATCCAGCGGTGGCGCTGGTGGAATTGCACGCCGGCTTCGCGCAGCCGGTGCAGCCACGCGCGCAGCAGCGGCGCGGCTTTCATTTCGGTGGGGAACACGCGGCCGGACGTGCCGACGAAGGTCTCGATGCCCAGGCCATGCACCCAGGCGCGCACGGCTTCCGGGCCGAACGCGTCGAGCATCGGCCGCAGCGCGGCGGCGCGAGCGCCGTAGCGCGTCACGAACTGTTCATACGGCTCGGCATGCGTGATGTTCATGCCGCCGCGGCCGGCCAGCAGGAACTTGCGGCCGACGGAAGGCATGGCGTCGTACAGGTGGACGTCGAACGTGCCGGCGCGGGCCAGCGTTTCGGCGGCCATCAGGCCGGCCGGGCCGCCGCCGACGATCGCCACGCGCGGGCGGGAAACGGGGGCATTGTCCGGGGGAGTCGCAGGAGGGGGTGCTAGGTTCGTCATGAGGAGCGAGATTGTAGTGCAAAACGCGCCCGGCCCCGGCATACTGGAGGCAAAATCACCGCTGGAGGAACCCGATGGGCCCGCTCTTCTGGATCACACGCTACCTGCTCGCGGCCGTGCCGCTGTTCGCCATCCTCGCGGTTGTGGAATGGGCGAAAGGCACCACCACCCTGCAGGACATCGCCAGCGCCGCCATCTGGGCCGCGGTGGCCGCGGCGATTTTCACGGGCGTGGCGTGGAACCGCTACCGCAAGGCCGTGCATTGCGCGATGTGCGACGCGGCCGCTCCCGAGCAAACCGCGCACGCGAAGAAGAAGTAAGGCTCAGCCGCCCGTCACGGGCGGGAAGAACGCCACCTCGGCGTTCTCGGTCAACGCTTCGCCTGCGTCGCACATCCGCTGGTTGCAGGCCATCCGCAACGCGCGGCCCTCCCCCAGCGCCTCGGCCCACGCGCCGCCGCGGGCGACGAGCAGATCGCGCAGCGCGCCCACCGTGGCCACATCGGCCGGCACGCCGATGGTTTCGCCGCCGCTGCCCAGCTTTTCACGCACGCTGGCAAAGAATTTCAGGTTGATTCGCATACGTTGGTCAATACAGCAATTCGGTGAACGGGATGAAGCGCACGACATCGCCGGCGCGGATCGGCTGATTGGCCGGGTTGTCCACCAGCCCGTCGCCCCACACGGTGGACGTGAGCACGCCCGAACCCTGGTTGGCGAACAGGTCCAGCCCGCCGTTGGCGTTCATCCGCGCGCGCAGGAACTCGTTGCGGCGGTCGCCTTTCCAGTCGAAGTCGGCGCGCACGGAAAAGGCCAGCGCTGGACGCGCGGCGGCGGCACCCTGGAGCTTGAGCAGGAACGGCCGCACGAACAGCAGGAACGTGACGAAGCTCGATACCGGATTGCCCGGCAGGCCGATGAAGAAGGCATTGCCCGCTTCGCCGAACGCCAGCGGCTTGCCCGGCTTGATCGCGATCTGCCACATGTCCAGCCTGCCCTCGGCTTCGACCGCCGGCTTGACATGGTCTTCCTCGCCGACGGACACCCCGCCGGACGTGATGATCAGGTCGCTGTGCTGCGCCGCCCGGCGCAGCACGGCGCGGGTCGCATCGAGGCTGTCCGGCACGATGCCGAAGTCGGTCACTTCGCAACCCAGGTTTTCCAGCAGCGCGCGCAGGGTAAAACGGTTCGAGTTGTAGACGCCGCCCGGCACCAAAGGCTCGCCGGGCATCGTCAGCTCGTCGCCGGTGAAGAACACGGCAACGCGCGCGCGGCGCAGTACCGGCACGCTGGCGAGGCCCACCGAGGCGGCCAGCCCCAGTTCCTGGCTGCGCAGCCGCGTGCCGGCCGGCAGGATCACGCTGCCGCGCGTGATGTCCTCGCCGGCGCGGCGGATCCATTCGCCCGACTGGGGGGCATGGCGGATCGTGACGGTATCGCCACTGGTTTCGCACTGCTCCTGCATCACCACGGCATCGGCACCTGCCGGAATGAACGCGCCGGTGAAGATGCGGGCGGCCGTGCCGGGCTGCAGCGGCGTGCCGACATGGCCGGCGGGGATGCGCTGCACGACCGGCAGCACGGCATCGCCGCCTGCGCAATCGGCGGCGCGCACCGCGTAGCCATCCATCTGCGTATTGTCCTGCGCCGGCACGTCGAGGCCGGACACGCAGTCGGCGGCCAGCACGCGGCCGTTCGCATCCAGCGTGGGCACCGTTTCGACATCCGTCACCGGGCGGCATGCCGCCAGCAGGAAGTCCAGCGCCTCCTGCCGCGACAGCATCGGCTTGCGCTCGCCCGCCATGCCTACAGGCCCGCTTCGGCGGCGCTGGTGTTGGCCGCGATCAGCGCCTTCATCTTGTCGACGTCGGGCGGCATCACCGTGTACTTCTGCGGCAGCGATTCGATATCCTCGAAGCCGGCCGGGCGCTCGGCATCCTCGCCCAGCGCTTCCAGGATCGTTTCGTTGAACTTCGCCGCCAGCGCCGTCTCCAGCACGATCATCGGCACGCCCTGTTCGATGTGTTGCTTGGCCACCTTGATGCCGTCGGCCGTGTGCGTGTCGATGACGATGCCGTAATCGTCGGCCACGTCGCGGATCGTCTCCAGGCGGTCGGCGTGCGTCGACTTGCCCGACTTGAAGCCGTATTGCGCCACCTTGGCGAACTCGTCGCCATCGCTGCCCGGGCCGCCGGACAGGTCGAAGCCGCCGTCGCTCTCCACTTTCGTGAACAGCGCCTTCACGCGCGCGGCGTCGCGGCCCACCAGGTCATAGATGAAGCGCTCGAAGTTCGAGGCCTTGCTGATGTCCATCGACGGGCTGCTGGTGTGGTACGTCTCGGCCGACTTGCGCACGCGGTAGACGCCGGTGCGGAAGAATTCGTCCAGCACGTCGTTCTCGTTGGTGGCCGCCACCAGCTTGTCGATCGGCAGTCCCATCATGCGGGCGATGTGGCCGGCGCAGATATTGCCGAAGTTCCCGGACGGTACCGTGAACGATACCTTCTGCTCGTTCGACGTGGTCGCCGCCAGGTAGCCGCGGAAGTAGTACACGACTTGCGCCACCACGCGTGCCCAGTTGATCGAGTTGACGGTGCCGATCTTGTGGCGCGCCTTGAATTCCAGGTCGTTCGACACGGCCTTGACGATATCCTGGCAGTCGTCGAACACGCCTTCCACGGCGATGTTCAGGATGTTCGGATCCTGCAGGCTGAACATCTGCGCCGTCTGGAACGCGCTCATCTTCTTGTGCGGCGACAGCATGAACACCCGGATGCCGCGCTTGCCGCGCATCGCGTATTCGGCCGCGCTGCCCGTGTCGCCGGACGTGGCGCCGAAGATGTTCAGCTCCGCATCCTGCCTGGCCAGCGCGTATTCGAACAGGTTGCCCAGCAACTGCATCGCCATGTCCTTGAACGCCAGCGTGGGGCCGTTCGACAGCGCCTGCAGGATCAGCTTCCTGCCGCCCTCTTCTTCCAGCACGCGCAGCGGGGTGATGTCGGCCGCGTTCTCGCCCTCGCGGGCGTTGCGGTAGACGTCGGCCGTGTAGGTCTTGTGCACCAACGCGCGCAGGTCCGCCTGCGGAATGTCGGTGGCGAACTTGCTCAGGATCTCGAATGCGAGATCGGCATACGACAGCTTGCGCCACGCATCGAGTTCGGCGCCCGTTACCTGCGGGTATTCGGATGGCAGATACAGGCCGCCGTCGGGGGCCAGTCCGCCCAGCAGGATATCGGAGAACAGAGCGGGAGTTTGCTGGGAAGACGCTACTGCGGCCGACGCGTCGGCGCGGGTGGACACATATTGCATGATTCTGGAGATCCGGTTGTGCACAGAAGAGGGATTCCTATTATAGTGCGACCGCAGTTTCTTTGTGAAATTTGCCAGGTTTTCGAATTTTATGCTGTCGTCAGCACGCCGCGTGATTCACCGTCACCACGTGGATCGCCAGCCCGCCCAGCGAGGTTTCCTTGTACTTGTCCTGCATGTCGGCGCCGGTCTGCCGCATCGTCTCGATCACCTCGTCGAGGCTGACGAAATGCGTGCCGTCGCCTTTCAGCGCCAACGAGGCGGCGGTAATCGCCTTCACGGCGCCCATGCCGTTGCGCTCGATGCAGGGAATCTGCACCAGCCCGCCGATCGGGTCGCACGTCATGCCCAGGTGGTGTTCGATGCCGATTTCGGCGGCGTTCTCGATCTGCGCGTTCGAACCGCCCAGCGCCGCGACCAGGCCGGCGGCGGCCATCGCGCAGGCGACGCCCACTTCGCCCTGGCAGCCGATCTCCGCCCCCGAGATCGAGGCATTGCGCTTGCACAGCATGCCGATCGCGGCGGCCGTGAGCAGGAATTCGCGCACGCCCTTCACCGGGTCGAGCGGCCTGCAATCCTCCGCATAGTATTTGAGCACGGCTGGAATGATGCCGGCCGCGCCGTTGGTCGGCGCCGTCACCACGCGCCCGCCCGCCGCGTTTTCCTCGTTGACGGCCATCGCATACAGCGACACGCCATTGAGCGCATCGTGCGGCAGCGCGTCGGCCACGTCCGCGCCCTGCGCCTGCTGCCAGAGCTTGGCGGCGCGGCGTTTCACGTTCAGGCCGCCGGGCAGCTGGCCGGACGTTTCCAGCCCGTGCGCGATACAGGAACGCATCACCTGCCAGATCCGGTCGATGCCCGCGTCGAGCTCCTCGCCCGTCATGCGCGCCAGTTCGTTCGCGCGCAGCATGCCCGGGATCGTCAGGCCCGTGCGCTGGCCGTGCGCCAGCAGGTCGGCCATCGTGTCGAAGGCGTAAGGAACCGGGCCCGCCGGATCGGCGATCGCGACACTCTCGCCCTCGGCGCGGATAAAGCCGCCGCCGACCGAGTAGTACACCTTGCTCACGTCGGTGCCGCCGGCGCGGTGCAGGATGAAGCGCATGCCGTTCGGGTGCCCGGGCAGGTTCTCCGTCTTGTGGAACACGAGGTGGCGGGCGCGCACGAACGGTACCGTCTTTTCGCCCAGCAGGTCCAGTTCGCCGCGCAGGTCCGCCGCGGCCAGCATCGGATCCACCTGCTCCGGATTCACATCCTGGGGCGTCTCGCCCATCAGGCCCAGGATCACGGCCTTGTCGGTGCCGTGGCCCACGCCGGTCAGCGCCAGCGAACCATACAGTTCGGCCGTCACGCCGGTCACGTCGTCCAGCGGTGCCTGTTCCAGCAGGAAGCGGCGCGCGGCCACCATCGGCCCCACCGTGTGCGAACTGGAAGGGCCGATGCCGATCTTGAACAGATCGAAAACACTCATGTCCATCTTTGTCTCTTTATAGTAGTAGTGAAGATGGGAATGTGCTCAGGCGGCCTGGCTGACCTTGACGTCGATATTGGCCAGCATGTCGCGGACGATCTCGTCCACGCCGATGCGCGCCCGCCAGCCCCAGTCGGCGCGGGCCGCCGCATCGTCAAGGCTCTTCGGCCACGTGTCGGCGATCTGCTGCCGGCTGTCCGGCCTGTACGAGACCGCGAAGTGCGGCACGCGCGCCTTGATGGCGGCGGCCAGCTCCTCCGGCGAGAACGACACGCCGGCCACGTTGTACGACGAACGGATCTTCACCTGGTCCGCCGGCGCATCCATCAGTTCGATCGTGGCGCGGATCGCATCGGGCATGTAGATCATCGGCAGCGTCGTTTGCGGACCCAGGAAGCACTCGTAGCGCTCGCCGCGCAGCGCGGCATGGAAGATCGCGATCGCATAATCGGTGGTGCCGCCGCCCGGCGGCGACTTGTAGCTGATGATGCCGGGGTAGCGGATGCTGCGCACGTCCACGCCGTACTTCAGGTGGTAGTACTCGCACAGCCGCTCGCCGGCCAGCTTGCTGATGCCGTAGATCGACGTCGGGTCCATCACCGTCATCTGCGGCGTGGCGTCCTGCGGCGTGTTCGGCCCGAACGCGGCGATCGACGACGGCCAGAACACTTTCAGGGGTTTGCCGATTTCGCCGCGCTCGCGCGCGATTTCCAGGATGTTCAGCAGGCCATCCATGTTCAGCTTCCACGCCTTCAGCGGCGCCTGCTCGCCGGTGGCCGACAGCATCGCGGCCAGCTGGTAGACCTGCGTGATGTCCTGCGACGAGATCAGCTGCGCAAGTGCTTCCTCGTCGAGCACGTTGACCACCTGGTATTGCTCGGCGCCGTACAGGTTTTTCGGCGAGATGTCGGAGGCGAACACATTGTGCGCGCCGTGCTTGTGCGACAGCGCCTCCACCAGTTCGCTGCCGATCTGGCCGTTGGCGCCGATAACGAGGATTCGTTCCATTTTTATTTTCCAATCGATTCTTGATTCACGGCTTGCCGGGTCGCGGCTCGCCGAATTCGGCTGACTAATTCGGCTGACTAATTCGGCTAAACGACGGTGCGCCGGATCGCGGCCCCCGTCATGTCAACGCATTGCGGTATCCGGTTACACCTTCAGGATGCCCAGCTCCGTGCCGGCCCGCTCGAACGCGGCCAATACCGTGTCGAGCTGTTCGCGGGTGTGCGCGGCCGATAGCTGCACGCGCACCCGCGCCTGCCCCATGGGCACCACCGGGTAGAAGAAGCCGGAAAGCAGCACGCCCAGCTCGTACATGCGGGCCGCGAATTTCTGCGCCACCGGCGCCTCGAACAGCATCACCGGCACCACCGGGTGCGTGCCCGGCTTGATGGTGAAGCCGATACGCTCGATCTCGCGGCGGAAGTAGGCGGTGTTCTCGTGCAGGCGGTCGCGCAGTTCGGTCGATTCCGACAGTTTCCTCAGCACCGCCAGAGAAGCGCCGGCAATGCCTGGCGCCAGCGTGTTCGAGAACAGGTAGGGCCGCGACTTCTGGCGCAACGTGTCGATCACTTCCTTCCGGCCGGAGGTGAAACCGCCCATCGCGCCGCCCAGCGCCTTGCCCAGCGTGCCGGTGATGATGTCGATCTTGCCCAGCACGCCATGGTGCTCGTGCGTGCCGCGGCCCGTCGGGCCCATGAAGCCGGAGGCATGGCATTCGTCGATCAGCACCAGCGCGCCGTACTGTTCGGCCAGCGCCACGATCTTGTCGAGCTGGGCGATCGTGCCGTCCATCGAGAACACGCCGTCGGTCACGATGACCTTGTGGCGTTTATCGGATGCGGCTTTCAGTTGCGTTTCCAGGTCGGCCATGTCGTTGTGGGCATAGCGGAAGCGCGCCGCCTTGCACAGCCGGATGCCGTCGATGATGGAAGCGTGGTTCAGCGCATCGGAAATGATCGCGTCGTTCTCGTCGAACAGCGGCTCGAACACGCCGCCGTTGGCATCGAACGCGGCCGCGTACAGGATCGTGTCCTCGGTGCCCAGGAATTGGGAGATCGCCCGCTCGAGCTGCTTGTGGATCGTTTGCGTGCCGCAGATGAAGCGCACCGACGACAGGCCGTAGCCGTACTGTTCGGTGGCGTCGATCGCCGCCTGGGCCACCCATTCCTGGCCCGACAGGCCCAGGTAATTGTTGGCGCACATGTTGATCAGCGTCCGTCCGTCGTCGCCCGTCACTTCCGCGCCCTGGCGGGAGGCGAGCACGCGCTCCGGCTTGTACAGGCCCTGCTCGCGCAACTGTTCCAGGTTGTGCCGCAGGCCGGCGTAGAAGTTCGCTTGTTCGCTCATGGTAGTCCTCGAATTGTCTGAATGGCGCCCGGGCGCCCGGCCCGCCTTGACCGGCACCTCGCCCCTGTTGTACCGTGCATCGCGGAGAACAGGGTATCGAACTTGCCGCCGATTCCTGTATTTTCTCCGGCTTCCACTATCTTGAACTTCAGTTCAATATACTGAATACTACATAAGCATATTGAACTTTGCAACCGCCAATGATGAAATCACCCGCCGCACCGATCGCCAACGCCCCGCCCGAGGTGGGCGCCGCCCTGCAACGCCTGCGCCTGGCCCGCGGCCTGACGCTGGAAGACCTGTCGCGCATCGCCGGCGTCTCGAAATCGATGCTGTCGCAGATCGAGCGCGAAAAAGCCAATCCGACCATCGCGATCACGTGGCGCCTGGCCAATGCGCTGGGCGTGGCGATCGGCGAGCTGCTGGCGGACGAGCAGCGGCCGGTCGACACGATCCGCGTCGTCGACGCCCACGAAACGCCCACGCTGCCGGGCAACCATGCCGGCTATGTGCTGCGCATCCTGGGGCCGATGGAACTGGCCGGCAAATACGAGTGGTACGAACTCACGCTGGCCCCCGGCGGCGAACTGGTATCGCAGGCGCACGATCCCGGCACCACGGAACACGTCACCCTGCTCCATGGTGCCATCGAGATCGAAGTGGGGACGCACAAGAAGAAGGTCAAGCTGGGCGGTACCGCCCGCTACCCGGCGGACCAGCAGCATGCGTTGCGCAATATCGGCAAGACCGAAGCGAAAGCGCTGCTGGTGGTGATCCACCGCTGAGCCGATGCGTTAAAAGTCTTGCATTTGAGCACTGACCAACTGGACGCCGCCACGACGTTCAGCCGTGCTCTGCATTTCATCCCGGCACCCTACAATGCATTCCTGTCCATGACATTGGTCTATATGAACATCGTTTGCATCGCCTGGGGCTCGTTGCTGTGGAAGCCCGGGCCGTTAAAACTGGCGTCCGGCTGGCATCCCGGCGGCCCGCTGCTTCCCCTCGAGTTCGCCCGCGACAGCGACGACAGCGAAGAGCTGGCGCTCGTGCTGTGCCCCGGCGCGCCGCTCATTCCCACCTACTGGGCATACGTGGACGCGCCGGACCTCGACGCGGCGCGCGCCATGCTGGCGGCCCGGGAAAAGATCCATCCCGGCCATCCCGAATGGATCGGCAGTTTCCCCGCCGTGGACGGCGCCGCAGTACAGCCTGAAATCGCCGCATGGCTGCGCGCCCGCGGCTTCGACGCGGTCGTGTGGACCGCGCTGCCGCCGAAAATCGCCGGCACCGAAGGGCGCATGCCGTCGCCGGCCGAAGCGGTCGACTTCCTGGCCGGGCTGGAAGGGGAAACGCGCGAGGCCGCCCGCTACTACGTGCGCCGCACGCCGGCGCACATCGACACCCGCTACCGCCGGCTGATCGAGGCCCGGCTGGGCTGGCGGCCGCTGCACGAGGCCGCCGTCACGCGGATGGCCTGAAACCCCGGGCTGCCTCGCGCACGAGCGTCCTTTCCGGTCGGACATGCTTCCTGCTAACATTGGCAGGATAGCCAGTCAACCCAAGCCCGACAATGACACCAGACCTCGCCGCCGCACCCGATATCACATTGCTTCCCTTGCCGCTGGCGGTGGAGTTCACCGCCGACGCCGTCACCGGCTACGCGGCGATGCAGAACGACGTGCCGGTGGTGCGGGCGATCACGCTCGTCAATACGGGCGACACGGCGCTGGCGAATGTCGATATCGCGATTGCCTGCCGGCCCGCCTTCGCTACCGGCCGGCAACTGCGCTTCGAGCGACTGGAACCGGGCGAACGCCGCACGATCGCGCCGGTCGACCTGGCGCCGGATCACGCCTGGCTGGGCAACCTCGACGAGGCCGAGCGCGCCGCCGTCACGCTGACGGCGATCGCCGACGGACATGCCGCCATCGAAGCCGCGCACGGCGTCGAGGTACTGGCCTACGACCAGTGGGCCGGCACCCGCGCGCTGCCCGAACTGCTGGCGGCGTTCTGCATGCCGAACTCGCGCGTGGTCGACCACCTTGTCGCCGCGGCATCGGCGTTGCTGCGCGAGGCGCCGGGCGCGCCGTCGATGAACGGCTACCAGTCGCGCAACCGCGAAAAAGTGTGGCAGCAGGTGTCCGCGCTGCACGGCGCGGTGCTGGCGCAAGACCTGCACTACGCCAACCCGCCGGCCTCGTTCGGCACGGACGGCCAGAAGATCCGCACGCCCGAGCGCATCGTCGATACGAAACTGGCCACCTGCCTCGACCTGGCGATGCTGTTCGCCTCGTGCCTGGAGCAGGCCGGCCTGCATCCGGTGGTGCTGCTGAAGGAAGCCCATGCCTGGGTCGGCGTCTGGCTGGTCGATACCTGTTTTTCCACGGCGCTGGTCGACGATGCGCAATCGGTGCGCAAGCGCGTACGCTCCGGCGAACTGATGGTGTTCGAGACCACCGGCGTGACCGGCGGAGCAAACCACGGCGGCAGGCCCTCGCTGCGCCTGGCCTGCGCCGCCGGCGAAGAGCGCCTGGCGGACGAAGCGGCGTTCCTCTGCGCGATCGATATCCGCCGGGCCCGCGAACTGCATATCCGCCCGCTGCCGTCGCACGCCGCGCCGGCGGTGCCGGACCTGCCCGTGGACACGGGCGCGCCGGCGATCGAAGCGATGCCGCCGCTGCCGCCGCTCGACCCGGCGCTGCTGCCGACCGCCGAGCCGGCCGCGGAAACCCCGGAAGGCCGCCTGGCGCGCTGGAAAGGCCGGCTGCTCGACCTCACGCTGCGCAACCGGCTGCTCAACTTCAAGCCGTCGAAGACGACGCTGCGCGTGATCTGCCCGGACCCCGGCGCCCTCGAGGATACGCTGGCCGAGGGCAAGGATTTCCGCCTGCGCGCCGCGCCGGTGCTGATGGCCGGCGCGGACCCGCGCGAGGCCGCCGCCTTCGCCGCCCGCACGGGGCAGACGCCGCTCGACGCGCTGGCCGCCGATGCGCTCGGCCGCAATGAAATCGTGGTCGACGTGGCGGAGGATGCGCTCGATGCGCGCCTGCTGGAAATCTTCCGCGCCGCCGGCACCAGCCTCGAAGAAGGCGGCGCCAACACGCTGTACCTCGTGTTCGGGCTGCTGCAATGGCAGGAAGAGCCCCATGCCGAGGCCTCGTACCTGGCGCCGATCCTGCTGGTGCCCGTCACGCTCACGCGGCAGTCCGTGCGCAGCGGCTTCCGGCTGGTGCGGCACGACGACGAAGCCCTCATCAATCCCACGCTGGTGCAAAAGCTGGCGCAGGACTTCAGCCTGAAGCTGCCCGCGTTCGACGTGCTGCCGCATGACGACAAGGGCATCGACGTGGCCGGCATCCTGCAGTCGTTCCGGCTGCATGTGGGCGAGCTGAAGGGGTGGGAAGTGCGCGAGCAGGTCCACCTCGGCATCTTCTCGTTCACCAAGTACCTGATGTGGAAGGACCTGCAGGACCGCCACCGGCAGCTGCAGGAGAATCCCGTGGTCGCCCAGCTGGTCGAGCATCCCGGCGAAGCGTTCGCGCGCGGCGATCTGGGCTTCGACCCGCGCACGCTCGACCGCAGCCACCGGCCCGACGAACTGTTCGCGCCGCTGCTGTCGGATTCGTCGCAGCTGCGCGCCATCTGCGTGGCCGAGAGCGGCACCAACCTCGTCATCGAAGGCCCGCCCGGCACCGGCAAGAGCCAGACCATCACGAACCTGATCGCCCACCTGCTGGCCACCGGCAAGACGGTGCTGTTCGTTTCCGAGAAGATGGCGGCACTGGAAGTGGTGCACCGCCGCCTGGAATCCATCGGACTGGGCGCATTCTGCCTGGAACTGCATTCGTCCAAGGGCAGGAAGGCGGACGTGATCCGGCAGCTGGGCATCGCGCTCGACGCCGCCGGCACCCGCACCGTCAGGGAATGGGAACTGGAGGCGACCCGGCTGGCCACGCTGCGCGCCGGGCTGAACGACGTGGCCGTGGCGCTGCACCGGCTGCACCCGAACGACCTGACCATCTACGAAGCGATCGGTACCTGCATCGAGCATGCGGGCGAACGCCCCGCCCCGTTCGCATGGCCCGATCCCGATGCGCACGGGCGTACCGAGCTGGAAGCCTGGCGCGAGACGAGCCGGCAGGTCGGCGCGCTGGCCAGCCAGCTGACCACGCTGGCCGGGCATGCGCTGGCCCGCATCGGCACGGCCGCCTGGTCGCCGTCATGGGAACAGGACCTGCTCGACAGTGCCGGCGCGCTGGCCGCCCGCACCGAAACGCTCGGCAAGGCCGGCACCGCGCCCATGCAACTGCTCGGCGCGGTGCCCGAGGGCCTGTCGCTGGGGGATCTGGCGGCCTTCGACCGGCTTGCCGAAGCGCTGCTTGCGGCGCCACGGGTGCCTGCGGGCGTGGCGCGGGTCGCGCATGAGGAAGCCACCCGCGCCCGCCTGGCCACGCTGCGCGAACATGGCGCGGCGCGCAATGCGGCATGGAACGCGCTGGGCGGCGTGTATGCGGACGACGCCGCGCAACTGTCGGCGGCAACGCTGCGGCGCGAATGGGTGGCGGCGCACACGGCATGGTGGCCGAAGAGCTGGTTCGCCAAACGGGAACTGCAAAATCGCCTGGCCGCTTATCGCACGGACCGGCAGCGGCCGGCCGAGGGCGACGTGCCGGTGCTGCTCGAGGCACTCGTCAAAGTCAACGAAGAGGACCGCTCCCTTGCGGAAATGTCCGCCGAGGCCGGCGCGCTGCTGCAGCACGAATTCGCCGCGCACCGCACGGACTGGGAAGCGGTCGCGCGCGCCGAGCGCTGGGCCCGGGACTATTCGGACGCCGTGATGCGGCTGGCCGGCGGCGACGCGGCGCTGGCGGCATCGCTGCGCGCCAACCTGCTGCCGTATGTCACCGACAACCGCGCGCTGCTGGCGCCCGATGCGCCGGCCGGCGCCGCGCTCGTCGCCTGGCGCGATGCGTGGCGCGAATTCGGCGCGCAGCTGCGCACCACGTCGAACCTGGGCGGCTGCGGCGACATGCTGGGGCTCGACCCCGCGGCCGAAGGCGCGCTGGCGCGCATCGCGGAAATCCTGCGGGGCTGGCAGCAGCATGCGCGCCAGCTGCGCCCATGGTGCCTGTGGCAGGGCGTGCGCGCCCGCGCCGTCGCCGGCGGCCTGCAAGGCGTCGTCGCCGCGCTGGAAGCCGGCGCGGTGCCGCTGGCCCGGGTGCCGGACTTCTTCGAGTACAGCTACCGCAACTGGTGGGTGCGCAAGGCGATCGACCGCGAGCCGGTGCTGTGCGCGTTTTCCAGCGCGGACCACGAACGCAGGATCCGCGAGTTCCGCCAGGCCGACGAGCGCTTCCAGCTGCTTACGCAACAATACGTGGCCGCCTCGCTGGCCGCACGCATACCCGCGGCGGCGGCGCAGGCGACCGGCTCCGATTCCGAGCTGGGCCGGCTGCGCCGCGAATTGCAGAAGCAGCGCCGGCACATGCCGATCCGCCAGCTGATCGCCGGCATGCCCACCCTGCTGCCACGCCTGAAGCCATGCCTGCTGATGTCGCCGCTGTCGGTGGCCCAGTATCTCGATGCGGCCCATGCCCAGTTCGACGTCGTCATCTTCGACGAGGCGTCGCAGATCCCGGTGTGGGA
The DNA here is from genome assembly GCF_009727155.1 of Pseudoduganella dura. Lineage (NCBI taxonomy): Bacteria > Pseudomonadati > Pseudomonadota > Betaproteobacteria > Burkholderiales > Oxalobacteraceae > Pseudoduganella > Pseudoduganella dura. Next base: position 6,385,233 of record NZ_WNWM01000002.1, on the reverse strand, counting down.
CGCCGTGGGCGCGATCGCCCGGGGCCGCCAGCTCGTGTGCGTCGGCGATCCGAAGCAGCTGCCGCCGACAAGTTTCTTCAGCCGCGCCGACGATGGCGAGGACAGCGATACCGACGCCGAGGTGGAGGACCTGGAAAGCATCCTGGACGAGTGCCTCGGCATCGGCCTGCCGCAACTCACGCTGAACTGGCATTACCGCAGCCGCCACGAAAGCCTGATCGCGTTCAGCAACACCACGTACTACGGCAACGCGCTGGTCACGTTCCCTTCGCCCGTGACCGAAGACACGGCCGTGCGCTTCCAGCACGTGCCGGGCGCCTACGACCGGGGCGGCTCGAAGACCAACCGGGCCGAGGCCGATGCGATCGTGGCCGCCATCGAGCAGCACTACCTCGATCCGGCGCGGCGCCGCCATACGCTGGGCGTGGTCACGTTCAACGGGGCGCAGCAAAACCTGATCGAGCGGCTGCTGGAAGACCGGCGCCGCGCCAGTCCGGCGCTCGACGCGGCCATCGCGCTGCCGGCCCGGGAAGCGCTGTTCATCAAGAACCTGGAAAACGTGCAGGGCGACGAACGCGACATCATCCTGTTCTCGATCACCTACGGCCCCGACGCGCAAGGCAGGACCAGCCTCAACTTCGGCCCCCTGAACCTGGAAGGCGGCCACCGCCGGCTGAACGTGGCGATTTCGCGGGCGCGCCAGGCCGTCGTCATCTTCAGCACGCTGCTGCCGGAACAGATCGACCTGTCGCGCGTTCGCGCCAGCGGCGTGCGCGACCTGAAAAACTACCTGGAGTTCGCGATCCGCGGTCCCCGCGCGCTGGCCGGGCGAGCGACCGCCGCCGGGGTCGACGTGGCCAGCGCGTTCGAACGGCAGGTCGCCGTCGCGCTGCGCGAACGGGGCTGGACCGTGCATTCGCGCGTGGGCGTGTCGGGCTACCGCGTCGACCTCGGCGTGGTGGATCCGCGCGCGCCGGGCCGCTACCTGCTGGGCATCGAATGCGACGGCCCGTCTTACCACTCCGGCGCCACCGCGCGCGACCGCGACCGGCTGCGCCAGCACGTGCTGGAAGGGCTGGGCTGGAACCTGTTCCGGCTCTGGTCGACCGACTGGTGGCTCGATGCGGAAGAACCGATGACGCGGCTGCTCGCGCGGCTCGACGCCCTGCAGTCGGAGCAGGAGCAGCAAGAGTCGGCCGAACCGGAACCGGCGGCGCAGGAAGCCCTCTCGCCGCCCGGGCCGCCGCGGGAGGACCGCGCGCCGGCAATGACCCCGGAAGCGGATGCGCAGGTGGATCCGGAAGCGGTGCCCGAGCAGAATCCGGTGCCGGCCCAGCCCGGCGTGTCCACGCTCTACCTGCCGGTGGTGCTGCCCAAGGGCGACCCGGAGCGGTTCTACGAACCGGCCGCGGTGCCCGAACTGCGCCACCAGCTGAACCGCATCATCCACGAGGAAGGCCCGGTCGCGCAGTCGGCGCTGTTCCGTCGCGTGATCCGGGCGTGGGGCCTGGCCCGCACCGGGTCGCGCATCGAAAAGCACCTTGCGGCCCTGCTGCCGTCGCCGGTGCGCACGAGCAGGGAAAACGGCGCGGAAGACGGCGCCGAAGGCCGGGTGTTCTACTGGCCGGAGCATCTCGACCCGGCGACGTGGAGCCAGTACCGGCTGCCGGGCGCGGACCCGGACGGCAAGCGCGCCATCGACGAGGTGGCGCTGGAAGAGCTGGGCAATATCGCGCTGTACGTGCTGGAGCAGCAAGGCGGCACCACCCAGGCCGGCCTGGCGCGCGCGGTGTGCCGGCTGCTGGGCATGGCGCGCGCGAGCGCCGAGGCGGAAGAGCGAATCGGCCGCGCGCTGGGGCACGGCCGGGTTGCCGGCCTCGTCACCGTCGCCGATGGCGTGGTGGGTAGTATCCCGAATCAGAGATTCGTTGAATAAATCCGACGAGAATCGCCCCGATGCTGCGTTGAAAATACCCGGAAAGGCCCCGGCCTTACCGGGTATTTCCGCCTTGCCTCGAGACGATTTCGTCAAATTTATTGGTCAACGAACTTCTGATTCAGGACACTGGCTGGACTGATCAGTCGAACGGGTTCGCGACCTTCTTGACGTCGGGCGCCGGCAGCTTTGCCGGCAAGTCCTTCTCGCCTTCGAGCTTGCCCACGACCGCGCCCAGCAATTCGTGCAGCGCGCGCGCATCGGCCAGGCCCTTCTGGTCCAGCGTCAGGTCGATATCGCCGTCGATCGTGATCCGGTCAAGCCGGTTCTCGATCGTCAGGGCGCCGATCTGCAGCACATCGGCTTCGTTCGCATACGGGATGAATTTCTTGCTCATCTGTGATCAGCCTTTCTCAGTCTTTTCGTTTGGTGGTTTTCGGCAGCCGCAGCATCACCTGCTTCTGCTGTTTCGACAGCGACGGTATCAGGTCGATGCCGATCCTGCTTTCCAGTTGGGCGATCGTCATCGTCTGCGGCTTCGCGTCGGCCTCGTTGGCCACGAACCAGGCCCCGCCGGCGCGCTGGCGCGGGCTGTACACCACCTTGTAGAGATGGCTCGGCACCAGCACGTTGCCCACCTTGCGCAGGTCGCTTCCGATGAAGGCCGGGCCCGTGATCACGAACAGGTCGCCCTCCTTCTTGACCATCTTGCGCACCGCGCCTTCGATGCCGGCCCACACATGGCGGTTGTTGTCGGCATCCTGCGGCACCATGTTCGCCAGGGTGAAGCTCTGGTACTGGCTGGTGCGATCCGGCATGTTGCCGTTCGGGGCCATGTGGCCGCGATCGAAGCCGCTGCGCGCGTAGTCCGCCAGTTCGGCGCGCTGGCCCTTCGGCAGGCGCGTCTCGGGGTGGAACGAGTTCTCGCGCGACAGGTCTTCGGCGGATTCGATATTGCGCTCGGTGAGGTGCTCGGCCGACCACAGCGGCGTGCGGGTAACGCCGGAATGCATGATGCCGAACACGTTGTAGCACAGCTCGCGCGTGGCGCGGGCCATCTTTTCGTTGAGGATGCGGGGCGCCTGGCCGGCCACGTAATGCTGCGGGCAGGCTTCGGCGGACGCGGAGGCGGCCGCGGCGGCGCCGGCGAAGAATGGGGTGCAAAGCGCGGCGGCGGGAGCCAGCAGGGCTGCCGCGAGTGCGGCGGTGTAAAGCGAACGGGTGAACATCTGGGCGGCGGCGATCAGGAAAAATGCGAGACGCGCATTCTAACGGACCGCCCGTTTTAGTTGAAGGGGAATGGACAGCCGGCAGCGCGGACAGCGGCCAGGCACCCGCTGTCCGCGCCGCCCGCCGTCAATGGAGCCGGTCCAGCGCCTCCAGCACACCCTTGCGGTTCTTGTGCCTGAGCTCATACGTGCGCACCTTCCGGCGCTGCGCCGCCGTCAGCTCGGCCAGCGCGCCGCGCACCTGCGGCACCGTCAGGTGTTCGTAGTTCGCGATCGGCACGCTGCGGTCGGGCGATGCGCCGGCGCGGTCCTTCGCTTTCGCGGAGGCCGTTTCGCCGAACTGCTTGCGCTGCTTGTTGACGATGCGCGCCGCTACTTCCTCTTCGCGGCCCTTGTAGCGGCCTTCCTTCTCGAACTGCTTCTCGAGCTTCTCGTATTCATGTTCCCGTTTCGGGCTGGCACCTCGTGGCATGATGGTCCTCCATGGTCGATGTTTCAGCCGATGGTAGCGAAACCGCGACCGCCGCGGCGCACGATCAGAACTGCTCGATCCAGCCTGCCAGCTGCGCCGGCGTGGGCGCGGCCTCCGCCGGCACCAGCCGCGCGCGCACGCCGTCCGGCCCGCCGGACATCTGCAGCGTGTGCCCGTTCTGACCCAGCCACAGCAGCGCGGCCAGCCAGAACGCATGAAGGTCCGACACCGCGCTGGCGGTCGGCGTTTCGAGGAACTCGGTCAGGCGCGCCGTGTGCACGATCGTGCCTCCCTCCGCCGTGCGGTCGAAGCCGTCGCCGAACGCTTCGGCGAGCCAGCCGAACACATCGGCCGGTGCGGCGCCGCGCGCCGCCAGTCCGTCGAGCCGGATGCGCACCAGGCGGCCGAACGCGGCGCTGCGGAATGCCTCGGAACTGATCAGGTCCGAGTAGTCCATCATCAGCCAGTCCGGCTCCGGCGGCGTGAGCCCGGCGCACAGCGCCGCCGACAGGTAGGCATCGATCGGCACGGTGCCCGCGCTGCCGGTCACGCCGGCACATAGCGCATACAGCGTGCCAATACGGTTGGCCACGGCCTGCTTCTGGCGGATCAGCAGCTTTTCGCGCAGCAGCTGCGCATGCTCGCGGCGCAGCCGCGCCAGTTCGACCGCCTGTTTCATTTCCATCCGCAGGCTGGCGATATCCCACGGTTTCTGGATGTAGCGGTGGATCTGGCCCTGGTTGACCGCCTCGACCGTGTGGGCGATTTCGGAATAGGCGGTGGTGAGGATCCGCACGATGTGCGGATAGCGGTCCCACGCATAGAACAGCAGTTCGTTGCCGTATGCGCCCGGCATGCGCTGGTCGGACACCAGCACGGCGATCGAATCGGCGTGCTGGTCCAGCATGCGCTTGCCTTCCTCGACCGATTCCGCCGTCAGCACGGTGGCTTGCGCGCCCAGCGCGCGCTGGAAATATTTCAGGGCCGTCGGCTCATCGTCGACGTAGAGGATGGCTGGCAATGGTTTGGCAGCGTCGATCATGCTGATTCCTTATGTGATTCTGGAAAGTTCATCGTGGCGGTCGTGCCGTGCCCGTCCGCCGGGGTCTGCTTCGATTGCACGCGCAGGTGGCCGCCGAACGACTGCATCACGCGGTTGCAGAAGATCAGGTCCCAGCCGCCGCCCGCGCCGCCGTGCATCGACACGGGGTCGAGCAACAGGCGGTGCAGGATCTCCGGCGGGACGCCGGGGCCGTTGTCCTCCACGGCGATCACGGGCCGCGCGCCCGTCCCCACCGCGATGCGCAGGCACGGCGCGGGCTGCCCGCGCAGCGCGCGCAGCGCATTGCCGATCAGCGACGACAGTACCAGCGCCACGCAGTTGGGCGACGCGCGAATCGCGAAATCGTGCTGGACATCGACCACGACGGCCGCGCGCTCGTCGGCGCTCATCGGGTAGGACGCCAGCAGCGCCGCCACCATCTGCCGCGCGCCGCCGCCGGCCACCCGCGCCGCCGGCGCCGGCGAGGCGCGCTTCACGGAGTCGACGAACGAATCGAGCACTGCCTGGCAATAACGCGCATTGTCGCTCATGTGCGCCACCGCATTGCCGATCCGGGCGCGCAACAGCAAATATCCAGGCTCGATGCCCCGCTCGTCGCCGTCCTCGTGCACCCGACGCGACAGCATGCGCGCGAAATCGGCGATCGACGCGAGCGGCGCACCCAGCTCGTGCGCCAGGAACGCCACCGTTTCCTCGACCGCCAGCAAGCCGTGGTCGCGCGCCGCCCGGTCGCGGGCGCGCCTTACCGCCTCGGTGCTGGCCTGGCGCAGCACTGCGCGCAGCGCATCCTGCCGCACCGGCTTTTCGAGCACGCGGAACACGTCCCCGCCGTTCACCGTATCGAGCAGCACGTCCTTGTCGGCATAGGCGGTGACGAGGATGCGCACCAGCCCCGGCCAGCTCCGTTCGACTTCGCGCAGCAGCTCGCCGCCGACCTTGCCGGGCATCCGGTAGTCGGTGACCAGCACATCCACGTCGTGATCGACGAGCAGGGCCAGCGCCGCATCCACGCCGGGTGCCGTCAGCACCCGGTATTCGTTGCCGAAGGCGCGCCCGAAATACTTGCGCGCCATGTCTTCGTCATCCACGTACAGCACGGTCGGCATGTCGTCCCCCATGCTGTCCGCCGTGTTGTCCGTCATCCTGTCCGCCATCCTGTCTCCGGCAATTTGTTCCATCAACGCTCCCCGCCTGCCCTGGGCAGGTCGAAAGTGAATGTCGTCCATTCCCCCGGCTTGCTCTCGACGGCCAGGTGGCCGCCGTGCCGTTCGATGACGCTGTAGCAGATCGACAGCCCGAGCCCCAGGCCCTGGCCGACTTCGCGGGTGGTGAAGAACGGCTCGAACACGCGGCGCAGGTTCTCGGCGGCGATGCCGGGCCCGTTGTCGCACACGGTGATGCGCACCCGCTCGCCATCCTCGCTGGTACCGATGACGATTTCCGGCGACTCCATGGCGCCCTTGCGCAGCGCCAGCGCGGCATTGCTCAACAGATTGATCAGCACGCCGATGATCGCCGCCTCGTCGCCCCGCACCAGCGTCTCGCCGGTGATCACCCGCCGGATCGGGATACCCTTGGTTTCATGGCCGACGAGCCGCACCGCCGCATCGAGCGCCCGCTCGAGCAGGAACGCCCCGCCGTCCACGTTTTCGTTACGGTACGCGAACGTCTTCAGGTCCGAAACGATGTACTGCACCCGCTGCATGCCCTGCTTGGCATCGTCCAGGCATTCGCGCAGCATCGGGCTGGCCTGCGCGGCCGGGTCTTCCAGCGCCACGTCGATCGCCATCATGCAGAAGTTGACCGGGTTGTTCACCTCGTGCAGCAGGCCGGCCGACAGCGTGCCCAGCGCGGCCATTTTTTCCTGCTGCAGCATCTGCCCCTTGATGTCGGCCAGGCTGCGGTTCGTGCGTTCCAGTTCCTCGTTCTTCTGCGCCAGCTCATCCTTCAGTTCGAACATCTGCCGCCGGCCGCGCTCGTTGTAGAACGTGTACACGGAACTGGCGGCCACGGCGAACAGGATGATCGTCGAATGAAACAGGAACTGGCCATGGTCGACCACGCCGCCTTCGCGCGTGACGCACGCGCCCCAGTACACGAGCAGCGTCAGCACGCCGAACGCCAGCGTGTACATGTAGCCGACCGGGAACAGCGTGCCGACCGCGAAGATCGTCAGGATGAGGCCGGCGTAGAACAGCGACGCCTCGCCCTGCGTCACGTGGATCATCCACGCGATCATCAGTTGCGGGAATGTCAGCCACACGAACGTGACGGCATGCACGTGACGCCGGCCGAACGCCGTATAGAGCACGCCCAGCCCGGCCAGGATGCCGATGCTGGTGATGAAACGGAACACCGCGAAGCGCGCCATCTGGTCCGGATACACGGCGAAATCGAGCACGAAGCCCAGCAGCACCAGCACGATCACGGTGACCGCGCACGCCCGGCTCTGCATCAGGTGGAAACCGGACAGCTCCCTCGCGTAGCTGCCGCGCACCGGCGTGGCGGCGGCGTCCATCACGGCGCGACCGTGGTTTCGGCGAACACGTTGACCCCGGTGGGGTCGGTGTACACATGCGCGTCGCCGCGCCGTGCCGGCAGGATCGCCCCCATCTTGGCTTCGTCGCGGTAGATCAGGTACCACTCCAGGATGTGCTCCATGCTGAAGCGCTCCGGGTTCGCGCTGTGCACATTGGTGACCAGCAGGCGCCCGCCCGGCCGCGTGCGCGATGCGAAATAACCGTTCAGCCGCGCGCAGACCTTGTCGGACAGGTAGTCGAACAGGCCGGCGCAATACACGGCATCGAACTCGCCCCGGCCGGCGCCCTCGGTATCGCGCCGCTTGAGCAGCTGGTGCACCGAGTCGTGGACGAACTCGATACTGGTGCGGCGGCCGGTGGCGCGCTGCACCGCTTCGAGCCGCTCGCGCGTCCAGTCAAGCGTCTCGGCCGAGAAGTCCACCAGCTGGAACGACAGCAGCTCCGGCTGCTCGCTCTGCTGCAGGAAGCGGGCGATTTCCTCGGCCGGCCCGCAGCCCACGTTCAGCACGCGGAATGCCCGCCCCGCCGCGCGCGCCTGTTGCGCGAGCCCGTTCAGGTACTGCACCAGGATCTCGATCCGGTGCCGGTGCGCGGTGGCCACCGCCGTCTGCAGGAATGCGGCGTTGACCACCTGGAAGTAGGTGCTGGGGCCCTCGCGCGGGTCGCCGAGGATCTGGTTGACCATCTGATAGTCGCCGGCGTAGCCCAGCGGCTTGGTATAGGTGCGGAACACGAACGGTGCCCGCAGGATCAGCGGGTGCAGCGCGGCCTGGGCAAAGGCGCGGTGCGCCGGCGCCAGTTCCTCGTCGACCAGCGAGGCTTCGTGGTTGAGCTGGTCGAAGCAGGTCTTCATCTTGCCCATCAGCGGCAGCGCCAGTTCGGCGAAGTACTCGGCCGGCAGCTTCGCGGCTGGCTGGGAACCCGGCGTTCCGTCGGCCAGGTCCACCTGTTCCAGCCAGCGCGACGCGTCGGCCAGGAACGCCCGGGTTTCGTTGACGACGATCTGGTAATCGCGCCGGATGCGGAAGCGTTCGCTCCAGTCCTGCACGAACGCCTGCGCCTTGTGCCTCATGACGCCGGGGGCCAGCGCCACCTCGGTCAGCTCGCGCCATTCGTCGGTCAGGCTCACGGACACCATCGCGGTCAGGCCCGTGTTGACCAGGCTGATCACGACGGCCTTGCCGACATACGCATTGCGTGTGCCCATCCGCACGGTGAGCTCGCTCAGCACCTCGCTGACCTGCACGATCGACCATGGATTGTATACCTCCATGACGAGCGAGCGGCGCTGCAGGTTGACGATCGTGGCGCGCACTGCCTCGCCCTGGGTATTGTAGAAACTGACGACGGGATCGATGTGTGTTGGTGAGTACACGAGTGGGCTTTTTGTTGCAACATTAATGCCGAGTGTACATGGATGAGGAATACCCTGCAACGAACCTCTGCCCCTGCCACGGGGGCCCGCATGCCATTGCGACAAGACCTGTTTGCAAATGCTTACGCAACCGGTGGCGCCCCTGCGCGGCTGTCCTGGACGTTCGGCACCGAACAGATGCGCGAGCTCGTCGGTGCCACAGTGGCCGCACTACACGGAGGCAACCATGACGCAAGTGATCACGCTGGCAAGGAAAGGCCAGGCGCCGGGCAAACTGGACCGCGAACAGTTCCATCGCAAGTTCATCCAGTCGTTCGTCGATCCGCGGTTCGACCCGATGCGCGGCGAAATCGCGCAGCTCGAGGAAATCGCCTGGCGCAACTACCTTGACAGCCGCAAGGCGCCGGTCACCGTGAAGGCGGGCCCCGGCTTTGCCGACCCGGACTACGACCTCGCCGTCGAATGGAAGGAAGCGCATGACAAGCTGCTGGCCGCCGAGCGGCGCCAGAAGGATCCGGCCACGCGTTCGCGCGTGCTGGTGATCTGCGCCTCGTCGCGCAACGACGGCACCTGTCCCGGCGAGATGTCCAAGTCGTTCCGCATGGCGCAGTGGGCCCGGACCGCCCTCGACACCGAGGAGATCGAAGTCGACCTCCTCGACCTGTCGCTGATCACGTCGACCTACGATCACCATATCCATCCGTGCAAGGGTTGCGCGTCCACCGCGATGCCGCTGTGCCACTGGCCGTGTAGCTGCTACCCGAATCACAGCCTGCACCAGGTCAACGACTGGATGAACGAGATCTACGAACGCTGGGTGCTCGCCCACGGCGTGCTGATCATCGCCCCCACCTACTGGTACCAGTCGCCTTCCCCGCTGAAGCAGATGATCGACCGGCTGGTCTGCGCCGATGGCGGCAATCCCGACCCGTCCAGCACGCACGGCAAGGATGCGGATAAAGCCAAGGAAATCGAACTGGAAGGCTGGGATTACCCGAAGCACCTGGCCGGGCGGGCGTACGGCGTGTTCGTGCACGGCGACGTGGCGGGCATCGAAAGCCAGCGGCGCAACCTGTCCGACTGGCTCGAATGGATGGGCCTGATCGCCGCGGGCCAGCAGGCCGTGCTGGACCGGTATATCGGCTACTACGAATCGTATGCCGGCAGCCATGCCACGCTCGACAAGGACCAGCCCGTGCAGGAAGAAGTGCGGAACAGCGCGCGGGCGGTGGCCGAGGCCGTGCGGCAGATCCGTGCCGGCAAGCTGGTGCCGCCGGATGCCCGGCTGCGCAAGCCGCGACCGAAGTAGAGTCGCCCGCCCGAGCCGGCCAGGGCGCAGCGTTGCAAGCAGGCAACGGTCCATAAGGCCGGTAACCAACTTTTCCATTCCTGACGGAAGCGGCCTGAGCAAGATTCCCACCTCTGTAATCCCTCTCTTACAAGGGCACGGGATGCCTGCTGCTACTCAGCACGCCGACGGCACAGCATACTCGTTATACAGATGACAACGGTATTAGCCAAAGTCAACGCCCGACGGATGCCGTCCCGCCAAACATCACGAGACACGAATGCCCAATACCGCCCTCGCCCAACGCCCTGAAACCGCCGTCGACAGCAGCGATGCCAAGGCCGTCTACCAGGCACTGTACAACGGTGCCGACCCCGCCCTCGCCGCCACCTACCTGGAAGCCTGCCTGGACGAAGCAGCCGCACTGCCATGCGACCTGCCAGCCACCGTCGACGAGATGGCGGCGTGGATTGCACGCCATACGGACGATGTCGGCAGCGAATACCGCGCCTACCTGGCAGCCCGCAAGAACGGCGCGCCGCGGCGCTATTTCCGCACCCGTTCGCAGGCGTTGTTCTTCCTGAAGGCGGTCGCTCCCACCAAGCTGGTCGATGGCGCCTGGCTGTATGGCGTGCTTGGTCGCTGGCAGGACCCGGACTACCAGCCGCTGATCCGCATCTACCTGGAAGAGCTGGGCAACGGCGTACCCGACAAGAATCACGTCACCATCTACCGCAAGCTGCTCGAGCAGCATGGCTGCGAACACTGGAACGGCCTGCCCGAGCGCTACTTCGTGCACGGGGCGATCCAGCTTGCGCTGGCCGCCGGCGCCGACGATTTCCTGCCTGAACTGGTCGGCTACAACCTCGGCTACGAGCAACTGCCGCTGCACCTGCTGATCACCTCGTACGAATTGAACGAACTCGGCATCGATCCCTATTACTTCACGCTGCACGTCACCGTGGACAATGCCGACACCGGCCATGCGCACACGGCGCTCGAAGCGCTCAAGCGCGTCGTGCCCCGCGTCGGCGACAGCGCCGCGTTCCTGCGTCGTGTCGCGGCCGGCTTCCGGATGAACGACCTGGGCGTCGGCACCGTCGAATCGATCGCGTCGTTCGACCTGGAGCGCGAAACCGTCGCGATGCTGGCATCGAAGGCCGCTGTCGGCAGGAACATGCACTCCGATTACTGCCGCGTGGGCGGCCGCACCGTCAACGACTGGCTGGCCGACCCGGCCGGCATTCCGCAATTCCTCGTCAAGCTCGAAGAGCAAGGCTGGATCCGCCGCGGCGAGCCGGCGGAGAACAGCCGGTTCTGGAAGCTGATCCAGGGCGAACGCGCCGAAATGTTCGGCGTGTTCAGCCCTTATGAACAGCAATTGCTGGAAGACTGGATCGTCACCCCGCGCGACGGCTCCGAGCCTGCGATCGCCCGCGTGCCGAGCCACCGCGCGCTGCGCCGCAGTCTCGACACGTTCGACGCCGCGCCGGCCCGCAAGGCCGCGCCGCGCGGCCTGATCCGCCACGCCTTCCCGCCCGACGAACACGCATGGGAAACCATCGGCTGCGAACTGCGCCTGCTGGAAGCCCAGCTGGCTGCCACTAGCAGCAAGGACGAGGCCATGGCCCTGCTGATCGGCCTGATGTCGCCGGACCAGCACCACACGTCCGCCGGCCTGATGGCCACGCGCGTGTTCAACCGCCTGTATCAGTGACGCAGTGCCGCGCTGCGGGGGCGCGGCGCCGGCTCGGGAATGCGGCAATGCATCGGCGCGAAACCCGGTTGGCACCATAATTATTACCATAACGAAAAGAGGGGAAACGATGATGAATGTAACCGCACGCGGGGGCCTGCCCGACCAGGGGGCCGCCGCAGCGGCACCTGCCGACCTGCCCGAATCCGCCACATCCGCCGCTTCTGCCGCAACTGCCATGACATCCGCACCGGCGTGCGCTCCCGTGCCACACACGCTGCCCTTGCCGGACGGGGCTGCGCTGCTGGAACTGGGCCGCGCCCTGCAATCCGCCCGTTACCGTTTCACCACCGTCACCCCCGCCACGCACAGCCGCATCAAGCGCCGCTGCGATCACGTCTGGGCGCGCGACCTGGCCGACATCTTCGGCTGGAGCCGGCCGTTCCATGCCGATGCGCTGTCGCCGGACATGCTGGCACTGATGATCCGTGCCGGCATCGCCCAGCCGCACCGCGACGGCTGGCGCTCGACGCTGCGCGCCTCCACGCTGGACGGCCAGCTGTACTTCCATTCCGCATATCCCACCAGCGAAAGCGATGCCGTGTTCTTCGGTCCCGACACGTACCGGTTCGCCCGCGCGCTGCGCAGCGAACTGGCCGCGATCGCAGCGGCCGGCCGGCCCGTCAGGCGCGCCGCCGACGTCGGCGCGGGTGCCGGCCCCGGCGCACTGACGATCGCGCATCACCATCCGGATGCGGACGTGCTGGCGCTGGACATCAATGCCCGTGCGATGCACCTGTGCCGCATCAATGCCGGCCTGGCGGATCTGCGCAACGTGACCGCCCGCCACAGCAACCTGCTGCAGGACGTGCCGGGCGAGTTCGACCTGATCATCTCCAACCCGCCGTACCTGCTCGACAAGTCCGAGCGTGCCTACCGCCACGGCGGCGGCGAACTGGGCGCCGGCCTGTCGCTGGCGCTGACCACGCAGGCCCTGGGCCGCCTGGCGCCGGGCGGCAGCCTGCTGCTGTACACCGGCGTGGTAATGATGCGTAACGAAGACCCATTCCTGCGCCGCATCGAACCGCTGCTGGCGCAGGCCGGCATGAACTGGCACTACGAGGAAATCGATCCGGACGTGTTCGGCGAAGAACTCGATACCCCCGCCTATGCCGACGCCGACCGCATCGCGGCGGTGTGGCTGAAGGCTTCCAAACCCCTGCACTGAAAGACATCATGACCGGACAACCGCGCGCCACCGTCGTGACCCACGGCGGTGCTGGAGGCAGCCGCGAGCAGGATGACGGCTGCCGCTTCGCCGCCCGTGCCGGGCTCGACCGGTTAACCGGCGGCGGCAGCGCGCTGCAGGGCGCCGTAACGGCCGTCGTCGCGCTGGAAGACGACGGCCGCTACAACGCCGGCAGCGGCTCGGTACTGTGCCTCGACGGGCACACCATCGAAATGGATGCCTCCGTGATGGATTCGCAGGGCGCGCTGGGCGCCGTCGCCTGCCTGCAGCGCGTGAAGAATCCCGTGCTCGTCGCGCAGGCCGTGGCGGGCACCCCGCACTGGCTCCTCGCCGGGGAAGGCGCGGAGCGCTTCGCCCGCACCGCCGGTTTCGGGCCCCACCACGAGATCAGCGAACGCCAGCGGGCAAAGCACGAACGCCTGCTGGCCACGCTGGGCGGCAGCACCGCGGCCACGCCGGGCGTGGCCAACCGCGCGTTTGCCGACTACTGGAACTACGATACGCCGCCGGCGTTCTCGCCGTGCGACACGGTGGGCGCCGTGGTGCGCGATGCCGCCGGCAACTTCGCCGTGGCCTGCTCCACCGGCGGCTCGGCGCCGTCGCTGCTGGGCCGGGTCGGCGACACGCCGATCATCGGCAGCGGATTCTATGCGGGCGCGGACGGCGCCGTGGCCGTCACCGGCATCGGCGAACACATCGTGCGTCACCTGCTGGCCCATACCGTCTATGCGTGGATCGCCGCCGGCATGGCGGTCGGCGACGCAGTACGCCGCGGCGTCGAGCTGCTGCCGGAGGAAATCGACGTGGGCGTGATCGCCGTCGGCCGCGGCGACGCGGCCATGCACAGCAACCGCGACATGCCGTGTGCCGAGGTCATGCATGACTGAGCGCATGCCGGACTTCGACGGCGGCCGGCACGGCCACCTCGTCATCGTGGGCGGCCACGAAGACCATGAAAACAGCAAGGAAATCCTGTCGCGTTTCGTGCAGCTTTCCGGCGGCCAGGGCGCCGCGATCGCCGTGATCACCGCCGCCAGCCGCGTGCCGGACAAGATGTGGGAGCGCTACGACGTAGCGTTCCGCGAGATCGGCGTGCGCGAAGTGATCCGCGTCGACCTGCCGGACCGCGCCACGGCCAACGATCCGGCCCTGGCGGTGCGCGTGCGCGCCTGTACCGGCATATGGATGACCGGCGGCGACCAGAAACGCCTGCTGGCGATGATCGGCGGCACGCTGCTCGACGAAGCGATGCACGCCGCGCTGAAGGAATCCGGCGCCTGCATCGGCGGCACCAGCGCCGGCGCCTCGGCGATGTGCGGCCACATGCTGGCCGACGGCAAGGCCGACCTGCTGCCGGAGAAAGGCTCGGTCAGCCTGGGCGCCGGCCTCGGCTTCGTGCAGCGCGTGGTGATCGACCAGCATTTCTCCGAGCGGCACCGCCTGGCGCGGCTGCTCACCATCGTCGCCCAGAATCCCTATCTGCTGGGCGTGGGCATCGACGAGGACACGGCGCTGGTGGTGGAACGCGGCGTCGGCATCGAAGTGATCGGCGCCGGCAGCGTGACGGTCGTCGACGGCCGCACGATGATCTCGGATGTGGCCGACATCTCGACCGGCGGCACGCCGCAGCTGATCGACGTGCGGCTGCACCTGCTGCCCGCCGGCAGCAGCTTCGCGCTGTCCGGGGAGATCGACCATCCGCACCAGTTGCCCCCCGGCGCCACGCACACCACGCCGGCCCCATTGCTCGACTTCGTTCGCAACGTAACAAAGAGGACTTCCCTGTCATGAACATCCTGGACCAGCGCGTGCTGCGCGGCCCCAACCTGTATGCGGCCAGGCCATGCCTGCTGACAGTGCTGGACCTCGAAACGCTGCACGGGGTCGCGTCCAGCGATGTACCCGGCTTTACCGACGCGCTGCTGGCGCTGGTGCCGGGCCTGCACGCGCACCGCTGCTCGCCCGGCCACCAGGGCGGCTTCGCCGAACGGCTGCGCGACGGCACCTACATGGGCCATGTCGTCGAACACCTGACGCTGGAACTGCAATGCCTGGCCGGCACGCCGGCAGGCTTCGGCCGCACGCGGCGCGTGCGCGGCCAGCCCGGCGTGTATCGCGTGGTCTGCGCCTACCGGGTGGAAGCGGTGGTCGTGGAAGCCTTCGACCTGGCGCTGGCCATCGTGGTTGCGCTGGCCAGGGGCGAGGCGTTCGCGCTGGACGAGCCGCTGGCCGCGCTGCGGCTCACGGCCGAGCGCAATGCCATCGGCACCAGCACCGCCGCCGTGCTGAAGGCGGCGCGGGGCCGGCGCATCCCGTACTTCCGCGTATCGGACAACGCCAACCTGTTCCAGCTGGGCTGGGGCAGCCGGCAGAAAAGGCTGCAGGCGACGATGACGGGCGACGCCAGCAACATCGCCTGCCGCATCGCCAGCGACAAGCAGCTGACCAAGGCATTGCTGAAGGAAGCCGGCGTGCCGGTGCCGGGCGGCAGCGTGGTGACGAGCACCGACGAGGCGCAGCGCGCGGCGCGCCGCCTGCGCGGCATCGTGACCGTCAAGCCGCTGGACGCCAACCAGGGCAAGGGCGTGACCACGCAATGCACCACTCCCAAGCAGGTGGCGGCGGCATTCGACGCGGCCCGCAAATTCTCGCGCAGCGTGATCGTCGAACGCTTCATCGAAGGCAACGACTACCGGGTGCTCGTCACCGGCGATACCGTGGCCGCAGCCTCGCTGCGGCGCCCGCCCACGGTCGTGGGCGACGGCCGCCACACGATCCGCGAGCTGGTCGCGGCGGAAAACCGGAATCCGGCGCGCGGCCAGGGCCACACCAACATCCTCACGCAGATCCCGCTCGACGAGCACGCGCTCCAGGCACTGGAAAAGCGCGGCTACGGTCTGGACAGCGTGCCGCCGGCGGGCGTGCCCGTCACGCTACGCGGCAACGCCAACCTCTCCACCGGCGGAACCGCCGAGGATGTCACCGACCTGCTGCCCGATGAAACGCGGGCGATCTGCGTGCGCGCCGCGCAGAAGATCGGCCTGGACGTGGCCGGCATCGACCTGGTCTGCCGCGACATCGCGCGGCCGCTGGCCGACCAGGGCGGCGCGATCATCGAAGTCAATGCCGCGCCCGGCATCCGGATGCACCAGTATCCGGCCGCCGGCACGCCGCGCGACGCGGGAGACGCGATCGTCGAGGCGATGTATGGCGACGACGATGGCCGCATTCCCGTCATCGCCGTCACCGGCACGAACGGCAAGACCACCACCACGCTGATGGCCGCCCATTGCGTGCGCATGGCGGGCCTGCGCACCGGCGTGACGACGACCGAAGGCATCTACGTCGACGGCCGCCAGATCGCCAGCGGCGACTGCAGCGGCTACTGGTCGGCGCGCACCGTGCTGACCGATCCCACCGTCGATTTCGCCATCCTGGAAACGGCGCGCGGCGGCATCCTCAAGCGCGGCCTGGCGTTCGACCGCTGCGACGTGGCGGTGATGCTCAATATCAGCGCCGATCACCTGGGCCTCGACGGCGTCGATACGGTGGAAGAACTGGCCCGCGTCAAGGGCGTGGTGGCCGGCGCCGCCTCGCGCTGCGTGGTTCTCAATGCCGAGGACAGACATTGCGTGCGCCTGGGTGGCCGCCTGAAGGACACCGTCGAAGTGCTGTACTTCGCGCTGGATCCGGACAATCCCGTGCTGCTCAAGCACCTGCACAACGGCGGCCGCGGCGCCTACCTGCAGGACAGCCAGCTGGTCGTCGCCGACGGTACCCGCCACCAGGTGCTGCTGCGGGCGGCCGACATGCCTTCCACGCTGGGCGGACACGCCCGCTACAACATCGCCAACGGGCTGGCCGCGGCCGCCGCGTTGCTGGCCACGGGATTCACGGTCGAGCAGATCGCCGCCGGCCTGGCCAGCTTCGTCTCGGACGGCCGCACCAATCCGCTGCGCAGCAACGTGTTCGACGTGCGCGGCATCACGGTGGTCGTCGACTATGCGCACAATCCGGCCGCGTACAACGCGATGTCGGGCATGGCGCGCGGCCTGTCGAAAGGCAGGGTCGTCGGCGTGATCACCGCGCCGGGGGACCGCCGCGACCAGGACCTGGAAGCCGTCGGCGAAACTTGCGCGCGCGGCTTCGACGAGATCGTAGTGTACGAAGCGGGCAACCGTGGCCGCCCCACCGGCGAATGCGCGCAACTGATGCTGGCCGGCGCCCAGCGCAGCGGCAAGCCGCGGGACGTGCTGCACAGCCGTCTCGCCGGCCAGGAGGCGCTGCGGCACGGGCTGTCGCTGTGCAAGCCGGGCGACGTCATGGTGTTCGCCTGCGGCTCGTCGCTGAACGAGGTGGTCGAGGCGCTGCGCGATAGCGATCCGGCCAGCGCGCGGCAGATCGCCGCGCAGGCGGCGCTGGTAATGGTGTGACGGCCGGCGCGCCGTCCGGAACACCTTTCAGCGATCGACGCTGAAGCTTCGGTATCCGACACCGGTTTTCGCCGCTATCCCGCCAGCCCTGCCTTCAGCAACAGCGGCGTCAACCCCGTCCACCGTTTGAACGACCGCCGGAAATTGGCGGCATCGTGGAACCCCAGGTACCGCGCGACCGCTTCGTTATCGGCTCCCTGCGCATGGAACATCCACAGCGCCACGTGCGTGCGCACCTGGTCCAGCTCGGCCTGGAAATGCGTGCCGTGCCGTGCCAGCTGCCGCTTGAACGTGGCCGGGCTCACGCCGAAATCGCCGGCGGTGCGCTCCAGCACGGGCGCCATGCGCACCCGTTCCAGCAGGTAGTCGTACAGCGCGGCCAGCAAGCCGGCGGGCCTTGCCGGTTCGCCCTCGGCGGCGCGCAGCGCAAGCGCGGCGGCCAGGGCGCTGCCGCGCGGCCACGGCCGGTCCAGCCACTCGGCGCCGATCAGCATCGCATCGAACTGGCAGTCGAAGCGCAGCGCGCTGCTCAGGTGGACGTGATGCTGCTCGACGTGCCGCGGCGCGGTGCGGTTGAAGCAGAAGCGCCACGGCAGCCGTTCGCCGCCCAGCCACCGGCACAGCGCGACGACCGCTGTCATGTGCATCTCCACCAGGGCGGAGCGCAGCGCGGGCGCGCCGTGGCTGTCGACCCAGTACAGCGCGGCCGTGCCGTCCCACGTCTCGAAGCGGGGGCGCAGCAGCGGCGTGAGCCGGGTATGCCAGCGGCACAACAGCGCCAGCGCTTCGCGCAGCGTCGGCGCCTGCACCAGCGCGTTGCTGGGCGCGCCGTCATGGCCCGGCAGCAGCTGCTGTCCCAGCATGAAGCTGGTGTCCGGGCTGTCCAGCGCGCGCAGCGCGTTCGCCAGCAGGTCCAGGTACTGCGCCGGTGCCACCAGCGCGCCCGGTTCGGCGAGCGCTTCGATCCCGGTGCCGCGCAACAGCGCGCCCTCGTCCGCGTCGCGCGAACGGGCAAACGCCAGCACCAGCGCCGGCTGCTGGCATGCCGGAATCGACGGTTCGGCCGCACCGCGCCACGCGATCACGCGGCGTCCACCTGGCGGCACAGGTCCGCCAGCACCATGTCCGGCGTGCGCCCGGGCGAAGCATCGGCCTGCGCGCAGCTGTGGCGCAACGTCAACGGTACCGGCAGGTGCGCCGCATGGTGCCGCATCATCGCCACCATCGCGCACAGGTGCCGCGCCGCGTCGGTCGCGGCCGCTTCCGTGAGCCCCGGCATCAATACGGCGAACCGGTCGCCCGCGTAGCGGCACAGCAGGTCGTCGTTGCGCAGGTTCAGCAGCAGCATGTGGCTGACGGCCTGCAGCACGCGGTCGCCCTCGGCCTGGCCATGCTCGCGATTGATGCGGTGAAAACCGTCGATGTCGAGCAGTACCAGTGCGCAGCCGCCCTTCTGTCTCTCAAGTTGCGCGCGCAGGTAGCGGGCATCGGCCAGCTGCGTCACGCGGTCGAACGCGCGGTGGTCGCGGAACAGGCGCTCGCGCTTTTTCAGGTGCTCGGTCAGGCTGGCCTGTTCCTGGCGCCAGAAGAACATGCCGGCGGTCAGTATCGCCATGCCCAGCGGGACCAGGGCCTCCAGGGCGTTGTCCCACAGCGCCGCCTTGTCGACGGTGAACAGTTCGTCCATGCAGTCGGCCCAGGAGCCCAGCGCGATCGCGGCGAAACCGGCGGCCAGGAAGCGGGTGACACGGCCGTCCGGGCGGTTGCCCAGCACGATCAGGCACCACGCCGCGGCGGCCAGCGCCGTGCCGCCCTCGCTGGCCATGTCGAACCACTTCCAGGCCGCGAAGGGTTTCAATGCGCCGGCGGCGGCATATAGCAACGCCAGCACCGTGCAGGCGATGGCGGCGGCCGCGAGGGCATGTCGTTGGATCGTGTTCATGACCGGCCAGCTTAGCGTGCCCTTATTACATGAGCATGACAGGATGACCACGGCGTTGCGCCGCCGCCCGGGGTGCGAACGGCTCACGGGCCACCGGAAAAATGTGTACCGCACGCCCGATGTCCCGCCATGCCCGTCCCCGGCCCGTCGTGTGCCCGCCCCGGAGCACGGGTCAATTCGGCTCACTCATGCCGCCGGCAAGCCGCGGGCCCGCCGCCTGTCACCGATCCGTCACATTGGCTGCCTAGAATCCGCCCCGTCCTTCACCAACCCCACCATCAAAACATGCGACACCTTGCCATCCCCGCCCTCGGCCTGCTGGCCGTCACGGCAGTCCACGCCGCCGGCGATCCGACGGTCGTCATCGCCGGCCAGCGCGCCAGCCTCGCCAATGCCATCGCTGCCCAGGAGCGGGCCGACAACATCGTCAGCGTCGTCTCCAGCGACGGCATCGGCGGCCTGCCGGACAAGAATGCCGCCGAAGCGCTGGCGCGGCTGCCCGGCGTGGCCGTTCAGCGCGACCAGGGCGAAGGCCGCTACGTCACCGTGCGCGGCCTGGCGCCGGACCTGAACGCCGTCACCATCAACGGCGCTCTGGTGCCGTCGCCCGAAGCAGGCACCCGCGCCGTGGCGCTCGACGTGCTGCCGGCCGGACTGATCCGCACGCTGGAAGTGTCGAAGACGCTCACCCCGGACCAGGACGCCAGCTCGCTGGGCGGCACCGTGGAAGTCAAGACGCTGTCCGCGTTCGACCTGCCCGGCAGGCTGCTGACGATCGGCGCCGCCGCCAGCCACGATACCAACACGGACCAGACCAGCCCTTCCGCGAGCGTGCTGTGGGCTCAGCGTTTCGCCGGCGGCACGGTGGGCGTGGCGGCCGGCCTGTCCGGCGAGAAGCGCAAGTTCGGCTCGGACAACGTGGAGACCGGCGGCGCGTGGAGCGGAAACCGGCTCGAAGGCTTCGAGCTGCGCGAGTACCTGCCGGTGCGCGAGCGCCGCGCCGCCGCGCTCAACCTCGACTGGCGGCCGGATGCGGCATCGAGCTATGCGCTGCGCGGCTTCGTGAGCCGCTTCTCGGATGACGAAGTGCGCGACCGCCTGACCGTGAGCAACGTCGAGAACGACGACCTGGCCGAAGGCGTGACGGACAAGGCGCGCCTGGAGCGCCGGCTGCGCCAGCGCAAGTACACGCAGGAGATCCGTTCGCTGACCGCCAGCGCCGACCGCCGGTTCGACGACTGGCGCCTGCACGCGGAGGCGTCGGCCAGCCGCGCCACAGACGACGCGCCCGAATCGGTCAACGACGCGCGTTTTCGCGGCAGTTTCAGCGGCGTGGGTTTCACCAACACGATGGCGCCGCGCCTGATCGCGCCGGCCGCCGCCTACGACGCCGCCAGCTACAACCTGAATGCGATCACGCTCCAGCAAAGCTACGCGGAAGACCGCGCGAAGGCGCTGCGGCTGGACCTGACGCGCCAGTTCGACGACGGGTTCGCCGTCAAGTTCGGCGCCAAGGGCAGCCGCCGCGACAAGGACAACGACACCGACCAGTGGTCCTACAACAGCGGCAACACGGGCAGCGCCAGCTACTGGGGCACCGGTACGCGCTCGATGAGCGCATTCGTCCGCACGCAGCAGCTCGATTACGCGTTCGGCCCGATCGGCGCCGCGCTGGACCCGGCCGCGATCCGCGCCCGCGTGGCGAACCTGCCGCGCGCCGGCGCGCAGCTGGCCGCCGAATCGGCACTGGACGACTTCGCGATCAGCGAGGATATCGACGCGGCCTACGTGCAGGGCACGCTGGCGCGCGGCGCATGGTCGCTGCTGGCCGGCGTGCGCGCCGAGCACACGCGCTTCCGGGCCGCCGGCCAGCAGGTGGCGGATGGCGACACGATCACGCCGCGCCGGGCCGGCCGTTCGTACACCAACTGGCTGCCCACGCTGCAGGGCCGCTACGACCTGGACCGTGCCACCAGCGTGCGGGCCGCGTGGAGCAACGCGGTGGTGCGCGCCAATTTCAGCCAGCTCGCGCCCGGCATCAGCCTGGACAGCGCGATGGAAGCCACGATCGGCAACCCGGACCTGGCGCCTTTGAAATCGCATAACCTGGACCTGGGCATCGAGCGCGTGCTGGGCAACGACGGCACCGTGTCCGCCTACGTGTTCCACAAGGACATCAAGAACTTCACCTACGCGACCAACCTGGCCGGCTCGGGACAGTGGGCGGACTACACCACCGCCACGTCGTACGCCAACGGTGACAGCGCCAAGGTGAAAGGAATCGAGCTGGCGTGGCAGCAGCCGCTGCGCATGCTGCCTGCGCCGTTCAACGGCCTGCTGGTGGGCATCAACGGCGCGCTGACGCATTCGCGCGCCGGCATCGACAGTTTCGACGAGGACGCCGGCGCCCGCATGGGCCGCTCGATCCGGATGCCGGGGCAGTCGAACCGCATGGCGAACGTGATGGTCGGCTACGAGGCCGGTCCGGTCAGCACCCGCCTGGCCGCCAACTACAAGTCCGGCTACCTGCTGGAACTGGGCGAGAACGTGCTGGACGCGTCGCAGGACCGCATCGTCGACAGCCAGACGCAGCTCGATTTCTCGCTGTCGTGGCAAATCGACCGGCGCTGGCAGCTGTCCTTCGAGGCCAGCAACCTGAACAATGAAAAATACTACGTGTACCAGGGCGTGAAGGCGCACAACGTACAGTACGAACAATACGGCCGCACCTACAAGATCGGCCTGAAAGCGAGCCTGTTCTGATGAAACATGTCTTCACGATTTCCCTGCTGGCCACCGGCCTGGCTGCCGGGCTGTCCGCCGTGTCGGCGGCCAACGCCGGCACCATCCCGGCCGCACTGGCCAAGGCCCGCGATCTCGCGCCGCTGCCGCACGGCTGGCTCGTGCTGGACAAGAACGCGCTGCGCCTCGTCGATGCCGCCGGCCGCGAACGGGCCAGCCTGCCGGTGCGCGGGCGCCAGCTCGACGTGCGCACCGACAGCGCCGGTAACACGCTGGCGCTCGTCATCGACGCCAACGCCGAGCGGGCGGTCCCGGTGCGCGCCGACGCCCGCGCCGGCACGCTGGCCGCCCTGCCCGCCCTGCCGGCGGCGGGATACGGCATCGAGGCCGCCTGCCTGTACCGGGACGCGCAGCAGTTGACGCACGCGTTCCTGGTCGGCAAGGATGGCCAGGCCGAGCAGTGGCTGCTCGATGGCGACGCACCGGCACGCGTGCGCCGGCTGGCCTTGCCGCCGCACGTGAAGGCTTGCCGTGCCGACGACGCGGCCGGCACGCTGTATGCCGCCGAAGAGGGTCTCGGGCTGTGGGCCTACCGGGCCGATGCCGAAGGCGCGCCGGCGCGGCAGCCCGTCGCCTTGGCGCCGCCGTTCGGCAAGCTGGCCGACGGCGCGCATGCGCTGGCGGTGGTGCCCGGCGGCGTCGCCGCCGCCGACGGCAAGGGCGGGCTGCATGCGTGGCGCCGCACCGGCGCGGCGTGGCGCGCGGTGCCGGTGAACGCGAAAGGCGTCGAAAACGTCGCGGTCGACGCCGATGGCCGGCTGCTCGCGCACGTTGGAAAGGGGTGGAAGGCCGTACCGCTGGCCCTGACAGCGGCTGCGCCCGAAGCGCCGCTCCCCGTCGTGCTGCCGCGCACGCAAACCGAGCCGGTGGCCCGTGCCGGCGACGCTGCCGACGATCCGGCGATCTGGCTGCATCCGCGCGACCCTGCCGCGTCGCGCGTGCTGGGCACCAACAAGAAGCAGGGCCTGCTGGTGTACGACCTGCAGGGCCGGCAAACCCAGTTGCTGGAAGCCGGCCGCCTGAACAACGTGGATGTGCGGCAGGACGTATCGTTCGGCGCCGAGCGGTTCGACCTGGCGCTGGCCACCCAGCGCGACGAGAACTCGATGGTGCTGTTCACGATCGCGGCCGACGGCACCGTGGCCGAGGCCGCGCGGCTGCCCACGGAGCTCGAAGAGATCTATGGCGCCTGCGTGTTCCGGCCGGCCGGCGGCGGGCTCGATGCCTTCGTCAACGACAAGGATGGCCGCTACCTGCACTACCGCATCGGCCGCGCGGCCGGCAAATTTACGGCGCAGGTCGTGCGCCGCTTCCGCACCGCCAGCCAGCCGGAGGGCTGCGTGGCCGACGAAGCCAGCGGCCAGCTGTTCGTGGGCGAAGAAAAGCGCGGGCTGTGGGTGACGGACGCCGACGCGACGCGGGAACCGCGGCTGACGATGGTGCTGCCGGTCGGCGGCGTGCTGAAGGCCGATGTCGAGGGTGTCGGGATCTACCGGGCCGCCGGCGACGGCGCGGGGCGCGGCTACGTGGTCGTTTCCAGCCAGGGCAACGACAGCTACGTGGTGCTCGACGCGGCCCCGCCGTACAAGGTGCGCGGTGCCTTCCGCATCGGCGTGAACGTGACGGCCGGCATCGATGGCGCGTCCGAAACCGATGGACTGGAAGTGACTTCCGCGAACCTCGGCGGCCCGTTCGCACGCGGCATGCTGGTGGTGCAGGACGGCTACAAGCGGATGCCGGACGGACCGCAGAACTTCAAGCTGGTGGCGTGGGACGACATCGCCCGCGCGCTCGGCCTGGATTGACACGGCCCGTAAATCGTCTAAACTTGACCGCTTCCCCGCCTGCCGGCTTGCCGGCGGGCGGGAATAACCAGTAGCGGACCGCAGGAGCACTCCCCCAAAATGACCATCTGAGCCTTCGCACCGAAAACGCCGCGCCGTTCGTCACGGCCGGACCATTCACGCGTTTCGCGAGGTTTCCACATGGCTCACTCCCTGCCTGCCGCACTGGCTGTGGCACCGGCTGCAACAGCGGCCGCCGCACCGGCGACTTTCACCATCGAACTGCAGCACGTCACGCTGCGCCTGCCGGGCGGCAGGACACTGTTCGACAACCTCACCCACACGTTCGGCACGCGCCGCACCGGCCTCGTCGGCCGCAACGGTGTTGGCAAGAGCATGCTGGCGCGCATGCTTGCCGGGCTGCTGGTCCCGGACAGCGGCCGCGTTGCGGCGCATGGCGCCGTCCGGTACCTGCCGCAGCGGATTACCGTTGCGCCCGGCGCCACGGTTGCCGGCATCGCCGGCCTCGGGCCGCTGTTCGCGGCGTCGGAGCGTCTCGCGCGCGGCGACGGTACGCCGGAGGACCTGGCGCTGCTCGACGGCCGGTGGCACCTGGCGGCCGATTTCGCGGCGGCGCTGGCCGGCGCGGGCCTGCCGCACCTGCAACCCGCAGAACCGGCTGCGACCCTGTCCGGCGGCCAGCTGGCACGGGTTGCGCTGGCGGGTGTGTTCCTATCCGGCAGCGACATCCTGGTCCTCGACGAACCGACCAACCACCTCGACCGCGAAGGCCGTGCCTGGCTGCGGGCACGGCTCGATGCCTGGCCCGGCACCGCGATCATGGTCAGCCACGACCGTGAACTGCTCGACGCGGCCGGCGCGATCGTCGAGCTCGACGAGCGCGGGCTGCATGCATACGGCGGCAATTTCACCCATTACCGCGCACAGCGCGACGCGCAGGCAGCGGCCGCACGGGCCGCGCTGGAGCACGCGCGCACGGCGCGCCACGCCGGGCTGCGACAACTGCGCGACGAGCACGATGCGCGGCAGCGGCGAACGGCGCGTGCCGGCCGCGCCGCCCGCGAAGAGAACCAGGCGGCGATCGTGCTTGGCCGGCGCAAGGCGGGCGCCCAGGCCCATGCCGGCCAGCAGGCCCGGCACGCGGACGCGATGCGCGCGCAGCTGGATGCAGCGGTGCGCGCGGCGGCCGGCAGCGTCGGCCATGAAGCGCAGCCGGCCCTGCTGCTGGGCGATGCGGCGGTGCCGGCCGGGCGTGTCGTCATCGCGTGCGAGGGGGCACTGGCGCCATGGCCGGTCCAGGCGCAGCCGCTCGACCTGGTGCTGGCGGGCCCGGTACGACTGGCCATTACCGGGCCGAACGGCTGCGGAAAAAGCACGCTGCTGAAGATGCTGGCCGGCGACATCGCGCCGCGTGCCGGCACCTGTTCGGCGCAGGTGCCGAGCGCCTGGCTGGACCAGCAGGCCGAACACATACTGCCACCCGGGATGACCGTCCTCGAGCGTCTGGCACGGTCGGGAACCCCGCTGCCGGAAGGAGAACTGCGCAGCCGGCTCGCGCTGCTGGGGCTCGATGCCGCCCGGCTGAACACGCCGGCCGGCGCGCTGTCCGGCGGCGAGCGTGTCAAGGCGGCGCTGGCCTGCGCCGCCTGGCGGCGCGACGGCGCCCGGCTGCTGCTGCTCGACGAGCCCGGCAACCATCTCGACCTGCCCGCCCTGCAGGCGCTGGAAGACGCCCTGAATGCATGGCCCGGCGCCCTGGCCATCGTGTCGCACGACCGCCACCTGCTGGACGCCCTGCATCTGACGCATGTGCTGGCCTGGCACCCAGACGGCTGGGTACTTGCGCCGTGCAGCCGGCGCAGCTGAAACCGCATGGCGACCGCCGTTTGCCCGACAAAGACGGGCTTCGCACCCCAGCAACCCACAGAAAGCCCGAAGCATTATATCCTTGCAACACTTATTGCTATATTGCCGAGCAGATGGCTTCAAGAATGGAAGCGAGTGTTATGCTTTCGGCCAACATCACTACCATCGGGAGAGCAAGCCGTGTCGATTGCCGAAAAAATGTTCAAGTTGAAGGAAAGCGGCACGGATGTGCGCACCGAAGTCATTGCCGGGATAACAACATTCCTGACGATGGCCTACATCATCTTCGTCAACCCGGCGATCCTGGCCGATGCCGGCGTACCGAAGGACGCGGTGTTCGTCGCCACCTGCCTGGCGGCCGCGCTCGGCACGTTCATCATGGGCTTCTATGCGAACTACCCGATCGGCATGGCGCCCGGCATGGGCCTGAACGCCTATTTCGCCTACGCGGTCGTGCTCGGCATGGGCGTGCCCTGGCAGACGGCGCTGGGCGCCGTCTTCATTTCCGGCTGCCTGTTCCTGATCATTTCCATCTTCGGGCTGCGCGAAATGATCGTCAAGGGCATCCCCACATCGCTGCGCACCGCGATCACGGTCGGCCTCGGGCTGTTCCTCGGCCTGATCGCGCTGAAGAGCGCGGGCATCGTGACGGCGAACGCGGCCACGATGGTCACCGTGGGCGACCTGCACAAGGCGCCGGCACTGCTGGCGATCATCGGCTTCCTGGTCATCGTGGCCCTGGACAGGTTGCGCGTCAAGGGCGCGATCCTGATCGGCATCGTGATCGTCACCGTGCTGTCGTTCTTCTTCGGCGGCAATACCTTCAATGGCATCTTCTCGTTGCCGCCCTCGCTGGCGCCCACCTTCGGCAAGCTCGATATCAGCGGCGCGTTCGGCACCGGCATCCTCAACGTGGTGCTGGTGTTCTTCCTGGTGGAGCTGTTCGACGCTACGGGAACGCTGATGGGCGTGGCGGCGCGGGCCGGGCTGCTCGTCGAAGGCAAGATGGAGCGGCTGAACCGCGCGCTGATGGCGGACAGCACCGCGATCGTGGTAGGGTCGGTGATGGGAACGTCCAGCACCACGGCTTACGTCGAGAGCGCAGCCGGCGTGCAGGCCGGCGGGCGTACCGGGCTGACGGCCGTGGTCGTGGCGCTGCTGTTCCTGGCGAGCCTGTTCATCTCGCCGCTTGCCGGTGTCGTCCCCGCTTACGCGACCGCGCCGGCACTGCTGTTCGTGTCCTGCCTCATGCTGCGCGACCTGGCCGACGTGGAGTGGAACGAAACCACCGAGAGCATCCCCGCCGCCGTGACCGCGCTGCTGATCCCGTTCACCTATTCCATCGCCCACGGCATCGCTTTCGGCTTCATCACCTATGCGGCGCTGAAACTGCTGACGGGCCGCGTGCGCGAAGTGAAGGCCGTGGTCTGGATCATCGCCCTGGTGTTCCTGTTCAAGTACACGTGGCTGGGGGCCTGACCCTGAGAAAACTTGCTTTTGAGGTGTCAGCTCTTAACTAGGCGATTTGCAGGACTGTTCCTACATAACTTTAACCAGTGGTTAGCCACCTGCCATAGCAACGGGTGCCAGCCCCGGCCAGATACCAATAGTTACGAACTGTTGAGTCGAAAATAGTAGGAATTGCCGCGCGGAATTGACTTATCGCGCGGTCAATACTTGATAGGATGTCCACTCAAGACATTGAGAACGGAACCTGTCGCATGCACGCACCGCGCTACTCGCCAGACGACTGCCGCACACCACCTTTCCGCGGGAACGGACGTTCCCCGGTCGGTGCGGCCGCCGGTGCCTCCAACATTGCCTTCCACCGCACCTCCGTGCCGGGAACGCACCGCGACGATGGCGGGCGGCCCGTCCCCTTTCCGATATCTGAAGAACCGACGAACGCGTCGCGCAAGGCCGCCGGCACCAGCGGCGCCTGCGTGCCGTTGTGCCCTGTCGGCACGGCCGCTGCCGCGGGACGGCGTGCCATGACCGGGTCCGAATCGCGGGCCGGCGCCGCAGGCGCTGCCGCGACGCAGCTCATTCCCGCCAACCTCCAGCCACAAGGCCCACAAGAAATGCAAAATAAAGAGAGGATCCGATGAGTGATTTCGACTATCCGCGACCGCAGCTGGTACGCGACAACTGGCAGAACCTGAACGGCACGTGGCAGTTCGCCTATGACGATGAAGA
Organism: Pseudoduganella dura; assembly: GCF_009727155.1. Taxonomy (NCBI): domain Bacteria; kingdom Pseudomonadati; phylum Pseudomonadota; class Betaproteobacteria; order Burkholderiales; family Oxalobacteraceae; genus Pseudoduganella; species Pseudoduganella dura. Next base: position 6,357,341 of record NZ_WNWM01000002.1, on the reverse strand, counting down.
ACGTCACTGCCGTCCCGACGACAACATCGACTGGACGCACGAGATCCAGGTGCCGTATGCACCGGAAACGAAACTGTCCGGCATCCACGACATGGGTTTCCATACCGTAGCCTGGTACCGGCTCGAGTTCGACATGGAAAACCGTGGCGAACGTACGATCCTGCACTTCGGCGCCGTCGACTACGAGGCCAAGGTCTGGGTCAACGACCGCCTCGTGACCTCGCACCAGGGCGGGCATACGTCGTTCTGCGTGGACATCACCGACGCATTGGCCGAAGGCACGCGCCAGGTGATCGTGCTGCGCGCGGAAGACGATCCGCACGACCTGGCCAAGCCGCGCGGCAAGCAGGACTGGCAACTGGAACCGCACTCGATCTGGTATCCGCGCACCACCGGCATCTGGCAGACCGTGTGGCTGGAACAGGTCCCGGCCACGTACCTGAAGCGGGTGCGCTGGACGCCGCACTTCGACGGCTTCGAGATCGGCTGCGACATCCTGGCGGCCGGCGAGCGCCGCGAGAAACTGACGGTGGAAGTGAAGCTGTGGCACGGCGACGTGCTGCTGGCCGACGACGAATACAAGCTGATGGGCCAGGAAGCGCATCGCAAGATCGCCATCTCAGACCCCGGCATCGACGATTCGCGCAACGACCTGCTGTGGAGCCCGGAACGGCCCACGCTGCTCGATGTGGAACTCACGCTGCGGTGCGACGGCAAAGAGCTGGAAACGGTACGATCCTATACGGCACTGCGTTCCGTGGCCATCAACCGGGACCGGTTCATGCTCAATGGAAGGCCTTACCCGCTGCGCCTGGTGCTGGACCAGGGTTACTGGCCGGACAGCGGCATCACGGCACCGAACGACGAAGCGCTCAAGCGCGACGTGGAACTGGCCAAGCTGATGGGCTTCAACGGTGTGCGCAAGCACCAGAAGATCGAAGATCCGCGCTATCTTTACTGGGCGGACAAGCTGGGACTGATGGTGTGGGAAGAAATGCCTTCCGCCTATTCGTTCAGCCCGAAATCGATGACGCGCCTGATCAAGGAATGGCAGGAAGCCATCGAGCGCGACTACAGTCACCCGTGCGTGATCGTGTGGGTGCCGTTCAATGAATCGTGGGGTGTGCCGAACCTGACGTCGATGCAGGCACATCGGAACGCCGTGGAAGCGCTGTATCACATGACGCGCATGATGGACTCGACGCGCCCCGTGATCGGCAACGATGGCTGGGAAGCTTCGGCGACCGACATACTCGGCATCCACGATTACGACAGCGATCCGCAGCGCATCAAGGCGCGCTACGAGGTGAGCGACCCGGCCCGCACGCTGTTCGATCAGCGTCGCCCCGGCGGCCGTATCCTGACGCTCGACGGCTTCCCGCACCGCGGCCAGCCGATCGTGCTGACGGAATTCGGCGGCATCGCCTTCGATACGAAAGCGCCCGACATCGACACGTGGGGTTATTCGCGGGCGAACACGGCCGAATCCTTCTACGAGCACTACACCGCTCTGCTGAAGGTGGTGAACGAGACGCAAATGTTTTCCGGCTTCTGCTATACGCAGTTCGCCGACACGTACCAGGAAGCGAACGGCCTGCTGAACGCTGACCGCACGCCGAAGATCCCGTTCGAGAAGATCAGCGCCGCTACCCGCAGCGTCCAGCTCGTCGCGCAGGATCCGCCTGAACCGGTCTAGCGCCCGCCGTCCCCGGCGGGGACGCGGCGCCGTTGGCAAGCTGTTTGAAAATTTACGAACCACAATTAACGACCCGTATCGGGCAAGGGAGAAACCATGTCGACCATTATCGTGTTCTGCCACCTTCGCTGGGACTTCGTCTTTCAGCGTCCGCAGCACCTGCTCACCCGCCTGGCCAAACATTACAAGATCGTGCTTGTGGAAGAGCCCATTCACCACGAGGGCGAAAGCTTCATGAAGACCTGGGAGCCGGCGCCCAACATCACGGTTTGCCAGCCGCACACGCCGATCCAGCAGTGGGGTTTCCACGACGACCAGATTCCGCTGGTGCAGCCGATGGTCGCCAAGCTGGTGCCCGAAGGCGAAGACCCGATCGTGTGGTTCTATACGCCGATGGCCCTGCCGCTGCTGCCGCAGCTGCATGCCAGCCTCGTCGTGTACGATTGCATGGACGAGCTGTCGGCCTTCAAGAATCCCCCGCGCCAGCTGCTGCAGCGCGAAACGGCGTTGCTGAACATCGCCGACCTCGTGTTCACTGGCGGCCCGAGCCTGTATGAAGCGAAGAAGAACCGCCATTCGAATGCGCACTGCTTCTCCAGCTCGGTCGATGCGAAGCACTTCCGCCAATCGCTGGAGCGCGAGGCCAGCCACGCAGACCAAGCCCATATTCCGCATCCGCGCCTGGGCTTCTATGGCGTGATCGACGAACGCTTCGACACCGAGCTGACCGCGAAGATCGCCGATGCGAACCCGGACTGGCAGATCGTGCTGGTGGGTCCGGTCGTGAAGATCGATCCGGCGCATCTGCCGCAGCGCCCGAACATTCACTACATGGGCCAGCGCGGCTACGACGACCTGCCGAAGTTCCTGGCCGGCTGGGACGTATGCCTGATGCCGTTCGCGATCAATGAAGCCACGAAATTCATCAGCCCGACCAAGGTGCTGGAATACATGGCCGCCGAGCTGCCGATCGTGTCGACGCCGATCCGCGATGTGGAGCAGCCGTATGGCGACGTGGTGGCGATCGGCCACGACGCGGCGGAATTCGTCGCCCATATCGAAGCCGCGCTGGCGCAGACGGACGAACAGACCGCGACGATGGCCCGGAAGATGCGCGAAGTGGTGGCCAAGACCTCGTGGGAAAACACCGCGACCCGCATGCGCGACCTGATCGAGAACGCCACCCCGGCGCGCAAGTTCCAGCGGCTCACGGCACAGGAAATGTCCTACGGCGAAGCGGCCCACAACGTCAACCCGCTGCGCACCACGGCCACCACGGCCACCGCGCCGAAGGTCGGCACCGTGATCGGCGGCGGCGCCGTGGCCGGCGCCACGGCCGCGGCCTACCAGCTATCCCAATCCGCCTCCGCACAGGCGGCGGTGAAAGCGGAGTAACGTGCAGCACGGGGAACCGCACGGTTCCCCGGCGTTGACCAAACAAGAACGGCGGCCACTGGCCGCCGTTTTTCATACCTGGTCCGACAGTTGCCGTTCAAAGCCGCTGCCGGAACCGCCATGGCAATGCGTTGTGGATGGCGGTAGCCGCGATCGCCGCCTGCCCGATCGCGACGCTGATCTGGTTTAGGCCCACCACCAAGTCGCCGATGGCATACATGCCGGGCACGGTGGTGCGCTGGTGCTTGTCGACGATCACCTTGTCGCAATCGCCGCAGTGCGCACCCAATGCATGCGCCAGGCCGGAACGGGCGGTTTCGCCCAGCATCGGATAGAACACATCGAACAGGTGGTCCTCGCCGTCCTCGGTGTGCAGCACCGGTTCCATCGCGTCCGTCAACGTCACGCCTTTCACGGGCGAAGCGACATAGCGCACCTTGGCCACGCGCAGCTTTTCGGCTTCCTCTTCGGACAGCGGCACATCCGGTTCGCGCTCGAACAGCGTCACGTCGCAGGAAAACGTGCGCATGAACAGCGCATGGCCGGTGCGGTTGTGCGGCTGCGAGGCCACGGCCACGCGCTTGTCGAGGATATCGTAGCCGTCGCAGACGGGGCACAGGCGTACGGCACCGCTGGCCACGGCGTCATGCCAGTTTTCGATTGGCAAACCCTTGTCCGCAACGCCCGTGGCGAGCAGCACGACGGGCGTGCGGATTTCACCGCCGTCGTAAGTGGCGACGAAGACGTCCTCCTCCTTTGCCAGGCCGGTGATCTCCACGCCATCCACGCTGCCGCCATAGCAGGTGAGCTGCTCGCGCAAGCGCCCGAGCAGCTCGGCCCCCGGCACGCCGCCGGGAAAGCCGGGGTAGTTATGGCTGATGGGGATCATCGACAGCCGGCTGTTTCCCTTGTCCGCCACGATCACGTCGCGCCGGAACCGGCGCAGGTAGACGGCGGCGGTGAGCCCGCCGGGCCCGCCGCCGATGACGAGGACTTCGCAGGTCCTGCTTTCGCTCACCTGGTCGTGCCTGTGCCTGCACCAGTACCCGTGGTGCCGGTTCCGCTGGTGCCGGTTCCGCTGGTGCCGGTCGTGGTACCGCTGGTTCCGGTCGCGACCCCGCTGCCGGTTGCGCCGCTGCCCGTCGTGCCGCCGGCAGAGTCGCCCGACGTGGTGCCGCCCGCCCTCGTGCCGGCCGCGCCTCGGGTGGTGGCGGAACGGTTGGTGCCGGCCGGTGTCACGCTGTTCAAGGTGCCTGTGGCGGATGCGCCGCCTGTCGTGTTGCCCGTGCCCAGCGCATTGCCGCCCAACGTGCCCGGCGCACCGGTCGCGCCCGTTACAGGCGACGGGCCGATGGTGGTGGCCGACGAGCCGGTCTGACCTTGCAGCGTGGCGCCACTGGTCGAATTGCCGACCGTACCGAGGGGCGACGTTACCCCGGGCGTGCCGATGGAGCCGGTCGCGGGTGCGACCGTGCCGTTGACCGGTGCGGGCGCAACGCGCATTGCCGGATTCGTCACCCGGTTCACACCGCCGGCACCCGTGTTCACGCCGCTATTGATGCCGGTGTTGACACCGGTGTTCACCTGGCCGGCGCCTGCGGGCGCCGCTGGCGTCGTGACGGTCTGGGCGTGGACGGCGGACGTGCCCAGCAGGGCTGCAAGAATCAATGCAGAATTCATCTTCATGGCGCTCTCCTTCGTTTTGTAGGTCCGGCGATTCTGTCATGCCGCGCCGCTGCGGCCCGTAGGAGCACGCCGCATGGACGGGTCGGAACGGTTCCCGACCGCCCTTGGCGCGCGCCGGATCGCGCCTTTCACGCATGCGCTTTAAAATATCGGATGTGCATGAGCACACCGGCACCGCCCAAGCACGCCCACAAGCCAGGTACGTCCACAATGCCTGAGTGCGACCAGCGCACGCGACAGCACCGATTGCAGGAACTATGTACCATCTCAAACGGGGCGCGCCGGAGTGCGCGCCCTTCCCTTAACATTCGAGATCGCAAAATGACACAACAAACCGAAACCGCCATCCTCGCCGGCGGCTGCTTCTGGGGCATGGAAGAACTGATCCGCAGCCAGCCCGGCGTGCTTGCCACGCGCGTCGGCTACACGGGCGGCGACGTGCCGAACGCAACTTACCGCAACCATGGCACGCACGCCGAAGCGATCGAGATCGTGTTCGATCCGGCCGTCACCAGCTTCCGCCGCATGCTGGAATTCTTTTTCCAGATCCACGATCCGAGCACCCGGAACCGCCAGGGCAACGACATCGGCACCAGCTACCGCTCGGCCATTTTCTACCGGGACGCCGGGCAGAAGCGTGTGGCCGAAGACACGGTGGCCGATGTCGACGCGTCCGGCCTGTGGCCGGGAAAGGTGGTGACCGAAATCGTGCCGGCCGGCCCTTTCTGGGAAGCCGAGCCGGAACACCAGGACTACCTGCAGGTGCATCCGAACGGCTACACCTGCCACTGGCTCCGGCCGGACTGGCAGTTGCCGAAGCGCTGATACCGGTTGCTCCGCGGCGTCCGGGACATGCGGAGCGAGTGTCCCGCCAGCCCCGCTGAACATGCTTCGCCACGCCGGCACCGCCTGTGTTGGCTGGCGAACCATACAGCGGAACCGGTCCCGTCGCGCTATCCCGACAGTGAAGTGGCGCACCGAGCGGGCACGACAGTTTGTACGACCCTGAAAGTCACACTTTCAGGAGAACCAGATGAAACTACACAACATGTCGCTGGCGGTTGCCGGCATGCTCGCCAGCGCTGGCGCCTTCGCCATCGACAGCCCCGAACCGCCGAAAGCCGAACCGCGCATGCAGAAGGTACTCGACGCGCTGGCGTCGCTGGGCGGCAAGCCGGTCGAAACGCTGGCGCCCGAGGAAGCGCGCAAGCAGCCGACACCGGCCGACGCGGTCGTGAAGCTGATGAAGGAAGAAGCCGTGCCGGCCCCGAAGGACGGCGTAACGTCGAAGCAGCTGAGCATCGACGGCCCGCAGGGCAAGATCCCCCTGTTCGTCTACACGCCGCCCGGCAAGGGCCCCTTCCCTGTCGTGGTCTATTTCCACGGCGGCGGCTTCGTGATCGCCGACACGAAAACCTATGAATCGTCGGTCAAGGCGATCGCCGCGGGTACCAGTGCAATCGTGGTATCGGTCGAATACCGGCAGGCACCGGAACACAAGTTCCCGGCGGCGCCGAACGACGCGTTCGCCGCCTACCAGTGGGTGCTGGCCAACGCGAAGGACATCGGCGGCGACGCGGCCCGCGTGGCGGTCGCTGGCGAAAGCGCCGGCGGCAACCTGGCCACCGTGGTCGCGCTGATGGCGCGCGACAGGCAGGTCGCGGCACCCGTCCACCAGCTGCTGATCTACCCGGTCGTCAGCGACGACATGAGCACGCCGTCGTACCAGCGCAATGCCAACGCCAGGCCGCTGAACAAGCCCATGATGCAGTGGTTCTTCAAGCACTACGGTGCCGACCCGCAAAACCCGTACGCGCTGCCGGCGAAGGCGCAAACGCTGAAGGGGCTACCGTCCGCCACGGTGCTCACGGCCGAAATCGACCCGCTGGCCAGCGAAGGCGAATCCTATGCCGAGCGGCTGAAAAAGGACGGCGTGAAGGTCGATTACCGGCAGTTCGACGGCGTCACGCACGAGTTCTTCGGCATGGGACCGGTGGTACCGAAAGCGCAGGATGCGCAGAAGTTCGCCGTCGAAGGGCTGAAGAAGGCATTTGAGGCGAAACGCTGACAGGTGCATGTAAAAGCGGCGGGCACGGCAGGCGGCCGCCGGCCGTCTTGCCGGTCGCTCAGGCGGGCGCCGCCGGCACGCGTGTGCCTTTGCGTGTTCCTTTGCGCAAAGCAGCGCGCCCGGTCTTGCCTTTCGCCGGCCGGATCTCTTCCGCGGCCTTCGCCAGGCGCTCCTGCAGCAGCGCCAGCACGGCCGCTTCCTCCGGCTGCAGCGCATGCAGCTCGCTGGTGAACTCTTCTTCGGCACGCACGCGCAGCGCGGCCAGTTCCGCGCCATCCATGTAGGCTTCCAGCACGGCCGGATGCACGTAGCACTTGCGGCACACCGACGGCGTGTTGCCGAGCTTTTTCGCCACCGACTCGATGGCGCGCACGACGTTCTTCTTGGCCTGCGTTTCGGAATCGAATTTCTCGAACGCCTGCAGCGCCAGCGCGGCCAGCACGGTGCCGGACCAGGTGCGGAAATCCTTGGCCGTGTAATCCTCGCCGGTGATGGTGCGCAGGTAATCGTTGACGTCGGACGAATCGATCGAATGCGTGGCGCCGTCGTCGTCGACGAACTGGAACAGCTCCTGGCCCGGCAGGTCGCGCATCCGTTCGATGATGCGGGCCAGGCGGCGGTCCGCCACCTTCACGTCGTGATACACGCCGCTCTTGCCGCGAAAGCGAAAGCCGACCTCGCGGCCGTCGATCCGCACGTGGCGGTTGCGCAGCGTGGTCAGGCCGAAGGACTTGTTGTCCCGCGCATATTCCTCGTTCCCGATCCGCATCATCGTGTGCTCCAGCAGGTAGACCACGGTCGCCAGGACTTTTTCGCGCGGCAGCCCCGGCTGCCTGAGCGCCGTGTCGACCGCCTGCCGGATGCCGGGCAGCGCCCGCCCGAACGCGATCATGCGTTCATACTTCACGTCGTCGCGCACGCTGCGCCAGCGCGCGTGATACCGGTACTGCTTGCGGCCGCGCGCATCGCGGCCGGTGGCCTGCAGGTGGCCGTTGGCCTGTGCGCAGATCCACACGTCGGTCCATGCCGGCGGGATCGCCAGCGCCTTGATGCGGGCGAGCGTGGCGTCGTCGTCGACCGGGTCGCCGCCGGCGTCCAGGTAGCGAAAGCCGTCCTTCGCCGCGACGCGGGACATGCCGGGCTTGCTGTCGCTGACGTAGCGCAATCCCGCGGCGCGCGCCGCCAGCGGAGGATCGGTAAGCAGTTCATCGGGTTTCATCGCAGCTCCTCAAGGAGTAGCCAGTGTCGCACCACCGCGCTCGGCGCTCCGTACGATGGGCAACATCCATGAGCAAGTGACAACTCGACAGCGCTCCGCTTCACTGCGCGCGCGGATGCGCCGGGCGGCCCGGCGGCGGGCCGCGAACGGACGCGAACGCGAGGCTGCGGTACAATGCCGGCTCCATTGTTTTCCCGGCCACAGAAAATCGATGACCTTCCGTTCTGTACTCATCCTCGCGATGGCCCTCGGGCATGGCGCAGCGTTCGGCGCCGACACGATCGAAGAACGCACCTGGAGCACATCCGCCGAACTGGGCGCCATCACGACGTCCGGCAACACGACCGGTACCTCCGTCACGGGCAAGATCGATGCCCGCCAGGAGCTGGAAGACTGGAGCAACCAGTACATCCTGACCGGCTTCTTCAAGGAAGACCAGACGCGGACGAGCGACGGCGACGAGAAGTACGTGCGTTCGGCCGAGCGCTTCGCGTTCTCCGCGCGCGCCGCCTACAAGCTGATGGAGGAAGGCGAACGGATGTTCGTGCTGGGCTCCCACGTGAACGACCGCTTCGGCGCCTACACACGCTACTCGTCGCTGTCCGTCGGCCGCGCCAAGCGGCTGTACAAATCGCCGGACAAGATCGTCGAAGTCGAGCTGGGGCCGGGCTACTTCTCGGGCATCCGTGCCACCGGCGAGGACGAGGACGGCGTGACGGTGCGCGGCGCCGCCAACATGCGCTGGCAGATCAGCGATTCGGCGCTGTTCTCGCAAACCGTCGCCGTCGAGCGAGGCACGTCGAATACCCACTCGGTGGCCGAGACGGCGCTGTCGGCCAAGATCAACGGCACGATGCAGATGAAAGCCGCCTTCAGCGCGCGCAACGACTCCAACGTGCCGGTCGAGAAGAAGAATACCGACACGCAGACATCGGTGACGCTGGTCTACTCGTTCTGACAGTCCGGCCCGCCACCCGGGCCCGATGTCATGCCATGCGGTGCAATCGCGCTTGCGCCGTCATGCCCGCGCCATCATGCGCACGCCCCGAACACGAACAGCGGCATGGCGCTCCAGGCGAGGGCGACCAGCGCCAGCACGGCGCCGCCCAGTTGCGCCATCCCCAGCAGCGTGCGCGGCTCCTTGCCGCCCTGCCACCCCTGCCGCACCAGCCAGCCGGCCAGCGCCAGCGCGGCCAGCGTGACGCCGAGCAGCACGGCCCAGGTTTCGCGGCGGCAGCCGCTGGCCGCATACAGGTAGCAGAAAAAAAAGTGGGTTGCCCACAGTACCAGCGGCGCGGTTCCCTGCCACAGCTTGTGGAAGAAGCGGTCGCCCATGCCTACCCCATCAGCCGCGGCCAGACATGGATCGCCACGCCAGTCACGGCCCCCTGCAGCACCGTGTAATACCAGATCAGCGCCGTGTTATCGAGCGTGCCGCGGCTGTGCGGCGTCAGTTGCCGGCGCGCCGAGCGGGCGATCACATAAACGCCGGTGATCGCGCACAGCAGCACGTGCAATCCCTGGTAGGCGATCATCGCCGCCACCGCCGCGCTCCAGGCGTGGCGGGTGGGACTCAGGCCGCTGTCCAGCTGCCCGGCCAGCTCGATGCCGAAGCCGGCGATGGCCAGCACCAGGGCGCCGCCGAACAGCCAGCGCAGTGCGCCCTGCTTCGCTTCCAGTGGCCGCCGCCGCGCCAGCGCGACCAGCAAGCCGCTTGCCGCCAGCAGCGCGAAGGACAGCGCCGGCAGCCATGGCGCCGCCAGCCTGGCGCCCGGCGGCGGGCAGATGTCGAGCCGCATCGATACGTGCACGTAGGCGAACAGGAACGACAGGAACACGCCGGCATCGACGACCAGCATGATGATCGTGGCCCACCAGGAGTGGCTGGCGGCGCCGGTCGCGCCGACCGGCAGCATGAGGTCCCCGCCCGCCGCATCCTCGCCGACCTTCGCTTCGCGGCACGGGGCGGGACGGTCCTGCTCCCACAGCCACGCCAGCAGCGTGACGATCGCCACGATGCCGCACAGCCACGCCACCATCGTCTGTTTCGCGGTCAGCAGCAGGAAGAATCCCGCCGTGCCCAGCGCCGACAGGAACGGCAGCCAGCTGTCCGTCGGCAGCACCAGCAGGTAGCGCAGCTTCGCGCCGACCGGGGTCGTGACGATCGTTTCGCGCTTGCCGGTCGCGGTGCCCGGCAGCCAGTGCGCTCCCTCCTCCACTTCGCGCATCAGCCCGGGATCGGTCCACAGCGGGTCGTTCGACTCCACCTGGGGAATGCTGCGCGTGGCGTACGATTCCGACGGCAGCCATTCCAGCGTGCCGGCGTTCCACGGATTGCCGGGATCCTTTTCCTTCTTCGCCAGCGCCCGCGCCATGCCAGCGAAGAACAGCACCACGCCGGACGCGAACACGAACGCGCCCACGGTCGATACCATGTTGAGCACTTCCCAGCCCAGGCCTGAAGGATAGGTGTACACGCGGCGCGGCATGCCGAGCAGGCCGGTGATGTGCATCGGGAAGAACGCCACGTTGAAACCTGCAAACATCAGCCCGAACGACCAGCGCGCCACCCGGGTGGGCACCGCGTTGCCGTTCACCAGCGGCAGCCAGTAGCACAGTGCGGCGAACAGCGGGAATACCATGCCGCCGATCAGCACGTAGTGAAGGTGGGCGACGATGAAGTAGCTATCGTGCGCCTGCCAGTCGAACGGCACCACGGCCACCATCACGCCGGTCAAGCCGCCCAGCACGAAGATGAACATGAAGCCGAGGATGAACAGCGCCGGCGGTGACAACGCCAGCCTGCCGCGCCCCGAGGTTCTTCCATTGAATGCGCCGGCCCACAGCGTGCCGATCCACGCGAACACCTGGATCGCCGTCGGCACGGCCACGGCCATGCTGGCCGCCGACACGAAACCCGCTTCCAGGTGCCCCAGCCCGGTGGCGAACATGTGGTGCGCCCACAGGCCGAAACTGAAGAAGCCCACCGCCACCATCGCCACGATCACGGCGCGCCGGCCGACCAGCGCGGTACCGGCGATGGTGGGAATCATCGTCGATACCATGCCGGCCGCGGGCAGGAAGATGATGTACACCTCCGGGTGCCCGAAGAACCAGAACAGGTGCTGCCACAGGACCGGATCGCCGCCACGCGCGGCATCGAAGAACGGCCAGTCGTAGGCGCGCTCGAGCTCCAGCAGCGCGGTGCCGGCGATCACGGCCGGGAAGGCGAACACGATCATCACCCCCACCACCAGCATCGCCCACGCGTAGACGGGCATCCGCGCCAGCGTCATGCCGGGGGCGCGGGTGAACAGGATGCCGATGATCAGCTCGATGGCACCGGCGATCGCCGAGATTTCGATGAAGCCGATCCCCAGCAGCCAGAAGTCCGCATTCAGCCCCGGCGAATACGCCTTGCCGGTCAGCGGCGGATACATGAACCAGCCGCCATCCGGCGCCAGGCCCACGAACAGCGTGCAGAAAAAACCCAGGCCGCCGAACGCATAGGCCCAGTAGGCATACGCGGACAACCGCGGGAACGGCAGGTCGCGCGCGCCCAGCATGCCCGGCAGCAGGTACACGGCCACCGCCTCGACGACGGGAATCGCGAACAGGAACATCATCACCGTGCCGTGCATCGTGAAAACCTGGTTGTAGGTGCCCGGTCCCAGCAGGTCGTTCTCGGGCACGGCCAGCTGCGCCCGGATCAGCAGGCCCAGCACGCCGGCCAGCACGAAGAACAGCAGCGAGGTGCCGATGTACAGCAGGCCGATCGTGGTGTTGTTGACGGAACTGAGCAGGCGCCAGCCTTGCGGCGTGCGCCATACCGCCTCCAGCCGCTCCAGCTCCCCGGGCGGGCGCGGCACCGTGCTGGGCAGCCTGCGGGTCATTTCAGCGACTCCAGCCAGGCCGCAAGCGCGCGCAGTTCATCGCCTTCGAGGCCGCGGGCCGCCGGCATCCGCGCACCCGGCTTGATCGACTGCGGGTCGGCGATCCAGCCGGCCAGCGTGCCCTGGTGGACCGGCAGCGTGCCGGCCGCCAGGTACAGGCGGCTGCCCACGTGGGTCAGGTCCGGCCCCGCAGCAGGACTTCCTGCAGCGCCATCGCGGGTGCCTTCGGCCACGCCGCGCACGGCATGGCAGGCATTGCAGCGCCGTTCCAGGAACACCTGCCTGCCGCGCAACAGCTGCGCGGCGGCGGGTGCCGCCGCCGGCCCCGCCTGGGCCGCGAGCCACGCATCGAATTCGGCCGGCGGCTGCGCCACCACATGCAGCGCCATCCTCGCATGCTGGATGCCGCAGAATTCGGCGCACTGGCCGCGCCACGTGCCGGCGCGGTCGGCCCGCAGCGTGAGGCCGTGCACGCGGCCGGGCACCATGTCGACCTTGCCGGCCAGCGCCGGCACCCAGAACGAGTGGATCACATCGTCCGATGTCAGCGACAGGTAGACCGGCTGGCCCACCGGCAGGCGGATCTCGTTGGCCAGCACCACGTCGCGCCCCGTGGCGGGGTCGATGTAGCGCACTTCCCACCACCACATCTTCGCCGTCACGGCCACGCGCAATGCCGTGAGCGACGACGGCCGCGACAGCCCAGCGGTGCTGGCGAGGCTCCAGCCCAGCAGCGCGGTCAGGATCGCCAGCGGCAGCACCAGGCCGCCGCCGACGATCCAGAACCGCGCGGGAACCGGGCGGCCCGGCCGCATGGCCCTCGCCAGCAGCGCCATCACGGCGACGAGGATGACGGCCGAGCCAATCGTCATCGTCCAGCCCAGCTGGTCGATGATGGCCGCATCGGGGCCGGCCGGCGCCAGCGCCGACTGCCGCGGCGCCTGTGTCGCCGGCACGGTCATCGAAGCCGCCGTCATCGTTACCGCAGTCATCGTAATGTGTACAGGTAAGCGGCCATATGCCGCGCATCCTCGGGCGACACGCCCAGGTTCGGCATCGGCGTGCCCGGCTTGACGGCCGGCGGATCGACGATCCACCGCACCAGCGATTCGGGATAGTTCGGCAGGTGGCCGGCCACGTAGCTTTGGCGCCCGAACGTATCGAGCGGCGGGCCGGCGGTACTGCGCGCGGCCTCCACGCCGGGAATCGAATGGCAGGCGCCGCACTGGAACTGCGCCAGCAGCCGCTTGCCCCGTTCGACATCGCCGCCCGCCACGCGCTGCGCCTGCGGTCCGTCGTCGTCGCAACCGGCGATGGCGAAGGCGAGCGGCCCGGCCAGCAGGACTGCAAAGATTCGACGTCGGGTTGTTTCGCGCACGTACCGTTCCTGCAGAAACTGGAAGAGTCCATATAATAAAGCAAACACTTCATGGACTTTTTTCAACGGTGCGCACCCCTGCATGGCTTCCAACCGACTCCGCCTGATCCTCAAGACCGCGTTCGCCACCACCATTTCGCTGGCGGCCATCGGCGGCCTCGCGGGCTGGCTGGTACTGGAAAGCGGCTGGTACAACGTGGCCGCCACGCAGCAGCACATCCAGCCCGTGCACTCGGTGCTGGAAAAGGGCATGCGCGAATCGGTGCGCGCGCACGCGAAGCACATCCGGGCGCCCGCGCTGGCCGATGCGTCGCGCGCCGTGCGCGGCGCCGGCCTGTATCACCAGCATTGCCAGCAGTGCCATGGCGCCCCCGGCATGGCGCAGGAGCCGCTCGGCAAGAGCATGCAGCCCGTACCGGGCCCCCTGGTGGACGCGGCGCGGCGCTGGCAGCCTCGCGAGCTTTACTGGATCACCAGGCACGGTATCCGCATGGCCGGCATGCCGGCATGGGAATTCCACCTGCGCGACGAGGAGTTGTGGGACGTGGTGGCATTCCTGCAGCAGTACCCCGCGTATACCGCCGCGCGCTACCGCGCCGTGGTGGCGGGCGCCGGCAAACCGGTGCCGTTGCCGCCACTGCCCGTAACGGGCCCGCCGGACGTGGAACGCGGCCGCATGGCGCTCACCCAATATGCCTGCCAGGCCTGCCATTCGATCCCCGGCGTGACGGGACCGGCGACGTTCGTGGGCCCGCCCCTGAAAGGACTCGCGCGGCGCAAGTACGTGGCCGGCGGCCTGCCGAATTCGCCGGACAACCTGGTGCGCTGGATCCGCGCGCCGCAGGCCGTGCATCCCCAGTCGGCGATGCCCGACCTGGGCGTATCGGAGCGCGACGCCCGCGACATGGCGGCCTACCTGCTCAGCCTGGATTGAGCGCACGCCGGTGCGCCCACCGACGCGTACAACGCCGCGGTCAGTGGGTCAGCTGCTTCTGCGTCTGGTACAGCCGCGCGTAGAAGCCGCCCTGCGCCAGCAGCACTTCGTGCGTGCCGGATTCGGCGATCGTGCCGCCGTTCATCACCACGATCCGGTCGGCGTTCTCGATCGTCGACAGCCGGTGCGCGATGACGACCGTGGTGCGGCCTTCCATCAGCCGCTCCAGCGCGGCCTGCACCAGGCGCTCCGACTCCGTGTCGAGCGCGCTGGTGGCCTCGTCGAGGATCAGGATGGGCGCATCCTTGTACAGCGCGCGGGCGATCGCCAGCCGCTGGCGCTGCCCGCCGGACAGCCGCAAGCCGTTCTCGCCCACCTCGGTGGCGTAGCCCTGCGGCTGGCGCACGATGAATTCATGGGCATGCGCGGCATGCGCCGCGGCCTCGATCCGGGCCTGGTCCGGCGCCGGGTCGCCGTAGGCGATATTGGCGGCCAGCGTGTCGTTGAACAGCACCACGTCCTGGCTCACCAGCGCGATCTGCGCGCGCAGGTCGGACAGCCGATAATCGCGCACGTCCACGCCGTCGAGCAGGATGCGGCCGCCCGTCACGTCGTAGAAGCGCGGCAGCAGACTGGCCAGCGTGGTCTTGCCGCTGCCGGAGCCGCCGACCAGCGCGACGGTCTCGCCGGCCCGGATGTCGAGCGACACGCCGGCCAGCGCGGGGGCGGCGTCCATATCGCCGGCGCCATAACGGAAACTGACGGACGACAGTTCGATGTGGCCGCTGGCCCGACCGAGCGACCGGGCGCCGTCGTCCATCTCGGCCGGCGCATCGATCAGGCCGAACACCGATTTCGCCGCCGCCAGGCCGCGCTGCAGCGGCTCGTTGATCTTGGTGAGGTTCTTGATCGGCGACTGCATCGCCGTCAGCGCGACGATGAACGCCACGAACGCGCCGGGCGTCAGCGCATCGGCCTGGGCGCGCAGCATCGCGAAATAGATCACCGCGGACAGCGTGGCGCCCAGCAGCATCATGATGACGCCCGAGTTCATCGCCGCCGTGGCCGCGTGCTTCACCGCCAGCTGGCGGTTCAGTTTCACGACGTCGTCGAAGCGGCGCTGCTCGTATTTCTGGCCGCCGAAGATCTTCACCACGCGCTGGCCGCCGATGCTTTCGTCGAGCACGCGGGTCAGCTCGCCCATCGCCTGCTGCCCGCTTTCCGACAGCCGGCGCATCCGCCGGCCCGCGAACGTCACCACGGCCGCCACGAACGGCAGCAGGGCCAGGCAGAACAGGGCCAGTTGCCAGTCCTGCGCGAACAGCGTGACCACGTAGCCGATCACGAGAACGGAATCGCGCACCGCCACGTTCAGTACATTCAGGCCCGCCTGCGACACCTGGTTGGCATCGAAGGTCACGCGCGACAGCGTGGTACCCGTCGACGACTGGTCGAAATAGCCGGTTGGCAGGCGCAGGATGCGCGCGAACATCTTCTCGCGCAGGTCGGCCTGCACCCGGTTGCTGAGCCATGCGGCGCCATAGTCGCCGGCGAAGCTGCTCACCATGCGCAGGAAGACGAGCGCCAGGATGACGGCCGGGATCGCCCACAGCCCGGCCTGCTCCGGAGACACCGGCAGAAGGCGGTCGATCCACGCCCGCACCGCGGCGAGCACGCCGCCGGCGGCCTCGGCGCCGTGCGCGATGCCCTCCGGCCGCAGCGAATCCACCACGTTCTGCAACTGCCCGATCAGCAATACATCGGTCAGCGACGCGATGCCGACGGCCACCAGAGTGGCGACCAGCACGCCGGAATAAGGCTTAAATTGCAGCAGCAGGCGGGAATACAGTTGGCGGCTCGACACGTGGCAGCGGGGAACTAGGAATAAAGGCAGCATTGTACCCGCGATCGATGCCGCCACGAAATGCCGGCAAGAACGGTCCGCGCAGTAACATTATTTATCTTTTATTACGCCGCACAAGCCGATTTACTTGTCAAGAGTACTCTGCCGTTACGTCCCGTGGCGGCGATATGCCGGGCTGCAGGCCGCATGGATACTGGGCTTGCAACGGCGCAAAATCTGTTGCGTTGCATTTTCGATACGGATCAAGAAAACATTTCAATTAGTAAGCGTGGGTAGCGCAACTCGGCAGTTCTTGGTCTTATACTCAAGTTGCAATTTGCAAAACAATTTGCATCTTCTTCCACAAGTCAATGAAAGTGAATCAATGAAAACCTTCCTCACTCTCTTTGCATCAGCGGCGCTGACACTATCGGCTGCCGCGCATGCGGAAACGCCACCGACGAGCCTCACCGAAGGGTTCGACGATGTCGGCACGCTGGGCAATTGGGTATTGGCCAGCGGCAGTGACTCCTGGTTCCAGGGCAACACCGGCATTTTCGATGCCCAGGCGGGCGCGGCATCGTCGTACATCGCCACGAGCTTCGTCAGCGCCGCGGCGGGCGAAGTGGTCGACAGCTGGCTGCTCACGCCGGAAATCACGCTCACCGGCGCGACGCGCCTGACGTTCTACACGCGCGACGGCGCATCGGAAGGTTTCAACGATACATTGCAGGTGCTGTTCAGTGCCGGCAGCGGCACGGGCACCTCGGGCTTCACGACCGCGCTGCTGACGGTGGGCGGCGGCACCGCCTACCCTGACGGCTGGACCCGCTACACGGCCGACATCACCGGCACTGGCACCGGCCGCTTCGGCTTCCATTACACCGGCCCAGTCGGCAACGCGGACTACATCGGCATCGACAGCGTGGCGATCGCCGCCGTGCCCGAACCGTCGACCTGGCTGATGCTCGGCCTGGGCCTGGGCGCCGTGGGCTTTGCCGCGCGCCGCAGCCGCCGTGCCGCAGCCGGCGCCGGCCTGGCACTGGCGGCACTGGGCATGTCGCAAGGCGCGATGGCCCACGATGTCGCGAAGGACCAGGGCCTGGTCGTCGTTCGCGACGCCGAAAGCGGCGCGCTGCGCGCCCCCACCGCCGAGGAATACCGCGCGCTGGTGCCGAGCGCCGCCGCGGCGCATGACCGCAAGTTCGCCCGCGGCATCGTCGCCGCGCCGCAGGTCACCGTGGCAAAGAACGGCACGCGCTCGGCCAGCGTGGCCGACAAGGCCGTGTATTCGGTCGTGACGCGCAACGCCGACGGCTCGCTTGCCGAAGCCTGCGTCACCGGCGAAGACGCCGCCAATGCACTGGTCAACAATACGCGCACCGCGCAAGCCAAGGAACCACGCCATGAAGCGCAATAACATGAAAAAAGTCGCCGCCGCCCTGGCCTTCGCATTCGGCGCCATCGGTGCCGCGCAAGCCGCCACCCAGATCGTGATCGTCAATGGCAATCTTCCCGGCGTGGGCTTCAACGACACCACGCCGGCCGCGCCGGTCGGCGGCAACACCGGCACCACGCTGGGCGAACAGCGCCTGATCGCGTTCACGCACGCCGCCAACCTGTGGGGCGCGAAGCTGCAAAGCTCGGTGCCGATCCGCATCCAGGCCAGCTTCGAGCCGCTGAACTGCACCGCCAACAGCGCCACGCTGGGCTCGGCGGGTGCGCTGGAAGTGTTCTCCGATTTCCCGAACGCGCCGAAAGCCAACACTTGGTACCCGGCCGCGCTCGCCAACAAGCTCTCCGGCGTGGACCAGAACCCGGCCATGGCCGACATCCGCGCCCGCTTCAACTCGCGCCTGGGCCTGGCGGCCGACTGCCTGCCCGGCTCGCCGTTCTACCTGGGCATCGACGGCAACCACGGCACGGCGACCGATTTCGTCACCGTGCTGCTGCACGAAATGGGCCACGGCCTGGGCTTCCAGAGCTTCACCGACGAGGAAACCGGCGAGTACTGGGCCGGCGTGCCGGCCGTGTGGGATCACTTCATGACGGACAACCGCACCAACACGAAGTGGATCGACCTGAGCGAGGAAGAACGCGTGGCGAACGCGGTCAGCGGCGACGGCCTGTCGTGGGACGGCCCGAACGTGAATGCGGCCGTACCGAACGTGCTGGGCCCGCGCGGCCTGGTGGCCTTCAGCGGCCCGGCGGCCGGCACCACGGCCGGTGAGCATGCGTTCGGCGAAGCCAGCTTCGGCCCGCGCATCACCGACGCGAACGTGACCGGCGATATCCTGCCGGTCGTGGAAAACTACGCCACCAACACGGGCCTGGCCTGTACGCCGCTGACGGGCGCCAACGCCATCGCCGTCAAGGGCAATGTCGCGCTGGTCGACCGCGGCACCTGCAACTTCGCCATCAAGGCCGCCAATGTGCAGGCGGCCGGCGCGATCGCGATGATCGTGGCCGACAACGCGCCGGGCGACCCGGCCGGCATGAGCGGCAGCGATCCGGCCGTGAAGATTCCGTCGGTGCGCATTTCGCAGGCGGACGGCGTGGCGCTGAAGGCCGCGCTGAAGGCCCGCAGCCGCACCAAGTCCGGCGTCATCGCCAAGCTGGGTTCCGACCCGTCGCAGCTGGCCGGTACGGACAAGCAGAAGCGGATCCTGATGTACACGCCGACCACGTTCGCGCCGGGCTCTTCGGTGTCGCATTACACCACGGCCGCTTCGCCGAACCAGCTGATGGAACCGTCGATCAACGCCGACCTGACGCAGGAAGTGATTCCGCCGAAGGACCTGTCGTTGCCGCTGCTGAAGGATATCGGCTGGTAATCGTCAGCCGGTTCGCATGACCTTGAGGCCGGGCGCTCGCCCGGCCTTTTTCATGGGGCGCTGTTTTTCTTCCCATGACTGCCGCGGCGTTGGCACAATGGCGGCGGCCGCGAACGTCATCGCGCGGTGGCGATGGCGCGCGATCGGGCCTACTCTGCCTGCGGCAATTTCGCCAGCGCCTGCCGTAGCGGGCCGTTGGCGATCGCCACCTCCGGCGCATCGTGCAGCAGCGCGAGGTAGCGCTTGCGGAAATCGCCGTCGATCGCCGCGCGCGGCCCGATCAGCTGCTCGAACGCGGTGCGGAACTGCGCCGCGTCGGCCGGTTCGATGGCCTCGTCGTCGTCGAGCCTCTCGTCCAGTTCCGCCATCAGGCCCGACAGCTTCAGCAGCCAGGCGAAATGCGGATGGTTGGTCACCAGCTGCAGGTGCTCAAGCACGCCGCCCACGGCGCCGAAGTATTGGGTTTCCACGTCCAGCATGGCCTTGTGCAGGCCCCGGGCATGGCGGGCGAGCTCGCGCAGCACGGCGCGCAGCGATTCGTCGGTCATCGGTCTTTCCATTTCATGTCGGGGTTCAGATCGTGTCGGCGGTACCGCCGTCGACGCGCAGTGCGGCGCCGGTGGTGGCCGAAGCTTGCGGCGAGCAGATGTAGACGACCATGTTCGCCACTTCTTCGGGCAGGGCCACGCGCTGCAGGATCGAACTGGCGCGATGCTCGCGCACGAACGCGTTGGCCTTCTCCAGCGCCGCGGCGGCGCTTTCACCCGGCGCCACCATGTGCTGCACGCCTTCGGACAACGTGGGGCCCGGCAGCACGGAGTTGACGGTGATGCCGGTGCCCGCCAGGCTCTTCGCCAGCCCGCGGGCGACCGCCACGTTCGCCGTCTTGGTCATGCCGTAGTGGATCATGTCGGCCGGGATGTTGATTGCCGATTCGGACGAGATGAACACGATCCGGCCCCAGTTCCTGCGCTGCATGCCCGGCAGCCAGGCGCGGCTGGCACGCACGCCGGACATCACGTTCACCTCGAAGAACCGGGTCCACTCCTCGTCCGGAATCTCGGCGAAGGGCTGGGGGCCAAAGACGCCCAGGTTGTTGACGAGGATGTCGCAGTCCGGCTCGGCCGCCTGCAGCCGGGCAAAGCCGGCCGCGTCGCCCAGGTCGACGGCGTGGCCGCGGGCACGCGCGCCGGGCGCATCGGCACGCAGGCGCGCCAGCGCGGCGTCGACGTCGGCCTGCTGGCGCCCCGTGATGACGACATCCGCCCCCGCGCCGGCCAGGCCGGCGGCGATCGCATAGCCGATGCCGCGGGTCGAGCCGGTTACGATGGCGGTCTTGCCGCTAAGATCGATGTGCATGGTTCCTCCTTGTGAAAAAACCACTATAGCGCGCCCGAAAAGTTCCTGCAGAAAACGCCCTGCTCCTAGTCCGGGGACGGCAGCATGTTGGCGCATGCCCCGCCGCTGCGCCAGCACGCCAGGTTGTCGAAGGTGATGGCCGCGATCTCGCGCAGCGCCTCCACCGTGAAGAATCCCTGGTGCCCCGTGATCAGCACGTTCGGGAACGAAGTGAGCCGGCCGAACACGTCGTCGGCGATGATGTCGGACGAATGGTCGCGGAAGAACAGTGCGCTCTCCTGCTCGTAGACGTCGATCGCCAGCGCGCCCAGCCTGCGCGACTTCAACGCCTCGATGACGGCGGCGGTATCGACCAGCGCGCCGCGCGACGTATTGACCAGCATGGCGCCTGCCTTCATCCGGCCGAGCGTGGCGTGGCTGACCAGGTGGCGCGTGGCTTCGGTGAGCGGGCAATGCAGCGACACGATGTCCGACAGTTCCAGCAGCTCGTCCAGCGGAACCATGCTGCCCAGCGCCTCGAACGCCGGCGACGGATACGGGTCGTATCCCAGCACGCGGCAGCCGAAGCCGCGCAGGATGCGCGCGGTGGCAAGGCCGATCTTGCCGGTGCCCACGATGCCGGCCGTCTTGCCGTGCAGCGTGAAGCCCAGCAGGCCGTCGAGCGCGAAATTGCCTTCCCGCACGCGGTTGAAGGCGCGGTGCGTGTGCCGGTTCAGCGTGAGGATCATCGCCAGCGCATGCTCGGCCACCGCTTCCGGCGAATAGGCCGGCACGCGCGCGGCGAACATGCCGAGGCGCGCCAGCGCAGCCAGGTCCACGTTGTTGAAGCCGGCGCAGCGCAGCAGGATCGCGCGCACGCCGCCGCCGTGCAGCCGTTCGAGCACGGCGGCATCGAGCACGTCGTTGACGAACACGCAGACGGCGCCGCAGCCCTGCGCCAGCACGGCGGTGCCGATGTCCAGCGCGGTGTCGTGGTAGTCGATCGCGATGTCGCCGCGGCCTGGTCCGCCTGCCGCCCGCGCTTCCTCGAAGAACCGGCGGTCGTAGGGCTGGGCGCTGAACATCGCCACGCGGACCGGGTGCGGGTTGGATTGGGGAGCTGTCATCGCACGCCTCCCTATCGTACCGTGGCCTGGTCGGCGGGGTTCCAGTGGAACGTCACCTCGCGCCCGCCCTTGCCTGCGGCCTCGTTTCCTATGACCACGCTGCGGCTCTGCTCCTGGTTCCCGAACGTGGCATTGACCCAGTACATGCCGGCCGGCAGTTTCACCAGCACCTGCGGGCCCACGCCATCGGCTGCCAGCACCCGGTTGCGCTTGCGGTCCGTGATCTCCAGCGCCACGTCAGCCAGGAATTCGCCGCTGTGGCCGCGGGCGAAGGTCAGGTACAGGTTGAATTCCGGGCGCCGCGCCGCCAGCGCCTCCTGCTGTTCCTTGCCCACGCCGCCGCTGACGTAGCTGACACCGCCGCCGCCGGATTTCAGCTCTTCCCGGGCCCAGGCGCCCTGCTGCAGTGCGCAGGCCAGTGCCATCGCCACCATCGTCCTGATCGGCTTCATCGCATCCTCCTC
The DNA here is from genome assembly GCF_009727155.1 of Pseudoduganella dura. Lineage (NCBI taxonomy): Bacteria > Pseudomonadati > Pseudomonadota > Betaproteobacteria > Burkholderiales > Oxalobacteraceae > Pseudoduganella > Pseudoduganella dura. The sequence goes on along the minus strand of NZ_WNWM01000002.1, from coordinate 6,335,466 downwards.
CACGAGTGCGGCGGCCGCCGCGTTGCCGTCAGTATGGTTCAGAAGGCAGCCGGGTGCCAGTGGGCGAAATGTCTACAGTGCGCGCGCGGCGTGCCATGCGGCGAACTGCGCCGGTTCCAGCGCCCGCGCGTACAGCCAGCCCTGTGCCTCGTCGCAGCCGGCGGCGCGTACCAGCGCGGCCGCGGCTTCGGTTTCCACGCCCTCGGCCACCACGCTGTAGCCCAGGTCGTGCGACAGCGAGACCATCGTGCCGACCAGCGCGCGCTTGCGCTCGTCCGTCTCGATGCCGCGCACGAAACTCTGGTCGATCTTCACCACATGGGCGGGAATGCTCTGCAGGTACGACAGGCTGCTGTAGCCGGTGCCGAAATCGTCGATCGCGATCCGCACGCCGACAGCGTGCAATGCGGCAAGCGTGCGATCCGCCGCGCTCTGGTTGCCCATTGCCGCGCTCTCCGTGATTTCCAGCTCGAGCAGCGCCGGCGCCACGCCGTGCGCCTTCAGCCGCGCCTCGATGAGCTGCGCGAAATCGGTTTCCAGCAGGTTCGGCGCGGCCACGTTGACCGACAGCGTGAGCGCGATGCCCATATCCTGCCAGGCGCGCAGCTGGCGCAGCGCGGCATCGACCACCCAGGCGGTGGCGGCACGGGCCATCGAGGTCTGCTCGACGATCGGCATGAATTCGCCCGGCGGCACCCCGCCCAGTTCGGGGTGGCACCAGCGCAGCAGCGCCTCGGCGCCGATGCAGGCGCCGGTCGCCAGGTCGATGCGGGGCTGGTATACGAGCCTCAGCTGGTTGGGCGATTCCAGCGCACTACCGAATTCGGTAAGCAGCGTGAAGCGCCGGCGATAGGCGGCATCCTGCGCCGGGGAATACACCGCCACGCTGGCGCCGGTGGCATAGGCGTCGTGCACCGCGCCCTGCGCGATGCGCAGCACGTCCAGCGCATCGGCCTCGCCGACGGCGAACGGCGCAATGCCGACCGCCGGGGTCGTCACGAAGCGCGAAGTCGACCAGGCATCCCGGCCCTGCAGCCAGCGCTCGAGACGCACGTGGCATTCGTCCAGCGACAGAGCGGGCGCCACGACCACGATGAAGTGGGTGGCGGCCACGTGGTACATCTTGCCGTCGGCGCCGAACTCGGCGCGGAACGAGCGCACGGCCTCGCTTACCAGCCCGTCCACGTACGACGACCCCATCACCCGCGCCGCGTTGGCCAGCTGTTCGGCGCTGGCCAGGTGCACCAGCATCGCCAGCCGCTCCTCGCCGCGCAGACGGTCTTTCTCCAGGTCGCGGAAATCGTCGATGTACTGGTTGCGATTGGGCAGGCCGCTGATCGGATCGATGCGGCCCATCGCATGCTGCAGCTCGATCTGCGCCATCACCATGGCCGCCAGGTCGGTCAGCACGCCGCGTTCAGCTTCCGTGATCTGGCGCGGCGCCGTGCCCAGCACGCACATCGCCCCCAGCGCGTGGCCGTCGCGCGTCGTCAGCGGCGCGCCGGCGTAGAAGCGCACGCCGTTGCGCGCCAGGTGGCTGTCGCGGAACTCGGGGTCCTCGGCCAGGTCGGGAATGACAAGGAACGATGCCGAATCGGCCACCGTGGCGCATGGCGCCCGCAGGCGGGGAATCGACCAGTGCTCCACGCCAACGCGCGATTTGAACCACTGCCGGTCGGTATCGGTCAGCGACACGGCGGCCACGGGCAGGCCGAACATCTGCGCAGCCATGCGCGTGATGCGGTCGAATGCCTCGGAAGGCGGCGTATCGAGCAGGTCGAGTTTGTGCAGGGCGTCCAGGCGCGCGGGTTCGCGCGTTGCTTCGTTATGGCAGATCATCGGTCAAGTCGGAATAGCGCCGGGCGGCGCGTGAAATGGCGATGCGTGGATTGGGCACCGGGAACGACCCTGCAGGCTGATCAAAGCGAAGATGATACAGGGCAACATTAATTGTACTGGTATTTTGCCTGCCGCGCAGGGTCTGCGCTCGCGTGCGCAACACTTTGCTGCGCGCACGCCACAGGTTCAGGTGCCCCCCTGCAGAACACGCCCGCCGGCGGTTGCCGTTCCGGCCACCGTGGCGCGGTGCTCTATTTGACGCGCTGCTTTTCCAGTTTGCGCGCCAGCGTGCGCCGGTGCATGCCGAGGCGGCGCGCCGCTTCCGAGATGTTGAATTCCGTTTCCGCCAGCACCGCGTGGATGTGCTCCCACTCCAGCGTTTTCACCGACGTGGCGCGGCCCGTCAGCTCCACTTCGGCGCTGCCCGCCACGTGGGCGAACGCGGCTTCGATGTCGTCCGTGTTGGACGGCTTGGCGAGATACTGGGCGGCGCCCAGCTTCACCGCTTCCACGGCTGTGTTGATGCTGGCGTAACCGGTCAGCACCACGATCAGCATGTCGGGATCGTGCTGGTGCAGCAGCTGTACGCAGGCCAGGCCCGACGAGTTCCCCTTCAGCTTCAGGTCCACCACGGCATAACCGGGCGTGTGCTCTTCCAGCAGCGCGGCGGCTTCGTCCACGTTGGCCGCATGCAGCACATGGTAGCCGCGCCGCTCGAACGAGCGGCCCAGCGTGCGGGCGAAAGCTTCGTCATCCTCGACGATCAGCAGGCAGCGTTGTTCTTCGGTCATGTCAGTTCGGTTCAGGCTCAATTCAGGCTCGGTTCAGGGCCGGTTCGGGCCCGGTTCGGGGTCGATGTACGCGGGATCGATACCTTCGAGGGCGATGGACGACAGCGGCAGGCGGATCACCACCTCGGCGCCGCCCTCGGCGCGGTTGCGCGCGCCGACGGTGCCGCCCAGCGTGCGCGCCACGTTTACCACGAGGAACAGGCCCAGGCCGCTGCCGGGCCTGCCCTTGGTGGAATTATACGGTTTGCCCAGCTGCGCCAGGATGGCCGGGTCGAAGCCCGGGCCGGTGTCGGTCACGCGCAGGATCAGATGGCCGTCCTCGCGCGTGGCTTCCATCTCCACGCGCACCGGCGAAGCCTCGAGCGCGTTGTCGAGCACATTGCAGATCATCTGCTTGAGCGTTTCGTCGAACACCACCGGCAGATCCTCGCCGAACCGGTTGAAGTAGAAGAAATGCTGCACCGGGCGGCTGCTGCGCCATTCCTGCGCCAGCTCGTCGAGGAAGGTCGCCAGCGTGGTCTTGATCGACGACTCGCCGCGCGTTTCGCCGGCCGAGAGCAGGATGCCGGAAACGATCGCCTTGCAGCGCTTGAGCTGCGCCTGCATCTCGCCGATCTCCTCGAGCAGTTCGGGATTGCGCGCGAATTCCGGCATGCGCTTCCAGTCGCCGAGGATGACCGACAGCGTGGCCAGCGGCGTGCCCAGTTCGTGCGCCGCGCCGCTCGCCAGGAGGCCCATGCGCACCACGTGCTCTTCCTCGGCCGCGCGCTGGCGCAGGTTGGCCAGCTGGGCATCGCCGGCGCGCAGGTTGGCCGTGATGCGGGTGATGAAGAACACCAGCAGCGCCGCGTTAAGCATGAAGCAGATCAGCATGCCCTGCACGTACAGCGACAGCACGCCGCCCTCGTGCTCCACGTCGAGCGGCAGCGGCAGGTGATTGCGCGACAGGCCGGCCAGGCAGGCGGCCGTGATCAGCACGAAGGTCCATGCATAGGCGGGCGCGAGCAGCACGGCGGACAGGATCACCTGCAGCAGGTAAAGGAACGCGAAGGGATTGGTGGCGCCGCCGGAGAGGTACAGCTGCGACGTGAGGATCGCCACATCCACCAGCAGCGCCATGAACAGCTCGGTGTTGCGCACGTAACGCACCTCGTGCCAGCGCAGGTGGCTGGCCACGTTGAACGCGATCAGGCAGGCCAGCACCTGCAGCATCGGCACCAGCGGCAGGCGGATGTCGTACAGGTAGATGGCGGCGACGATCGTGGCGGCCTGCCCGATCACGGCGATCCAGCGCAGCTGGATCAGCTGCATCATGTTCTTGTGGCCGGCCGTGAATTCCACGCCGGCCGCGGCCACCTGCGCGCGGCGGCCGTCCGGCCGGCGCCGCTCGCCGCCCTGCCGCTGTTCAGTCTGCTGTGTCATCCGTCGCCCTCGTCCTGCGCCGCCGGTCGTAGCGCAACACGAGATAATAGCCGCCCGCGACCATCGCGGCCAGCCCGAACCACGTCAGCGCGTAGACGAGGTGGTTGTTCGGGAACGAAATCACGGTCAGGCCGCCGGTCGGCTTCTCGTCCGCACTGCGGGGGTATTCCTGGCCGGCGGGCGCATCGACGAAGAACGGGGCCGCCTTCGGCATGCCGCGCCTGACCGCCATCGGAACGATGTCGCGGGTGTACCAGCGGTCCCCGGCCGGGTCGTTCTCGCGCAGGATGCGGCCCTTCGGTTCGGGCAGGCGCAGCAGGCCTGCGATCGTGACCGGCGCGCCGCCCGCCGTGGCGCACGGGTTGCCGCCCGCAACCGGCGGCGGCGGCAGCTTCAGGTCGCCCGGCTGCATCGGCACGAAGCCGCGGTTGACGAACACGATGCCGTCGTCGGTGCACATCGGCGTCATCAGCCAGAAACCGATGCCGAGCGCGGTGGTGGTCTGCACGCGGGTGGTGTAATCGTAAAGCAGGCTGCCGCGGATGCGCACGCGCAGGTACTCGTGCGTGTCGACGGCGACCCGCGGCCAGTCGGCAGCACGCGGCACGGCGACCGGTTCGGCGTGGACGCGCGCGTCCACGCGGGCGATCAGGTCCTGCTTCCACAGCAGGCGCTTGACCTGCCAGCAGCCGAGAAAAGCAAAGGCGCAAAAGAAAAACGCCGCAGCGGCGGCGAGGGCGATGCGCGCCCCCCTCGAAGGGAGGCGCCCTGCCCGCGCTTCACGCTGCGGCGTCGGATTTGCGCCACCGGGTGGCGCGTCGTTCATGGCATGTCGTGCGCCTGCTGCGGCGACATGATATGCGGCATGTTCGGCATCATGTTCTTGTTCATGTGGTACATGACCCACAGCGAACCGGCCAGCGTGATGACGATGACGATGACGGTGAAGATCAGTGCCAGCATGTTCCAGCCGCCTTCCGACTTCGCGTTCATGTGCAGGAAGTACACCATGTGCACCACCATCTGAACGGCGGCAAAGCCGATGATCACGAGACCGAGCGTGGACGAATCCTTGATCACGTCGTTCATCACGAGCCAGAACGGGATCGCGGTCAGGATCACGGACAGCACGAAGCCGATCACGTAATCCTTCATCGAACCGTGCACGGCGGAACCGTCGTGGTGGTCGTCGTGGCCATGACTGTCGTTATCGTGCCCCTTATGACCGTGGCCGTGGCCGTGGTTATGGTTGTTGCCGCTCATGGCAGGACTCCCATCAGGTAGACAAAGGTGAAGACGCCGATCCAGATCACGTCCAGGAAGTGCCAGAACAGCGACAGGCAGTTCAGGCGGCGCATGTTTTCCGGGATCAGGCCGTGCTTGCTGATCTGCACCATCAGCGTGACCAGCCAGATTGCGCCGAACGTCACGTGCAGGCCGTGGGTACCGACCAGCGCGAAGAACGCCGTCAGGAAGCCGCTGCGCTGCGGGCCCGCGCCCAGGTGGATCAGGTGGTGGAATTCATAGATTTCCACGCCCAGGAAGCACAGGCCGAACACGCCGGTGACCGCCAGCCACAGCAGCGTGCCGGACTTGTTCTTCACCTTGGCCTGCAGCATCGCAAAGCCATACGTGATCGACGAGAACAGCAGGAACGCCGTGTTCAGGGCGATCAGCTTCAGGTCGAACAGTTCGGCGCCGCTCGGTCCGCCGGCGTAGTTGCGACCCAATACGGCATAGGTCGCGAACAGGCAGGCGAAAATCAGGCAGTCGCTCATCAGGTAGATCCAGAAACCCAGCATGGTGCCGTGTTCCGGATGGTGCTCGCGCACCAGGTAGCGCGAGCTCGGGTCGGCGCTGGCCGCGCCGGCGGAGGTTACGTAGGTATCAGACATGGCTTCCCAGCAAAGCGGTATGGCGCTCTTCGGCACGGGTGACTTCCTCGGCCGAAATGTAGTAATCGCGCTTGTAGTTGAACGTGTGGACGATGATCGCGACCAGCATGGCGACGAACGCCAGGCCGCACACCAGCCACATGTGCCAGATGATCGCGAAGCCGACCAGCGCCGACAGCGCGGCGATGATGAAGCCCGCGCCCGTGTTGGCCGGCATGTGGATCGCCACGAAGTCCTTCAGCGGACGCTTGTAGCCGTTCTTCTTCATGTCGGCCCACGAATCGTTGTCATGCACGACCGGGGTGAACGCGAAGTTGTAGTCCGGCGGCGGCGACGACGTCGCCCATTCCAGCGTACGGCCGCCCCACGGGTCGCCCGTCACGTCGCGCAGCTGCTTGCGGCGCAGGAACGATACGAAGAACTGCATCAGCATCGCGCCGATACCGCCGGCGATCATGACCACGCCGAGGAACGCGACCACGAAGTACGGCTGCATGGCCGGATCCTCGATCACGTTCAGGCGGCGCGTCACGCCCATGAAGCCCAGTGCGTACACCGGCATCCACGCGACATAGAAACCGACCACCCACAGCCAGAACGATACCTTGCCCCAGAATGCGTCGAGCTTGTAGCCGAACGCTTTCGGGAACCAGTAGTTGATACCCGCGAACAGGCCGAACAGCACGCCGCCGATGATCACGTTGTGGAAGTGGGCGATCAGGAACAGCGAGTTGTGCAGCACGAAGTCGGCCGGCGGGATCGCCAGCATCACGCCGGTCATGCCGCCGATCGTGAACGTCACCATGAAGGCGATGGTCCACATCATCGGCAGTTCGAAGCGGATACGGCCGCGGTACATCGTGAACAGCCAGTTGAACAGCTTGGCGCCGGTCGGGATCGAGATGATCATCGTGGTGATGCCGAAGAACGCGTTCACCGATGCGCCGGAGCCCATCGTGAAGAAGTGGTGCAGCCAGACCAGGTACGACAGGATCATGATCACGCACGTCGCATACACCATCGAGGTGTAGCCGAACAGGCGCTTCGAGCAGAACGTGGACACCACTTCGGAGAAGATGCCGAAGCATGGCAGGATCAGGATGTACACCTCGGGGTGGCCCCAGATCCAGATCAGGTTCACGTACATCATGGCGTTGCCGCCCATTTCGTTCGTGAAGAAGTGCGTGCCCAGCAGGCGGTCCATGCCCAGCATCGCCAGCACGGCGGTCAGCACCGGGAAGGCGGCCACGATCAGGATGTTGGTGCACAGCGCGGTCCAGGTGAACACCGGCATCTTCATCAGGTCCATGCCGGGGGCACGCATCTTGACGATCGTGACGATCAGGTTCACGCCGGACAGCAATGTGCCGACCCCGGCGATCTGCAATGACCAGATGTAGTAGTCGACCCCCACGTCGGGCGAGGCCAGGATGCCGGACAGCGGCGGATAGGCCAGCCAGCCGGTACGGGCGAATTCGCCGACGAACAGCGACGCCATCACCAGGGCGGCGCCCATGGCGGTCATCCAGAACGAGAAGTTGTTCAGGAACGGGAACGCCACGTCGCGCGCGCCGATCTGCAGCGGCACCACGTAGTTCATGAAGCCCGTCACCAGCGGCATCGCCACGAAGAAGATCATGATCACGCCGTGGGCGGTGAAGACCTGGTCGTAGTGGTGCGGCGGCAGGAAGCCGGCATTGTCGCCGAAGGCGATGGCCTGCTGCGCCCGCATCATCAGCGCGTCGGCGAAGCCGCGCAGCAGCATGATCAGGCCCAGGATCATGTACATGATCCCGATGCGCTTGTGGTCGATACTGGTGAACCAGTTCCGCCACAGGTTGCCCCAGACGCGGAAGTACGTCATCGCGCCCAGCAGGGCGCCGCCACCCAGGACGACGGCGGCGAAGGTGACGAGCAGGATCGGCTCATGGAGCGGAATCGCCTCCAAGCTCAGCCTGCCAAAGATCACATTGGATTCAGTTGGATACGCTTGCATTGTTGCTCTTCATGGAAAGTTTGGTCTTGTCCGCGGGCGTCGTGCAGATTTCCGCGTCGGCTCGCGCCAGACGCGCGACCTCGTTGGCACCCTGCCGGCGCGCTTCCTTGTGGGCCGCGTGCTTGGCGTTGCGGTTGGCATCTTCATGCATCTGCTGCGCCATGCATGGCTTGCCCTCTTCGACGCACAGGTTCAGGATGGCGTTGTACAGCGTGCCATCGACCTGTGCCCAGCGACGCACTGGATCTTTTTCGCTCGGCTTGGCCAGCTGCATGTAGTCCGCGCGCTGCAGCGCGCCGCCCTCGGCCTTCACCTTCGCCACGTAGGCGTTGAAGTCGGCGTCCTTCATGGCGTGGTACTTGAAGCGCATGTGCGTGAAACCGGCGCCGCTGTAGTTCGACGAGAAGCCGTCGTACGTGCCCACCTTGTTCATCACGGCGTTCAGCTGCGTTTCCATCGCCGGCATCGCGTAGATCATGCCGGCCATCGCCGGGATGTAGAACGCGTTCATGACGGAGGAAGCAGTGATGCGGAACCTGACCGGGCGGTCGATCGGGGTGGCCAGTTCGTTCACGGTGGCGATGCCCTGCTCCGGGTAGATGAACAGCCACTTCCAGTCGAGGGCCACGACCTGCACTTCCAGCGGACGCACGTCGGCGGCCAGCGGCCGTTGATGGTCGATGCGCTGCAGCGGACGGTAAGGGTCCAGCAGGTGGGTGCTGATCCAGGTGATCAGGCCCAGCACGATGATCAGCAGCAGGGGCACGCCCCAGATCACGAGCTCCAGCTTGGTGGAGTGATCCCAATCAGGATCGTAGGGGGCGGACGTGTTGCTTTGACGATAACGCCAGGCAAACCAGAGCGTCAAGGCTATGACGGGAACGACGATCAGGCACATCAGGAGGAACGATACGACCACCAGATGAGCTTGCTGCGCCGCGATATCACCGGACGGATTCAACACCACCGTATTGCAGCCGGTGAGCCACAACAGGGGGAGAAGACCCAGTCCACTGCGAACAATGGATGATTTCATTAAGTTATGTGCGCTACAGAGGATTGAGAACATGCTACTGTACCGTCACAGGCATGCGAAATGGAATTGGACACTTTGTCTCACCCCGCTGGCAGGTTCTGGTTGCCGTACCGGCATGCTGCCGCATTGCGTTCGATGCCGTTGCAGCTCATGCGATTGCATTTTATGTAAGACGGCGCACAGTCGAGGCGGTTACTGCCGAGGTAAGGTTTCATCGTATCTGATCCCGTTTGCAAAGAACTTGTGAACACATCCATGAGAGACGAATATGGCAACGACTACCTATGACGGAAGTAACATCCCGGCGGATTATCAGCCAAGTCCCACCAGCAGCGGCGCACGCAACATTAATGCTCGCGATGGAGAAATCCACCCTGGCGATATCGCCGTCGGCGTGGTGATTGGCCGCGCATCCGAATATTTCGACTTCTTCGTCTATGCGATCGCCTCGGTGCTCGTGTTCCCCTCGCTGTTCTTCCCGTTCGACGACCGGCTGACGGCGACCCTGTACTCCTTCGTCATCTTCTCGTTCGCGTTCATCGCCCGGCCGTTCGGCACGATCTTCTTCATGTGGCTGCAGCGGCGCTTCTCGCGCGAAGGCAAGCTCACGGCCGCCCTCTTCCTGCTCGGCATCTCCACGGTGGGCATCGCGTTCCTGCCGTCCTATGCCAACGCCGGCACGACCGCGATCGTGTTGCTGTCGCTGCTGCGCATCGGCCAGGGCGTCGCCCAGGGCGGCTCGTGGGACGGCCTGCCGTCGCTGCTGGCGCTGAACGCCCCCGAAGGCAAGCGCGGCTGGTATGCAATGCTGGGCCAGCTCGGCGCGCCGACCGGCTTCCTGATCGCCGCGGGCGTGTTCGCCTACCTGGTGGGCAACCTGTCCACGCTCGACTTCCTCGACTGGGGCTGGCGCTTCCCGTTCTTCGTGGCCTTCGCCATCAACGTGGTCGCGCTGTTCGCCCGGCTGCGCCTGGTGTCCACGCCGGAATATACCCGCCTGCTCGAAGAACGCGAGCTGGAACCGGTCAGCCTGTCCGAGCTGTCCCATACCCAGGGCCGCAATGTGCTGATCGGCGCCCTGGCCGCGCTGGCCAGCTACGCGCTGTTCCACCTGGTGACCGTATTCCCGCTGTCGTGGGTGCAGCTGTACACCACCCGCGCCATCGACGATTTCCTGTGGCTGCAGATGTTGGGCGCCTTCATTGCGCTGATCGGCACCTTCGCTTCCGGCCTCATCGCCGACCGCTTCGGCCGCCGCACCACGCTGGGCACGCTGGCCGCGCTGATCGCCGTGTTCTCGGGCTTCGTGCCCACGCTGATCCAGGGTGGCGAATCGGGCCAGAACATCTTCATCCTCGTCGGCTTCGCCCTGCTGGGCCTGTCGTACGGCCAGGCCGCCGGCGCCGTCACGTCGAACTTCGCACCGCGCCACCGCTACACCGGCGCCGCGCTGACGTCCGACCTGGCATGGCTGGTGGGCGCCGGCTTCGCACCGCTGGTGGCGCTGGGCCTGTCGGCCAACTTCGGCCTGGGCTACGTGAGCCTGTACCTGCTGTCCGGTGCCGTCGCTTCGCTGGCCGCGCTGTCGGTGAACCGGAAGCTGGAGATCCGGGACTGACCTGGTCGAATGACTGAATAAAGACGGCGGACTTTAGGTCCGCCGTTTTTGTTTTCGGATTCCGCGGTTGTAATGGCCGCAGATGCCGGAATGACACACCGGATGCGATGCTCGATACCGGCAGCAAGCTGAAGCGTTGCTTGCATAAAATGCATCGCCCGTCATCGACAACGCCATCCCTTACCGGTCCGCATACAGCAACTCCCCCGCCGCCTCCCCCGTCACCGGCCGGCTGCACAGGAACCCCTGGATCTCGTCGCATCCTTCCTGTGTCAGGTACCCCAGCTGGTCGTTCGTCTCGACCCCCTCGGCGATGATCCGGCATCCCAGGCTGTGCCCCAGCGTGATCATCGACCGCACGATGGCCGATCCGGGCGCGTCGTGCAGCATGTCGCGCACGAAGCTGCGGTCGATCTTCAGATAGTCGAGCGGGAAGCGGCGCAGGTACGACAGGCTCGAATAGCCGGTGCCGAAATCGTCGATCGACAGCCGCACACCGCCCGCCTTCAGGTGCAGCATCGCGGCGATCACCCCTTCCACGTTCTGCATCATCAGCGACTCGGTCAGTTCCAGCTCCAGGTAGCCCGCTTCCAGGCCGCTGGCCTCCAGCGCGCCGCGCACCTCCTGCACGAAGCCGGCCTGCCGGAACTGACGGGCCGACACGTTCACGGCCACCGGCACACGGGGCAGCCCGGCATCCTGCCAGGCCTTGGCCTGCCGGCATGCTTCGTACAGCACCCACTCGCCGATCTCGACGATGCGCCCGGTTTCCTCGGCCACGCCGATGAAGCGGTCCGGCTGCACCAGGCCCAGCTCCGGCTGCTGCCAGCGTAGCAGCGCTTCCAGGCCGGCCACCCGGCCGGTGGCGCAATCGATGCGCGGCTGGAAGTGCAGCACGAATTCGTGCCGTACCAGCGCATTGCGCAGGTGGCCTTCGATCAGCGTGCGCTCGGTGACGCGGGCGTTCATCTCGCTGGTATAGAACTGCAGCTGGTTGCGGCCGCCGTCCTTGGCGCGGTAGAGCGCGATGTCGGCATGCTTGAACAGCGATGCGGCGGTATCGCCGTCGCGGGGATAGACCGACACGCCCATGCTGCAGGTCAGCGCCAGGTCGTGGGCGCCCAGCCGCATCGGGGCGCTCACCGCGTCGAGCACGGCCTGCACCGTGCGCGGCGACAGCGTGCCGTCGTTCTGGCCAGGCTGGTCGGGCAGCAGCAGGATGAATTCGTCGCCGCCCAGCCGGGCCACCGTGTCGGAATCGCGCAGCGCCGCGCGCAGGCGGCCGGACACCGTCTGCAGCAGGTTGTCGCCCACGGCATGGCCCAGCGTATCGTTGATCAGCTTGAAGTTGTCCAGGTCCAGCACCACCACCCACATCTGGTGGCCGTAGCGCGCCGCGTAGGCGATCGCCTGCTCCAGGCGGTCCTGGAACAGGTTCCGGTTCGGCAGGCCGGTCAGCGCATCGTGCGTGGACTGGTGCTCCAGCTCCTGCTGGTAGCGCTTCGCGGCCGTGATGTCGTTGATGACGCCGACCCAGTGCGTGGTGGCGCCGCCCGCGTCGAGCACCGGCGCCACGTGCAGCTGGTTCCAGAACAGCGTGCCATCCTTGCGGTAATTGCGCAGCTCCACCGTCACTTCGCGCTCCGTGCGCAGCGCCTCGCGCAGCGCCAGCATGCCTTCCTGCTCGCGGTCGTCGCCCTGCAGGAAGCGGCAATCGGTGCCGATCACCTCGGCCAGCTCGTAGCCCGAGATGCGGGCGAACGCGGGATTGGCGTATTCGATCACGTCGTCGTCGCCGGCGCGCCGGGTGATCAGGATCGCGTTGACGCTGGCATCGAGCGCACGGCTTTGCAGCCGCAGCGTTTCGCCGGCCGCGCGGCTGGCGGTAATGTCCTCGACCATGCCGAGCAGGCCGACGATCTCGCCATGCCGGCCGTGCAGCGGCAGCTTGTTGACGAGGTGCCGGCGCGGGCGGCCGTCGGGCGCGGTGAGCGTCTGCTCGCGCCCGCGCACGGGCCGGCCGTATTCGATCACGGCGCGGTCTTCCGCCTCTTCCGCCTCGTGCTCCGCGGCGCCGTGCTGCCATGGCAGGTCATGGTCGCGCTTGCCCACCACGCTGGCGGGATCGTCCAGGCCAGAGGCCAGCGCGAACAGGCGGTTGCAGCCCACGTAGCGCAGGTCGAGATTCTTCCAGAAGACCTGCAGCGGCATCGTGTCGATCAGCCGGCGGTACAACTGTTCGGATTTGTACAGCGCCCGCTCGGCGGCCACCTGCTGCGTCACGTCGAGCGCGAACACCAGGCGGGCACGGCGCCCTTCGTGGATCAGCGCGTGCGACGAGATGCGCACGCTGATCGGCCGGCCGTCGCGCTTCAGGTGCGTCCACACGCCGGACGACTGCGGCCCCGCGTGCGGCGCGGCTGCCATGTCCGCCGTCAGGCGGGCCTGTTCGGACGGCGGACGGATATCGCGGATCGTCATGTGCAGGAACTCGGCTTCCGAATACCCGTAATGACGGCAGGCCGCCAAGTTGACGCGCAGGAAGCGCAGGCTCACCAAGTCGTAGATCCACATTGGCTGCGGATGGTCCTGGAACAGGTCGTCGAAGCGCGTCAGCGGGCGCCTGCTGCGCCATCCTCGCCCCTGCATGGGCAGTGTGCTGCGCGCGGGGGCTCGGTGCTGGAATCTCATCATCGGCTCCTGGCGGCGGTTTCTGAAGTGAACTATAACCTGCCGAGTGCGCTTTGTGCGCAGTCCGCCGACATTGGCCTGGGAGCTATTCCTACGCTAGTTTGCATGGCACCGGACTAAGATGAGGTTTGCCGGAACCTCAAGGAGAAAAAGATGTTTTCACTGAATAAGCTCAGCCCGACGATTACCGACATGATCCGCTTCGACCACTCGCACACGCTGGTGACGTTCCACCAGTACACGACGACACAGAAGCCGAAAGTGAAAAAGGCGCTTGCGGAGACGATCTGCACCGCCCTGGAAATCCATGCCACGCTGGAAGAAGAAGTCTTCTACCCGGTGATGCGCGAACTTGAAGGCTCGGACCCGACGATGCTCAAGGCCGAGCCGGAGCACAACGAAATGCGCCGGCTGATCGCGCAACTGCGTGCCACTCCCGCCACCAGCGCGAAACACGACGAGCTGGTACACGAACTGATGCGCGATGTGATGCACCACGTGGCCGACGAGGAAACCGTGCTGTTGCCCGATGCCGAGCGCAAGCTGAGCCGCGACCGCCTCAGCGAACTCGGTGCGGAAATGACACGCCGCCGCCTGCAGCTGGTCACCCCGCAGGCCGGCAAGATCGCCAAGGATACGGTCATCGGCTTTTCGGGCAGCACCGCCGCGGTGGTGCTGGGCGTGGCTGGCGCGGCCTTCGCGGCGCTGAAGCTGCTGCCGCGCAAGCCCGCGACGCAGGCGTAATGCCGTTGCTGTAATTCGTGTTCCTGTAGTTCAAACCCGAACGCCGGAAGCCGGGGGCGGACCCGCCGGGTCCGACCCCGGCTTTCGACTTTCGGCATTCGGGGGTTCAATCCCGGTGCCATCAAAGTGTCGACGCAATCATTTCACGACATGTCCACTCACCTGCGCTCCGGCATCGGCCGGCAGCCGCAGGCTGTCCAGCACGGCCGCCAGCGCGAGGCACCCCATCGCCACCAGCGCCAGACGGAACACCGCCGCATCCGTCGAAGCCCATCCGGCCATTTCGCCGACCTTCAACAACAGCGCGCCGCCCGCGATGCCGAGCCCGGTCGTGACCTGCGCGAGCACGGAGAACAGCGTGGAGGCCCCGCTCATCTGCGGTGCCGGCACATTGGCGAACGCCAGCGTATTAAGCGCGGTGAACTGCATCGAGCGGAACATGCCGCACGCGAACAGCACGGCGCCCATCGCCGCCACCGGTGTTTCCGGGCGCAGCAGCGCGCAGGCGCCGAAACTGGCCGCCAGCAGCGCGCCGTTCCATGCCAGTACCGAACGCAGCCCGAAGCGGCGCATGATCCAGCCCGTGCCGGGCTTCATCGCGAGGTTCCCCGCGAACAGCCACAGCAGCAACATGCCGGCCGTGGTGCCCGACAGGCCGAACGACAGCTGCAGCATCAGCGGCAGCAGGAACGGCGTGCTGCCGATCGCGATGCGCGACAGCGAACCGCCCCGTATCGTGACAGCGAAGGTATCGATGCGCAGCGGCCGCAAGTCCATCAGCGGCGCCGGCGCGCGGCGGAAATGGCGCATGCACCACCACAGCAGCGCGCCGCCGGCCGCGAGCGCCAGCGCGGCCGCCGCCCACTGCCCCTGGCCGGGCAGTTCCACGCCCACCATCAGCAGCGTGCACGCCAGCGCGCTGGCGACGAAGCCCGGCAGGTCGAACGGGCGCGGTTGCGCGCCCGCGGCGGGAATCACGATGAAAGCCGCCGCCAGCAGCAACACCCCGAGCGGCACATTGACGAGGAATATCCAGTGCCAGCCCCAGTGCGCCGTGATGAAGCCGCCCAGCGCCGGCCCGATGATGGGCGCGGCCAGGCCCGGCCAGGTGATGGTGGCGATCGCACGCACCAGTTGCGCTTTCGGCGTGCCGCGCAACACCACGAGCCGCCCGACCGGCACCATCAGCGCGCCGCCCATGCCCTGCAGGATGCGCGCCAGCGTAAACGCGGTGAGCGAACCCGACAGCGCGCACAGCACCGAAGCGAGCGTGAACACGGCGATCGCGGCCGCGAACACGCGGCGCGGCCCGTAGCGGTCCGCCAGCCAGCCGCTGGCCGGGATGAACGCGGCCAGCGACACCAGGTAGGCGGACAGGCCGATCGACAGATGCTCCGGCCGGGTGCCGAAGCTGTGGGCCATCTGGGGCAGCGACGTGGTGATCGCCGTCGCATCCAGGTTTTCCATGAAGAAGGCGGCGGCCACCAGCCAGGGAACGGCGCGGGCGCGCCGCTCGGCGATACGGTCGGACATGCGGGATGCCGGCGGGGGCTGTTGTATGAAAACAGCACTATAGCCGATCGGCCGGCCGTGGCCGCCGGCGCTCGACGTTACGCGCATCCGTCGCCGCCTTGCATCCGCATCCGCATCCGCCGCCGGCACCTTGCCCGAAATCTTCCTTCAGCGCTTGACGATGATGGCCTCCAGGTAGGCGGCCGGGGCGACCAGCGACTGGCCGCCGGAAATGTCGGCCTCGCGCGCCAGCGCCTCCAGGTCGCGCTTCAGCGCGGCCTGCCGGTCCGCGTCGAGCGCGGCGAACGCCTTCAGCACGGGGCCGTAGTAATCGCGGAACACCTGCATCATGTGCTCGGGCGAGCGGTAGCGGAAATTGAAGTCGCGCCGCGTGCAGCGGATCTCGACATCGCCGCCGTCACCCTGGTTCGCATTGTTCCCGAATATTTCGCGCAGGTGCGCCTCGGTTCCCCACAGCGGCGGCCCGGCCACGCCGGCCGGCGGCGGCACGTAGCTGCCCACCGTCCTGAACATCTTGCCGATGAAGCCGTCCGGCGTCCAGCTCGCCACGCCGATGCGACCGCCCCCCCGCGTCACGCGCAGCATCTCGGCCGCGGTGCGACGGTGGTCCGGCGCGAACATCGAGCCGAACGTCGACAGCACGCAGTCGAAGGCGCCGTCGGCGAACGGCAGCGCTTCCGCGTCGGCCACCTGGAACGTCACCTCCAGCCCCTCGGCCGCGGCGCGGGCGCGTCCCTTGTCGAGCAGTGCCGGCACATAGTCGGTCGACGTCACGGCGGCAAAGCGGCGCGCCGCGGCCAGCGTGGCGTTGCCGTTGCCGGCAGCCACGTCGAGCACGCGCTCGCCGGCCCGCACGTCGGCGGCCTCGGCCAGCAGCTCGCCGACGATCTGCAGCGTGGTACCGACGATGGCGAAGTCGCCGCTGGCCCAGGTGGCCTGCTGGCGCGCCTTGATCGCGGCATAGTCCGGCGTGGTCGCTCCGGTCATTTCAGTCATGCTGTTCTCCTTCGGATTGTTCAGGTCATGGATACAGGCAGGCACGCAAATCCCGCCCGGTCGCTTGCCTGGCCATTATTGCCGCCCCGCCGCGCTTGACGCTTGTCCGGCCGTCGTTCATGCTTGACCAAACGTCCGCATCGCGGGAGACGGCCATGCCTGTCGACACGCTGTCCGAGGTATTGCGCACCGTGCGCCTGCGCGGCGCGGTGTTCTACGCCGTCAGCGTGGGGCCCATGTGGGCGGTCGAGGCGCCGCCCTCGGCCGAGATCGCCGCGATGGTCATGCCCGGCGCGGCCCGCGTCATCGAATACCACGTGCTCGTCGAAGGCACCGCCTGGGCCTCGCTGGCCGGGCAGCCGCCGGTACGGCTGGGGCCCGGCGATGTCGTGCTGTTCCCGCAGGGCGATGCGCACGTGATGGCCAGCGCGCCCGGCGTGCCGCCGTTGCCATTCTCGATCGACTGGATGCGCGCCACGCAGGAACTGCCCAAACCGCTGCCGATCGCGCTCGATGGCGCCAGCCTCGCCTGGGGCGACGCCGCGCGCAGGCCGGACGGCTGCAGCAATATCGTCTGCGGCTTCCTCGGTTGCGACCACGGCCCGTTCAATCCACTGCTGGAAGGCTTGCCCCGGCTGCTGCACGTGCCGGCGGACGGCGACGGCGGCTGGTTGTGCCAGCTCATGCTCCAGGCCGCCCGCGGCGCCACCGGCCCGGGCGGCGGCGCGCTGGCCGATCGCATCAGCGAAACGATGTTCATCGACGCGGTGCGCCGCCACGCCAGCCGGTTGCCCGATCATGCCACCGGCTGGCTGGCGGGCCTGCGCGACCGGCAGGTGGGGCGCGCGCTGGCGCTGATCCACGCCGACCCCCGGCACCCGTGGAACGTGGCCGAGCTGGCACGCGCCGCCGCGCTGTCCCGCTCGGCATTCTGCGAGCGCTTCGCCCGCCTGCTGGGCGTCGCCCCGGCGCGCTACCTGGCGCGCTGGCGGATGGAAGTGGCGGCCACGATGCTGCGGCAAAGCCACGCGCCGGTGGCGACGATCGCCTTCGATGTCGGCTACGAGTCGGAGGCGGCATTTACGCGCGCGTTCGCACGGCTGGTCGGCATGCCGCCTTCGCACTGGCGGGCCGCGCCGCTGCATTGACCCGGTACCCGACGGCCCGGCGCGAATTCTGCCCGCGGCCGCCCTTCCGGTCTTCCTTCGATCGCCAACGCACCTGCCGGCCCGCGCAGGCCGACGCACGGCGCACTGCCCGGCGAGTTGCCTGCGATTATACGTTTCGTATATACTTCATATATATCGCATATAAAGGAACAGTCATGACCATCATCGCCGTGGAATGCGGTTCGTGCCGCATCGGTGACACCGCACGCATCCATCATTTCGCCGGCCCGGCAGCGCCAGCGCTGCACAGGGGACGGGCATGACGAAGCAACCCCATGAACTGGCCCTGATGGCCGAATCCGGCCGGCTGCTGGCCTCCGTGTTCGCAATGCTGGACCGCGTTCTCCTTGCCGGCATGTCGACGCTGCAGGTCGATGCGCTGGTCGAGCGGTTCATCGTGCACGACCTGCAGGCCCGGCCGGCCAGCAAAGGCCAGTATGGTTTCGGTTTCGTGCTGAACCCGTCGGTCAACGAGGTGGTCTGCCATGGCGTGCCGTCGCCATCGGTGGTGCTGCGCAACGGCGACATCGTCAACCTCGACATCACGCTGGAAAAGAACGGCTACATCGCTGATTCCAGCAAGACCTACCTGGTCGGCAATGTGGATGCCGCCGCCAGGCGCCTGGTGCAGACCGCCTACGAGGCGATGTGGAAAGGTATCCGGTCCGTGCGCCCCGGGGCCCGGCTCGGCGACATCGGCTGGGCGATCGAACGCCATGCGAGGCGCAACGGCTACTCGGTCGTGCGCGAATATTGCGGCCACGGCATCGGCCGGGAAATGCACGAGGCACCGCAGGTGCGGCACTTCGGCGAACGGGGCACCGGCCTCTTGCTCCGCGAAGGCATGGTGTTCACGATCGAACCCATGCTCAATCGCGGCGGCCGCAGCGTGCGCACCGAGGCCGACGGCTGGACCGTCGTGACGCGGGACGGTTCGCTGTCCGCACAGTTCGAGCATACCGTGGCCGTGACGGCCACGGGTGTCTCGGTGCTGACCTTGCGCGCCGGGGAACCCGCCATGGCGTAAACACCCGGGCGGCGGTGCCGCCACCAGCCGGCCTCCGCCGCCCTTTCCCGGTGTTTCGAATCTGCATCCATTGCGCCCCCGGCCGTTGCCTGATGCTATAGAATCATGCTCTTTGAACACGACCGGCGGGGACCATGACAGCAGAAACAGAGAATGCGGGCGGCCTGAAGCGCGGGCTGAAAAGCCGGCACATCCAGCTGATTGCACTCGGCGGCGCGATCGGAACCGGCCTGTTCCTCGGCATCGCGCAAACAATCCGCATGGCCGGCCCTTCGGTATTGCTCGGCTACGCGGTGGCGGGCGTGATCGCGTTCCTGATCATGCGCCAGCTGGGTGAAATGGTCGTCGACGAACCCGTGGCCGGCTCGTTCAGCTTCTTCGCCGACAAGTACTGCGGGCCGCTGGCCGGCTTCCTGTCGGGCTGGAACTACTGGGTGCTGTACGTGCTGGTCAGCATGGCCGAGCTGTCCGCGGTCGGCATCTACGTGCAGTACTGGTGGCCCTGGATTCCCACCTGGGTGTCGGCGCTGGCGTTCTTCGTGATCATCAACGCGATCAGCCTCACCAACGTGAAGGCATTCGGCGAGATGGAATTCTGGTTCGCCATCATCAAGGTGCTGGCGATCGTGGGCATGATCGCCTTCGGCGTGTGGCTGCTCGCCTCCGGCGGCGCCGGACCGGAAGCCACCGTGGCGAACCTGTGGCAGCACGGCGGGTTCTTCCCGAACGGCGTGGGCGGGCTGGTGATGGCGATCGCCGTCATCATGTTCTCGTTCGGCGGGCTGGAACTGGTGGGCATCACCGCGGCCGAGGCCGACGACCCGGCACGCACGATCCCGAAGGCCACCAACCAGGCCATCTACCGCATCCTGATCTTCTATATCGGCGCTCTGGGCGTGCTGCTGTCGCTGTATCCGTGGCAGAAGGTGGTGGAAGGCGGCTCGCCGTTCGTGCTGATCTTCCACGCGCTCGACGCCGAAGCCGTGGCCCATGCCCTGAACCTGGTCGTGCTGACGGCTGCGCTGTCGGTCTACAACAGCTGCGTGTACTGCAACAGCCGCATGTTGTATGGCCTGGCGCTGCAGGGTAACGCGCCGCGTTCGCTGCTGAAGGTGAACCGCCGCGGCGTGCCGCTGGCGGCGCTGGGCGTGTCGGCCGTGGCCACCGCCGTGTGCGTGAGCGTGAACTACTTCATGCCGGGCGAGGCGTTCGCGCTGCTGATGGGCCTCGTCGTCTCGGCGCTGATCATCAACTGGGGCATGATCAGCTGGATCCACCTGCGCTTCCGCGCCGCCAAGGCGGCGCAAGGCCTGGCCACCAGCTTCCCCAGCCCGCTGGCGCCGCTGGCCAACTGGATTTGCCTCGCGTTCCTGGGCGGCGTGCTGGTCGTGATGTACCTGACGCCGTCGCTGCGGGTGTCGGTATACATGATCCCGCTGTGGCTGCTGGCCTTGTGCGTGGGGTATTGGGGCAAGCGGCGGAAGGCGGCGGCGGTTGCCGCCTGATCGCGAGCAGCTCCTGCGGCCCGTTTTTCGAGCGGGTCGGGTTCGCCTCAGGGCAGAGTGACAGGCTTGGGGGGCAAAAGCCGCCTTTCGTGGGCTACTTCATCAACTTATAACAGAGACGTTACCTTGATTTGTTCAAAATGTGGTGAAGAGCATCCGTTAGAAGAAATGGAATTAACTTTTCGCCGACCTGATGATGTGGCGAAGCTCTCTGCGGAGGAACGGGCTCGTCTAGTTCAAGAAAATAATGATTTGTGTGTCATCGATGGAATGCGTTTTTTCATCCGTGCACTGCTGCCGCTGCCGGTCGAGTCTCGTGATATCCCGTACTGCATTGGGTTATGGGTTGAAGTAACTCAGGCGACGTTTGCGCGAGTCTATGATCTATGGGACTCCGACGAGCAAGTACTTCAGAAACCCTTCGCAGCACAAATCGCTAATGAAATCCCGACGGCTGATGGCTCGCTCGGTCTACGTGCAGAAATGCGTCTAACCGGTCCGACCACCAGGCCAGATGTTATCCTTCAGCCGAGTCAACACCAGCTCTACGTCGAGCAAGCCAACGGAATTGATGAACATCGAGCAGCCGAATTCTCTGCTTTGTTTGCGTAGCCTGTAGGTCCGCTATGGGGCATACATGGACGCCCCAGGTTTGCCAAGCATTCATTCTGTGATTGGTAGAAGGTAAAGATTGCACCCGTACATCTGGACTTTAATGCAGCCTAAGCTGAAGTTGTCCCTGATGGGATTTGCTAGTCGGTGCCCCAATCGGAAGCACGCATTTTTCATGCTCCGCCCCAAACGGGCTTTGCCGACCACGGTCTTACCTGCCTTGCCATCACGTTGTGTTTGCCTGAGCAATCGGTGGTGTCTGCTACCTTAGGTGTTTCTGTTACTTCATCGCTAGCCGATCTGATTACGCGGGAGCGTAGTCAGATCGGAACTCCCGGTCGTGGGCCAGAAGCGCCCATATAATTCGTGCATTCTTGTTCGCTAGAGCGACAGCGACGATGTTCTTGTCGCGACGGGCTAATAAGTTGGTTAGCCATCCAGCAGTAGGCGGCTTGCGCTTGAGGGCGTAAATAACGGCTCTGGCGCCGTGGATCAGCAACGTTCGAAGGTAACGATGACGATGATGGTTTGGATGTCTTTGACTTTAGTCTTCCAGATGACGTCACAGACTATGTGATCAGCGTTCGCTTCGATGATAGTGGCGAAGTTGAAAATATTTCGATGGAAAGTTAGTGTCATGCCACCAGTGTCTGCTACGGAACCATCCCTGATCTTGGGCCTGGCCCGGGCCGAGTCGCACCAAGCGGCTCCTGCAAAACGTGGAGCGAATCAGACGGACTCCATCTCTGCGTGAACACTGCACGCAAGCATGGCGAAGACAAGCCATCCATGACATAGCTATGCCATACTGGAACAATGGAAAAACGTCGAGACAAGCTTACCGCACTCTATATTGACGCCGTTCTCAACGGCGAGCCGGGCTTCGAGCCGTCCCGCTGCCTGCAAGCCCTTCTCGACGTTGGAATCTCGCGGGTCACCGCTGAACGCTTGGTTGCACAAGAGAAAGTGCGGCGCCGACCGCCGGCTGTGCCGCTGCCGCCGGCGGAAGAACGAGCGTAACGTCAAGAACCTGCGCAGCTGGCGTGCCCTGCCAGCGTATGCATATGACTACAGGTTCGAAAGCCGCATCAGGCATTGCAATTCTCGATACACTTACTAATGCAGAACGCATCCGCGATACTCGGCTATTGGCAGCGAGTCGGAAGGTCTGCTTCAGGTCAGGAACCGGCGCGCGAGGGTCGATCGCGGCGAAAACGATCCGGGCAAACATGGAAGATTATAAAACGGCCTGCGAGAACGGAATCGCAGCGATGATCGGGCAGATACGCGCCAGCTCCATGCGGATTTCAGCCCTGGAAAGGTAGCGTGCCGCTGATTTCAGAGCGGACAAGGTGGCAAATTGCCCGTTCCGGACCGCTCCGGATTGAACGGGCACGTTCTGCAACGAATTGGATCATGCGCCGGATAGCAGCCCGGCCAACAGCCGGGTACTTCCGCCATCAGATTGCTGCTTTGCCGGTCATCGACCGCACATGAGACTCCCGCAATCAGGTTGATTCCGCCCGAGGATTTTCACGCCACCATATCGGCGACGGTGCCCCCCGCCAGCACGCTGCGGTTCCGCCCTGCCCGCTTGGCCGCGTACAGTGCCATGTCGGCCGCATGCAGCATCGCCGGCGCCGTGTCGCCGTCCGACGGGATCAATGCGTACAGGCCGACGCTGGCGGTGACGTGCGGCGCCGCCGAGGCCGACGGATGGGGGATGCCCAGCGCGGCGATGCGCCGGCACAGCCAGTCGCCGTAGCGCACCATCGCGTCCGGCGTGGTGTTCGGCAGCAGCACCACGAATTCCTCGCCGCCGTAGCGGGCCGCGAGCTCGCCGGGCCGGCGCGCGCCGTCGCGCAGCGATTCGGCCACTTCCTCCAGGCAGGCGTCGCCGCGCTGGTGGCCGTAGCGGTCGTTGAACAGCTTGAAATCGTCGACATCGATCAGCGCCAGGCCCAGCGGCAGCTGGTGGCGCCGGTGGCGCGCGAACTCGGCGGCGAGCTGCCGGTCGAAGTAGCGGCGGTTGTAGAGGCCGGTCAGCCCATCCTGGTTGGCCAGTTCATCCAGCGCCGCCAACGCCGACTGCAGCCGCAGGTGCGTGCGCACGCGGGCCTGCACCACGGCCGCGTTCAGCGGTTTCGGGATGAAGTCGACGGCGCCCGCGTCGAGGCAGGAGATCTCCGCTTCCGGCGACGACTGCGCCGTCACGAAGATCACCGCGCTGCTGCGCAGGGCCGGGTCCTGGCGGATCCGCTCGTTGACGGCAAAACCGTCCATGCCCTGCATTTCCACGTCCAGCAGGATCAGCTGCGGCCGCTGCAGGCGCGCCAGTTCCAGCCCCGCGGCGCCGCTGGTGGCGAACAGCACGCGGCCCTGGTCGCGGACCATCGTGGACAGCAGGCGGATGGTGTCCGTATTGTCGTCGATGATCAGGATCGTGTTTCCCGGTGCGACCGCTTTCATTGGCACTCCTGTCATTGGTTTTCCTTGATGTTATCAGGCAATATGGCCAGCACGGTGTCGAAATCGAGCGTTGCCATGGCGGCGGCGACGGCCGCTCCCTGCGCCGCATCCAGCCGCGCGGCCAGCGATGCGCGCAACGTTTCATAGACGGTGGCCGCGTCGAGGTCGCGCTCGCGCAGCAGGCCGATCCAGCGGCGCAGGTCTTCCGGTCGTGCCGCCGGCACCGCCGGCCGCCCCTGGCCGGCCAGCCAGCCGCGCGCGGCGGCGGTCGTCGCGTCCAGTTCGCGTTCGGCAGTGTCGAACAGCCGGGCCGCGTCGTCTTGCCGCATTTCGCGCAGCGCCGCTTCCAGCTCGATGGTCACGCCGGCGAAGGTACGCGCGCCGAGGCTGCCCACGGCGCCACGCAGCGCGTGCAGCAGGCGGGCGGCGGCAACGGCGTCGCCGCCCATCCAGGCATCGTGCGCGCGCGCCAGTTCGGCCGGCGCCTCGCTGGCCATGCGCGCGACCAGGGTGACCAGCCCCTGCAGCTGGGCCGGATCGCGCGCCGACAGCGCGGCCAGGCGGGCCACGTCGAAGCGCTGCGCAGGCGGCGGCTCGGGTTGCGCGGCGGGCCGGGCCCCGCGCAGGCTGTCCTGCATTCGCACCATCATCTGCTCCACGTCGATCGGCTTCGGAATGAAGTCGTTCATGCCGGCGGCCAGGCACTGGTCCCGCTCGGCGGCGGTCACGCCGGCGCTCATCGCCAGGATCGGCAGTTGCAGGCCGAGCCGGGTGCGCAGGATGCGCGTGGCCGTGTAGCCGTCCATCACCGGCATCTGCACATCCATCAGCACGATGTCGAAGTCGCAGCGGTTGGCGCCGCGCTGCGCCGTCATCAGGTCCACCGCCTGCTGCCCATCATTGACCGTCGTCACGATGGCGCCGATGGGCTCGAGTATACCCCGCGCCACCAGCTGGTTGAGCGCATTGTCCTCGACCAGCAGCACGCGCACCCCGGCCAATTCGGCGACCGGCAGCGGCGCCGGCGGCAGCGTGGCCGGCAGTGCCCGCGGCGCGGCCGCGGCGACCCCGGCCAGCGCCGTGCGCAACGCCCGGGCGGTCACCGGCCGCACCAGTGGCGTCGCATCCGGCACGGGCGCGGCCGGAACGGGCCCGCCGGTGAGCTGCATGAACGTCACCGCATGGCCCGGCCAGCGTGCCGCCAGCGTGCGGCGCAGCTGCGCCACGGCGGCCGCATCGCCGTCGACCAGCACGGCGTCGACCGGCTGATCGGCCGCCGCCAGCGCCTGCGCGGCGGAATCGGCCCAGCCGGCCGTCCAGCCCAGTGTTTCCACGGCGTGCGCCAGGCTGGCGCGGCTGGCCCGCTGCGGCTCCACGATCAGCAGGCGCAGCGGCGCCGCGGCGAAGCCATTCCCAGCCTCGACGGCGGCGCCCGCCGCAGGAAGCGGTGCGCACGTCAGCGGCAGCGTCACCGAAAACTCGCTGCCTTCGCCCGGCACGCTGGCCATCACGATGTTGCCGCCCATCAGCTCCGTCAACTGGCGGGCGATCGTCAGGCCCAGCCCGGTGCCGCCGAAGCGGCGCGAGATTCCCGCGTCGGCCTGTTCGAACGGCGTGAACAGGCGCGCCTGCTGTTCCGGATTGATGCCGATGCCGGTATCGCGCACGGTAAAGCGCAACGTGACGGTATTGCCGTGCTTGGCCACCCGCGCGATGGCGAACACCACCTGGCCGCACGCCGTGAACTTCAGCGCGTTGCCGATCAGGTTGAGCAACACCTGCTGCAGCCGCGTCACATCGCCGATGAAGGCCCGCGGCAGGCCGGGCTCCACGTCCACCACCAGTTCGAGCGGCTTGCCGCTGGCGCGCATCGCGGTGGCCGCCGCCTCGACGATCTCGCCCAGTTCGAATGGCAGCGCGGCGATATCGACACGGCCGGCCTCGATCTTGGAAAAGTCCAGCACGTCGTCGATGATGCCGACCAGCGTCTTGCCGCAGGAACGGATCATGCCGACGTATTCCTGCTGCTGCGCCGCCAGGCCGGAATTTTCCAGCAGGTGCGTCAGCCCCAGCACCGCGTTCATCGGCGTGCGGATCTCATGGCTCACGTTGGCCACGAATTCGCTTTTGGCCCGGCTCGCGGCCTGGGCCAGCCGTTCGTTGCGCGCCTGGGCCAGTTCGGCCATCTTGCGGTCGGTGATATCCATCGCCAGCACGTGGAAGCCCTGCACCGCGCCATCCGCGCCGAAGCTCGGGATGTAGTCGGCCATGAAGTAGCGTGGCCAGCCCGGCACGTCGAACTCGGTCTCGAAATGCACCGTCTGGCCGGCCAGCACGGCATCGAGGTGCTCGCGGAAGCTGTCGTACATGGTCGGCGTCACCACGTCGCCCAGGCGCTTGCCGATGATGCGCGCCGGATCGGCGCCGAGCAGCGTTTCGAAGCGGCGATTGGCGAACCGGTACACCTCGTCGCGGTCGAGGTAGGCGATGAGTGCCGTGCTGTTGTCGGTGACGGCGCGCAGGAAGGTTTCGCTGTCGGCCAGCTCGCGTTCGATGCGGCGCCGTTCCGAGATGTCGTTGAGGAAGGCGCCGAACGAGCGGGTGCCGTCGACATCGATCAGCCCGATCGTCATTTCCACCGGGATCTCGCTGCCGTCGCGGCGCAGCGCCATCAGCTCGATCCGGCGTCCCAGCACGCGCGCCTCGCCGCCCGCCAGGAAACGCTCCAGGCCGGCCCGGTGCGCGGCGCGCAGCCGCTCCGGCACCACCATGTCGTGCAGGAGGCGGCCCATGGCCTCGTCGCGCGACCAGCCGAACAGCTGCTCGGCGCGCGGGTTCCAGTCCGTGATGCAACCGGCGCTGGACATGCCGATGAACGCGTCGTGCGCCGTTTCCAGGATCGCCCGGATGCGCGCCTCGTTGCGCCGCACCGTGTCGAGCGACTGCGCCACGTCGCGCGTGCGCTGGGCCACCCGTTCTTCCAGCTCGGCGTTCACCTCGGTCAGCTGGCGTTCCTTGTCCTTCAGGCGGGACAGGCTGCTGTTGACGGCGCCCGTCAGGGCCGCCAGTTCCTCGAAACTGCCGCGCGGCACCCTGATCGAATGGCCGGCACCGGCCTCGATCGCGGCGGCCAGCGCGGCGGCCTTCTGCAGCGGCCGCGTGATGCGGCGCGACACGCGCCAGCCCACCAGCGAGAACGCCAGCGCCACCGCCAGCCCCAGCAGCAACGCCCGCACCTGCAGCGTGCGCACTTGCGCGTAGGCGGTGTGGGTATCCTGCCGGGTCAGCACGATCCAGCCCAGCCCCGGATAGCCGCCATGGCCCTGCGTGGTGGCGCCGCCCACCAGGTAGTCGCGGCCATCGGCCCACCGCTCTTCCACGTAGCGGTGCCTGACACTGCGCACCATCGCCAGCACCGCCGGCGGCACCATCTTGCCGGTCAGGTCCGCGGGCCCGGCCAGCACCTTGCCGTCGCGGCCCACGATCAGCGTTTCCGCATCGCTGGCACCGGCGGCATCGAGTTGCAGCCGCATCTGTTCGGCCCAGCGCCAGTTCAGGTGCGCCGCCAGCACGCCCCGGGCGCGCCCGTCCGCGCCGAGCACGGGAAACGCCACGTCGACGAAGCGCGGCACGGCGCCTTCCTCGCGCGGCAGCAACCTGGCCAGCAGCTTCGCGTCGTGCACATCGTGCACGTGCCGGCCGGACAGCGCGCCGCCGAACCACGGCCGGGCGGCCACGTCGGCGCCCTCCAGCAGGCCCCCGGTGGCCGCCACGACCTTGCCGTCCATGTCGGCCAGGCCGATCCATGCGTACAGTGGATAGCTCCCCTGCAGGTGCTCGACGATGTCGCGCCGGGCGGCCGCCGGCAGGCCGGGCGCGGCAAAGTCGCCGCGCGAGGCCAGCAACTGCACTTCGCGGTAGCGTTCGTACATCGTGCCGTCGAGCTGCTGCGCGGCATAGCTTGCCCGGGCCGCCAGGCCGGCGCCGACCGAGCCCTTCAGTTCAACGGCCGCGAGATGGCCGAGCACCACCACCAGCACGGCGGTCGACAGCAGCACGGACAGCGCCAGCCACAGCGACAGCCAGCTGCCCAGGCGGCGGCGCAGAAAGAGCCGCGTGAGAATGGAGGGGCAAACGCTCCCGGGAAGACCGGACATCGAATTTTCCTGAATGGGTGGTGGATCCGGGCAGAGGACTCGATCGAGATGCTCGGCGCCGGCTCAGGAACCGGGGGCGGGGGTTCGCGGAAGACGGACGGCGGGCCATGGGGGGCTCGCGGCTCGCTCCAGTGTACCGCAGGACCGGCCGCAGCCGATATCGGTAGCGGCGGATAATGCACAGGATGTTGCCTTGATGCATCAGTTGGACGAGTATGGCCTGTGCGGGCAGACCGGACGCTTGCCGGGTCAGGCCGCGCGCAGGCTCGCGCCGGGCACGTCGTTTTGCGAAAACGCCACGCGGAACTTGCCGCGGCGGTCGCCCATCAGGATGCGCAGGTTGCCGATCGAGATGTCGGACACTTCATGCATGCGGATCAGCAGCGAGGCGCCGATCGCCAGGCGGAAGTGGCGGATCTTGCTGATCACGGGCGGCGCCACGTCCAGCATGCGGGCCAGCGCCGCATCGTTCTTCAGGTGCAGCCGGTCGACCAGGTGGTCCAGCAGGCGGTTCGGATCGTAGTCGAGCAGGGCATCGTCATTGGCGGTTGCGTTCGCGCCGATGCCGGCATTGTTGGTAAAAGTCGTCATGACGTTCTCCAGAGGGTTGCAGGTCACAGCCCGGATCGGGCCTGTCGGCCGGTACGAATGCGAAGGCGGGTGCGTCGGATTCGGTACCGGTGGTGGTGAGATGCGCCAGGAGCGGCGTCCCCGCGGAGGTGCGGAAGGGAACTCGGCCCGCGCGACAGGAATTTGAGGTCGGCGAACGATTACCATATTGCACTAAAAATTCTTTAAATGCAATCGGCAAGCCGTATGTAGTTTTTCCGCTATAGTTATCCGGCGTGCCCTCCTCCCTCCGCCGCGCCACGGCCACCGGCGGCGCGTTACGGTGGACGCAGGACAGGTACAGGAACAAGACGGGAGGTCCCGATGGGCCCAGAGGAATTCGAACGGCGCTACCGGACGGCTGAGCATTTCGGGGACCCAAGCGGCCCCGACAGTGACGATTAATTCATGAGCCAGCTTGACTTGCGGTTAGCAACGGTGGATGCTGTCCGAGTGACGACTGGGAGCATGAATGACATCCGACAGACTCGACGACAAGGCCGGCAACAGACTCGATGACGCACGCGGCGGCGGGCGCACCGGCGGCAGCGACGACCGGCGCAGCGACCCTGCCCTGGCAGCCGTGGTCGACGAGGCCATCCGTTTCGACGCCGAACGCGGCGCGGCGCTGGCATGGGCATATCTCGCCCGGCATGGCGTGCCGCCGGAAACGATCCTGCGCGTGCTGGCGGCCCCCGCCGCCGGCCAGGTGCCGCGCCGCGCGCCGCGCGCTGGGGCGGAAGGCGCCGCGTTCCGTCGCTGAAGCCGATTGCGGGCGCCTCGCCGCGCGCCGGCGCGCGCAGCATTCACTGCGCAGCCGCTACAATGCGGTATGTCCGCGCCGTTTCCATCCGATCCCCCTCTGCCTGCCAACGAGGTTGGCCGCATTGCCGCGCTGCACTCGCTGCGGTTGCTCGATTCGGCGCCGGAGCCCGAATTCGACCGGATAACCCGGCTGGCGAGCCGGTTGCTGGGGGTGCCGGTTACGCTGTTTTCACTGGTGGACCGCGACCGCCAGTGGTTCAAGTCGCGGGTGGGTACCGCGGTCGAGGAAACCCCGCGCAATATTTCGTTCTGCACCCATGCGATCCTGGGGCGCGAGCCGCTGGTCGTCCACGATGCGCTGCGCGACCCCCGTTTCGCCGACAGTCCGCTCGTCGCGGGCGAGCTCGGACTGCGTTTCTATGCAGGGGTGCCGATCCATACGCGCGACGGCCACCCGATCGGCACGCTATGCGCGATGGACACGCAACCGCGCGAACTGGCGCCCGAGGACGTGTCGGCCCTGAAGGACCTGGCCGCCATCGTGGCCGACGAGGTGCAGCGGCGCGAGCAGCTCGAAACCAACCGGCACCTGACGGCCGCAATCGCCCGCCAGCAACAGGCCGAAGCCGCGCTGCGGGCGCGCGAAGCTGAACTGTCGAGCATTCTCGAATATGCGAACGATGCCTACATCGGCATCGACCAGGGCGGCCGCGTCACCGCCTGGAACCGCCAGGCCGAACGCACATTCCAGTGGACCGCCGCCGAAGCGACCGGCCGCATCCTGGAAGACCTGATCATCCCCGCCGGCATGCACACCCGGCACGAGCATGGCCTGGCGCGCTACCGCGCCACCCGCCAGGCCGAGGTGCTAGGCAAGCGGCTGGAACTGCCGGCCGTGCGCAAGGATGGCAGTACGCTGACGGTCGAGATCCGCATCCACGCCAACGAGGTCGACGGCCAGCTGACCTTCTCGGCCTTCCTGCACGACATTTCGGCGCGCAAGGAAGCCGAGGCCCGGCGCGACCACGATATTCGCCACGATCCGCTGACCGGACTGCTGAACCGCCGCGCGCTCGAAGAATTGCTGCCGCAGGCGCAGGCGCGCTCGCGGCGGCACGGCATCGGCTTTGCCGTGCTGTTCATTGATCTGGATGGATTCAAGGCAATCAACGACCGGCTGGGTCACGATGCCGGCGACGAGGTGCTGCAGGAAGTGGCGCGGCGCCTGCGCGACGCGGTGCGGCAGAACGACAGCGTGATCCGGCTGGCCGGCGACGAATTCATTGTCGTGCTGGAGGGCCAGCCTTACACGACGGCAAAGGCGCGCACCGTGGCCGCCAAGCTGATCGCCGCGGTGTCGCAGCCCGTGGCAACGGCCCGGCAGGCGGTGCAGGTCGGCGCCAGCATCGGCATCGCGCTGCATGGCGCGGGGGAATTGACGGCGCCGGCCGACCTGCTGCGCGAGGCCGATCGCCAGATGTACCTCGCCAAGGGAGCCGGCCGGGGAAGTATCCGACCGACGACCGAAGACTGAGCGCACCTGCTTTCAGGAGTGCAGCGAAGTCCGCCCCGTTCGTCTGATACCTCGGTCTGCTACCGCGGCCTGGTGTGCGACACTGTTTTCCTGGCGATTTTTCCGGAAAACAGTGTCAGGCACCGGTTTTCGCGTGCACTGAACGAGCAATCAGGTAAATAAGTAAGTCAATCAATCAGTAGGACAGCCAGCAAATCAGTGGCTCGCCTGCATCGCCCCGTTCGCGGTCATGCGGGCGGCGAAATAGCAGGCCCCGGCGCAGCGTTCCAGCATTTCGCGGTCCAGGACCACCACCATGCCGCGGCGGCACTGGATCATGCCTTCGGCGGCCAGCTTGCCGGCGGCGGCCGTGATGCTTTCGCGGCGCACGCCCAACAGGTTGGCGATCAGTTCCTGGGTGACCTTCAGTTCGTTCGATGGCGAGCGGTCGAGGCGCTCGAGCAGCCAGCGGCACAACTTCTGCTCGATGCTGCTGTGACGGCTGCTGACCACGTTCTGGGCCAGCTGGGCGAACAGGCAGCTCGTGTAGCGCATCAGTTGCTGGGCCAGCATGCCGCCTTCGGCGAACAGTGCGCGCAGCGCGTCGGTGCGCATGCGGTAGCCGTAGCCGGCGCCCTGCACCACCGCCGTGTTGCTGGCGCGCTCGCCCTTGTACATCGTGATGCCGGCCACGCCTTCGCGGCCGACGACGGCAATTTCGGTGGTCACGCCATCTTCGTTCACATATTGCAGCGAAACGATCGCCGTGGTGGGGAAATAGGTGTAATCGATCTTTTCGCCGAAGTCATACAGGTGTTTGTTGACAGGCATCGCCACCAGCTCCAGGTCGGGGATCAGGCGCTCCAGTTCGTGCAAGGGCAGCGCACGCAGCAGCTCGTTCTGCTGCAGGCCCGTCACGCTGATGCCCTGCGGCGCGAGCTTGCCGCGCGGCGCCTTCGGGAGCGTCATCATCGAGACTGGCAGGGAGGTGGTGTCGGTAGCGGTAGTCTTAAACATTGTCGTGTCCTCGGCGTTGTTCTGTGTCGTTGTCATTTCCTCCACTTTATGGTTGAGCCAAGGTTTTGAGAGTCGGACTACTGTAGGACGCAATGTAGTACTGGGACAGTAGCCTCTGTAATCTCTGTCCTACGTGAAGTGGCGCACATTCAAGCGGGACCGGATGCCCGAAAATACGTCTCAAGGCAATCGCGCCAATGTCTGTGCCAATCAACGACGATGAAAGTACCCATGAACAGCATCTTCAAAGTTTCCTACGCCCTGCAACGCCAGCAACGCGCGGTCGAACGCACGCTCTATGCGCGCTCGGCCGAGGAAAGCATGCTGGCTTCGAAGTGGGTCGACGCCTGGCACCGCCTGGTGCAGGCGCGGCTGGACAAGATGGCGGAAACCAGCCGCTATGTTGACAGCCGCGGCCGCCTGCTGCAC
Organism: Pseudoduganella dura; assembly: GCF_009727155.1. Classification (NCBI taxonomy): domain Bacteria; kingdom Pseudomonadati; phylum Pseudomonadota; class Betaproteobacteria; order Burkholderiales; family Oxalobacteraceae; genus Pseudoduganella; species Pseudoduganella dura. Next base: position 6,303,633 of record NZ_WNWM01000002.1, on the reverse strand, counting down.
TGATCCGTCGCCGCCCCCTCCCCCGATTTCCTCCGCTATCCCCCTTCCTTCATCACCGGGGCACCAGCCCCGGTGACAACCTGGCTGGCAGTCAGTTAACACATTTTCACGCTTCTTCTGCTGTGCTAGTATGCGGCGGCGAGTCCGTATGGGCTTGCTTGTATACAAAGCACAGACCGCTGCGGGCCTACCCGGCAACGCGCGGCGCCGGAGACAATCCCAACACACCTTGGAGAAGCAGTGAGCATTTTCAGAACCAAAAACCTTGACGACATGGTTGCGGCCAGCCGGAAACCCGGCGGCCTGAAGAAAGTACTGGGCCCCTTCGACCTCGTCCTGATGGGTATCGGCGCCATCGTCGGCACCGGCATCTTCGTCCTCACCGGCACCGGTGCGCTGACCGCCGGCCCCGCGCTCACCCTTTCCTTCATTATCGCGGCGATGGCCTGCGGCTTTGCCGCGCTGTGCTATGCCGAATTCGCCTCCACCGTACCGGTTGCCGGCTCGATCTATACCTACAGCTATGCCACGCTGGGCGAACTGGTTGCCTGGATGATCGGCTGGGACCTGATGCTGGAATACGGCCTGGCCGCATCCGCCGTGGCGGTCGGCTGGTCCGGCTATTTCCAGTCGCTGCTGGCCGGCTTCGGCCTGCACCTGCCCACCGCGCTGACGGGCGCGCCCGGTGCGGTCCCGGGCGTGGCCACGTGGTTCAACCTGCCGGCGTTTGCCATCATGATGGTGCTGACCGTCATGCTGTCGTGGGGCATCCGCGAATCGGCGCGGATGAACAACATCATGGTCGCCATCAAGGTCGCCGTCGTGCTGCTGTTCATCGTGGTCGGCGCGGGGCACGTGAAGCCGGCCAACTGGCAACCATTCATGCCGTTCGGGCATACCGGCGTGCTGTCCGCCGCTGCCCTGGTGTTCTTTGCCTTCATCGGCTTCGATGCCGTGACGTCGGCCGCCGAGGAAGTCAAGCGGCCCGAACGCGACCTGCCGATCGGCATTATCGGCTCGCTGGCCGTCTGCACGATCCTGTACGTGATCGTCTCGGGCATCATGACCGGCATCGTGCCGTTCAAGAACTTCGAAGGCGTCGACCATCCGGTCTCGCTGGCGCTGAAATACGCGGGCGAGAACTGGGTTGCCGGCTTTGTCGACCTGGGTGCGATCCTGGGCATGACCACCGTGATCCTGGTGATGTCCTATGGTCAGACGCGCATCATCTTTGCCATGTCGCGCGACGGCCTGCTGCCGAAGCGCCTGTCGTCGCTGCACCCGCAACACGGCACGCCGTATTTCGCCACGTGGATGGTCGGCATCGTGTTCGGCCTGCTGGCGGCGCTGGTGCCGCTGAACGTACTGGCCGAACTGATCAACATCGGCACGCTGGCCGCGTTCTCGCTGGTATCGATCGCCGTCATCGTGCTGCGCAAGAAGCGCCCCGATCTCCACCGCGCCTTCCGCTGCCCCGGCGTGCCGGTCGTGCCTCTGCTGGCCGTGGCGTTCTGCCTCACGCTGATGGCTTACCTGTCGTGGCACACCTGGCTGGCGTTCGGCATCTGGCTGCTGATCGGCCTGGTCATCTACTTCGGCTATGCGCGCCAGCGTTCGCTGCTGAACCAGGGCCATTGATACGGCGATGACGCGGCCGTGAGGGAACGGCAGGATCAATAAGGGGCGCCGCGGCGCCCCTTGCTGTTTTTCGCGTCAGAACGCCATCCGCACGCCCACGTTGACCCGGCGCCCGACGTCTTCCAGCGTCAGGAACTGGCTTTCATTGTTGGCGTATTCATGCATCCTCTGGTTGGAGAGATTGATTGCATCGGCATACACCGCGATCGTCGGCGTCAGGTTGTAGCGCAGGCTGGCATCGGTCTGGCCATAGGCGGCGCGGTTGCGCGGCTGGGTACTGCCGCCGCCGCAGTCGACCGAGAAGTGGTTGCGCCAGTTGTAGCTGACTCGTGCCTGGAAGTTGCCGTTCTCGAAGAATACCGAGCCGTTGTACGACTGCTTCGACAGGCCGGGGTAGCCGCACACCAGCGCGGCGGTATCGCCTTCGCGCTCGGCCGACGCATCCACGTAGGTATAGTTGGCCGCCACGCCGAAGCCGCGCAGCCATGGCATGGCTTCGTCGAACGCATACTGGCCGGCCAGCTCGGCGCCCTTGATCTTGCCCGTCTGCCCATTGCGCACGCGGCTGTCATGCACGACCTCGTCGTACTGCGGAATGCGCATGTCCACCAGCCGCGTTTCCAGGAAGTCGGAGACCTTCTTGTAGAACACCGCCGCGCTGACGTAGTTCGTCTTCGACAGGTACCATTCATACGACAGGTCGAGATTCTTCGACTGCATCGGGTTCAGGTAAGGGTTGCCGCCGCCGGTCTGCACGTCGCCATAGCGGCCGCCGTACCAGTTGTCCACCCCCATCTGGCTCAGCGTCGGCCGCGTTTCCGTTTTCGACGCGGCCAGGCGCAGCAGCATGTCCTTCGTCACGTCGAACTTCAGGTTGGCCGACGGCAGGAAGCTGTTGTAGCTGTTGTCCACGGTGATCGTCTTGTACGGGCCCCAGTTCAGGATATAGGTCGTGTCGTTCGGGCTCTTCACCGCGGACAGCAGTTCGCGGCTGGTGCCGGTCGCACCGGATTTCACGTGCACCACGCGCACCCCGGCGTTGACCGACCAGCGCTCGCCTTCCCAGCGCGTGTCGAGGAAGATGCTGGCCACCTTTTCCTTCACGCCGCGCATCGACGGCTTGGTATAGTCGATCGCCATCGGGCCGTTCGGAAACTTCGTCAGGTCCGAATACAGGGCCGGGTCATTGCTCTGTCCCAGCAGCGAAGGCTGGTTCAGGTAAGCCATGTATTGCTGCGGATCGAAGCGCAGGAACGCTTTCGGTACCTGGCCACCGCTGCCGAAGAAATCGTCCATCGGCGTCACCGTGAACAGCGACGCCGGCAGCGCCACGTGGTAGCCGCTGAAGGCATTCCAGGAATCGCTGCCGACCTGGGTGCGCTCCACGTTGCGCTGCGAGTAGGCCACGCCCGTGTCGATGCCCTTGAACGGCCCGTTGTCGCGGTTCCATGACAGGCTCAGCCGCCCCTCGTGCAGCTTGTCGGAATTGGTGATCTCGTTGTTCGACACGGCATGGGCCCGCACCGCGTTCGGATCGGCGATGTTTTCGCCGAAGGTCACCGTCGGCGCGCTGCCGAAGGTGAGCAAGTCGCCCTTCCTCGGCACCATGCCGGCCACGACCCACATGTCGGGGAAGTCGGACGTCGAGCGCGACGTCGACACATCGCCTTCGAGTTTCCAGTCCGGCGCCAGCTGCCATTTCGAGTTCAGGCCGAACGCCTTCGTTTCCGACAGGCGATCGCCGCCCTTGACGATCATGTCGTTCGAATTGGCCTCGCTCGCCAGGGCCGGATTGTTCGCGTAGAAATCCGCGCCCGGGCGCTGGAATGCGGTCACCTGGTCGTTCGCGTCATACTGCACACCTACCTGGACGGGGTTGTTCCAGTCGCTGATCGCGATCACCTTGTTGCGCTGGTCGAGCCGCGAGTACAGCGCATCGGCCGTCAATTTCCAGGCCGGCGACGGGTTGTATTGCACGGTGAGATTGCCGACCACCCGCTTGCGCGTCTCGTCCTCGACCTGGAAGCCGAAACTCTGCGGCATGTACAGTTTCCTGGTCGTGACATCGGCCGCCGTCAGGCCGGTGGAATTGAGGTCGCCGTTGATCATGGCGACATCGCGGTAATTCCAGCTGTCGGTCACGGCCTTGTTCTGCTTCGAGGCGCGGTCGGTGTACGACAGCGAGCCGGTCACGCCGAACGTGCGCGCTTCGTTGGCGAACGAATACATGCCCGTGAGGCCGGGCGTGTGCTGCTTCGAATTGTCGTCGTAGGAATGCGAGAGACTGATCACCGACGAATGGCCGGTCTTGCCGGACAGCGGTCGCGCCGTCTGGATATCTACCGTCGAACCGATGCCCCCCTCCGGCAGGAACGCCTGCGAAGTCTTGTAGACCAGCACCTTGGAAATCAGGTCGGAGGACAGCAGGTCGAACGAGAACTCGCGGCCGCCGGTATCGCTGGTCAGCGTGCGGCCGTTGACCAGCACGTTATTGAATTCGGGGCCCAGGCCGCGCACGGAAATATAACGGCCTTCGCCGTTGTTGCGCTGGATCTGCACGCCGGTCACGCGCTGCAGCGATTCGGCGATATTGGTGTCCGGGAATTTGCCGGCGTCCTCGGCTGAAACCGCGTCGACCACGCCGTCCTGCAGGCGCTTGGTCGTCAGCGACGAGGACAGCGACGCGCGGATGCCGCTGACCACTACGCGGGCCGGGCTGTCGCCGCTGGCGGTTTCGCCGTCGGGCGCCGGCGTGCTTTGCGCGAATACCGCGGTGGGAATCAGGATATCGGCGATCAGCGCGGCCAGGACGGTCCTGCGCAAGGCATGTTTATGCATTGTAATTGGTCTCCATTTTTTAAGTTATCGACGTGCCGCGTTCCGCATGACTTTGCAGGGAACGATTCGTTACTCGCGGTAATTTGCGCCCACGTCCGGAATGAAACGGGGGCGAACAACCGGGTCCGCCGCCTCCTTATGGCAACGTTACCATTGTCGATACTACACGGCGCCATCGGACGCTTAACTATAACTTTTATACAAAATGGTATTCTTTTTGGCGATAGCTGCCGGCAGGCGTGAAACGGCAGGAATCCGGCCCCGGCATGCCGCTGCCGGCCCTCAATTCTGTATCAAAAATACAACGCCGCGAGTAATTGCCTGAGGGTGATCAGGAAGCGCCGGGGTGCAACAGGCGAAACAAGCGCAGTGTGGCCCGGTCGCTGGAGTCGGTGCGCCAGGCGGCAGTGGCCCGTGTGATGCAGGGGTGCCGGCCGGCCATTGGCCGGCGGCGCGCTGGCGGCGCGGTCACGCGCCCCAGTAAGTGTCCCACTCGGCGCGCGGCAGCGACAGGCGCCGGAAAGTGCGTTCGGCCACGGGCAACTCCTTGCACTTGCGCCCGCCCGGCTGCGCCTTGCCGTCGTCGGACAGCACATGCAGCGTGCCCCGCGCATCGAAGAACAGCGATTCGGGATGCAGGCCCGCCAGCGCCGGCACCGTCATCCGCACCGGGGCATCGCCCACCCGGCCCGACCAGCGGTAAAGCGCGTAGTTGTCGCCCGCCCCCGGCGCCCCGGCCGCGATGTAGTAGGCGTCGCCATACCATTCGATCGCGCGGATACCGTGGCCTTGCAGGTCCAGCAGCACCGGTGCGCCCAGCACGGCACGCGCGCCGCCGCCGGCAAGGAGCGGCGCCGGATCGGCCAGCGGCACGAGCAGCGCCCAGCCGTGCGGAACCGGATTGCGGAAGCCGATCAGCAGGCCGCCGCCGGGCGTGGCGGCAAGGCCCTCGATGCACAGGCCGCCGGGATCCTTCGGCGCCTTGCGCGCCGCCTTGTCCAGTTCGAGATGTTCCAGCGGCGGGTGCGCCAGCATGTCGTCCAGCAGCCGGCGGTAGGGGGCGCCGAGCGGCGCGCCGTGCGGATCGGTGGCGAACAGCTGACGGCGCGTGGCGCTCGGGCGGCCCTTTTTGTCGCAGCCATGCGACGCGATCCACCAGATTCGCCCGCCCAGTTCGGCGGCGCCCTCGATATCGGCCTCGCCGCCGTCCGGCGTGTCCAGGAAAGCGGTCAGGTCGAGCTCGCGAACCGGCGCGCCGGTATCGTAGCGGTAGACGTGCAGCACGTTCGATTCGTCGTCGGCGGCGATGAATTCGTCGTCACCCAGCGGTACGGCGGCGGATGCGTCGCAGATGCGGAAATGCGTATGATGCGTGAATTGCGCGGGCTGTGCCATAGTCGGTTCCTCAATGCAGATTCCCGTTCGAGTGCCGGACGGGGAAGCCGGTTCCACGGGAGTGGCACCGGCCGGCCCGCACAGTATGCCCGCACTCGATGGCAAAAAGACAGCGCCCGCGAACTTCCCGGCCGGTTGCCGGCCGGATTACGACCCGGACGACGTCCCTGGAGACGCCGCTTCCGTGCCGTCGGGCTTGAAGTGCGTCGGGCTGATGCGGAACTTCCTGCGGCGGTCGCCCATCAGGTAACGCAGGTCGCGGATCGACAGTTCGCTGACCTCGTGCATGCGGATCAGCAGCGAGGCACCGACCGGCAGCTTCAGGTGCCGGATCTTGCTGATCACGGGCGGCGCCACCTCGAGCGCGCGCGCCAGGGCCGCATCGTTCTTCAGCTGCATGATGTCGAGCAGGCCGTCGAGCAGGCGGTTCGGGTTGTAGGTCATGGCCTCCTCGTCGGACATGACATGGGACAGCACTTGCGGGGAATCGGGTTTCATCGGGGGCTCCAGAACGGGGCGGCGGCACGCACCACGCGGCACGCCATCGTCGCGGTCGCGACGGGCTAGGGTCAACGGTTTGCTCGGGGGCTGGGAACAGCTGCCATAGTGCAGTATTTTATGCCGTGGGGCAATATTTTCAAGACATGGCTGTGGCGTGGATGATAATTTCGCATGCGCGCTGCGTGAACTGGCGCACGGTAGTGCTGAGCCCGGCCGCATACGATGAAGCCATCACGTCACATCACGCAACGATCATTACCCAAGGAGAGACAAGATGTACAAAGTCCGCCGCGCCTATTCCCGCACCGATATCGAAACCGAACTGATCATCAACCGTGCATTGCTGTTGCAGAAGTCGACCGGGCTGAAGGATGCGCACCTGTTCCTGACCCGCAAGCGTGTCAAGCCGGCGCTGATCAAGCGCGTGCTGGCCATGCCGGGCGAGCGACGCGACTTTTGACGAACCCTTGGCCCGCCGCGATGGGGGCCGCTTTGGCGCGCGTTGGCGTTACAAGGGCGCCGGCTGGGGCGACGCGGTGGGCCCGTCCGTGACGGGCCTGCCGTCTTCCCAGCGCAGCCGGTCGATGCACATGCGCCGCCCCGCGCGGTCCGGCCCCCAGGCGTGGTACACGATCCATGTCTCGTCGCCGCCGGGCGAGGCCACGAAGGAATTGTGTCCCGGGCCGATCAGGCGCTCCGGCAAGGTGCTCATCAGCAGGGCCCGCCCGCCCTCCTCCGGCCGCCGGTAAGGGCCGAGCGGATGATCCGCCACCACCCAGCTGACCCCGTAGTTGTCCTTTTCCCACGCGCCGCCGCTGTAGAAGCAGTAATACCTCCCATCATGCTTCAGCACCGCCGCGCCTTCCACCGTGTGCCAGTCGTAGACATTGCCGTACATCGTGCGCCCGTTCAGGAACAGGTGCCAGTCCTCGTGCGGCCGGTGCACCATGCGCGGCTTGCCTTCCAGCGTGCGCATGTCGAGCATGCGGTCCACGACGATGCCGGTGCCCACGCGGTGGTCGTCTTCCAGTTCGAGGAAATCCACGCAGTAGAACAGGTACCACTGGCCGTCGTCGTCGCAGAACGGGTGGGCATCGATCGAGAACGGCTGGTCCGGCACAAGGACGGAACCGGCGCCGGCATCGACGAACGGCCCGGCCGGATCCGCGCTGGTGGCCACGCGCAGCTGGTGATCGCGCCCGTCGATGCCTTGCGCCGAGTAATACATGTAGAACGTGCCGTCGCGATACGCCACTTCCGGCGCCCAGAAATCCGTGCCGCCCGGCGGCACCAGCGCATGGCCGAGCGATTGCCAGTGCACCAGGTCCAACGAGCGCAGCACGGGGAACGCGCGGCCGTCGGCATTGCCCGCCGCCGTGCCGTACGCGTAATAGAAGCCCTGGTGGCGTAGCACGAACGGGTCGGCGAACGTGTGCGGATACACCGGGTTCACATAATGCGAGCCGGACTGCGGGGCCTGCGGGGAAATCGGCTGCTCGGACATGGGTCTTCCTCGATCGGTCATAGCTTGAAGCGCAGGCCCACGCCGTACGTGGTGGGCGTGTAGCGGATATCGCGCGGGCGCGCGGTGTCGCCCACGTAGCTCTCGTATTTTTCCTTCGTCAGGTTGATCGCGTCGAACTGCACCGAGATGTTGCTCGTGATGTCATACGAAAGCGACAGGTCGACGTAGGTGGAAGCCTTGACGAAGCGGTCCTGCAGGAAGCGCGGCTCGGCCACCTGCTCCACGTAGTCGCCGCGCCGCGTGGCCGCCAGCCGGCCGGTCAGCCCGTGCCCCTCGTACAGCAGCGCCAGGTTGTGGCTCTTCTTGGCCACGTCGATCAGCCGGGTCTTCGTGAGCACGTCGGAATTCACGTCGAGCCGCGTTTCGTTGTCGCCGTCGATCCATGTGAAGTTGTACTGGGCGCCGAACCCGCTCCAGAAGCCGGGCAGGAAGTCGAAGAATTTCTGGGTGCCGAACTCGTAGCCCTTCAGCGTGCCCTTGCCGGAATTCTGCGGGCGCGTCACGCGGTAGCGCTGGCCGTCGATGATTTCATCCTGCGTGAAGTTCTGCAGGTAGCCGTCGATATCGCGGTGGAACAGCGCGATCTGGGCGTAGCCGTTTTTCTGGAAGTAGTACTCCAGCGTCGCATCGAGGTTGGTCGACTTGGTCGGGGCCAAGCCCGGATTGCCGGCGCTGCCGGTGCCGGGCGCGTTCACGGTGGGCGGAATCAGCGACAGCGCGGGATTGAGGCGCTGGAAATCCGGACGGGTCAGCGTCTTGCCCGCGGACAGGTGCGTCTGCAGGTTGTCGCGCCAGCCGACCAGCGCCGAGATGCTGGGCAGGTAGTTGTTCTCCGAGGTCGACAGGTCGACCGGCGTGATCACGTTGCCGATCCGGCTGGTGCCTTCGAGCTTGCGCTTCACATGGATCACGCGCACGCCGGCGTCGCCGCTCACGTCGACGCCGCCGACACTGGTCTGCCAGCGGGCGCTGACATAGCCTGTCGTGGTGCGCTCGCGCTGGTCGAACAGCCGGGTCGGATCGTCCGGCACGCGGCCGGCCGCCGCGCCGTAGGCGGCGCGCACCTGGTCGGTCTGGTCGATCAGGAAGTCGCGCGACGGCACGTAGTACTGCCCGCCGAGCCGGTCGATGCCGGGGATCAGGCGTTCGAACGACGGGCCGAACACATCGACCGGGTTCGGCCGCGCCTGCGGGTTCACGTCGCTGTGCCCCTCCGCCGAGTGATAGCTGGTCGAGCGCGACGACAGCCGCAGCCCGGCGTTAAGCGCGCGCACGAAGCCCTGCCCCAGCTTGTACGTCCCATCGGTGCGCCACTGTGCCTGCTTGCCTTCGGACTCTTCCCAGTTCTGCACGAGGCCGCGCAGCACGAACGCGCGCGGATCGCGCAGCGGCGCGGCGCTGCCTGGCGTGGTCACCGCGTTGTAGCCGCCGTGGCCATCGGCACCGTAGGTGTAGACGTTGACGGTCGCGTTGGGAATCTGCTGGTCGACGATGACCGTGTCGTTGATGAACTTGGAGCGGGTGAAGGCCAGCGCGCTCGTGACGTTCCACGGCCCGTCGCGAAACTGCAGCCCGAAGTTCAGGTAGTGCGTGTTGGTGCGTTCCTTTACGCCCCACCCGCTGGTGGCCACGTACGGATCCCAGTCGTACGGTCCGCCGAACTGCGCCGCCGGCGCGTTGGCCGAGAGGATCGGGCAGATCGTGCCTTCCGGCGTATCGCAGCCCCGCTCGCCCAGCACCACGCCGTTCAGGCGCGGCGCCCAGCCCACGATCGCCAGGATGTAGTCGACCTCGCTGCGGGCGCGGTAGCCGGTGCCCAGGTACTGCGTGGTGAATTCCAGCTTCGGGTTGATCTTCCACTGGAATGCGCCATGCGCGGAAAAACGTTCGCGGTCGCCGGCGTTGTAGATGCCGCCCACCTGCGGCAGGTTGCCGAGCCGGTCGCCGGGGTTCAGGGGCGCGACCGGCTGGTCGTCGTTCAGCCGCACGGCATTGCCGTCCGGCCCGACGGAAAAGATGCGGTCCGGGCGGTCGACCCACTGTACCGGGTAGCCCCAGTGCTCCTTGTTGTAGGCGGCGTCGAACAGCAGGCCCATCTCGCCCACGTCCGTCTTCCAGCGGTTGCTGTACAGCAGACCGCCGCCCGGGCTGTTGCGGGTCTCGGCCGCGTCGCTGCCGTTGATCTGCGGCCGCCGGTTTTCCAGGTACCCGGTGACGGTCTGCCCGGGGTTGTCGAACGGCGCGCGCAACCGGATGTTCACGGCGCCGGCGATGCCGCCCTCGGGCTGGTTGGCCGTGGCGGACTTGTACACGTCCAGTCCGGCGATCGATTGCACGGGCAGGTCCTGGTACGACAGCCGGCGGCCCCGGCCGGTGAAGATGTCGTTGCCGTCGAGGGTGGTGACCACGTCCGGCAGGCCGCGGATCGTCACCGACGACGTCTCGCCCCGGTCGCGGCCGACCTGCACGCCGGCGATCCGCTGCAGCGCGTCGCCGGCGGCGCGGTCGGGAAACTTGCCGATATCCTCGGCATTGATCGAATCGACGACCTGCGTGGCATCGCGCTTGATCTGCTCGGCGGAGCGGATGCTGCGGCGGATGCCGGTCACCTCGACGGTGGCGATGGGGCCGCCCTCCACCGTGGCCTGGCCCGAACCGGTGGCCTGCGCCGGCGTGCCCTGCCCGGACGTATCCTGCGCCGGCGAATCCTGGCCGGCCGGCGGCTGCATCGCCGCCGGCTCGGCGGCCTTTTCGCCGGCCTGGGCATTGGCCTGGGCATTGGCCTGCACCCCGGCCTGTTGCGCGCCGGCCGCTCCCGCTGCCAGCACGCACAGGGCGGCGGCAACGGCGCGGCGCATCCGCGTTGGATTCAATGTCGTGGAAGTCATGGCTGTCTCCGATATCTTGGCTGCTGTCGTTGGCTGCGGGCGTGATTCTGTTGTCGTGCTGTCGATCGATCGTCGTGCCAGGCTCGTCATGCTCCGCCTGGGGAAGCTTCCCGATCATAGACACAAGCTTTATTCGATGCCAACGCGGTATGGCGAAAGGGTTGCGCCGGCGCGACGCCGGCGCCGCCGCAGCCGGCCGCCGGCCTCTCCGCCTCTCAGCCTTTCAGCCCGGTAGCGGCCAGCAGCCCCTGCGTGACGCGGCGCTGGAACACGATGTAGGCCAGCGCCACCGGGAACGCGCCCAGCAGCGCGGCCGCCATCAGCTGCGCGTAGCGCACGCCGAACGCGTCGTAGGTCTGCGTCAGGCCGAGGGGGATCGTCATCATGTCGTTCGACGTGACGATGATGAACGGCCACAGGAAATTGTTCCAGGCGCCGATGAACGTGACGATCGCCATCGCCCACACGATATTGCCGGACATCGGCAGGTACACGCTCCACAGCACCCGCAGCGGCGAAGCGCCGTCGAGCAGCGCGGCATCGCGGAAATCGTGCGGCACCGCGTCGAAGAACTGGCGGAACACATAGATCACCACCGGCGACACCACCTGCGGCAGCACGATGCCGGCGTAGGTATTGATCAGGCCGAGCCCGTTCATCGTGCGGAACAGCGGCACCAGCAGCGCCTCGAACGGCAGCAGCAGCGCCAGCATCGACAGGAGGAACAACAGGTTGCGGCCGCGAAAGCGCAGCTGGGAAAATGCGAAGGCGGCCATCAGGCTGATGGCCATCGTCGCGACCGTCACGGCCAGCGCGACCAGCGCGCTGTTGAACAGCCAGCGCGGCACGTTGCCGGCGCCGAGCACTTTCGCATAGGCTTCCACCGTCCAGCGCCGCGGCAGGTAGTGCAGCACCGGCGAGATCGTCTCGTACTCGGGCCGCAGCGACGTCGACAGCGCCCACAGCAGCGGCGCCACCCACAGCATGGCCAGCGACAGCGCGGCGGCGATGGCGATCACGGTCCAGTGCAGCTGGGTATGTTTCATGCGCGAGCCTTCATGTCGATGCCTTCACGGGAAGTTTTCATGCCGGTTGCGGCGGGCTGCCGTATCATTTCCGCTTCCTCAGCAGCAGCGCCTGCAGCAGCCCGAGCGCGACGACGACGAACATGAACGCCATCGCCACCGCCGCCGCATAGCCGGCGTCGCTTTGCGTGAACGCCGTCTCGTACATGTAGTGCAGCGTGACGCGGGTGGTGTTGAACGGCCCGCCGGTGGTCATGATGTAGGTTTGCCCGAATACCTTCAGCGAGGCGATCAGCTGCAGCACCAGCGCCGTCACCGTCACGGGCAGCAGCGCCGGCCAGGTAATGTGGCGGAACACGGCGAAACCGCGCGCGCCGTCCAGCGCCGCCGCTTCGTATTGTTCGCGCGGGATGTTGCGCAGGCCGGCGAGGAAGATCAGCATGTTGAAACCCACGGTCCACCACACCGTGGCGATCGCCACCACCGGCATTGCCCAGTGCACGTCCGAAAACCATGCCCGCTGCACGCCCAGCAGGTGGTTGACGATGCCCGACGACGGCTGCAGCATCCAGTCGGCGATCAGCGTCATCACCGAGATCGGCAGTACGTAGGGCAGGAAGAACACGCTTTGCAGCCAGGTGCCGGCGCGCTGGCGGTCGCCCGTGAAACGGTCGACGAGCAGCGCCATCGCCAGGCCGAGCGCGGTCAATGGAATGACCGTCAGCACGGAAAAATAAAAGGTGTTGCCGAGCGACGACCAGAATGCCGGGTCGTGCACCAGCGTATCGTAGTTGGCCAGGCCGACAAAGGCGCTGGTGCGCGTCAGGCTGCTTTCGGTCAGCGACAGGTACAGCGTCTGGAAGGCCGGCAGCAGGAAGAACAGCACGAACGCCGCCATGAACGGCAACAGCAGCAGTGCGGCGGACAGCGCTTCGGAACGGCGTGTTGCCTTCATCCGTGGTTCTCCCGGTGGTTCTGTCGATGGCGCGTCCATGGTGCGTCAATAGCGCGGCGGGCGTTTCCTGAGCAGGCGCTGCGCCTCGGTTTCAAAGCGGCGCAGCGCATCGGCCGGCGTGAGCTGCCCGGCCAGCGGCGCCGGCAGGAATTTCGACGCGATCGCTTCCAGCGGCCCGGCCGCCCCCATGTACCAGCCGGGCGGGTCGTAGACCACGCTGGCGGCCGCCGCCCCGTATTCCGCGTTCGGCATCAGCGCCATGGCGGCCGGCGACTCGGCCACCGGCCGGTAGGCGGGAATGTGGCCGCCCTCGGCCCAGCCGAACGAATGGGTGTTGACGTAGGCGACGAAGCGCAGCACCGCGGTGGCCTTTTCCGGCGACATCGGCCTGCCTTCGCTGGCCGGGATCGCGAAGCCGTGCGAATCGGCCCATGCGCTGGCATTGCCGTACAGTTGCGGCAGCGGCGCGATGCCGTAGCGGAACCGCAGCGTGCCCGCCCTGGTACCGCGTACCAGCTCCGGCACTTCCCACACGCCGTTGATCATGAAGCCGGCGTTACCCGCCATGAACTGGCTGGTCGACGCCGGGTAATCCTGGCCCGGTGTGGCGTAGCCGGCCTGGAACCAGCGGGCGATGGCGGCAAGCGTGCGCTCGCCGGCGGGCCCGTACGCGAAACGGCCGTCCGCCACGACCGGCAGGCCCTGTTGCGCCAGCAGCGACAGCCACAGTCGCCAGATCGCATAGGTGCTCTGCGCCGATTCCATCGTCAGGCCCGCCTTGCCGGTGCGTTCCTTGACGGCCCGGAAAGCGTTCGTCATCGCATCCATGCCGACGATGGGGGCCAGGCGGCCATCGGCGCCCAGCAGGCCGGCCTGGCCGGCCAGGTCCTTGTTGTAGTACAGCACCAGCGGATGCAGGTCGAGCGGGATCGCATAGGTGCGCCCGCCGTACTGAGAACGGTCCCACTGCCGCGTGAGGAAGTCGCTTCCCTGCAGGCCGCCGGCGGCGAGTTCGGCCGCCGAAATGGGCCGCAGCACCCCGCCGCCGGCCAGGTTCGGCAGCCGGGACAGGTGGATCGTGGCCAGGTCGGGCCCCGCGCCGGCCACCGACGCGGTGATCAGCTTCGTGTAGAACGGTTCGCCCCACTTCAGCGTCGTGCTCTCGACGCGCACCTCCTGCTGGGACGCATTGAACGAGTCGATCAGCGCGCGCATGCGCGCGCCGTCGCCGCCGGACAGCAGCGTCCACATCCGTACCACCTGCGCGTCGGCCCGCGCCGCGCCGCAGGACAGTGCCAGCAGCAGCAGGAGCAACCCCGGCAGCAACCCCGGCAGCAACTCCGACAGCCCTCCCGCCAGCCGTTTGCCAGCATGCCTCATGTCCCGTCTCCCCTCGTTTTTCTTGTGGTCGATCGTTCGAAACGGCCGCCGCGGGCCTGGTCAGGCGGCCTCGCTGGGCAGAGGAAAGGATGGCGGGCCGTCCGTGCCGGGCTGGTCTTCGGAACCGCCGGCGTCCTGCCTGGTCTCCGTCGCCCCCGCCGGCTGCGCCCCCGTCGGCGGCAGCAGTTCGGGCGTCCGCTTGCCGCGCCACAGTTCGCTGTGGCCCAGCGGGTCGGTGTACCAGTCGTGCAGGCGCGCGTCCGGGCCGCGGGTGGCTTCGGCGAGCGCGGCGATCGGCGCCTTCGGCACGCGCCCCTCGGTCAGCAAGCCGTTCTTTTCATGGAACGTGTCCGTCAGCTGGGTATAGCAGAAGCCGGACAGCGGGCGGCAGCGGTGGATCGCCTCCATCAGCCGGCGGTAGCGCTCCAGCAGTTCCTCGCCGCTGCGCGCCACCGAGTAACCCCAGTCCTTCGGGTCCTGCTCTTCCATGCAGGCGATGCCGCCGAACTCGGACAGGAACAGCGGCTTGCCGGTACCGTCGAACCCGTCGATGACGAGCCGGCGCCGCGCCGGCCGCACGTGCTCGAACGTGTATTTCAGGCCCTCGCGGCTGCCGTAGCGGGCCACCAGTTCTTCCGGGTCGGCATGGTAATCGTGGACGTTGACGAAATCGCCGCAGGGCATTTCCCAGCCGTCGTTGCCGACCACCGGGCGGGTGCCGTCAAGCGCCCGCGTCATGTGGTACATCGCGCGCACGAAATCGACCTGGCGCCGGTCGTGCATCAGTTCCGGCACGCCCCACGATTCGTTGGTGGGCACCCAGGCCACGATGCACGGGTGCGAGATGTCGCGCGCGACGAGTTCCTTCCACTCCTCCATCACGCCGTGCACCGTTTCGCTGGAAAAGCCATAGGCGGAGGGCATCTCGGCCCACACGCACAGGCCCATCACGTCGCACCAGTACAGCCATCGGGGATCTTCCGATTTCTGGTGCTTGCGCACGCCGTTGAAGCCGAGCTTCTTGATCATCAGCACGTCCTGGCGCAGCTGCTCGGCCGAGGCCACCATCAGGCTCTCGGGCCAGTAGCCCTGGTCGAGCACCATGCGCAGGTAATACGGCCGGCTGTTGAGCAGGAACCGGTCGCCGTCGACGGAGACGGTGCGCAGCGCCGTGTAGCTGAGCACATGGTCGAGCACCAGCCCGTCGGGCGCATGCAGCGTGATCTCGGCATCGATCAGCTGCGGGCTTTCCGGGCTCCACATCCAGTGGGCGCGCGCATCGTCGATACCCGGGTCGGGCAGCTGGAACAGCCGCGACAGGCGGCCTTCGAGCAGCATGCAGCGGTCCGACACCAGCACCTGCTCGCCCAGGCGCAGCATCACGTTGACGGTACTGCCGGGTGCATGGTGGGCGATATCGGCATCGAGGCGGATCTGCCAGGTGAACACGTCCGCCGTCCAGCGCAGCTGCGCCACGTGCGAGCGCGCCACCTTTTCCAGCCACACGGTGCGCCAGATGCCGGTGGTACGCGGATACCAGATCGAATGGGGCTCCAGTTCCCAGTCCATCTTGCCGCGCACCTTGTGCATGTCGTGCGGGTCGTCCTCGGCCTGCACCACGATTTCCATCGAGCGGCCGTTCAGGTAGCGGGTCACGTCCACCGAGAACGGCCCGTGGCCGCCCTTGTGCTGCACGGCGAAGCGGCCGTTGATCCACACCCGCGCGCGGTGGTTGACGGCGCCGAAGTGCAGTTTCAGCCGCTCGTCCGGTGACGGCAGCAGGTCGTCGTCCAGCCCCACCACGCGCCGGTACCAGACGCGCCGGCGGAAGCCGCGGTCGTGCACGCCGCTGGCCGCCGCCTCGGGCGGGAACGGCACGATGATCGTGCGGTCGAACGGCACGCCGGCCGGTTCGTGGTGCACGGCATCGTCGTCGAGCATGGCCTGCCACGGCCCGTCCAGGTTCAGCCATTGCGTGCGCCGCAGTTGCGGCCGGGGGTGGTCCACGATCTCGTTCTCCTTCGGCGGGGCTCTCATCACGGTGTCTCCTTATGATAAGGGGTTTATGGCGCATCGCGCGTTACGGTTGAGCCGGCACCGCGCGCGGCACCGCTTTGGCGCGATCTGGCGGTGCCGGATGCGCCGCCGAGTGGGGTGCGCGCAACGCACTGACCGTGACGGGGCCGAACGTCACGGCCCGCCCGCCGCCGCCCATCGCCACCAGGCCGATCCGCGCAGCGGGGCCCAGCCGGTGATTCCACGTGCCGCCACCCTCCCATGCGCGACCATCGGCGCTGGACCAGGCGCTCCAGCGCTCGCCGCCGCCGGCATCGCGATGCAAGTCGAGCCGCAGCCATGTCCAGCCGTTGGCGGCCGCCGGCGTGCCGGCCACCGTATTGCCGTAGCGGGGATGGCCGGCCGGCACCGGCCCGGCTTCCCTGCCGAATTCCACCTGGTGCAGGCCGGCATCGGCCAGCACGGCCAGCTTCACGTAGTTGTCGTCATCCTTCATCGCCACCAGGCCGGCCTGCGAGTGCGTGACGCAGCAGTCGTCCGGCGCGTCGAGCCGCACGCGGGTTTCGATGCGCAGGTCGCCGGCCGGCGGCAGCGGCCGCACCAGCAGCGGCGCGGTATTCGTGTCCACGTACAGGTCGCCCGGCTGCGTGCTCCATGCCAGGCCTTCGGCGGTGGCGCGCCATGCTCCCGGCGAGCGCACCCAGCGCCATGGCGCGGCGGGGGCCTTGCCGAAATCCTCGCGCCACAGCAGGCGCACGTCGACGCCGTTGCCGGCGAACCGCGGCGGCGGCCGGGTGCCGTCGGCGGTGAAGGCCGGTGCCGGCAGTTCCCCGGTCGAAGGCCCCCGCCCCTCGGCCAGCACCGGCCAGCCGCCGGCCCAGTCCACGCGGTCCAGCAAGGCGGGGCGCCGCGTCAGCCCCGGCGAAAAATAGGGATCGCCGGTATCGACCGCGTGGTAGATGGTCCACCACTGCCCGGCGGCATCCTGGAACACCGTGTTGTGGCCCGGCCCCGTCCAGCGGTTGCCGTTCTGCGGCAGGACCGGCGTGCCGCCGGCGCGCGCGGCCGCCATGTCGTTGCCCTGCCGGTCCAGGAACGGCCCCTGCGGCGTTCGCGACCGGCCGACATATAGCGCATAACCCGTTGCCGGGCCGGCGCAGCAGTCGGTGGCGGAAGCGAACAGGTACCACCAGCCGTCGTGCCGCACGACCTCGGCGCCTTCGTAGCGGCCGGAGGTGCCGACGAGGCGCGCCTCGCCCTCCACCGCCAGGCCGTCCGCCGCGAGCCGCTGCACGAAGATGCCGCCGCCGTAGCTGCCGTAGTAGAGCCAGCGCGTGCCGTCGTCGTCGACGACGATGTCCGGGTCGAAGGTCCAGTCGAACTTGCAGCCGGGGCCGGCGCGACGGGGCGGCACCACCGGCTTGCCGCTGGCCCGCCACGGCCCGGCGGGCGACGCGCTGCTGGCCACGCCGATCGCGCTGTCGCTGCCGCAGCCGGGTTCGGGGCTGTGGGCATCGTCGGTATCGGTGATCGTGTAGTACAGCCAGTAGCGGCCGTCGTGATAGTGGGGTTCGGGCGCCCACAGCCAGGATTTCGGCGCGGCGGGCGCCGGCCGGTCGATGAAGGAATCGGCAACCCAGTCCCAGTGCACCAGGTCCGTCGAGCGGTAGACCGGCAGCAGGCGGAAACGATAGCCGTCCCCCTCCTTTTCATCGCGGCTGACCGGATCGGTGGTGCAATACAGGTACCAGGTGGGCTGCGTCGCACGCGGATCGCGCAGCACGGCAGGGTCGGCGCAGTTCTGCGCGATCTCGCCGCTGGCCAGTGTTACCGGCAGCGGATTCTGGTAAGTGGAAGTTGCTTGCGCTTGCGCGGCGGCCGTGACTTGCAACAGCGCCGCCAGGAGAAACAGGCATGCCCGCACTGGATGCTCCTTTCGCCAAAAGGCGGAAGGTAGCATGGCTGGTTCAACGGTGGTGCACGGCTGCCCGCCCGGCATGCCCCGCCGGGCCGCTTCGATACTGCAAGCCCGGCCTTCGATCAGTCGTGCAAATGCACCCGCCGGCTGCCTCCCGTCAGATTCGGTTAGTTGCAAATTTCGGCGTAAAAAACGGGGCATGCCGGCGAACCGGCAGCCCCGCTTCCAGGGAAACGGCGTGCCCTTACCGGACGGCTTCAGCCACGGCAACCGCCGTCATGTTGACGATGCGGCGCACGGTCGCGCCAGGGCCGAGCACGTGCACCGGCAGCGCGGCGCCCAGCAGCACGGGACCGACCGTCACGCCCTTGCCGCCGGTTA
Organism: Pseudoduganella dura; assembly: GCF_009727155.1. NCBI lineage: Bacteria > Pseudomonadati > Pseudomonadota > Betaproteobacteria > Burkholderiales > Oxalobacteraceae > Pseudoduganella > Pseudoduganella dura. Next base: position 6,285,173 of record NZ_WNWM01000002.1, on the reverse strand, counting down.
CCTTCAGCAGGTTGAACGCGATGTTGGCCGCGTCCAGCGACGGCATCACCAGCACGTTGGCTTCGCCGCTGAAGTTGCCCAGCAGGCCGGGCGCCACGCCGCCGACCAGCGCGACGTCGCCCTGCACTTCGCCGATCACCGGCAGGTCCGGCGACGACCGCGCCAGCAGCGCACGGGCATCGCGCATCTTGCGGGCCGACGGCCGCTCGGACGAACCGGCCGTCGAATGGGACAGCAGCGCGACTTTCGGCTCCAGGCCGAAGTGGCGCACCTGTGCGGCGGCCAGCCGTGCGATGGCGGCCAGTTCCTGCGCCGTCGGGTCGTCGTTGACGTGCGTGTCGGCCACGAACAGCGTGTGCTTTTCCAGCACCAGCGCGTTCATCGTCGCCAGCACCTCGGCGCCCGGCGCCAGGCCGATGGTTTGGCGCACCTGCTCCAGGTGGGAGTCGATGTTGCCGCGCAGCCCGCAGATCACCGCATCCGCATCGCCGGACTTCAGCAGCGCCAGCGCATGGCTGGTGGAATCGACCGTGCCGGGATCGGCCAGCGTGTAGTCGGTGCCGTGTTTCAGGCGCAGGCCGGCGGCGGCGATCGCCTTCGCGACCTTCTCCGCGCTGCCCACCAGCACCGGCAGGCCCAGGCGTTCGTCGACCACGGTCTGCACGGCGCGCAGCACGCGCTCGTCGTCGCCCTCGGCGTACACCACGCGCTTCTGCGCGGCCTTGGCGGCGCTGAACAGCGGCTTCATCACCAGGCCGGTGTGGAACACCTGCTGCTCGAGCTGGGCGCGGTAGGCGGCCAGGTCGGCGATCGGCGTGGCCGCCACGCCCGACTCAAAGGCGGCCTTCGCCACGGCCGGCGCGATCGCGGCGATCAGGCGCTGGTCGAACGGTTTCGGAATGATGTAGTCGGGACCGAACGTGAGGCTCTGGCCGGCATAGGCGGCGGCCACGGTCTCGCTCACTTCGGCTTCGGCCAGCTCGGCGATCGCCACCACGCACGCCTGCTTCATTTCCTCGGTGATGCGGGTGGCGCCGCAATCGAGCGCGCCACGGAAGATGTAAGGGAAGCACAGCACGTTGTTGACCTGGTTCGGGTAATCCGAACGGCCGGTGGCGATGATGCAGTCCGGCCGGGCGGCCAGCGCCACTTCGGGGCGGATTTCCGGTTCCGGGTTAGCCAGCGCCAGGATGATCGGGCGATCGGCCATCGTCTTCACCATCTCGCCCGTCAGCACGCCGGCGGTCGAGCAGCCCAGGAACACGTCCGCGCCGCGCACGATGTCGGCCAGCGTGCGGGCATCGGTCTGCTGCGCATAGCGCGCCTTGTTCGCTTCCATGTTGGCTTCGCGGCCCTGCCAGATCACGCCGCGCGAGTCGGTCACGTACACGTTTTCGCGGCGCACGCCCAGGCCCACCATCATGTCCAGGCAGGCGATCGCCGCGGCGCCGGCGCCCGACGCCACGAGCCGGATATCGCCGATGCGCTTGTTCGCCACCTTCAGCGCATTGAGCAGCGCTGCGCTGGAAATGATCGCGGTGCCGTGCTGGTCGTCGTGGAACACGGGAATGTTCATCCGCTCGCGCAGCTTCTTCTCGATGTAGAAGCATTCGGGCGCCTTGATGTCTTCCAGGTTGATGCCGCCCACGGTGGGTTCGAGCATCGCGATGGCGTCCACCAGCTTGTCGGGATCGTTCTCGGCCAGTTCGATGTCGAACACGTCGACACCGGCGAACTGCTTGAACAGGCAGCCCTTGCCTTCCATGACCGGCTTCGAGGCCAGCGGGCCGATGTTGCCCAGGCCCAGAACGGCGGTGCCGTTGGTGATCACGGCCACCAGGTTCGCGCGCGACGTGTACTCGGCGGCGGCGGCCGGGTTGGCGGCGATTTCCTCGCAGGCGTAGGCCACGCCCGGCGAATACGCCAGCGACAGGTCGCGCTGGTTCGACAGCGGCTTGGTCGGCACGACCTCGATCTTGCCCCGGGTCGGCAGGCGGTGGTATTCCAGTGCGTCCGCACGCAGTTGCTGCTCGCGACGCTGGTCGCTGTCGTTATTGTTGTCGTTATGGTCGTTCGTCATGCAATCTCCTTCAGGACCGCCCGTGCGGCTACGGGTCGGCGCAGGCTTATAAAATAGTGATCGGCCGCAGTGATATCAAAGTGACACGGTGTGCGAAACCGTCAATATTACCCTGAACTGGCGGACCGTGTCGGCGGCCCTTGTGGCACGATCGTTCGATTTTTATCCCTTACGCCAAACTATAGACGGCGAAATCGGCGATCCGCTGCCGCGACAGCGTGGTGCGCAGTCCGAACAGACCTGCGCCGACCCGTTCGCGCGACGCGAAATACTGCACATTGTCGACGTACAGCCGGGTACCGGCACCATCGACGACGATCCGCACCCGGTACGGATGGTTGGCCCGCAGCAGCCAGGGCTTTTCCGTGTACTCGTGCAGCAGGATGCGCTCGCCGCTGCCGTCATAGCGGCGGAACCGCGTCGTCGTATTGTGGTTGCCGCCGATCCCCGCATAGAACATCGGCACCCGGTCGTAATCGTCCAGCTTGCCGGAGCGCGGCCGGTCCAACCGCGCTTGCCAGAACACGTTCATGTCGGACACGCGGTCGCCCGGATTGCCTTCGTCGAGCACGGTGCAGGTGTACGCGATCTCGTAGTGGCCGTCGAGCGGCTGCGCGAGCCATACCGTGAGCCCGCCGCGCGTATCGAGCAGCAGCGCGCCATCCTTCACCGTGGCGGCTTCGCGCGGATCGCCCTTTTCCGCTTCCACGCGCCAGCGGCGTCCATCGAAGCTGCGGAAGTCGTCGCGCACGAGCACCTTGCCCGGCGGCGTGGCCCGTGCATCGAGCGCCAGCAGTCCCAGCGCGCCCAGCCCCCACTGGGCGGCGGCATTGGTGGACATGCGGGCCGCCTCGTCGATATCGTTCAGCACCGCCGGCGCGCGCACGGGGCGGATGGCGAAATCGGCGTCGCGCAGCCCCGCCTTGCCCGCTTCGAACAGGCGCCACGCTTCCTGCATCGCCGCCGGATCGCGCGCCTGCGCGGCGGCATAGCCGAGCAGCCGGGCATGCCCTTGCGAGAGGTTCAGCTTGCCGAGATCCTGCCCCAGCGCGGCGCGCTGCGCTTCCGGCGTGGCGTTGTAGAGCCGGCAGTAGCGCAGCCAGGCCTCGCGGAACGCCGGCTCCGGCAAGGTGCACAGCAGCTCCGAGCAGATTTCCGTCAGCCCGAACACGGCGGACAGGTGCGATACCGAGATCTTCTTCGATGTATCGATGCGGAACGCGCCGGTGCGCAGGTCCATGATCGCGGCGCCCGTGAAGAAGCCGTGCGGCTGCGCGGCAATCGTGGTCATGCTGGCCAGCAGCCTGTCGCGCCACACGTTGTCGCCGGTGCGTTCCCAGGCCGTGAACCAGGCCCCGGCGATGGCGCCCCAGTCGGTGCCGAAGCCCACGCTGGCCTCGTCCGCGCCCGTGGCCAGCTTCTGGCCGATCTTGCGGCCCGGCGCGATGTCGCGCAGGCGCCGCACGGCATCCTGCTGTTCGGTCAGCAGGTCGCCGATGCGTTCGTCCGCCGTCAGGTAATACATGAAGCGGCGGTTGATCGCGGTGGAGATGCGCAGCTGCTTGGCGCTGTCGCCCCAGTGCTGCACGCCGTGCCGCGTGCCCAGCGGGCTGAACGGGCCGATGTGATACACGTCCACTTCGCCGGTATGCCGCGTCATCGCCTCGGCCAGCCGGAACGCATCGGCCCGGCCCGAGTGCAGGAAGTAATGCCACAGCCAGATGTCGGTGGACAGTTCCGAATTGTCCCAGGCGAAGCCGCCGACGTCGTAGCGCCACTGGTGGCGGCGCGGATCGTAGGTGTGCATCACGTCGCCGTAATCCCAGAAGCCGTACCAGCGGCGCTGTTCGACCTGCCCCTTGTAATAGTCGAACAGCCCGGCGAGCCGCGTTTCCAGCGGCCCGGCACGGCTGCCTCCACGGCCCCGGGGCGCCCAGTAATCGCTGAACACGCCTGCCGCGTACAGGCGCTCGGGCGTGGGCAGCAGCCGTGGCGGCTGCGCGATGCGCCGGCCGACCGCTGCCAGCTCCGCGGCGGACGGCGTGGCGGCGAACAGCTGCAGTTCGAGTTCGCTGGTGCGCGCGATGCCGTGCGGCGAGCCGAAGCCGGGCTCGTAGTCCTCGTACGTGATGTCCAGCGCGGCGCGCTGCTTTTCGTGCGTGTCCTGGCCCATGCCGTCGTGGAAGAAGCGCAATTGCATCGGCGGCGCTTCCGGCGCCCACAGCCACAGCGTGACGGCGGCACGGTCGCCGGCCGCGCCGGCGATGTCGATCTGGCCGGGATGGCTTTGCCAGAAATTGCGCACGCCGAACGCCACCCCGCCGCCGGCACCGCCGACATAGCCGGTGCCGCCGGCGCGCGTGCCGCCGCCGGCCGGAATCCAGCCATATCCCTTCGCGGTGCGCTTGACGATGGTGAAACCGTCGGCATTCGGCTGCAGCAGCCGGTAATCGCCGAACGCCGGCACATACGCCAGGCCGTCGCGGATGGCCTGCGGCAGTTGCGCCACCGGCGGCAGGGGCCGGCCGGCCACCTGCGCGGCCGCGTTGTCGTCGCCGACATCGCGCCGCAGGCCGGTGAGGCTGCGCACGCTCTCGGCGAACACGCCGCCGGCGGCAGACACGAAGCGCACGTGGCGGTCGTGCGGCGCGCCGTCCAGCACGGTACCGAACCGCAGGCCGATGCCGCGCACCTGGAACTTCGCCGGGTCCACGTCGACGACGAACGTGTGCAGCACGCGGATCGCGTCGCTGCCGCGGTGGAATTCGAGGCGCAGCGTGAACGGCAGCAGCGCGGTGCCATCCTCCCCCCTGTGGGTGCCGGTCAGTTTCAGCACCGCGCGCACCGGACCATCCTGTTCGACCTCCACCTGCGCAACCTCGCCGCGCCAGCGCCGCTTTTGGCCGGCGCCCTCTTCGCTGTCATCGGTCGCATCGGTCAGCAGCACCAGTTCGCCGTCGCGCAGCCGTGTCCGGCCGCCCAGGGCGACTTCGGCAAACACGCCGTTGCCATTCCCCGCCACCCGGGCGCGCAGCCTGCCGGTATCGACGACGATGTCGGCACCGTGCCGGCTGACCATGCCGCCCGCGTTCCCGTCCTGCGGAGCGGCCGGCCCCGGTTGCAGGTCGTAGCTGCCGGCCGGCGTGCCGCCGCCGATCGCGTGGGCGCTCCACTTGACCGAGCCGTCGGGCCACCAGGCCAGCGGCCAGGACTGCAGCGGCGGCGCCGACGCCGGCGCCCCTGCCGCGCCCCCTCCCGCCGTGGCGCGCAACGAAAAACCGCTGGCCCGCGGCACGAGTCCCTGCGGCCACGGCACGCCGAACGTGGCGCCGGTGAAGCTGTCCGGCGCATCGCTGTCGAGCCAGCGCAGCGTCGTCGGGCCGATCGGGGCGGTCCCCGGCTGGCCGGCGGCGCGCGCGGGCAGCATGGTCACGGCCGGCGCGCCGGCCAGCAGCGCGGAAAGTTTGAGCAGTTGACGGCGGTCCATCGGTCTCCTTCGTGTCGTTCGATCGTGTCGCCGACAGCGATATCGGCGAGGGTATGTCAATAGCAGTATGTCAGCAGCGGTATGTCAGTAGCGGTATGCCAGCGTGACGCCAAGTGTACGACGTTCGCCCAGCCAGCCGGCCACCGAGCCGTAGTCGCCGTTCACGAGGCGCTTGTAGTACGTCTTGTCGAACGCGTTGTTCAGGAATACCGACGCGGTCCACTCGCCCGCTCCTGCCTTGGCCCCGGTGCCGGCGGCGAACGATGCCAGGCCGTAGCCCGGCACGCGGGTGAACTGCGACGCGTCGACGGTACCGAACATCCAGCTGCGGTAGGCATACCGTGCCGACACGAACGAACGCAGGCCGTTTTCCGCGGTCCAGTCGTAGCGCACGCTCGTATTGGCGGTCAGCCGCGGCGCGTTGAACACGCGCTGGCCCGTCAGGTTGCACGACGGCGGCGGATTCGGCGCCAGCGTCACTTCCGGTGCGCAGCGCGCGTTGGCGTAGTGCGTGTAGTACGTGTCGTTGTAGACGGCCGCCGCGTCGATGCTCCAGTTGCGGTCCGGCGTCCAGCGCGCGCTGGCCTCGGCGCCGCGCGAGATGAACGTGCCGGCGTTCAGCAGGTACACCTGCTGGTCGTCGGGGTTGTAGCCCTGCGTCTGGAAATCGCTGATCTCGGTAAGGAACAGCGCGCCCTTCAGCGCCAGCCGGTCGCCGGCCAGGCTGGCCTTCGCGCCGACCTCGGCGCTCTTCGTCTTTTCCGGCTTGATGTACAGCGAATCGAGGCCGGCCTGGCGCGCCGCGCCGGCCGAGATGTTCAGGCCGCCCGACTTCTCGCCGTACGAGGCCGCCGCATAGGTGCTCCAGCCCGGCGCGAAGCGCCAGCTGGCGGTCAGCGTGCCCGATGGCAGCGTATGCTGCTCTTCCAGGTAGCCGGAGTTGAAGGGCACGCGGTTGTACCGGATGAAGCTGCCGCCCTTCTTCTGGATGTTGGCGCGCACGCCGGCCGTGATGTCGACGGCATCGCCCACGTGCAGCGTGCCCTGCGCGAACGGCGACAGCATGCGGTCGCGCAGCAGCCCGAGGCGGATGATGTCCAGGTTGCGGAACGCGGTGCTGTCCAGCCACTTCGCCGGCACCGTGGTATTGGCGTAGCGCGTGTGCGCCAGCGTCTCGGCATGCTGGCCCAGGTACGTGAGGCCGAACGCGTAGTCGACGGCGCCGCCGGCGGGCGAGTCGACCCGCAGTTCCTGCGACCAGGTCTTGTCGCGCACCTCGGTGCCGGTGTTGGCGTAGACCTGCACGGAAAGACCGTCCGCCATCGTCGGCTGCGAATGGAAGTAGCGCAGCGACGTGACGGAGCGCAGCCGCCAGCCGCCGCCGAATTGCCATTCGGCCAGCGCCGACGCGCCGCCCTGCACCACGTGGATGCGGTTTTCGTCGTCCAGGTCCACGTTCGGGCCGAACACCACGTTGTTGCCGGCAGCGGCGGAGTGCGTCAGGTACGTGTCGCGGCCATTGATCGCGTGCGTGGCCACCAGCACCGATGTCGGCTCGCTGTTGCTGTTGTTGTAGTCGGTGGCAAGGCGCAGCGTGAAGCTGTCGCCGCCCCGATACAGCAACTGGCCGCGGACACCGTTCGACGAGCCGCCATTGAGTTTGTTGCCGTTGCGGATGTTGGTCACGGCGCCGTCGGACGCGCTACGCACGACGTTCAGGCGGCCGGCCCAGTTTTCGGACAGCGGGCCGGAGACCACGCCGCGCACGCGCTGGTAGCCGTGCTGGCCCGCCGACACGGTGACTTCGGCCTCCGGCACGAACGTCGGGGATTTGGTAGTGATGTTCAGCACGCCGCCGGTGGAATTGGCGCCGAACATCGTGCCCTGCGCGCCGCTCAGCACTTCGGCATACGCCAGGTCGCCGAGGCTCGACAGCATGCCCGGCCGGGCCAGGTAGACGCCGTCGACGTAGACGGCCACGCTGCCCGGCATGCCGATATTGGAATCGCCGCTGGCCTGCCCGCCGCCATCGCCCACGCCGCGGATGCTGATCTGCATGTCCGACGGGTCGGTGCTCTGGATGTTCAGGCCCGGCACCAGCTGCTGCAGTTCCTCGATCGTCGTGATGTTCTGCCTGTCGAGTTCCTCGCCGCCGATCCGGTACGACGACGTGGGCGTGCGCTGCGGGTCCTCGTCGAGACCGGCGCGGCGGCCCTGCCGCGCGCCGCTGACGGTCACGGTCGCCATGGCCGCCGCGGGCTGGGCGGCGGCCGCGGACGAGGACACCGCCGCCGGCGCCGCCGGCGCCGACACCTTGACGAACTGCGGCGCCATGGGCGCCGCCGACCGCTGGATCGCGCGGCGGATCGTCAACGCGCCGCCGCCATTGCCGGCCAGCTCGAAGCCGCTGCCATCGAGCGCGCGGGCGATCGCCTCGGCCGCGCTGTAGCGGCCCACCACCGGCGCCGACCGGGCACCGCCCAGCAGGCGCGGGTCGTAGGCGAGCGCCACGCCGGTATCGGCGGCGATCAGCAGCAGCGTCCGTTCCAGCGGCGCCGCGGGCAGCTTGTAGTCCAGGCGTTCGTGCTGGCCCTGCGCCTGTGCCTGCGCGTGGATGGCGATGAAAGGAAGGGTGGCCAGCACGGCGGCCGTCATTGAATGCTTTTGCAAGGGATACCTCATTGATGTCGTTGGTAATACCCTTGTGCGGCGAGATGCGAAAAGCGTCAGCGGATGTTGAAAATATTTTTGGCGCTGCCGGGAATCAATGCGAACAGCGCCGATATCCGTTATTCGATAATGGCCAGCATGCCGTAGCGCGCCACGCGCACCGGCAGCGCGCCGCCGATCTGCCGCAGCGCGCCGTCGAGATCGTCAAGCCGGAACACGCCGCTGATCACGCGGGATGCGGCCGTGCCGCCGACCCGCACGATATCGCGATGGTAGCGGCCGAACGCTTCGGCCACGTCAGGCAGGGGCAGGCGGTCGGCCACCAGAATGCCGCGCGTCCAGCCGGACGCCGCGTTGAACGACAGCGGCGACGGCAGAGCACCGGCCGCGCCGCCGGCGCCATCGAAGGTCAGTACGTCGCCGGATGCCAGCGCGACGGGCGCCCGGCCCGGCAGGCGCAACCGTGCCTCGCCGCCGCGGACCGCGGCGATGCCGCGCTGCACCAGCCGTCCGGCACACAGTTCGGCGCCATTGCAGTCGATTTCCGCGCCGCCCACGGCGACCGTGAGCGCACCCCGCGCGCGCACCAGCAGCTGCCCCTGCCGCAGGTGCAGCCGCACCGGCCCGGCGCCGCCGGCGAGATCGATGCGCGACGCGGCATCGAAGCGCAGCGCCGAACCGTCCGCAAGGGTGGCCGCGCCGCGCTCGCCGACGGCGCTGCGCCACGTGGCGTCATAGCCCAGCTCGTGCGCCAGCTTCCAGCTGCCGGCGCCCGTGATCGCCAGCATCGCCATGCCGAACCCGGCCCGCAGCGCCCGCCGGCGCTCTTCTACCGGCTTCCGCAGGGCCCGGGCCACCGCCAGGCCTTCTCCACCGGCACGGCCGCCGCGCCCGCCCATCTGCCCGAGTTGCCGCTGCAGCGACGTCCACGCGGCCGCATGCTCCGGCGCGCCGTCGTGCCAGGCACGGAACGCGCGCAATTCGCGCTCGTCCACGCCGGGATCGCGCAGCCGTACTTCCCAGTCGATCGCGGTGCGTTCGGCGCGGCTGCGCGGCTGCGCCGTCATGCGGCCGGCCAGCAGGCGGCGAGCGCCTGCGCCACGTACTTGCGCACCATGCTGACCGATACACCGAGCCGGTCGGCGATCTCGGCATAGCCGAGTTCCTCGAACTGGCTGAGGATGAACGCCTCGCGCGCCTTCGCCGACAGCCGGGCGAGGGCCGCATCGATGCGAACGATTTCCTCGACCGTCATGCAGATGTCCTCGGCGGATGCGCCCACGCCCTCCGGCCGCAACGCCAGCTCGGCGAGGTAGGCGCGTTCGAGATCGCGGCGGCGCCAGAATTCAAAGGTCAGGCGGCGCGCGATCGTGGTCAGCAGTGCGCGCGGCTGGCGCACATGGCGCAGGTCGTCGAGAGTGGCCAGTTCGGTAAAGGTGGACGCGGCCAGGTCCTCGGCATCGTTGCGGGAGCCCACCAGCCGGTGCATGCTGGCCGTCAGCCAGCCATAGCTGCGCTTGAATTCGTTGCCCAGCAATTCGTTGCGCAGCGCCAGGAGGTTACTGTGTGGGGGTACGGCGTTCATGGCACGTGGTTCGTTTCGGACTCGGAAAAGGCACGGCGCATGGCCGCGTTGCCAATATAGACGGAGCGAAAACGAAACAGAACGAACCATTCCGACTATGCTTCGTCGGAAATTGCCATTAAGGCTGAGTGCGGCGGAGATTGAAGCGATGCAATGAACCGTTCAATGCTGTGAGCGGAGTAATGCAAGGCGTGGGACAGTGCAACGAACACCGGGGGCGCGCGAAAGCGCGGCCCCGGCAGGCGTACGGACTACGTGGCCGGCCGGCTCAGTGGCTTGGGAGCTTCTTCGCAGCCAGGTAGATCCCGTACAGCGCGGACAGGCCCACCAGTGCATACACGATACGCGAGGCGGTGGTCTGCTCGCCGAAGATCGCGGCGACCAGGTCGAACTGGAACAGGCCCACCAGGCCCCAGTTCAGGCCACCCACGATCAGTAATACCATTGCGATCCAGTCCACGGCATTCAGAGCCTTGTGCGCGACCACGTCGGCCGAGCCGGTATTCATCGTTGCCATCACATACTCCTCGAGTCAGGTTGCGGGAGCCCGCCGGTGCGAGCCAACCTCATTGTAGGCTGGGCCGCTCGCCATGGCAGTCGGAGCCCCGTCCTGCAAGACGTAGGAATTAGACTAGGTTTGGAAAGAAATGAAAGCCTGCCGGCAACGCCCTTCGGCGAGCCAGCATGCCAACGGGAAACCCCAGGTGTGCTTCAGCGTGGCTCGCGGCGGCGCTCGCCGTTCCGGTGGAATTGCGGTGCGCACAGCACGCGCAGCGCGATCTCGCGCGGCACGCCCGCCTTTTGCATGAATTCCAGTGCCGGATGGATGCCGTCGGCCTCGACTATTTTCAATGCATCGTCCACGCGCGCAGCCGTCGTTGCGTCAGCGCGCGACCTCTTTGTGCCGCGTTCCGCCATGATGCCGTTACTCCATCCAAGAAACCGGTGATAGTACACCAGCCAGGCAGATCACGACGCGCGATATTTGCGCTTTTCATAACGTATCAGGCCGCCAGCGCGCGGCGCAGGTCGTCCAGCGACGCCGGCTTGGTGAGATGCAGGTCGAAACCCGCCGCCGACGCGCGCTCGATATCGCCCTTCTGGCCATAACCGGTCAGCGCCACGAGCCGGAGGGCGCGGCCGGCCGCGGCATCGCGCAGCGCGGCGGCCAGCGCGTAGCCATCCATGTCCGGCAGGCCGATGTCGAGCAGCGCGGCATCGACGGTGCCGTCGCCATAGGCCGCCAGCGCATCGTGCGCGGTGTAGGCCACCTGCACGTCGAGGCCCATGTGGCACAGCATCTGCGCACTGGCCCGCGCCGCGTCTTCGTTGTCGTCCACCAGCAGCACGCGCAGGCCGGGCGTGACCGGCGCCCGCGGCTGCGGGGGCGGCACGGTCATCTGGCGCGCCAGCGGCAGCAGCACCTCGAACGTGCTGCCCTGCCCCGGGCCCGCGCTGTGCGCCGCCACGTGGCCGCCATGCAGTTCGACGATCTTGCGCACGATCGCCAGTCCCAGCCCGAGCCCGCCGGTACGCCGCGCCAGTTGCTGGGGCGCCTGGTAGAACGGTTCGAACACGCGCGCCAGCAGGTCCGGCGCCATGCCCGCACCGCAGTCGCTCACGGCCAGCCGCGCCATGCCCCCCTCGTGTCCGGACACCACCGTTACCGTGACGGCCGCTTCACCGCCGCCGAAGCGCCCGGCGTTCGACAGCAGGTTGCCCAGCACCTGGGCCAGGCGGGTGTCGTCGCCCATGACCCACAGCGCCTCCGGCGCCGCCAGCGTAACGCGCAGACCGGTCGCGGCATCCACCGCCTGCCGCGCGATGTCGGCCAGGTCCACCGGCCGCAAGTCCAGGTCGAGCTTGCCGGAAGCAATGCGCGACACATCCAGCAGGTCGTCCACCAGGCGTTTCAGGTGCGCGACCTGCCGCCGCAGCACCGCCCGCTCGCGCTGCGCGCCCGTGTCGCCGCGCAGGTCCATCAGGTCCAGCGATGCCACGATCGGGCTGAGCGGGTTGCGCAGCTCGTGCCCCAGCACGGCGAGGAACTCGTCTTTCGCGCGGCCGGCCTCGCGCGCCTCGGCAAGCGCCCCCTCCTGCGACGCAATGGCGCGTTCCAGGGAAGCCAGCAGTTCGGAACGCTCGTGCTCGTGCCTGTCGCGCGCGGCGGCGGCGGCGGCCAGCGCCTGGCCCATCTGTTCGATCTCGCGCACCCGCGACGGCGCCACTTTTACCGGCGTGCCGGCACCCAGGGCCGCGGCGCCGCGCACCAGGCGCTCGATGCGGCGCACGATGCGGCGCGACAGCAGCGTGGCCAATGCAATGGAGCCGGCGAGGCTCAATGCCAGCCCGGCCGCGTACACCATCGCGCCCTGCAGCAGCGGCCAGCGCAGCGAGGCGGTCGGGGCGCTGACGACAACGCTCCAGCCCCAGCGCGCCGACGTGGTGAATGCCGTACGCACCTCGACGTTCTCGATGGTCCGGGAATCGCCGGTGCCTTCCGGCCCGCTGCGCAGCAGCCGCAGCAGGCCCACGCTGGCTTGCCCGGCCACGAAGCGGTCATGGTCGCGCGAACGCGCCACGCGCCGCGCGGTGCCGTCCATCACGGCGATCACCCAATCCCCGGGGGCACGCTGGCGCCGTATCACGTTCAGGATGCGGTCCGGCGCGATCACGGCGGACAACACATAGCTGCTGCCGTCGGCCAGCCTGACCGGCACCCGCACCGGGAAAGCCGGCCGCCCGCCCTTGCCGCGCACCACGCTGCCGGCCACCGGCGCATTCAGGGCGACCGCCCGGCCCAGGCTGCCCGGGTCGGCCACGGGCAGCGCCGGCGCGCCGAACGGCGCCATCGTGCGAAACACGGTATGCCCGGCCGCATCCGACAGGATCACGCCGAGCCATTCGCGCTGGGCCGCGGCCTGCTGTTTCGCCACGTCGTGGAAGGCGCGCAGGTCGCCCGCCTGCATCGCCGGGGTGCGCGCCATGCCGGTCAGCGCCGCCGCGGCGCCGTCATGTTCGGCATCGACGGCGGAAGACAGCGCGCGCGCCAGTTCCAGCATCGAACGGTCCTGCTCGCGCTGCTGCACGTCGGCGGCCGCCATCAGGCCCCACGTGCCGAGCAGTGCAAGCGGCAGGAAGCCGATCGCCGTCAGCAGGATCAGCAGGTGGCGCAGGCTGAGAGTGAGGCCGTGGCGTGGAGGCATTGGTGCGGGCCCGGCTATGGAAAGTGCCGATTATAGCGGGCATCTTTCGCCGGGGTGGCGGGCACGGGCATCGCGGCGTGCTCCCCGCCACAGGTCGGAAATAATAGTAACCCTCAACAATAATGATTCTCATTTGCAGTAGATTTGCCCATATAATGGCCGCAATCCCTGTAGAGCCCATCATGAAACGCGACTTCCTCCCCGCCAGCGTCACGCCTGCCCCGTCCCGCCTCGTGCTGCCCACCTGGAAGGGGGTGTGGTTCCAGCTGCACTGGTTCATCGGCATTACCGCCGGGACCGTGCTGATCGTGATCGGCCTGACCGGCGCACTGCTGGTGTTCAAGGACGAAATGCTCGACCTGGCCAATCCGGGCGTGCGCCACGTGCCGGCGCAAAACGCGCCGGTGCTCACGCCGCAGCAGGTGGCGCAGGCGGTGCGGACCGCGCATCCGGAGCAGCGCGTGACGTCGGTGATCCTGTATGCCGAGCCGGGTACGGCGGCGCGCGTGGGCCTGGCGCCGCTGCCCGGCCAGCAGCGCGGCGAGTCCATCCACGTGCACCCTTATGCCGGCACGATCCAGCCGGAAATGGCCGGCGAGCCGGCGTTCGAATGGATCGAGTTCCTGCACCGCTGGCTGCTGCTGGGGCGCGAAACGGGCAAGCCCGTCACCGGCACGCTGGCACTCTGCCTGCTGGGCCTGGCGCTGTCCGGCCTGTACCTGCGCTGGCCGCGCAACGCCGGCAACTGGCGCACCTGGCTGACGATCGACACCCGGCTGAAAGGCCGTTCGTTCCTGTGGGCGCTGCACTCGGTGGCGGGCACGTGGGCGCTGGTTGCCTACGTGATCTTCACGCTGACGGGCGCCTACTGGGCGTTCGACGCCGTGCGTACGACCGTCGACGGCTGGGCGGGCGTCAAGCGGGCGCCGCGCGAAGCCCCTGCGAAGCCGATGGCCGGGGCGCCGGGCGCGCGGAAGAACAAGCCGGCAGCTGTCGACCTGGCGCCCGCCTGGAACACGTTCACGCAACACGCGCCCGGCTGGCAGATGGCCTTCCTGCGCTTTACTGACAAGCCTGGCGATCCGGTCCAGGTGGCATGGCTGGCCGCCGACGCGCCGCACCCGCGCGCGCGCAGCGCCATGACGATCGCGCCGGACGGCACGCTGGCGAAGAACGAGCCGTATGCGGACAAGAGCGCCGGCGCGCGGGCGCTGACGACAATCTATCCGCTGCACATCGGCACCTATTTCGGCCTGCCGGGGCGGATCGCGATGCTGCTGGCCAGCCTGGCGCTGCCCGGCTTCGCGGTCACCGGCTGGATGCTGTACCTGAAACGCCGGCGCCAGGCGCGGGCCGCTCGGGCCGAGCGCGCCGCGCTGGCCGCCGTCATGGCGCCCGCCGGCGGCGGTGCCGCCGGCGCGATCGGGGCAACCCCGACCCTGGTCGCCTACGCCAGCCAGACCGGCCAGGCCGAGCGGCTGGCGCTGCGCACCGCCGCCGCGCTGCGGGCCGCCGGCACGCCGGCCGATGTCCATGCCGTCGCCACGCTGGTACCGGAGGACCTGGCCCGCTACCACGAGGCGCTGTTCGTCGCCAGCAGCTACGGCGAAGGCGAACCGCCGGACGGCGCGCGCCGCTTCGCCCGCCTGCTGGCCGAGAACCCGCTGCGGCTGCCGCACCTGCGCTATGCGGTGCTGGCCCTGGGCGACAGCGCCTACGCGCAATACTGCGGCTTCGGCCGCGCGCTCGACGACCGGCTGGCCGCGCTAGGCGGCACGCGGCTGTTCGCACCGGTGGAAGTGGACAATGGCGACGAAGCGGCGGTGGCCCGCTGGTCGTCCGCCCTGGCCTGCCTGGGCGCCGCTCCTCTGGCGGCGGCGCCGGCCGCCGAAACCGCCCCATGGCGATCGTGGACGCTGACGCAACGCACGCTGCTCAACCCCGGCAGCCTGGGCGGCCCGCTGTTCGAGGTAAGGCTGCAAGGCCGCGCGGCGGGCTGGCTGCCCGGCGCGCTCGTCGAGATCGAGGCGCGGCATGCCGAGGACGTCGTGCAGGACTGGCTGGCGCGGACCGGCATGGATGGCGACGCGGCGATCGGCGACGGCACGCTCGCCGGCCTGCTGGCCGCCAGCGAACTGCCGGACGCGAGCCACCCGTTCGCGTCGGCAGGTGAATGCGCCGCCGTATTGAAACCGCTGGCGCCGCGGCGTTACTCGGTCGCTTCGCTGCCGGCGGACGGCGCGGTCGAACTGCTGGTGCGGCAGGTGCATCACGAACAGGGCCTGGGCCTCGCCTCCGGCTGGCTGACGGCGCACGCCATGCCCGGAACCGAAGTGCGGGGCCGGCTGCTTGCCAACCCCGGCTTCGCGCCGGTCGACGCGGACGTTCCATGCATCTACATCGGCAATGGCTCGGGCCTGGCCGGCCTGCGCGGCCACCTGCGCGCCCGTGTGGCCGCCGGCCGGCGCCGCAACTGGCTGCTGTTCGGCGAACGCCAGCGCGCGTTCGACAGCCTGTGTGCGGGAGAACTGCGACAGTGGGCCGCGGACGGCTTCCTGCCGGAACTGGACCTGGTGTTCTCGCGCGATGGCGAAGGGTACGTGCAGGACCGCCTGCGCGAGCGGGGCGAACTTCTGCGCGCCTGGATCGCCGATGGCGCCGTGCTGTACGTCTGCGGCAGCCTGCAAGGCATGGCCGGCGGCGTCGATGCGGCGCTGGCCCGCCTGCTCGGCCGCGACACGGTCGAACTGCTGGCGGCCGAAGGCCGCATCCGCCGCGACGTTTACTGAATCACGACACGCCGCGCGCCTGCAGTGATTCGCCGATCGCGTAGAACTGGCCGCCCGCGATGTAGTGCAGGCTGCGCCAGCGCGGCCCGGCATCCTCGAACTGCCAGTGACCGTCGCGGAACACGCGGGTATCCGCCCACGCGCCGACGACCTCGCCGATGAACAGGTCGTAGGCGTCCTGGTTGTGCGGTTCCGGGATCAGCCGGCACGCCAGCCACGCCGAGCAGCCGGCGACCAGCGGCGCATCGAAGCCGTCCGCCGCGAACAGTTCGACGCCGAAGCGGGCCAGCTTGTCCGGATCGTCGGCCAGGCTGTGCGTGCCCACGGCATGCACCAGGTCCAGCTGGGCCGCGTTGGGCACCTGCAGCACGAACCGGCCGCTGTTTTCCACCAGTGCACGGGTCTGCGCCGCCTTGTCCAGCACGACGGTGACCTTCGGGGGGCTGAAGTCGAGTGCGCAGGCCCAGGCGGCGGCCATGACATTGTCGACGCCGCCGTGGCGCGCGGAAACCAGCACCGTTGGTCCATGGTTCAGCAAACGGTAAGCCTTGGCGAGCTCGACCGGGGCAATATGGGGTTCGATTGGCTTGTTCATGCGCGGCAGCATAGCACCCGGGCGCGACCGCTGCAGGCGCGTAGTCCGATCCTGCGATGCCCGCCTCCCCCATTGGTGGGAACCGGCCCGCCGGAACGGCCGGGGCATGGACAGCTCGTCATATACTGCCGGCAACTAACATTCAAGACAAGCTCCCATCATTCCCATGCCCGCCACCCTGCGCGTTACCCTGCTCAAAGCGGCCATCGTGCTGCTGACGGCCGCGATCTTCGCACTGGACGCCTTCACGTCGATGGACAGCGCCATCGCCGTCATGTACGTCGTCGTCGTACTTGCCACGGTGCACGTGTGGCCACGCCGGATACTGGCGGTCACGGCACTGTGCCTGGTGCTGACGCTGGCCGCGCACATGGTCACCGGCTGGTTCGGCGTGCTCAATTCGTCGCTGGCCCGCTGCGCCGTCAGCCTTGCCGCGATCGGCATCGGCGGCTACCTGGCGCACGTGGGCGCGCAGGCGACGTCCCGGCTGTTGCAGCGCGAGGAATCGCTGCGCGATTCGCGCATGCAGCTGGCCCACGTGACGCGCGTGACCACGCTGGGCGAGCTGGCGGCATCGATCGCGCACGAAGTCAACCAGCCGTTGGCCGCGATCTCCGCCAACGGCGAGGCGGCGCTGCGCTGGCTGCGCCGCCAGCCGCCCGACCCCCTGGAAGTGGAGCATGCGCTGCAGCGGATGCTGGCCGACACCTGCCGCGCCAGCGAGGTGATCCGCCGCATCCGTGCGCTGGCGCGCAGGAGCGAGGCCACGTTCGCGCCCGTCGACCTGGCCGGCATCGTGCATGACTGCGCCGCGCTGCTGCAGCGCGAGCTGGCAAGCCACGGCGCCACGCTCATGGTCGACATTGCCGAACGCCTGCCGCCCGTCGCGGGCGACCGCGTGCAGTTGCAGCAGGTGCTGATCAACCTGCTGATGAACGGCATGCAGGCGATGGCGCCGCGCGGCGGCGCGCTGCGGCTGTCGCTCGCGCCCGCCGACCTGGCCGGCGACGCCGGCGTGCGCATCGCCGTCGCCGACGAGGGCCCGGGCATTCCCGCGGACGGGTGCGGCCGGCTGTTCGAGCCGTTCTACAGCACCAAGCAGGATGGCATGGGTATGGGCCTGCCGATCTGCCGCTCGATCGTCGAGGCGCATGGCGGCCGTATCGCGGTCCTGCCGGGCGGCCCAGGCGCAACGCTGGAAATCACCCTGCCCGCGCACCGCGAGGCCGCCGCATGAAACCGCTGGTATACATCGTCGACGACGACGCCGCGCTGCGCGATGGCCTGTCGAGCCTGTTGCGGTCGGCCGACATGGACGTGGCCACCTTCGGCGCCGTGGCCGATTTCCTCGGCCACCGCCGCGAGGAACGCAACAGCTGCCTGCTGCTGGACGTGCGGCTGGGCGGGCAAAGCGGCATGGACCTGCACGCCGAGCTCAAGACGCAGGGTTGCACGCTGCCCGTCGTGTTCATGACGGGCTTCGGCGACATTCCGATGTCGGTACGGGCGATGAAGGCCGGTGCCGTCGACTTCCTCGCCAAGCCGGTGCGCGTGGAGGAACTGCTGGACGCCGTCGGCCAGGCCCTCGCCCGCGACGCCGCCTGCCGCGCCGACGAAGCCCTGCAGGCCGGGCTGCGGCACCGCTACGGGACACTGACGCCGCGCGAACGCGAAATCATGGCCCTCGCCGCCCGCGGGCTGATGAACAAGCAGATCGCCGGCGAAGTGGGCACCAGCGAGATCACCGTCAAGATCCACCGCGGCCAGGCGATGAAGAAGATGGGGGCGAAAACCTTCGCCGACCTGGTGCGGATGGCCGAGGCGCTGCGGATCGGCGCGGACTGAAGTCGCGGATGACGTTGGGGCACTGGCGTGGCGTCGTGGTGTCGGACACCGGTTTTCTCCAGCATGTTGCCAACGTGCGCATAACGAAAAGCGGTTTCCGGCACCACCCCGGAAAACGCCGCCTATACGCATGTATGATGGCCGCCGCCCCCCGCCGGCGCTAAGCTCTTGCCGATTGCCTCAACAGGAGCACCCGTGTCTTTTTCCGATCAAGAAGTCTGCGTCGTCGACGACGATGCGTCCGTGCGTACCGCCGTCGGCAGCCTGGTACGTTCGCTGGGGCTGCGCGCCCGGCTGTTCGACTCCGCGGAGGCGTTCCTCGCGGCAGGCACCGCGACGGACCTGGTGATCTCCGACCTCCAGATGCCCGGTATGAGCGGCCTGGACCTGCTCGAACTGCTGCGCGGGCGGGCCGATCGCGTCCCCTTCATCGTCATTACCGGCTTCCTGCAGGATGGCGTGGCGCGCCGCGCCGAGGGCGCCGGCGCCGCGTGCCTGCTCGGCAAGCCGTTCCAGGCCGATGCGCTGGTCGGCTGCATCGAACGCGCGCTCGCCGCAAGCTAGCATCCCGAATCGCCGGGATCATACGCACGTATGATTTGCGCCGCCCGCCCGGCGTCCTATGCTCCACTCACGATGAACGGCGGCACAGACAAGTGATGCTGCCGGCATCGCCGATCAACTCCCAGCCAACGAGTAGACATGAGACAGCTGACGATCCCGCGCCCTGTACCGGCCCCGGCCCCCGCCGCCCCGACCGAACCCGCAGCACTCGACGAAGCGCTGCGTTCCGAGCGCCTGCGCTGCGCCCGCGACGTGCACGACATCGTGCTGCAGGACCTGACCGCCGTGCTGCTGCAGTTGCGCGCCGCCAGCGGCAGCACGGACCCGGCGCAGCTGGCCGCCTGCCTGGCCACCGCCACGCTGGCGGCCCAGCAGGGCCTGGCCAGCGCCCGCGACTTCGTGCGCCGCCTGCGCACCTCGCCCGTCGCGCTGGAACGTCCGGCGAGCCTCGCGGCCGCCCTGCGCGCCACGCTGCAGGCGCTGCCGCTGGCGGCGGGCATGCGGCTCCGCCTGCAGCTCGACGACGCCGCAACGCTCGCGCCGGGCGCCTGCGAACAGGTGGCGATGATCGTGCGCGAGGCGGTCGGCAACGCGGCCAAGCATGCGCGCGCCAGCGTCATCGTGTGCCGGCTGCGGGTGCGCGCCGGCCGCGCGCAGGTGCAGGTCCGCGACGACGGCGACGGTTTCGATCTCCACATGCCCCGTGCCGGCTTCGGCATCGGCGGCATGCACGAACGTGCCGCGCTGGCAGGCGCCTCGCTGCAGGTCGACAGCGCCCCCGGGCGCGGCACGACCATCTTCCTTTCCCTTCCACTCGAACCAGGAGAATGACATGACCGTTTCCGTGATGCTCGTCGATGACCACCCGCTCGTCCGTCTCGGCATGGCCGGCATCGTCGCCCGCCAGCCCGGCTATGCCGTAGCCGCCGAAGCCGCCGATGGCGCCGACGCCATCGACCTGTACCGCCGCCTGCGGCCCGACGTGGTGCTGATGGACCTGTCGATGCCCCGCGTCGGCGGCCTCGAGGCGCTGCAGGCGATCCGCGCTTTCCACCCGGACGCACGGGTCGTGATCGTTTCCAGTTCCGACGGCGAGGAGCATGTCTACCGCGCGCTGCACGCCGGCGCCCGCGCCTACCTGCTGAAGGACGCGCCGGAAGCGCAGCTGGCCGAATGCCTGCACGCCGTCGCGGCGGGGCGCCGCTACGTGCCGCCGGATGTCGCCACCCGCCTCGCCGCGCGCCTCGACAACGATGCGCTGACCGGCCGCGAGCTCGACGTGCTGCGCTTCCTGGCCCAGGGCATGTCGAACAAGCTGATCGCCCGCGCTGCGGGCATCGCGCCGGGCACCGTCAAGTACCACGTGAAGAACATCATGGCGAAGCTGGACGCCTCCTGCCGCACCGAGGTGCTGCGCGAGGCTGTGCGGCGCGGCATCGTCGACATCGTCCACTGAATTTCATTCACCGATAGCGCGCGCCGGCCCGGGTCGGGTCGGCCCGCAATGGCCCGCAATGGCCCGCAATGGCCAGCAACGGTGGCCAACAACCATGCCGTGCGCTACAATGCGTTGTTCCTGATAACGCATTCTCATTACAATGGCCGCTTTCCCACGCTCCCGATCCCGCCGCGCCGCCCTGCGCGGCCGGCTCGCGTCGTGGGTGGTCGCGCTGGCGGCGGCGATCCTGCTGCTGCAGCTGTTTGCTGCGGCGGCGCACCACGACCACGAACTGGCCGCCAAGTCCCAGCACTGCGTGGCGTGCGCGCTGCATGCGCAACCGCACGCCGCGCCGCCCGAAGCACGGCCCGCTCCGGCACCGTTCGGCTGGACACTGCTGCACACGCTGGCGTCCCTCCCGCCCGCTTTCCCGGCTGCCCACGCGGCCCGCTACCTGCTGCCGCCGTCGCAGGCGCCGCCTTCGTTCCTGTCCCTCCGCTGATCCCGGCCGCGCCATCGGCGATTCGCCAGCGCGCACCCGACCACCCACATGCTCCCGCTTTGCGCCGGTGCGCGTGCTGTGCTTCCACCAGCCGCGCCGCGGCGCAGCCATGGGCCACAGGAACACCATGCACGACCGAACCGATATCTTTCCGCGGCGGCTGGCGCTTGCCGCGCTCGTCTCCACCCTGTTTCACATTCCCGCCGCGCTGGCGGACGACGCCGGCACCGTCGTCATCGACGGCCAGCGCGGCGGCTACCGCACGCTGGCCGTGGCCGGCGCCACCAAGACCGACGCGCTGCCGAAAGACCTGCCGCAGAGCGTGCGCACGCTGACCGCCGGGCTGCTGCAGGATGCCGGCGTGACGTCGCTGGCCGGCGCTCTCGACCTGGCCAGCGGCATCTCGCGCCAGAGCGACCTGGGCGGCCTGTGGGACAGCTACGCGATGCGCGGTTTCACCGGCGACCCGAACTTCGGTTCCGACTACATGGTCAACGGCTTCGCGGCAAGCCGGGGCTATAACGGCCTGCGCGACATCGCCGGCACGCAGGCGGTGGAAATCCTGAAGGGGCCGGCATCGGCGCTGTACGGGCGCGGCGAGCCGGGCGGCACCGTCAACATCCTCACGAAGAAGCCGCGCTTCGCGCCCCGCTACGCCATCGAAGCCGGCCTCGCGAGCCATGCGACGCGGCGCGTGGCCGTCGACCTGACCGGCCCGCTGTCGGACACCGTCGCGTACCGGATGAACGGGGCGCACCAGGGTGGCGGCAGCTTCCGCGACACGGTACGCACCGACCGCGACTACCTGTCGCCGTCGCTGCTGTGGCTGGCGGGACCGGAGACCACGGTATCGTATGAAATGGAGGCTTCGCGCCAGCGTTCGCCGTTCGACCGGGGCATTCCCGTGCCGGCCGCGGGGCCCGGTGTACCGGTGGAGCGCTTCCTCGGCGAGCCGGCCGATGGCCGCATCACGGTGAAATCGCTGGGGCACCAGCTGTTCGTCCAGCATGGCCTCGGCAACGGCTGGTCGCTGCAGGGTGGCGCGGCCTATCGCGACAGTTCGCTGAAAGGCCATTCCAGCGAAGCCAGCGACCTGCTGCCTGACGGGCGCACGCTGCGCCGCCAGCGGCGCTCGCGCGACTGGTCGGCGACCGACCGTTCGGCGCGCGCGGAGCTGCTGGGCAGCGCCACCGCGCTCGGCATGAAGCACGCGCTGCTGTTCGGTGCCGATGGCTACAGGTTCGACGACACGCGCCTGCAGCTGCGCCGCAATCCCTCGGCCGCGAATGCCTATGCGATCGACCTTTACGCGCCGGCCTATGGGGCCGTCGCGGCGCCGCTGGCCGTGTCGGTCGATACGCTGGAACACCAGCGCGCCCACGCCGTCTATGCGCAGGACCAGGTCACGATCGGCGAACGATGGAAGATGCTGGCCGGCGTGCGGCACGACCGCTACCGGCAGAGCGTGGCCAATCGCCGCACGGCGTCCGTCAACGGGCAGGCCCTGTCGGCGACGAGTCCGCGCGCCGGCGTCGTCTGGCAACCGTCGGATGCCGTTTCCCTCTATGCCAGCGTGGCCCGGGGATTCCGTCCGAACAGCGGCATCAGCATCGACAACGCGGCGTTTCCCGCCGAGCGCAGTATTTCCTATGAGCTGGGCGCCAAGGCGGAAACGCGCGCCGGGCTGTCGGGCACGCTGGCGCTGTACCGGATCGACAAGGAAAACGTGCTGACGACGAACCCCGTCAACACCGATTTCGCGATTGCCGCCGGCGAGGTGGCCAGCAAGGGCGTGGAGCTCGACGTCTCGGGCGAAGTGGCGCGCGGCGTGCGGCTGTCCGGCGCCTATGCGTTCACCGATGCGCGCGTGACGCGGGGAGACAATGCCATCAGGACCGGCAGCCGCATGCCGAACGTGCCGCGCCACGGCGCCAACGTGCTGCTGGTGGCGGGCAATGCCGTCGCCTCCATCGGCGGCGGCGTCGCCTATGTTGGCGAGCGCCGCGGCGAGGTTGCCGCGTCGGGCGATTTCCGCCTGCCCGGCTACACCACCGCGCGCGTACTGGCGGCCTGGATGCCTTCGAGGCGCTGGCGCCTGGCCATGAACGTGGACAACCTGTTCGACCGCCGTTACTACGCCAGCTCGTACAGCCGCCTGTGGGTGGCGCCGGGCAGCACGCGCACCGCGTCGCTGAGCGCGACCCATGTCTTCTGAGGATCCGCAATGAACCACCCGAACCGGATCGCCTCGATCGACATCGCGCGCGGCATCGTCATGCTGCTGATGACGGTCGATCACGTGCGCGAAACCTTTTTCCTCCAGCACCAGGTCGGCGACCCGATGGACGTTGCCGCCACCGACCCGGCGCTGTTCTTTTCGCGGCTGGCCGCGCACTTCTGCGCGCCGATGTTCGTGTTTCTCACCGGCCTGTCGGCGTGGCTGTACGCGCACCCGCCGGCCGGCCCGCGCGACGCCACCGGCTTCCTCGTCAAGCGCGGCCTGCTGCTGATCGGGCTGGAGATCACCGTCGTCAACTTCGCATGGACCGGCACCCTGGCGCCATCGACCGTGTACCTGCAGGTGATGTGGGCGATCGGCCTGTCGATGCTGGCGCTCGCGCTGCTGCACAGGCTGCCGCTGGCCGTGATCGGCGTGCTGGGCGCGGCGATCGTCGCCGGCCACGATGCGCTGCACTTCATGCCCGAGCCGGGCAGCCTGGCGGCCGCCGCATGGACCGTTCTCGAACAGCGCGGCTTCCTGCTGGAAGAGCCCGTGCGTGTGAAGGTCAGCTATCCGCTGCTTGCCTGGATCGGCGTGATCCTGCTCGGCTATGCCGCCGGCCCGCTGTACGCCCGCGGCACGCCGCCGGCACTACGCCGCCGCCGGCTGCTGGCGATCGGCGCCGGCTGCCTGGCGCTGCTGGCCGTGCTGCGCGGCGTCGACGTCTACGGAGAACCGGCGCAGTGGACAATGCATGCGCAGCCGCTGCTGACGGCAATGTCGTTCGTCAACTTCACCAAGTACCCCCCATCGCTGGACTTCGTGCTGCTGACGCTGGGCGCCGGCACCATCGTGCTGGCGTTCGTGGAGCGGCCGCTGCGCTGGACCGGCATCGCCGCCGTGTTCGGCGGCGCCCCGCTGTTCTACTACCTGCTGCACCTGTATGCACTGCTGGTGCTGCAGCGGCTCGCCGCCTTCGTGCTGGATGTGCCGCGCGCCGATGCCGGCCACGTTTGGCAGGTGTGGCTCATCGCGGCGCTGCTGGCGGCCGTGCTGTACTGGCCGACCCGCCGGTTCGCGCGGTACAAGCGCAGCAGCGGCAAGGCGTGGGTCAAATATTTTTGATGATATTGATGCAACGTGGTTTTTTGATAGATTTATGTCAATACTATTAAGATAAAATCAACTCCATGGGCAGGACGGCCCCGTCACGCCTTTATATAAACCATGGAGAACAAATGAAAGCTGGACAGTTGAAAGCCACACGCCTGCTGGGAATCGCCGCCTGCATCGCGGGCCTTGCCGGACCCGGTAGCGCCGCCGCGGGAGGATTCGACAACGGCATCCCGGCGGACTGGCAGTGCCAGGGCAACTGCGGCGCCGCCGGCGCGGACGGCGACGTAACACTGGCGCCCGGCGGCGGCACGAGCTACGGCTATGTCACGAGCGAATCGGGCGTCGCCGGCGTCTCGCTGCCCGGCGTGGGCGGCGTGGGCGAAGCGACCACCGGCAGCCGCCTGCTGTCGAATCTGTTCACGGCCGAGGCCGGCCAGGCGCTGGACTTCAAGTTCAACTATGTGACTTCGGATGGCGCCGATTACAGCGATTACGGCTGGGCGCGGCTGCTGGACGCCAGCGGCGCACAGGTCGCGCTGCTGTTCACGGCCCGCACTTCGCCATCCGGCAGCGCGGTGCCCGGCTTCGACATGCCCGCCGCCGCGGCCACGCTGACGCCGGGCCAGGTCGGCATCGTCGCCGGCGGCCCCACCTGGAGCCCGCTCGGCGCCGATTCGGGCGATTGCTATGACGCCGGTTGCGGCTACACCGGCTGGGTGCAGTCGTCGTACCGGATCGCCGACGCGGGCAATTACTACCTGGAATTCGGCGTGACGAACTGGGACGACGAGGAGTACCAGTCCGGCCTGGCGTTCGACGGCGTCACGCTAGACGGCGTGCCACTGCCGGCCGTGCCGGAGCCGGCCACGTATGGCATGATGCTGGGCGGCCTGGGGCTGCTGGCCGCATGGCGCCGGCGCGCGGGGCGGTAAGCCGGGACAGCAAGCAACTGATGCTGCCGCCGTTGCGGCGGCAGACAAAAAAAGGCGCCGATTGCGGCGCCTTTTTTCTTGTTACGGCTGCTGGTCCGGGAACGCGTTGGTCGCCTTCGCGCCCCATGCGGCATAGAACAGGATGTACAGCTCGCACGCCACGGTCAGCAGGAACGACATCTGCAGGCCGTAGATATCGGCCAGCCAGCCCTGCACGACGACCAGCGCGCCGCCGGCGATCGCCATGATCAGCAGGCCGGCGCCTTCCTCGGTCAGCGGGCCCAGGCCGCGGATGCCCAGCGTGAAGATGGTCGGGAACATCACCGAGTGGAACAGGCCCACGGCGATCAGTGCCCACATTGCGGTCGGGCCGGTGGTGAACGTGGCCAGCAACATCACGACGAAGGCGCCGATGGCGGCGCCGCCCAGCACGCGCTCGGCCGACACCGAACGCATCAGCACGCTGCCGACGAAGCGGCCCACCATCATGCCGCCCCACAGCAGGAACAGGTAGTGCGACGCGCTCTCGTGCGTGAGATTGCCGATGTGGGGCTGCGACACGAAGTTGATGAACAGGTTGGCGACGCCGATTTCCGCGATCAGGTAGATGAAGATCGCCGGGATGCCGAAGACGAGGTTACGATGGCGCCACAGCGAATGCGAGCCGCGCTCGTCCTTGGAGACGCGGCGCGACGTCATGGCCGGCAGCGGGTAGCGCGCGATGATAACGGCCAGCAACACCAGCACGGCCGCCACGATCAGGTATGGCAGCTGCACCGCCTGCGCATCGGCCAGGCGCTCGGCCTGGGTCAGCACCTGGCCCGCCTCGGCGGTGCCGCTGGTGGACCGGCCCAGGATCAGGTAGCCGCCGAACAGCGGCGCGAACATCGTGCCCAGGGAATTGAACGCCTGCACCAGGTTCAGGCGCGACGACGCCGTTGCCGGCGGGCCCACCACGGCCACGTACGGATTGGCCGCCACCTGCAGCAGCGTGATGCCGCAGGCGATGACGAACAGCGCCACCAGCGTCACCACGTAGGATGGCAGGCGCGCCGCGGGGATCATGCCCAGCGCGCCGACGGCCATGATGCACAGGCCGACCACCATGGCTTTCTTGTAGCCGACGCGTTCGATCAGGCGCGCCGACGGGATCGACGCGACGAAATACGCGATGAACCACACGGATTCGATCAGCGTCGTCTGCGTATAGCTGAGCTCGAAAACGCTGCGCAGGTGCGGCAGCAGCGTGTTGTTAATGACGGTAATGAAACCCCAGATGAAGAACAGGCTCGCGAGCAGCGAGAGCGCCGACTTATAGCTGGCAGGCGATGATGCCTGTCCGTCCAGCGTCGCGCCTGCGGAAATGTTTGGGCCGGCCACGAAGAATCCTTTGTCGGAAGTGAAAAGGCTTCATCCTAGGGGCGGGCTTGCCGGATTACCAATTCCATAAATGATGGCCGGTATATCAAAAGATGATATCTCGGCCGATTATAGCGATGCTGGCGGTATGGCCGCTGCCGGATTGTTGCGTTTCGTTATACCTCCAGCCTGTGCACCGCCGTCATCAGGAGTATGCTTGCTGGCATGGTGCTAGCCCGTGCCGCCGGCGCCGGATAACTGGGATCGACATGCCATTCGGGTTCGCCAGCCTGCGTCCGCCACCGATGGCGGCATTGCGCCCTTACCTCGTGTTCATTCTGTTGTGGCCGATTGCCGGGCTGCTGATCGCCGGCGCGTCGTGGCTGCTGCTTTTGGGAAATTTCAGCCGGGAGCGCGATGCCGCCGAGCGCCAGGCGCTCGAGTCGACGCTGAAGATCGCCACCGAGCGGGCCACGCAAACCCGCGGCAACCTGGCGATGATCGACCAGGTGCTGCTGATGATCCGCCTGCAGTGGCAGGCGCTCGACGGCACGATGAAGCTCGACCAGTTCGGCAAGGTGGCCGACCCGGCGGGCGTGCCACTCAAGATCAGCGTGTTCGGCGCCGATGCGCGGCTACGCATGACGAACGCGCCCGGCCTGTGGTCGGCAGCAGAACTGCGCAGGGTGGACCAGCTGCCCTTCTTCGCCAACCAGCAGTTGCGCGCGGCCGACGACATGTTCATCGGCATGCCCATCCCCGACGAGGCGCGCCTGCACTATATCGTGCGGTTCTCCCGCAAGCTGCTCGACAGGGACGGCGAATTCGCCGGCGTGGCCGTGGTATCGGTCGACCCCGACAACCTGATCGCCGATTTCGACCCATCGCGGCTTGGCACGCACGGTTTCCTGGCCGCCGTCGGCAGCGACGGCATGCTGCGCGCCTTCAAGCTGGGCGAATCGTTCCGGCGCATCGAGCTGCTGCCGATGTCGCTGCGGCAGGCCCTGGCCAGCGCCGGCGGCAGTGCCCTCGTCCGGGGCAACGAATTCGGCGACGGGATCAGCCGCTACGTCGGCTGGCAGGCGGTGGACGGCTTTCCGCTGATGGTGCTGGCCGGTGCCGACCAGCCCCATGCGATGGCGCTGGTGCGCGAACGGGAGCGCGCTTCGCGCCAGACAGCCACCGGCGCCTCGGTCGCACTGCTGATCTTCGTGCTGGCGGGCATGACGATGTCCGGGCGACTGGCCCTGCAGCGCTACCGGCTCACGGTGGCGCAGGATGCCTACCGCAAGGCCACCGAGGCCAGCACCGAGGGATTCTTCATCACCGCGCCGGTGCGTGACGGCAGCGGCAATGTAATCGATTACGTGACGGTCGACTGCAACGAACAGGGCGCGGCGCTATCGAACAGTACGCGCGAGGAACTGATCGGCAAGCGGGTTTCCGCGCTGTCGCGCGATATCCCGGTCGAGCCGGCCGTGACGCTGCTGGCCCAGGCGATGGCACATGGCAGCGCCGAGGGCGACCTGGAATCGCAGCGCGACGGCAAGACCACGCATGTGCGCATCAAGGTGCGGCGCTCCGGCGACGTGCTGGCGGTGACGCTGCGCGACGTGACGCTGGAACGCGCCCACGTGTCGAACCTCGAGCGCAAGAACTTCGAGGATACGCTGACCGGGCTGCCGAACCGCGCCTGGGTCGGCAAGTGCCTGCCGGACGCGGTGGCCCGCGCCAAGGCTGGCGGCAAGTCGCTGGCGGTGCTGTTCGTCGACCTGGACGGTTTCAAGGCCGTCAACGACACGTTCGGCCACGCCGCCGGCGACGAACTGCTGCAGATCGTGGCGCGCCGCCTGAAAGTGGCGGTGCGGCCGGGCGACCACGTGGCCCGGCTCGGCGGCGACGAGTTCATCGTCATCCTTGAGAACCTGCACGGCACCGCCGAGGCGGCGCAGGTGGCCGCGCGCGTGCTGCAGGCCTTCCATGCGGGCGTGGCGATCGGCGCCGGCACCGCGTCCGTCGGCGCCTCGGTGGGTATAAGCATGTGCCCGGGCGACGCGCAGGATGTCGACATGTTGCTGCGCCACGCGGATATCGCCATGTACGAAGTCAAGACCAGTGGCAAGAACGGCTGCCGGTTCTTCGACCCGGCCTTCTACGGCGCGATGCGGCAGCGCAAGCAGCGCGAAAACGAACTGCAGGCGGCGATCGCCGATAACCAGTTCGTCATGCATTACCAGGTGCGGGTCGACGCGGCCACGCAACATGCCGTGAGCCTCGAGGCGCTGGTGCGCTGGAACCATCCCGCGGCCGGGCTGCTGTACCCGGACGAGTTCATTCCGCTGGCCGAGGAGACCGGCATGATCGTGCCGCTGGGCGAAGTGGTGGTGGAAAGCGTGTGCGCCCAGATCGCCGCCTGGACGCGCGACGGCTGCCCGCCGCTGCCGGTCTCGATCAATGTCTCGAGCCGCCAGTTCAACGAGCGCGACATGCACGCGCTGTTCCTGGAGGCGCTGGAACGGCATGGCATTCCCCCGCGCGGGTCGAGATCGAGCTGACCGAATCGACGATGATCCGCGATCCGGAACGCACGGCGGAACACCTGCAGGCAATGCACGCATTGGGCATACGGCTGCTGGTCGACGATTTCGGCACGGGCTACTCGTCGCTGTCGATGCTGCAGCAGCTCGACTTCGACCTGCTGAAGGTCGACAAATCGTTCACGCGCCGCCTGGGACACGACGGCCAGGGCGAGATCCTGTTCAAGGCGATCATCACGATGGCCCATGCGCTGGGCATGAAGGTGGTGGCCGAGGGTGTCGAGCGGCCCGAGCAGGCGGAGGTACTGTCGCGGCTGCAATGCGACGAACTGCAGGGCTACTACATCGCCACGCCGCTCGACGCGTCGGGCGTGCAGGTGGAAATCCGGCGGCGCCAGCGGGAAAAGCGCAGCGCTTGAGAGGCGGAGTCGGCGGCGACGCCCCTCAGGCGAACCGTTCCAGCTCCCTGTCGCTGAACCCGGCCCGGCGCCGCGCCTCCAGGTTGAACGGGCCCTTCGGCACCGGCGCCTTGTAGCGCTCCACCAGTTCGTCGTACGTCGCATACGGTTCCAGCCCCTGCCGCTCGCACAGCCAGCCGTACCAGCGATTGCCGATTTCCACGTGGCCCACTTCGTCGCGCAGGATGATGTCGAGGATTCGCGCGGCGGCGAGATCGCCGGCCTGTGCCAGCTTCGCGCGCAGCGGCGGAATCGCATCGAGGCCGCGCGCCTCCAGCGTGCGCGGCACCAGCGCCATCCGCGCCGTCACGTCGCCACGCGTTTTCGCCACCATCTCCCACAGGCTGTTGTGGCCGGGAAAATCGCCATAGCCATGGCCGAGCGTGGCCAGGTGCGCGGCAAGCAGCCGGAAATGCGTGGCTTCCTCGCTCGCCACGCGCAGCCAGTCGGCATAGTACGGCGCCGGCATGTCCGTGAAACGCCACAGCGCGTCGAGCGCCAGGTTGACGGCATTGAATTCGATGTGCGCCAGCGCATGGACCAGCATGGCGCGCCCTTCGGGCGTGGCCATCGAGCGGCGGCCGACATCCTTCGGCGCCACCAGTTCGGGGCGCGCCGGGCGCCCGGGGATCGCCGGCGAATCGGCCAGCATGGCGGCAGTATCCAGCGCGCAGGCGCCGGCAGCCCGTGCGGCGGCCATGCGCGCCACTTCGTCGGTTTTCACGACCGGATCGGCTTCCAGCAGGCAGTGGCGCGCCCAGGCGCGCAGTTCGGGAATGGGAGCCATCGGCGACCTCTTGCAATGCAAAATGCCGCAGTGTAGCAAACGGCCGGCCCGGCCGCGGCCCGCATCGCCGTCAGCGCAACCCGCCCAGCCGCAATACCACGCCGGTATTGCCGCCAGTGGTGCCGTCGGCGTTGCCCAGCACATAGATTTCTCCAGCGGCATCCTGCGCCAGGCCCAGCACCGGAATGCCGAGCGGGTTGCGCTTCGGCGCGATCAGCCGCTCGACCCGGTTGCGCACGCCCAGCGTCAGCAGCTTGCCGGTGCCGTCGTTGCCGATATAGTCGGCAAACACGTATTGGCCGTGCAATTGCGGGATCGAGTTGCCGGCATAGACGAAGCCGCCGATCACCGCCTGCCGGAGCACGATCTGGCCTGCGCCGTCGCGGTGATCGTACTCGGCCACCGGGTCGATCAGCCCGGCCGGAGCGCCGGGGCTCGCCGCGTGGACGAAGCCGCCCGCCGTGCCGTTGGCATCGAACAGGAAGCTGCCCTCCTTGATGCGCCAGCCGTAGTTGCCGCCGGAAACGATGTGATTGACTTCCTCGATCGCCCCCTGCCCCACGTCGCCGGCCCACAGCGTGCCCTCGCTGTCGAACGCCATGCGGAACGGGTTGCGCAGGCCATAGGCGAAGATCTCGTCCGCGCCATCCCTGCCCACGAACGGATTGTCGGCCGGGATGCCATAGGCGCCATTGGCGGAATTGCTGCCCAGCGGATCGATCCGCAGGATCTTGCCCAGCACATTGCCCGGCGCCAGGCTCTGCGCGTTGCCCTCGGGCGCATGGCCGGGACCCTGGTCGTCGCCGGCGCCGCCGTCGCCCAGCGAAATGTACAGCAGCCGGTCCGGCCCGAACGCCAGCGCGCCGCCGTTGTGGTTGCCCTGCGGCTTGTCGATGCGCATCAGCACGCGCACGCTGGCGGGATCCACCACCGGGTTCGCGCTGCCCGGGTTCGACACGCGCCATTCCGACACCACGCTGTGGTTTACCGGGGCGACACCGGCCGGCTGCGTGGAAAAGTCGGCCAGCCCCTGCGCCGGTTCGGATGTGAACAGGTAGAAGCGGCCGTTGCTCGTGTAATCGGGATGGAACGCCAGACCCAGCAGGCCCCGTTCGTCGCGATTGTTAAGCGGCACGAGGCGGCTGCCCACGTCGAGGAACGGCGCCGACGACTTCTTCGGCCCCAACCCGCCGACCGGCGCCTTCCAGATCTTGCCGACCTGGTCGACGATGTACAGGCTGTCGGGCTCGCCCGGTGCCACCGCTCCCGCGACCGGCGCGGCCAGGTTGGACAGCAGCGGCCGCAGCGTGACATTGACCGCGCTGGCCGGCAGCGTGCCGGGAATCGGATCCGGGATCGGTACGTTCTGCGCCGGCGCCGCAACGGCGAGAAGCGACAGGGCAACCGCGGCAATGGGTTTCACGACCGTGCCAGTGGTGGCGCCGGGTACGGCGGCGGGGCGCGGTCGGCGAAGCGGCGAGCAGATAGCAGGAGGCATCAAACGAATCGAGGTGCGGGTCATGGCGGTCTCCGTCGTTGGTGGATGCGGCTTGGAAGTGATGCCTGAAAATCATGCGCCACTATCGGCAGGCCGACAAGCGTGCTCCGCTCTTGCTTGCGAGGGGGACGCCTCTGTCTCGACCACGCAAAAAAGCCGCCCGAAGGCGGCTTCCGGTCACCGCGGGCCGAAAGGTCAGCGGGAGTGCTTGTGGCTCTGGCGCCCGGCGGCGGCGTGCTGTTCAGGCGTGCCGCCCTGCACACCCTTGCTACCCTGCCGGTTGCCGGACTGGTTGCCGGCGGACTGGCTGTTGTCCGCCTGGCTGTTGCCGCGATTGCCCGACTGGCCGTTGCCAGCCGATGCGCTCTGGCGGTTGCCGTCGTTCTTGTGGCTCAGCGCGCCGGCGCGGCGCGCCTCTTCGGAAGTGAATTCATGCGCATTGCCCGAGGCATGGGCGGCGCGGCCCCCTTCGGCGGCGATTTCGCGCTGGCGCTGCGGGTCCATCGATGCGAAGCCGCGATTGGCGACACCACCGCCCTGGCCGTTGCCGCGGTTGCCCGACTGGCTGTTGCCCTTCGCTTGCGTGGACTGATTGTTGCCCTGCGGGTTGTTGTTGCTCGAACGGTTGGCTGCCATGACGATCTCCTTGGATATTGGTAAATATTGGGATGGAAACTGCACATCCTTTATGCGACCCGGATTTGCCAGGTCGCGAGAAGGAGTGTGCATGGTAGGCCGGGCCCGGCGGTTTTTTTATAAGCCGTGTCCCTACCGGAACGTAGGACAGTGCCCCATGGCCGAGTGGGAAAGTTCACCTGGCCATGGCAACGAATTCACAATCGGTGCGCGTTCGGGCCGCCTGCCGTGGCGTGGTACCGAAATGTTTTCGATAGGCGGTGGCGAAATTGGTGGCGGCCGCGTAGCCGGCGACGGCGGCGGCTTCTCCGACACTGGCGCCATCGAGCAAGGCGTCGCGGGCCCGTTCCAGCCGCAGCGTTCGCAGCCGCCCGAACACGGAGCAGCCCCACGCCTGGCGCGTCAGGGCCTGCAGCGAAACAGGATTGGTGCCCAGCTCGCGCGCGATGCCGGCCATCGACATTTCCGCATTGCCGGCGGCACGCAGCAGCTCTTCCAGCCGGCACAGGCGCCGCCGGTCGACAGCGCGCAGCCCGCCCCTGGCAGGCCCCGCATCGCCGATCGCGCCCAGTGCTTCGGCGGCCAGTTCGATGCAGCGCGCTTCCAGTCGCAGGCGCTCCAGTCCCGGCAGGAACGATGCCGGCTCGAGGATCTGTCGCGCCAGCCCGCGTGCCCGCGCCGACAGTGTCCACGGCCGGCGCGACAGATGTTCGCGGCAGAATGCGCGCAGCGCCCCATGGTCGCCGTGGGTGGCCAGTCCGCCTTCTTCCATCCACTCCGGCGTCAGCGTCAGGCTGACCTTGCGTTCCGCGCGGCCGGCCTGCCAGCGTCGGGAGAACAGGTCTTCCTCGGCCAGGTTGACCAGCGCGCCGCCGCCCCGCTGGGCCGGATCGGCGCCGCAAGGCCCCAGCTGGAAGCGGTGATGGCCGAACGACAGGTCGGTGGCGCCATCGACCAGCAGCACGATCTTCACGCCGGGATCGAGCTGGTTGCTGGTGGCCATCGTCCGCAGGTCCTGCACGCAGGCGGCATGCAGGATCAGGCCGGGGCGCAGCCTGAGCGTGTCGAACTGCCCGTGCAGGACCCGTTCGTCGGCCGGCGCGCTGTCGTTGAACGTGTAGGCGGCGCCCAGCATCGCCGCGCTGCGCACCAGGTCGGCCCTGGTGACATACCGTGTGCTGCCGCACGCGTGCGCGGCGGTTTTTCCGGTCTCAATCATTTTATTTTTTTTCGCAAACATTACTTCGGCAACAGTCTGCCACAATTCCGCCCTTCAGCAAATAAGAATCATTCGCATTCATGGAGAGCCGATGAAATCCGCAGTCCTTCGCCGCCTGCCGCTGGCCAGCGCCCTGTTTTCAACCCTGTACTCGGGCCTGTATGCCGGGGCGGCATCGCCCGCCTTCGCCCAGGAAGCCGAACCGCTCCAGACCGTGGTGGTGACGGCTTCCACGCAGGAGCAGACCGTGCGCGATGCGCCGGCCAGCATCTCGGTGCTGACCCGCGCCGACATCGAGAAGCGACCCGTGCTCGAAGTGGCTGAATTGCTCGGCACGATCGAAGGGGTATCCTTGTCGCGCAGCGGCAACCAGGTGCCCGGCGTGCAGCTGCGCGGGCTGGGCGCGGCATACACGCTGTTCCTTGTCGACGGCAAGCGCGTCAATTCCACCAGCGCCAGCTTCCGCGGCAACGACTACGACACCGGCTGGGTGCCCACGACCGAGATCGAACGGATCGAGGTGGTGCGCGGGCCGATGTCGTCGCTGTATGGTTCGGATGCGATCGGCGGCGTGGTCAACATCATCACGCGCAAGGTCGGCAAGACATGGCGCGGCAGCGTCAAGCTCGATGCCGTGGCGCCGCGCGACGACGAGGCCGGCGATACCCGCTCGGCCAGCGTCAGCGCCAGCGGTCCGCTGATCCCGGACGTGCTGGGCCTGCGCGTTTCCGCAGGCTACGACAAGCGCGACGGCGATGGCCGGGTCAACGCGCCCGTCAATGGCGTGGCGCAGGCGGGCATGCCGCTGATCGCCAACCGGCAGTACGGCGCGCTGCTGTCCTGGCTGCCTGCCACCGGCCACGAGGTCAAGCTGGGTTACGACACCAGCCGGCGCGACCACGGCGGCTTCATCCTGGAACGCGATGCCGGCTCGCTGAGCCACACGGGCCGTTACGCCTTTGGCCGCTCCGACATCTCGATCAACCTGGACAAGACGCGGAACCTGGTCGGCACCGTCACCGGGCAGACCAACCCGAACGAGGCGCGCAACGACACGATCAACGGCAAGCTGGTGCTGCCATGGGACGCGGCCGGCCACACGCTGACCGTGGGCGGCGAGGCGCGGCGCGAAAAGCTGCACGATCCCGCCAACGTCACCGGCCTGCCCGGCACGCCGGGCTTCCGGAGCAACCCGAATATCGCGGTGAAACAGGAAGCCCTGTTCGTCGAGGATGAAATCGCGCTGCCGGGCGACGTGCGCCTGACGCTGGGCGACCGCTACGACCACCACGAGAACTTCGGCGGCCACCACAGCCCGCGCGCCTATGCCGTGTGGCACGCGGCACCGGCGTGGACGGTCAAGGGCGGCTGGGCACGGGCCTTCCGCGCCCCGACGCTGCTGCAGGGCTCCGCCAGCTGGGGCTCGGTATCGTGCGGCAGCGCCACCGTGGGCTGCTACATCATCGGCAGCCCGGACCTGAAGCCGGAAACGAGCACCAGCAAGGAGCTGGGCATCCTGTACGAACGGGGCAGGCTGGCCGGCGGCGTGACGGCGTTCCACAACAAGCTAAGGGACATGATCGACATCACCAGCCGCACGTCCGACCGCGCGCTGGCCCCGTCGTATGACAATTTCAAGGGCTTCCTGCCCGACGGCCGGCCCGTGTTCGCCTACCAGAACATCGCCAGCGTGCGCACCCGCGGGGTCGAGGCGAGCCTGCGGGCGACCTTGACGGACACGCTGGTCGGCCGCCTCAACTACACGTACACGGACACGAAAAACACGAGCGGCGCCACGCCCCTGCCGCTCGTCTATCGGCCGCGCATGAATGCCAACGCGTCGCTCGACTGGCAGCCGGCGCAGGCATGGAACACGTCGGCCACCTTGCGCTACATCGGCGAACAGTACCTGAACGTGCCCTCCAGCGGCGTGAACCTGCTGCGCAAGGGCGGCTACACGGTGGCCGACCTGTCGGCGGCATACCGCGCGGGCCGGTACACCGTCAGCGGCGGCGTGCTGAACGTTGACGACCGGGGCACGCAACGCGACGTGTCGGCCGATTTCAACGAACAGGGCCGGCGGCTGTTCGTGTCGCTGCTGGCGAAATTCTGATGCGCCGGCTGCTGGCATCGATCGCGGCGTGGCCGCTGCTGTGGGGCGCCGCCGGATTCGCCGCGGCAGCCCCCGCCCCCGATCCCCTGCCCCGTTTTACCGGCGAACTGGCCGCGCAGACGCACCGGGAACACCCGGTGCCGCTGGCGCCGGGCGACTTCGTGCAGGGCCGGCTCGCCGGCAAGGCGATGCGCCTGGTGCTGCTCGACCGCGACGGCAAGCGTGCCCGCATCCTCGCCAAGGGCCGGCGCGACCACCAGGACTTCATGTTCATCGCCGGCGAGCGCGGGCCCTACACGCTCGATGTGCGCGCGCCGGTAGCGGGCGCCTATGAACTGGCCTTGACGCGGCAGGTGCCGCTCGCCGCGCAGGTCGCGCCCGCGACGGTCCCCGACAGCCCGCGGCTGCGCGCGCTGCAGCGATCGCTGGCAGCCGGCAACGGCACGGATGCGTTCTGGGCCGAAGCGGCGGCGGCGGGCGGACCGCTGGTCGAGCCGGCGGATATCGCCCCGGCACCGGGCGGGGACGAGCTGCTGGTCACGTTCCTGTGGCGCGGCGCCGCCGGCAACGTGCGGGTGATCGGCGCGCCGTCGGCGGACCACGATGCGTTGGCGCGGCTGGACGGCAGCGATGTCTGGTACCGCAGCTACCGGGTGCCGGCCAGCACCCGCCTGTCGTACCGGCTGGCGCCGGACGTGCCCGAGTTCGACGGCACGCCCACGCAGCGCCGCCGCGCGATCCTGTCGACGGCGCAGCGCGATCCGCTGAACCCGCGCAGCTTCCCCGCGAAACCGCTCGATCGGTTCGACGGCTACTCGGTGCTGGAACTGCCGGCCGCACCGCCGCAGAAGTGGGTCGAGCCGCGTGCCGGAATCGCGGCCGGCACGGTGGAAACGCTGCGGCTGGCCAGCACGGCGCTCGGCAACGAGCGCGACATCGTGCTGTACCGTTCGCATGGCTGGCAGACCGGCGCGGCCGGCAACGCGCTGGTGGTTCTGTTCGATGCCGAGAACTTCACCGAGGAGGTGCCGACACCGGTGATCCTCGACAACCTGGTGGCCAGCGGCACGCTGCCGCCGACCGCGGCGATCCTGATCGCCAACCCGAGCGGCGAGGCCCGGGGTGCCGAGTTGCCGCCCAATGCCTCGTTCGCGCGGTTCCTCTCCGCGGAACTGATGCCCTGGGCCCGCGCCCGCGGCGTGCATGCCGAGGCCGCGAAGACCGTGATCGCCGGTGCCAGCTACGGCGGCCTGGCCGCCGCCTGGGCGGGCTTCCGGCACCCGGAGCTGTTCGGCAACGTGTACAGCCAGTCCGGCTCGTTCTGGTGGTCGCCCGCCGGCGCGGAACCGGCATGGCTGACGCGCGAGTTCGCCGTCGCGCCGAAGGCGCCGGTGAGCTTCCTGCTCGAAGCGGGCCTGTTCGAAACGGGCCGCGCCGGCTCGCCCGGCATCCTCGACACCACCCGGCACCTGCGCGACGTACTGCGGGCAAAAGGTTACGATGTCGCGCACCGCGAATTCGCCGCCGGGCACGACTTCTACCACTGGCGCGGCAGCCTGGGGGATGGCCTGGCCGAACTGCTGCGCAAGCCGGAGCGGATGAAGTAACGGGAACCGGTGGCGGGCGCCGATCGATTTGCATCGATCCAGGCAAGCCGGCGCCTGCCAACCGGAATCGCGGTAACAGCAGAGGCGCCGCGCGCATGCATGCCGAAGAGTTATCCAAAAAAATTATAGCCAACATCTGAACTTAAAATTGGCCGTATAACTGGGCTTTGCGTACGATTCGTTCACTGCATCACGCCAATTGCATCACGCCAACGACTCCAGGAACCGCCATGAACGCCACCATTACTGCCAACCCCGCCGCCAATACCGCCGCGCCGAAAGCCGGCTCCGCCCTTGTCCGCGCCGCCAGCGCTGTCTCGGCCTTCATCCGCAACGCCATCAAGCAGTATGGCGCGCCATACCTGAACGGCCCGCTGCCGCCGCTGTAAGCCTGCGGGGACCGCAAGCTGCCACGCATGGCCCTTCGGTCCCGTACTTTCCGCTCCACCTCCCGCCAAACCGTCTTCCCCGAGCGCCGGCGCCCTCCCTGCCGGCCGCACCGGCCTGCAACCCGGCCTGTCGCCGTTCCCGTTTCCGTTTCCGTTTCCTTCCACATTCCCTGATCGGCACGTCGCCGGAACGTCGGTCGTCACGCGCCTGCAGCGGCCACGGTGCATGAAGGGATCAAACATTCACGATCATTACCGAACGACGTCATGGCAATTGCCAGACATAACGGGAACGTATAATTTACCAAAAGAAACAGTGATAACGGCCGCCAGTGTTATATGAATTGATTATCGCAGGCATGGGAAATCAAAATTGGCCATATATCTTGGGTGCGCGTAAGATTCAATCATCGCGAAGACGCAAACACCGCAAACGAATACAGGAGCCTTACCATGAACACCACGACCGCACACCGCTTCGAAGCCGCTACCGAAACCTCGACTTTCGCCCGCCTGGTTTCGTCGTTCCTCGCCGAAGTCCGCCGCGCCATCGAACTGGCTGGCGCCCCGTACGTGAACGGCCCGCTGCCTCCGCTGTAAGCTTCAACTGCCGCAGTCATGCAAAAGCCTCCGCTTGCGGAGGCTTTTGTACTTCTGTGGACGCCGTCGACTAGCGCGAGGCCCGGGGCGGACCGGCACGCTGCCCCTCAATGAGCGTGCCGCGGCGCCCTCACCCGCACCGGCGGCGGTGGCTGCCGTGTCGATTCCACCGCGAACCGGTCGCCGTCGCGCCGGTTGTCCGGCGCGGACAGCACGCGCACGATCACGTTGCGCGGCACGCCCTGCGCGGCCATGTACACCCACGCATTGGCAGCGCCGCGCTGGGCGTCAACCACCAGGCCCTGGCGCACCAGGGCTTCCATGTCGCTGTTTCTTCTCAACTGACGTTTGCTCATCATTGGGGCTCCACCTGTTGCGATTCGATCCGTCGCGACGCCGCTTCGGGCGCCGTGTCCATCTGGCGTGCCAGCAGGGCGAGCTCGGGGCCGCCGTGCTGCAACATGCGCAGCACCCGCCCCACCAGTTCGCGAGTCTCCATTCCGTACTCCTGTGCCTTGATGTCCTCGACCTGCTCGCGCATGGCACGCAGCTTGCGCACAGGCTCCGACTCCGCGCCGGGCATGCGGGCAGCCTGTTCCAGCAGCACGTCGGTGATCAGGCCCAGCTGCTTGCCGTACGACGCCACTTCTTCGAACGCGCGCCGTTCGATCCGGGCGTTGCCGGCGCCCGGCCGGATCGTGTTCTGGAACCACGTCACGTCCGGGTCGATGGCCTGCGACACCGCGCCGCTGAACGGAAAATGGAACTGCGGGGCGAGGACCACGAAGGGGAAGGGAATCATCTGCGAGCCTTTCAGGTTGTTGTACCGGCGAGAAATGGCAATAACGGCGATAAGCGCCGCATGCGGCGGGCGCCTGTGGCGGCCGCGGTATCCATCATGGTAGCGGCTGGCAGATAAAAAACTGTCATCGATTGTAACCACGGCCGGCACGGCACCCGCCGGCGCGCTTCAGCCGCTTGCGGGCGCCACCGCCGGCATTCTCGGCGGCACCGTTCCGTTCAGCCAGTAATCGCCGATCATCCGCTCGCGGAAGATGGCAGGGTTGTGCGATGCCGCCGTGCGCGCGTTGCGCCAGTGGCGGTCGAGCCGGCGCGCCTCGCCCGTCGCCGACGCGCCGCCCACTTCGAACAGCAGCGTGGTGGCCTGCATCACCAGGTCGATGACCACCTGCTGCGCCTGGAACGCCTTGATTTCCGTGGCGGCATACAGCGCATCGTCCGCCGTTCCCGCCTGCGCGCGCTGCCAGGTTTCTTCCAGCGCGCGCGCCACGCCGTCGACCAGGCTGTCCGCCGCGTAGGACAGGCTGGCCAGCCGCCCCACCACGCGCTGCACCAGCGGGTCGTGCCGCGGGCTCGATTCGCGCGGCACGTCGAACGCGCGGGTCTTGTGCTGGACAAAGCCGACCGCCTCGCGCAGCCCGGCCCGGGCCGCGCCGGCCATGCTGGTCAGCAGCACCAGCTGCAGGAAGCCCTTGTTATACGACGCCGGCAGCGTGCTGTCGAAACGCCGCACCACATGCTCTTCGCGCAGCCGCACGTTGTCGAACACGGTGGTGCCGCTGCCCGTCATCCGCTGGCCGAAGCCGTCCCAGTCGTCGAGCCGGGTCACCCCGGGCAGCGTGGCCGGGAACGCCAGGCTGGCAAGCTGCCCGCCATCCATCGCCGTGGCCACGATCCAGTCGGCATAGATGGTGCCGGTGCTGTAGAACTTCTTGCCGGTCAACAGCCAACCGCTTTCTTCATCGCGGACGATCGTCGTGCCGACGGCGCTGGTGGCCGACTGCTCGGCCATCGCATAGCCGATCAGCGCGCCGTCGACCACCTTCGGGAACCAGAATGCGCGCGTGGCTTCGTCCTCGTGGTTCAGGCGGCTCTCGAGAAACGAGAAATGGCCGCGCAGCAGGTGCGACACGTTGGAATCGGCGGTCGCCAGTTCCAGCAGCAGCGTGAAGAACTGCGGCAGCGTGGCGCCCAGGCCGCCGTAGCGGCGCGGAATGCGCAGCGCGCCGAAGCCGGCCTCGCGCAGCCAGCGGACTTCCTCGAACGGCAGCCGGCGCTCCTGCTCGCGCTCCACGGCGCCGAGCGCGATGCGGTCGAAGATGGGCTGGAAGCGGGCGCGCAGCGCATCGTCCGTCAGGGCTCGCAGGCCCGCGTCGTGCGTATCGGCGGGACGCTGCGCGGCGCGCACGGGTGCATGGAGTTCGCTCATCGGTCCTCCCTTTACCTGAACGCGTACTGGATGCCGGCATACACGCCGAAGCCTTCGCCGGGCGCGGAGCGGCGCTGGTCGGTGCCGGCGTCGTTGTACGCCGGTGCCACGCTGGAAACGTAGTGCTTGTTGGCCAGGTTGCGCAGGTCGGCGAACAGCTTCCAGCCTGCGCTCGGGTGGTCGTAGCCGAAACTGGCGTTGACGATGCCGTAACCGTGCGTGCGGAACGAATTGGCGTAGTCGACATCGATCGGCGACGCCGCCTGCAGGCTCAGGCTGGCGTAGAATCCGCCCGGATGTTCGTACTGCAGTTCGCCCTGGTAGAAGCGCTTCGGAATGCCCGGCAGCGTGTTGCGGCCGAATTTCGCGTCGCCGCGGAAGTAGAAATCGTTCAGCGTGAACGACTGCCGCGCCGACAGCTTGCCGCTGGCGCCGCCCTGCCACAGCTGCGATTCCAGGCCCGCCTCGATGCCCTGGTGGACCGTTGGCGTGGCGTTCGACTCGGCCGTGATCGCCGCCGATGTTGCCGATGCGGGGATCACCTCGACCGACAACAGCTCGTTCTTCACCAGCGCGCGGTAGACCGACAGGCTCCAGTTCGAATCGAACGCCCTGCCCCGCGTGCCGATTTCGACGGTATTGGCCTTCTGGTCCTTCAGGTCGAGCCCGCGCCGCGACAGTCCGGTGGCGGGTCCCGACGTGAACGTCGGCGGGATCGTCAGGAATGCCCACGTGTTCGGCGGTTCGACCGAGCGGCTGACGTTGCCGAACACCTGCACGTCGTTGTCGAACGTGTAGCGCAGGCCCGCGCGGGGTGCCAGCGCGGTGGTGCTGCGGTTGTACGGTTCGTTGGTGACCGGGTACACCACCTCCGTGTAGCGCTTGGTCTTGACGGCGGAAACGCCGGTGGTCAGCCACAGGTTCTGCGCCACTTCGAGATCGTTCCCGGCATGCAGGATATGGTCTTCGCCGTCGTATTCCGCGCGCCGGATCAGCGTGCCGACCGGCAGCGACGCGGTGGCGGCGGCGGGGATGCGCACGCGCGTATCGAGCCAGCCGTGGTTCAGGTGGTTGGTGGACAGCGCGCCCACCTTCGTTTCGCTGCGCTTGCCGAACAGGGTATCGCGGCGCGCATACTGCAGCGAGTACGAGGCATCGGCAAAACCCCAGCTGCCGACGTTGACGGCCAGCTGCTGGTCGATCGGGTAGTCGTGCACGACAAGGCCGACTTCCAGCGACGAACTGTCGTCGATGGCCCACGTGGTCTTGTTGGCGAGCCAGCGCGAACCGGGCTGGTTGCGGTGCGCGTTCTGCGCCACCGCCACCGGGTTGGCCTGGCGGGGGTCCTGCTCGACCTGCGCCACGGTCAGTGCGCCGGGCTGGTAATTGTCGGTCTTGCGGTAGCGGAAATAGAAGCGCGTTTCCAGGTTCGGGGCGATTTTATAACCCAGGTTGCCGATGAAGCCGCGCGATTCGCCCTGCGACAGTTGCTGGTAGCCGTCCCGTTCGGAGGCGATGCCGGCCACGTAGTAATCCAGGTTGCCAATCACCTGGCCGGAGCTGACGGCGACCTTCCTGTATCCATAGCTGCCGCCCTCGACGCGCACCTCGAAGGGATTGGCGTCGCGGCCGGTGCGGGTGACGTAGTTGATCGCGCCGCCCAGCATCAGCGCGCCCGAGTCGAACGCGTTGGCACCGCGCAGGATCTCGGTGCGCGACAGTCCCAGCGGTTCGAACAGTTCGTACGGCGTGCCGCCGGGACCGGTGACGGGCAGGCCGTCGAACAGGAACAGCGTGCCGGAGCGGAAGAAGTTGGTGCCGCGGTTGATGGCCGAGCCGCGGATCGAGATCTTGATGCCGTCGGTACCGCCAGCCGCCTGCGCATACACGCCGGGCTGGAACGCCAGCACATCTTCGTTGGTGAACACGCGGCCCTTCTCCACCTGCTCCTGGCTGACGACGCTGACGCCGCCCGGCACCTCGTCGAGCCGCAGCTTCGCGCGATCGACGCCGTTCAGCGCCTTGCCCGCCACGTGCACCGTGCCGGCCAGCGTGACGGCGGTGTCGGCATCGGCCGCGGTGGCGACCGCGGCGGCCGAACCGGCGATGTCCGCCTGGTCCGCTGCGGCGACGGCCAGCGCGGGCGCCGCCTCGATGGCGGCGACGGCGGCGGCGAACGGCGCGGCGTGCGCCGGGCCCGTGACTGCGCACAGCATGGCCGCGGCGGCCGCGATCGCCGTCAGCGCGGTGGGGCGGCGGGTGCCGCCGCGGTTGTCATGGACTGCCCGGTGGTGCTTT
The DNA here is from genome assembly GCF_009727155.1 of Pseudoduganella dura. Lineage (NCBI taxonomy): Bacteria > Pseudomonadati > Pseudomonadota > Betaproteobacteria > Burkholderiales > Oxalobacteraceae > Pseudoduganella > Pseudoduganella dura. The sequence goes on along the minus strand of NZ_WNWM01000002.1, from coordinate 6,242,412 downwards.
GACTCTGCCTGAAACTGTGCCTGGTACGCTGCTTGATACACGATGCCGTTCTCACTTTCGTTGTTAGTGGTGCTTCACTGCGGGTGCTTCACTCCGGGGGCTTCATTGCGTGACGTCCCCGGTCGCGTTTGCGACAGGAATAGTGAGGTGGAAGTTACCGAACCGTGCCGCATTGCACAAACAATCAAAAGTGGAATCGATATGACGAAGGGCGATATATGTTTTTGCACAGCGAGGTGGAGAGCAAGTGCCCGGAACGCCGCTTTGCAAAGCGTTCGCACACGTTTTCGATATCCATATACGGAACGGTTCGTTGTCAAACGCTCATGGATAACTATGATGGGAGCCTGACAGTCGAGCGGAGCGATCCATGAATTTCCAGCAGCTGCGCTTCGTGCGCGAAGCCGTGCGCAACAACCTGAACCTGACCGAGGTGGCCGCCGTGCTGTACACGTCGCAATCCGGCGTGAGCAAGCAGATCAAGGACCTCGAGGATGAACTGGGTATCGAACTGTTCGTCCGTTCCGGCAAGCGCCTCACCGCCTTGACACGCGCCGGCGACGGCGCGGTGCAGATCGTCGGCCGCATCCTGCAGGAAACGGAAAACCTGCGGCGCTACGCCAGCCAGTATGCCGGCGTGGACAGCGGCCGCCTGGTGATTGCCGCCACCCACACGCAGGCGCGCTACACGCTGCCGAAAGTCGTCGAGGAATTCAACCGCGCGTACCCGAAGGTCACGCTGGAACTGCACCAGGGTACGCCGCGCCAGATCGCCGCGATGATCAGCGAGGGCGACGCCGACATCGGCATCGCCAGCGAGGCGCTGGACGGGGCATCCGGCGTGCAGGCCCACGCATGCTTCACGTGGAGCCACCGCGTGGTGGTGCCGGCCGGCCACCCGCTGCTCGCGCGCGCGCCGGTCACGCTAGCCGACATCGCGGCGTTCCCGCTCGTCACCTATAACGAACAGTTTACCGGCCGCAAGTGCGTGGACGCCGCGTTCAGCCACGCCGGCCTGGTGCCCGACCTGCGGCTGACGGCGATGGATGCGGACGTGATCAAGACCTACGTGCGGCGCGGGCTGGGCGTGGGCATCGTGGCCGAGATGGCGCTCGAAGACCTCGACCCGGGCCTGGAAGTGCTGGCCACGGACGGCGACCTGTTCGGCACCTGCACCACGATGCTGGGCGTGCGCAACGGCGTGTTCCTGCCCAGCTTCGCGTACCGCTTCATCGAGATGTTCGCGCCGGGGGTGGCGGTGGCGCCGCAGTAGGCGCATGCGACACTGGTGCAGAGCCTGGTGTCAGACACCAGCAGGTCGAGGCTTTCGGCAACATAGAACGCCAGGAGCCAGTCACCTGTCCCCGGCACCAGATCGTCGAACGACGCGCTGCTGCTGCGGTGCAGCGCCGCATACATGCCGCCCCGCGCGAGCAACTGCCGGTGGTCGCCCTGCTCGACGATCCGCCCGCCGTCGAGCACCACGATCACGTCGGCATCGCGGATCGTGGCAAGCCGGTGGGCGATGATGATCGTCGTGCGGCCCCTGCGCAGCACGTCCAGTGCGCGCCCGATCTCCAGCTCGGTAAAACTGTCGATGTTGGCGGTGGCCTCGTCGAGGATCAGGATCTTCGGCGAGGCCAGCAGGGCCCGGGCAAAGCTCAGCAATTGCCGCTGCCCGACCGACAGGTTGCGCCCGCGCTGCCCCAGCTGCGTATCGTAGCCGTCCGGCAGCGCCGCGATGAAGCCGTGCGCGTGCACGGCCTTGCATGCGTCGATCACCTGGGCGCGCGTGGCGCCGGCCAGCCCGTAGGCGACGTTGTCGGCCACGCTGCCGCTGAACAGGAACGGCTCCTGCAGCACCATGCCGACGTGCCGGCCGAGCGAATCGAGCGTCAGGTCGCGCACATCGCGCCCGCCCACCTTCACGCTGCCTTGCCATGTGTCGTAGAAGCGGTGGACCAGTGCGGCAATGCTGGTCTTGCCGGAGCCGGTCGGGCCGACCAGCGCCACGGTCTGGCAGGGCGCGATGCGCAGGTTCAGGTCGTGCAGCACCGGCTGCCCGGGGCGGTAGCCGAACGTCACGCGTTCGAACGACACCGACGGCGGCGCATCGGTCCATGCCGCCGCGTCCGCGCGGTCGTCCAGCGTGACGGGCACCTCCAGTACCTCGATGATGCGCTGGCCGGATGCCATCGCGCGCTGCATCACCGTGTACTGCATGGCCAGCGTGCGGATCGGGTCGAAGCAGCGCTGCACGCAGAAGATGAACGCCACGATGACGCCCACGTCCAGCTCCCCCGCCAGGACGGCGCGGCCGCCGGCCACCACCACCACGGCCATCGCCAACCCGGTCAGCAGGTCCACCGCCGGCATCATCACCTGCGACACCAGCGACGATTCGGTCTGCGCCGCCAGGTTTTCGCGCGCCCGCACTTCATAGCGCCGAAAATTGACGCCTTCCCGGCGGTTCTCCTGCACCGTGCGGATGCCGTTGATGTTCTCGGCCAGCGCCGCGTTGACGGAGGACGACGCCTCGCGCGCCCGCGCGAACACGCGCCTGGCCCACGGCAGCCACGCGTGGCGCAGGATCAGCAGCGCCGGCACCACGGCCAGCGTCAGCAGCCCCAGCCGCAGGTCCATCGTCAGCAGCAGGATCACCAGCCCGGCCAGCAGGAACAGGTCGCCCAGCGCGGTGACGGATGTTTCCATGAACTCCTGCAGCGCATTGACATCGCCCTGCAGCCGCGCCATCAGCCGGCCCACGTGCGTCCGGTCCAGGACCGACAGCGACACGCGCTGCAGGTGCGCGAACATGGCGCGGCGCAGATCGAAGATCACCGTCTGCGCCAGCCGCGCCGCCAGCCATTCCTGGAAGAACGTCAGCGCAGCGTTCAGCACGACCAGCAGCGCGAACGCCGCGAGCACGGTATCGAACGCGAACGGCGAGCGCCCCAGCGCGCTGTCGACCGCATGCCGCACGGCGACCGGGATCATCACCTGCACCACCGTATACAGCACCACCAGCAGGACGACGGCGGCCAGCGGCGCGCGGTAGCCGCGCATGAATTCCCAAAGCCGCGCCGCCACGCCGCGGTCGAAGCGGGCAAAGACCTCGTCGCCCCGCTCCCGCGCGTCATCGGCTGGTGAAAGGACGCTCATGTGCCCACCTGTGCCAGCGGCTCCGCCGCTTCCGGCGCCTCGTCGAGCGAAGAACGGTGCTGCAACGACCACAGCTCGGCATACCGCCCGCCCGCCGCGAGCAGCGATGCGTGATCGCCCCGCTCGGCGATCACGCCGCCGTCGAGCACGACGATGTGATCCGCATGCCGCAGCGTGCCGACGCGGTGCGCGATGACCACGGTGGCCGCATCGCGGCATGCCACCTGCAGCGCCTCGCGCACGCGCCCCTCGGTGACCGGGTCGATCGCGGCGGTGGAATCGTCCAGCACGATCACGGCCGGGTCGCCCACCAGCGCGCGGGCGATCGTCACACGCTGCCGCTGCCCGCCGGACAGCGCGGCGCCCCGCTCGCCGACGCGCGTGCGGTAGCCATCGGGCAGCCGCGCCACGTGATCGTGGATCTGCGCAATGCCGGCCGCCGCCGCGACTTCCGCGTGCGCCGCATCCGGCGCCGCATAGGCGACGTTGTCGTGGACCGATGTGTCGAACAAAAAATTCTCCTGCTGCACCAGCGCCACGTCGCGGCGCAGCGATGCCAGCGTGACATCGCGCAGGTCGTGGCCGCCAAGCGTGACCCGGCCGCCGCCGGCGTCGTAGAACCGCGGGATCAGGTGCGCGATCGTCGATTTCCCGCTGCCCGGCGCGCCGACGATGCCCAGCACCTGCCCGGGTTTGACCTCGAAGCTGACGTCGCGCAGCACCTTGCGCCCGCCTGCCGCGTAACCGAAACCGACGTTTTCGAACCGCAGCGTCTTCGGCCCCGGCGGCAGCTCGATGGCGCCGGCCCGGTCGGCGATCTCCGGCGTCGCGTCGAGCACCTCGAACAGCCGGGCGCCGGAACCGGTGGCGCGGGCGCTCGAATTGACCACCATGCCGATCTGCCGCAGCGGCTGCTGCAGGATCGTGATGAAGGCGAGGAATTCGGTCAGCGCGCCCACCGTGAGCCCGCCCGCCGCCACGCGCCTGCCGCCGACCCACAGCACCAGCGCCATCGACACGTAATAGGCGAACGTCATCAGGCTGATGGAGCCCATCCGCTCGGTGATGCGGGCATTCGACAGGCGCAGCGCGCGTTGCGAGATGCCGTCGAAGCGCGCCAGTTCCGCCGCTTTCGCGTGGAACGCGCGCACCACGCGCACGCCCTGCAGGTTTTCTTCCATCCGCAGGGTCAGCTCGGCCATCATCTTCTGCAGGCGCTGCCAGCTGGCCCGCAGCCGCACCGCGGCGCCGACGGCGACCAGCAGCACGAACGGCACGAAGGACAGGGCCAGCAGGCCCAGGCTCGCGTCGACGCTCAGCAGCCGCCATGAACCGACGCCGAGCAGCAGCGCCAGCGTGATGGCGCGCAGCACGCCGAATTCGAGGAATGCGCGCACGCCTTCCAGGTCCAGCATGCCGCGCGCGATCAGTTCGCCCGTGTGCATGCGGTCGTGATACCCGAACGACAGCTGCTGCAGCTTGTCGTGGAATGCCAGCCGCAGGTCGTATGCCACGCGCTGCGCCAGCGTCTCGCCGCAATAGCCCTGCAGCCCGGTCAGCGTGCCGCGGATCGCGCACGCGGCCACGATCAGCAGCGCGGTGACCGCCAGCGCGTGGTCGGCGCCGGCCAGCGCGGCGCCGGCCTCGTCGACCAGGTGACCGGCCTGGTCGACGGCCCGGCCCAGCAGCCGGGGCATGACCAGGTTGAAGATGGCCGCGCCCAGCGCGCACGATACCGCGGCCGCACAGCGCCACGGGTGCCGCAGGGCCAGCCCGGTTAGCCGGCCCAGCACGCGAGGCATCGCATGCAGGTCGACCGTTTCCGTGAACTGGGGTGGTGCCGAAGCGCTGGATGCGGCGCCGGTCATGCCCCCGGCACCCGGCCCGTCACCGGGTAGGCGGGGTCGGTGTAGCCGGGCGTGCTGGGGTGGCCGGGAGGCACCAGCCGGTCGAACAGCGCCTCGTCGTCGGCGGTGAAGCGGTAGTCCAGCGCGGCGCGGTAGTTCTGCCACTGCGCCAGCGTGCGCGGGCCGCCGATCACCGAGGTGACGTGCCGGTTGTTCAGCACCCACGCAAACGCGAACTCCGCGGTGGAGATGCCGCGCGCCCGCGCTTCCTCGCCGATGGCCTGGGCCAGCGCCAGCGATTCCGGCCGCCATTCCGTCTGCAATGCGCGCGGATCGTTGCGGGCGATCCGGCTGCCCTCCTCCGGCGCCGCGCCGGGGCGGTATTTGCCGGTCAGCACGCCACGCGCGAGCGGGCTGTAGGGCACCACGCCCAGGCCGTGGTGCGCCGCGGCCGGCAGGTGCTCCACTTCGGGCATGCGGTTCGCCGCGTTGTAGTAAGGCTGGGTGACGACCGGCGCCGGGATGCCGAGCTGGCGGGCCAGGTGCACGGCATCCGAAATCTGCCAGGCCTGGAAGTTCGACAGCCCGTAGTAGCGGATCTTGCCCTGGGCGAGCAGGTCGCCCAGCGCGCGCAGCGTTTCTTCGAGCGGCGTCAGCGGGTCCGGCCGGTGCAGGTAATAGATATCGATGTAGTCGGTGCCCAGGCGGGCCAGGCTCTGCTCCGCGGCGTGGAACACGCGGCGGCGCGACAGGCCCGCTTCGTTCGGCCAGTCGCCGGTCTTGTTGCCGACCTTGGTCGCCAGCACCCACTTGTCGCGCCGGGCGGCGATCGCGCGGCCCACCACGCGCTCCGACTCGCCGCCGTTGTACACGTCCGCCGTGTCGATGAAATTGATGCCGTGTTCATGCGCGTCGTCGATGATGGCGCGCGCGTCGGCTTCATTCGTCACGCCGCCGAACATCATCGTGCCGAGGCACAGTGGGGAAACGCGCAGCCCGCTGCGCCCGAGAATGTTGTAGTCGCTCATGATGGTCCTTATGCCGGTTTTCTATGCTTTTGCCAGCCACACGTTGGCGAAATTGTTGCGGGTCTGGTACGGCAGCTCGTCGACATTGCGTACGCGCTTGCCCAATACCGAGAAAAAATACACTTCGAGCAGCGGCAGCACCGGCAATTCGGCCTGCACGATCTGCTGGATACGCTTGTAGTTGGTCTTGCGCAGCGCCGGGTCGGCGCCGGAGCGCGTGGGTTCCAGCAGCGCGTCGATTTCCTTGTTGGTGTAACCGGAAACCTTGTACCACGGCACGCCGCGCTTGTCGCCGCGCGCGCCGAAGCGGATATCCAGGCTGTTCTGCGGATCGCGCGTCCAGCCACCCCAGGTACTGATCACCTGGAAATTGCGGTTCGTGAACACGTCGCGCGTCCAAGTCGACAGGTCTTTTCCGCCCAGCGACGCGTCGATGCCCACGCGCCGCAGGGCCTGCCGCACGTATTCGCCGGTGCGGCGGTAATCGTCGCCGAAGGGGATGAAGTCGTGCGTCAGCTTGAAACGCCAGCCGCCGGCCTTGCGGGGAAAGCCCGCCTGGTCCAGCAATTGCTCGGCGCGTTTCGGATCGAACGGGTATTTCGGCACATCCTTCGTGAAATACTCGGCCACGCCGGACGGCACCGGCGCATCGAGCGGCGCGCCGTAGCCGCCCCACACCGTCTTCACGAGCGCGGCGCGGTCGATCGCATGGGCGATCGCCTGGCGCACCGCCAGCTTGCCGATCACCGGATCGCGCAGGTTGAATTCGAGCCAGTACGAATTCGGTTCGTACTGCTTCGTGTCGATCACCAGGTCGGGGCGCTGGCGCAGCCGGGCCGCGTCGCTGAACGTGACCGGGTTGCGCGCGGCGTAGTGGGCGGCGCCCGTTTCCAGCGCGGCGGCGCGGCTGGCCGAATCGTTGATGACTTTCCACACGATGCGGTCCAGGTGCGGCAGGCCGGGCATGTAATAGTCCGGATTGCGCTCCAGCACGATGTGACTGCCGCGCTGCCATTCCTTGAAACGGAACGGCCCGGTGCCCACCGGCTTGTTGTTGTACGGGTTCGTGATGATATCCGTGCCTTCGTACAGGTGCTGCGGCAGGATCTGGCCGGCGCTCACGCCCAGGTGGCGGATCAGGATCGGCCATTTCTGCTTGAGGCGCAGCACGATCGTGTGCGCGTCCGGCGCGGTGACCTTTTCGATCACATTGGTCACATTGCTGTGGTAGATGGGCCAGATCTTGTCGATCGAGAACTTCACGTCGCCGGAATCGAACGGGTGGCCGTCGTGCCAGCGCACGCCCTTGCGCAACCTGATCGTCCAGTCCAGGCCATCCTTCGACGTGTCCACGCTCAGCGCCAGGCGCGGCAGCAGTTCGTAGTCGTTCCCTTCGGTGAACAGCCGGTCGTAGATCTTCGACGTGACCAGCGAAATCGGGTTGGCGCCGTTGATGTGCGTGGCCAGCGTGGACGGTTCCGGGTGCGCGATCGCGACGAGCGTGCCGCCGCGTACCGGAGTTTCCGCCTCGCCGGCGGCCAGGCCCGGCAACATGCCGCCGGCCAGCGCGGCGCCGCCGAGGCGCAGCATCTGCCGGCGGCCGGGATCGGGCAATGCGGTGAACACGGGATTGGAGAATGCCATGCGTGGCCTCACAGTCCGGCCGCCAGGCGCGGTTCCGGCAGGTCGCCGGTCACGGGTTCGGGTCCTTCCGGCATTGCCTTGGCCTTCTGCTGCTGCTCGGCCCATTTCGGCCGCCGCAGCGGTACCTTGTCGTTGACGTAGTAATTGCCCACGTCGAACAGCCGCCAGCGCACCGGGTCGTGGAGCGTGTGCGTGCGCGCATCGCGCCACAGGCGGTCCAGTCCATGTTCGGGCGCGGTGGAGCGGGTGCCGGCCAGCTCGAACAGTTTATTCGTGATCAATAGCGAGCTGTGCGTGCTGGCGGCGCGCGCCTCGGAGACGGCGACCGCGGCGCGGGTCCAGTCATCGGCCAGATTTGTCGCATAGGCCCTGTCGATCGCATGGCCGGCACGCTCCAGCAACGCTTCGGTGCCGTGCAGCGCCACGGCCAGGTCGCCGATATCGCGGATGCTCAGCTGGTCTTCTTCCCACACCGCGTCGTCGTCCTGTTTCGGATTGCGCCTGCGGATGAACGCGATGGTCGCCTCGAACGCGGCGCGGGCGATGCCGGTATCGATCGCCGCGTGCATGATCTGCCCGGCGGGGCCGACGGGCTTGACGTGGTCGGCGTTGATCGTGTGCGGCACCAGCCACTCCGGTTTCAAATACGCGTTGTCGACGATCACCGTGCCGCTGGCCGTGGTGCGCTGGCCGAACGAGGCCCAGTCGTCGACGATGCGCAGGCCTTCGGCGTTGCGCGGGTAGATCGCCAGGAAATGATGTTTTTCCGCGTCGGCCACGGCCACCGGCACCCAGTCGGCGAACAGCGCGCCGGTCGAATAGTACTTGCGCACGTCGACCCGGTAGCCTTCGCCATCGCGCGACAGGCTCACCTTGCGGTCTTCCGGCTTGCGCACTTCCGGTTCCACCAGCGCGTTGCCGAAATGGTCGCCGGCCAGCACGCGCTCGAAGAAGAAGCGTTTCTGCGCTTCGCTGCCCTCGTGGCGGATGATCTCGAGGATGAAATAATGGTTCTGGGGGATCTGGCCGATCGACCCGTCCGCCGCCGACAGCAGCGCGAACACTTTCGCCAGCGTGGCGTAGGACACGCCGGCGCCGCCGTATTCGCGCGGCACCGTGATGCCCCACAACCCGCTCTGGCGCAATTGCCGCAGCTCGGCGACGGGCAGGCGCCGTTCGCGGTCGCGCAGCGCGGCGCCGGGCGCGAATTCGGCCGCCAGCGCGGCGGCCACCGCCAGCGCCTCGGCATCGTCGCCGATCACGTGCACGCGGCCCTGGCCGATCGGGGTGACGGGCGAAGGTACCGCGGATTGCACGGCGGATTGCGCCGCGGATCGGCCATCGGGCTTGCCGGCAGGTTTGCCACTAGCTGTACTCATGTTGGGTCTCACTCAGTCTCGAAGCTTCGGGTTGAAATACTGGTTCAGCGAATCGCCCAGCACGTTGAGCGACCACACGGTGACCATCACGGCCACGCCGGGAATCGCGATCATGTACCAGCCGGTGCGCATCGCCTCGCGCCCGGTGCCGATCATGGCGCCCCAGCTGATCGCGTTCGGGTCGCCCAGCCCGAGGAACGCGAGCCAGGATTCGGCCAGGATGCAGCCGGCCACCACGACCGAGACGCTGACCAGGATCGGCGTCAGCGCATTGGGCAGGATGTGGCGCAGGATGATGCGGGTGTGGCTCATGCCGGCCGCCAGCCCGGCCTGTACGTATTCGCGGTTGCGCAGGCCCAGCACCTGGGAGCGGACCACGCGGGCCGGATGCGTCCACGACGTGGCGCCGAGCGCCAGCACCACCACCCACAGCGTGGGTTGCAGGATGGCGACCAGCACCATCACCAGCAGCACGCGCGGCACGATCTGGAAGAAATCGGTCACGCGCATCAGCACGTTGTCGATCCAGCCGCCGAAATAGCCGGCCACCGTGCCCAGCGACACGCCGATCAGCAGGGTCAGGCATGCCGCGCTGATGCCGACGAGCAGCGACACGCGGGCGCCGTGGAACACACCGGCGGCGATGTCGCGGCCCATCAGGTCGGAGCCGAGCGGATGGGCCCAGTCCTGGCCGGGCCACAGGTACGGCTGCGCCGTCATGTCGAACGGGTCGCCGGCATAGAGGACGGGCGCAAGGAGCGCGGCCAGGCTCACGAGGGCGAGGATCGCCACGCTGGCGCGGATCGGGAGCGAAGTCTTCAAGGTTTTCATGCAGCTTTCACGCGGTTTTCACGTATTGAGTTCGATGCGCGGATCGAGCCGCGCATACACGATGTCGAGCAGCAGGCTGGTGGCCATCACCAGCAGCGAACTGAGGAACAAAATCGACAGCAGCAGGTTCGTGTCGCGGGCAATGACCGAGTTGAAGATCAGCCGGCCGATGCCCGGCCACGAGAACACGGTCTCGATGACGATGCTGCCGGCCAGCAGTTCGCCGAAATTCGCCGCGATCAGCGTCAGTACCGGCAGGATCGCGTTGCGCAGCGCATGGCGAAAGACCACCACGCGGTCGGACAGGCCCTTCGAGCGCGCCGTGCGGATGTAATCCTCCTGCAGCGCATCGACCATCGACGCGCGGGTGAACCGCGCGTACACGGCGATCGAGTACACGGACAGCGTGGTCACCGGCAGTACCAGATGCCACAGCACGTCGCGCACCCCGGCCCAGCCGCCCTGCTCGGCCGCGCCGACTTCGCTCATGCCGCCGATCGGGAACCATTGCAGCGTGACGCCGAACAGCACCACCATCATCAGCGCCAGCCAGAACACCGGCACCGAGTAGCACAGCGCCATCAGCGCGGACACGGCGCGGTCCAGCCGGCCGTTGCGCCGGCGCGCGCACAGTACGCCGAGCAGCACGCCGACGACGACCGACAGCACGAGGCTCGACAGGCCGAGCAGCGCGGTGGCGCCAATGCGCTCGGCGATCAGGTCGGACACGCTGGCGCTGTAGCGGTACGAGTAGCCCAGGTCGAACGTCAGCAGCCGTTTGACGTAGGTGAACAGTTGCACGTGCATCGGCGCGTCCAGGCCGAATGCCTGCCGCAGGTGGGCCAGCTTTTCCTCCGCCCCGTCGACGGTATCCTGTGCCGATTCGCTGGCCATCACTTCGGCCAGGTCGCCCGGCACCAGTTGCAGCAGCGCGAAGTTCAGCACGCAGATGCCCAGGATGATGGGCACGAACTGCAGCAGCCGGCGTTTCACGTAATTTTTCATCGGGCCACCTGCCGGCGCTCGTGGACGCCCTGGTCCGACGCAAGCGCGGGCGGCTCGGGCCAGCCCGGAGTCGCCGCGATCAGCGTGCGCGTATAGGGGTGCCGCGCATTGATAAACAGGTCGTCGCGACCGATGGTTTCCACCGCCTCGCCCTTCTGCATCACCATCACGCGGTCGGCGATATAGTTGATCACGGAGAGGTCGTGCGAAATGAACAGGTACGACAGGCCGAACTCCTGCTTGAGATCGACGAACAGGTTCAGGATCTGCGCGCGCACCGACACGTCCAGTGCCGACACGGGTTCGTCGCAGATCAGCAGTTTCGGGCGCAGGATCAGCGCGCGGGCAATGCCTATGCGCTGCCGCTGGCCGCCGGAGAATTCGTGCGGGTAGCGGCGCGCCGCCACGGCGGGCAGGCCCACCGCGTCGAGCATCGCCAGCACGCGTCGCTGCCGTTGGTTGCGGTCGCGCACGCCCTGCACGACGAGCACCTCGTCCAGCGCGTCGCCGACGCGCATGCGCGGGTTCAGCGAGGCGTACGGGTCCTGGAATACCATCTGCACGTTGGCACGGTGCGGGCGCAGCGCGCGGCCCGAAAGTGGCGCGATATCCGTGCCGTCCAGGATCACCTGGCCCCGCACGGCGCGGTTCAGGCCGACGATGGTCTTCGACAGCGTGGACTTGCCGCAACCGGATTCGCCCACCAGGCCCAGGGTCTCGCCGCGGCCGATCTGGAACGATACGTCTTTTACGGCGGAAATCGTGCCGTAGCGGGACGAGTATTGCGCCACCAGGTTGCGCACGTCCAGCACGGGCGGCTGGTGGATGGCCGCTTCACGCGGCAAGGGCTGGCGCTGCTCCTGCGCCGTGTAGCTGAACGAGCGTTCGCCGGCATCGTCGACGGCGTGGCGGATCTCGGCCAGCTTGACGCGGCTGTAGTGGCAGCCGGGATGCACGTGCAGCGAAGACTCCAGCAAGCCCCGGCTGTAACGGTGGCGCGGCGCGAAGAACACTTCGTCGCGCGTGCCCTCCTCCACCTTGCGGCCATGCTGCATGACGGCCACGCGGTCGGCCCATTGCCCGACCACGGCCAGGTCGTGCGTGATCAGCAGCAGCGACATCGACAGGTCGCGGCGCAGGCTGGCCAGCAGTTCCAGCACCTGTGCCTGGATTGTCACGTCCAGCGCCGTGGTGGGCTCGTCGGCGACCAAGAGGCGCGGCTCGCAGGCGACTGCGATGGCGATCATCACGCGCTGCCGCTGGCCGCCCGAAAGATTGTGCGGATAGTCGTCGACGCGGCGCTTCGGTTCGGGAATGCGCACCAGGTCGAGCAGCTCGATCGCGCGTGCCCGCGCCGCCGCCGCGCTCAGCTTGCAATGGCGGCGCAGCACTTCCTCGATCTGCGTGCCGATCGTCAGCACCGGGTTCAGCGACGTCATCGGCTCCTGGAAGATCATGCCGATCGCATTGCCGCGCAGGTCGCGCAAGGTGCTTTCGGAAGCGGCGAGCAGATCCCGGCCCTCGAACAGGATCGAACCCCTGACGCCGGCCTTCGGCGGCAGCAGGCCGGCGATCGCGCCGGCCGCCGTCGACTTGCCGCAGCCGGATTCGCCGACCAGCGCCACCACCTCGTTGCGGCGCACGTCGAGGTCGAAGCCCTGCACGGCCGGACCGTTCGGGTACCAGACATCGAGCTGCCGCACCTGCAGCAGCGGCGCGCCGGCGTCGGATTCGCCGGCGCCGCGCCAGGGTGCGTTCATTTCCATGTGCGGAAGCTCGCGGCGTGGTGGTTGTCGGGCAGTCGCGCGCGGCCGGCGCCGAACAGCTTTTCGCGCAATGTGCCTTCCTCGTAGGCCGTCTTGTACAGGCCGCGCTCCTGCAGTTCGGGGATCACCAGTTCGATGAAATCGCGGTAGCTTTCCGGCGCCACGGTGCGGGTCAGGTTGAAGCCGTCGAGATCCGTCTCGGCGACGATCCTTTCGATTTCATCGGCCACCTGCGACGGCGTGCCGACCAGCGGGGCCTGCTGCGAGCCGAAGCGGCGCGCTTCGAGCAGTTTGCGGCGCGTGGTGCCTGCGGCGAAGCTGCCCGCGCGCGCTTCGCCTACCCGTTTCAGGCGGCCGGGATACAGCGCTTCGAGTGTTTCGTCGGTGATTTCCTCGTCCAGCCCGAACCGGTCCAGGTCCACGCCGGTACCGCTGACCATGTGCGCCAGCGCGCCTTCGGGACTGGAATAGGCACGGTATTCCTCGAATTTCTCGCGGGCCGCCTTTTCGTTGGTGTCGACGACCACGGTGAGGCCCGACAGGATCTTGACATCGTCGCGCCCGCGGCCCGCTTCCACGGCCTGGCCGCGGATCGTGGACACGATCCTGGCCAGCGTCGGCCGGTCCGGGCCGCCGGTGAACACGCACTCGGCGTGACGGCCCGCGAACTGGTTGCCGCGCTTCGAGGCGCCGGCCTGGTACAGCACCGGCGTGCGCTGCGGCGACGGCTCGGTGAGGTTGTAGACGTTGTCGATCCTGTAGAACGGACCGTCGTGGCTGACGCGATGGATCTTCGCCGGATCGGCATAGATACCTCGCTCGCGGTCGTTGACGACGGCATCGTCTTCCCAGCTGCCTTCGAGAAGCTTGTAGAACGCGTCCATGAAGTCGTCGCCGCGGTCGTAGCGGTCGTCGTGGTCGATCTGCTGCTTCAGGCCCACGCCGCGCGCCGCGCTGTCGAGGTAGCCGGTGACGATGTTCCAGCCGATGCGGCCGTTCGTCAGGTGGTCCAGCGTGGCGAAGCGGCGTGCGAACAGGTACGGATGTTCGTAGGTGAGGTTCGCCGTGACGCCGAAGCCGATATGTTTCGTGGCCTGCGCCATCAGCGGTACGACATAGCCGGGATCGTTGACGGGCAACTGCACCGCCTCGCGCGCCGTCACGTCGATGCCGTCGCCCAGCACGTCGTAGACGCCGACGATATCGGCCAGGAACACGGCATCGAACAGCCCTTTTTCAAGCAGCTTGCCCAGCTCGATCCAGTATTCGGGCTTGCGGTAATCGACGGAATTGTCGCGCGGGTGTTTCCACAGGCCGTGGTGGATGTGCCCCACGCAATTCATGTTGAACGCGTTCAGGCGAATCTGCTTGGTCGATGCATGCTTCGTCAATTCTTGCTCCGGCTGTCTGCGGCCGGGCACAGCGCTCAGCCACAAAACAGCGTAGCAGGCCCCCTTGCGAACAGAAACGAACCATTTCGCAGTTGGTAATTCATCTTTTTGTCATAAGCTAAGCAGTAATCGCGCTAAGGACTGCCGAAAACTGGCGCGGGGATCGTTGCTGTTTGGCTTATTAAAATTTGTGACGCCACCATTACCGTCGGTTTTTCTTACAACTTTTATCATGCTATTTATCCATAGCTAATTAAAACAAGCATTTAATAGCTTGGCACGATCTCTGCTTGCAATTGTTTTTCCAACAATTCAATTTATAGGAAATCGAATGTCAGCAATGCGCAAGTTTGTCATTACAGCCCTGGCGATGGCCTCCGCAGCTTTCAGCGTGCAAGCCAATGCCGGCACGCTCGGCTATGCAGACGTGGTCCTGGATTACTTCGATAGCGGTGCGGGCCCGATCGCCGGTCCATACGGCGGCATCGGTAACTTCACCGGGTACCAGCCTGTTTCGACGGACGTCGTATTGGGCAGCGAGCCCGGACCGGTCGGCCTCAACGATTTCCTGTCCCTGCCGACGGGTTCGTATATCACCGTCGGTTTCACCGACGAAACAGCCATCGACGGCGTTGGCAACGACATTTTCATTCAGGAAACGGGCGCAAGCGGCGAGCGCGCGAATGTGTATGTCAGCTCGGATACGATCAATTTCGTCCTGCTGGGCGTTGCAGCGGATGACGGGACGACGGCGTTCGATCTCGCTTCGATCGGCTTTACGGATGCTGTGCGGGCAGTCAAGATCGTGGGCCTGGACAATCGCGGTGCTTCCCCTGGTTTCGACGTGGTGAATGTGCAGGTGCTGCCCGGGAGTATCGCGCCTGTTCCGGAACCGGAAACGGTCAGCATGCTGCTCGCCGGCCTCGGTCTGATTTCGGCGGCCATTCGCCGCCGAAAATAAGGCCGGATGACGGCATGGGAACGATTACCGCGCTGAACCGGCAACAAGGCCGCCAGCCCATCTACCCTTGCTGTCTGACACATGCCCGCCTCATATCTGCTATAAGCCAGCCCTGATAGCCAGCGGCTTGTATTGCCCTAGAGTATACGTCTCAACGTTTATTCCAGGAAAATGTGTGATGGCCATAGCAAAGCGCCTGGCGGCCGAATTCATCGGCACCGCACTGCTGCTGTCGATCGGCGGCGGCGCCGGCATTGCCGCGCAGCGCCTGGCGGGTGGCGATGCCGCGATGGCGCTGCTGGTCAGCGCACTGGTCGGCGCCACCGGGCTGGCCGTGCTGGTCCTCACGTTCGGCAATATTTCCGGCGGCCTGTTCAATCCCGTGCTGACACTGTCGGAAGCGTGGCGTGGCAACCTGCGTATCGATTACGTAGCGCCCTACATCGTCGCGCAGGTGGCGGGTGCCGTGGCCGGCATGGCAGCCGTGCATGGCATGTACGGGCTGGACCTGATGACGGCTCCGCACGGGGGACGCACCGGCACGAGCCAGTGGCTGGGCGAGTCTGTCGCCACGTTCGGCCTGCTGTGCGTCTTTATCGGCTGTGGCCGGGCCCGCCCTGCGGCGGCGCCGTTCGCCGTGTCCGCCTATGTGATGGCGGCCTGCTGGTACAGCTCTTCGCCGGCCTTCATGAACCCGGCGATGACGCTGGCCAGGGCAATCGGCGAAGCCGGCGCGCTGCGCCTGGCCGACGCGCCTGCTTTCGTGCTGGCGCAACTGGCCGGCGCCGGCGCGGCGACGGCCATCTTCATCTGGCTCCATGGAACGTCGCGCGGCCCGGTGCGGACCTGACTGAGCACCCGCGCGGCGCGCCGCGGGTTCGGCCTGCCACGGGCGGTTGCTGTGGGCAAACAATAATGTTTGCCGCAAGTTCCCTATCAGACAGACCGATTTTGTCGGATTGTTCGGAAAAACATGTTGGCCACGAACGTACGGATGATCCTCTGAAATCGAGAGCCTGCAACAATAGAGTCTGCCACAGCCTGCGGGGAACGTGCGTTGTGCGACAGGCTGCATCCGCCCTATTGTGTTGAAAAACCCGTAGGCAAGAGAAGTGCTGGTGGAGTAACTGTACAGTAAAAATTGGCGATACAGTTACTGCTGGGTTCTTACCGATCACTGCTTTCATATTTGATATTTATAAAAACAGCTTTTTGCCATTCGCCGAAGATTTTGGGCGGTTGCCGCCAAAAGAAACTCGTCATGGGCACCGCTGGGACCACGCAGACGTAACTGGCCGAGTTTCAGGATGCGTTTGAGGTGGGCAAACAGCATTTCCACTTTCTTTCGTTCCCGCCGTGACTGGCGATATGCGTCGGTCTTGCCGATAGCACGAGCAACATCGCGTGCAGGTTCTTGAGGGCTTCGGTCGATCTTGCGGATAACCATGTTGGGGCAGCACTTCGGTTTTAACTCACAAAGCTGACAGTCGTACTGGCTGGCTCGATAACGAAACGGATTTTTCTGCTGACTACGTTGAGCCGGTTTCAGGTGTTTCCCGGCAGGGCAAACGTAGCGGTTGTTTTCAGCATCGAAGATGAAGTCGGCACGACTGAAAGTGCCGTCGTGATGCTCGGATTTATCCCATACCGGGACGTGAGGAGCAATGCTTTTTTCGTTGACCAGCCATCCCAGCATTGCAGCAACACCGTAGTTCGTGTCACCCACCAGACGACGCGGTTTGATGGCGAACTTTTCCTCGACACGATCAATCATGGTTTTGGTCGCTTCGACCTCTGCTGTTTTGTTCACCGCTGAAGCCTCGACATCGACAATCATTCCAGCCTTCAAATCGATGAGGTAATTGGTGCAATAGGCAAAAATCGCCGGTCCTGCAGCAGCAGTCCAGGTTGCGGCCGGGTCGGTTAGAGAAATTCTTTTCGGTGTTGGCGGCACCGGATTGGCCTGTTCCAAGGCTGTCAAATACTCGCGCACTGGCCGACTTGCCTGTGCTGGGTCCCCCCAATCGATTCCGGCATCGCCTGGACGAGATCGTTGACGCTGGGCGTCAGCCTTGATCATGCTGGCATCAGTCGCAAATCCCTCACCCTGCACTAAACCTTCAGCCATACAACGCCGAAGAACGGAATCGAACAGCTGGCGGAAAGCGTCGTGATCACGGAAACGGCCATGCCGGTTCTTGGAAAAACTCGAGTGATCCGGGACCTTGTCTTTCAGACCGAGCCGACAGAACCAGCGGTACGCCAGGTTCATGCTGACTTCTTCGCATAGCCGTCGTTCTGAACGGATACCGTAGGAGTAGCCAATAATCAGCATCCGTGCCATCAACTCAGGATCAATCGATGGCCGTCCGGTATGGCTGTACGAATCAGCCAGGCACAGCCGAAATTCGCTCAGGTCGAGATATCGGTCCACTGCTCTCAACAGATGGTCTTCAGGAACATATTCCTCTAGACTGATCGATACGAACAGTTCCCTCTTGGTTGCTTGACGTCCCATCATCGCAGCCTCCCGCTTTGAACCGTCTTCATAGACAACGGTAGGCCGCAACATGGCTGCAATCAAGGGGCGTTTTTCAACACAATAGCCCCTAAGCAGCCCTTGGTTCCGTCCAATTCGTCGTCAAAATGCGGACCTCTAGGGAGTCAGCGGGTAACTTCGCTGAATCGCTGTTGACGCAGAAGAGGCGAGCGAATTCGTTCGACAAATAGACCTAGATCGCGTTCGATGGTAATCGATCGCTCGCATTTCGAGGGTACTCCGATGTACATATAGTAGTCATAGTTAAAATGGACATAGGCCTTACCTGGCACTACGAGTTTTCCCCATGCCTCTTCGCGGACAACAAGACGCGCAAAATCAAGGCTTTGAGCAATAGATAGGTTCCCGCCGTGCAAAAAGCCGTCTGTGGAGGCGTCGCGACGTTCCAATTACTTTAACAGTAATGACTCGATGCCTGCCTCGCGTACGAAATTTTTTATAACAGACAGATAGCTGTTTTCAATCTTCAGATACGCCGCCTCAGACAGCATCACACCGTTAAAGACCTGTCTAATATCAGATCGGGAAGTCCAATCGCAGTTTGTGTATGCGCCCGTCGCATCTCTCTGCGACGGGGCATATTTTGTGACACGGTATTGATTCTTCATGGTCACGATTCATGCGGAAGAGAACTGCGGAAAGCCATCACTGACAACGGCCGCTTCTGGCCGAACTAGGCCGTTCGCTCCAGCATAGCAGGTCACTGAACCGTAAAAGTCACAGACTGTCGCGACGGGCAGCTGCCGGCCCGAAGCGGACCCTTAGCGATCTGCACTATCCAGGCATCCACTCTCCCGGGATGGGAGCAGAACATCGCACTGAGAAGTCGTGGCCCACCTCAATAATTGTCAATATATTTTGAACTGCCATCTCAAGTTCATCCTGATTACAGAAGTATTCAGTGAGCTTCCCCGTGACTATGTAAGAAGAGCAATTGAATCCGTCTTCGATATCATTAAACCAGATTGCTCGGTTGCCGATAACGGCCACGACCCAAAATCCTCCGCCGTCCATGCCGTACGATTTTTCGCTCCATTTTTCTGGAGTAATCTTAATTACTTCCCAAAGACGGAAAATGTGTGGACTCATCCGGCCTTCGGCGCCGATGATCTTGTCCCATAATTCCGCTTCTGAAATTGGTGCCCAGCCCATCGTTTCTCCAATTTCCGCTCCTGGCCGAACTCGGCCGTTCGCCGCAACATAGCAGGTTGCCGAACCGGAAAAATCACTGACTTTCACGATAGGCCGCTCCCGCCCCATTGCGGAAACTCGTTGTCGAGTTTTAAACAGTCGCTGCCTTGTGTAGTGGTGGAGTAGGCCTAACCGGCGTAAAACCGTGTGTCCAACGAAGCAGCCACTCGTAGGTCTCTCCGTTTGCCGCTTTAATCTCATGCTCCAACGTCCACCCTAAATCAATGAACCTCTCCGCTCGCGCTGCGCTGTTGGTTTTCGCCATTGAGGCATCCTTCGTCATTGCCGATCATCCTTTTAAATTTAAGCTTCCGTTAGGATCGAGGGCGAGGTCCGCTTCTGGCCGTTTGCTGCATTTGCCGTACCTCTGTCAAATCGCGCTGAGTGTCTTGAGGATTGTACTCTGAAGCTTTTCCGGTTCATCCTGATGGATTTGATGCCCAGAACGTTCAAACATGAATAGCTCCTTCTTCGGCGCTTTCAACTTCTCAAAGTATGCTTGCGTGATCCGTGTGGAAGTCTGAATATCCATGGCGCCTACAAGAAAATAAACTGGGCATTCAACTTGCGTTAGAGACTTCGGCAAATCAACCGTCATGACCTCGTTCCACACTGAGGACCACTTAGCCGACCAATGAAGAAAGCCGCTCTTGAATTCCTCACTCAGCACATTGGTCTTGCCATCCTTGTAGAAGAGCCACTTCCTCAAGTACAGCAGGTCTTCATCGGTCTTGAACGGGATATTCACGTTAGCCAATTCGCTCACCGCCAACGGATTTCCGTAGAAGTGGCTCCTCAAGGTCTGAAGCAGCTCTTTTTCACTTGCTAGTTGGCTTACCACAGGGTTGACAGCGAAATAGGCATGTAGGACTTCTGGGTGGGTTTTAACGACATGAAAGCCAAGGACGTTCCCCCAGGAGCTGCCTAGTAAGAAGATCTTTTCCTGCTTTAGTTCTTTCCTGACAAAGTCTATGACTTGCAGTGTATCCTGCTCCATTTGTTCAACTGAAGGACGCGTTGGAGATGGATTCAATTTCAGGGTTTTGCCAGCGTCCCGTTGATCCCACTGAACAATCGTGAATCGAGTTTTCAGCATGGTAGTGAAAGAACCCGCATTGTTCATCATTGAGCTGCCCGGACCTCCGGACAGGAACAACAGCACTGGTCTGCTCATATCATCCGTCTTGATTTCTACAGCCTGCTTGATTCCACCGATTTCAGGTGTGTAAAGCATGTCGATCTTTGCTGGAACAGTTGTGGACTTCAGCTCATGTGCACTCTGACCGCTACAGACTTGAAACGGGATGACGGCTGCAAACAGAACTACCAAAATGCATTTTTTCATCGAGAGTTTGCTTCCAAGTTATTTTCACCTAGGGTCCTGCAGAGCGCCACCCCTCCAGACATCTAGTCGCTGGCACGTCCCCTCGGTGAAGAAGCGTTCGCGACTTCGATATCTGGATGCACCCTGACTGACCGCTTCTGGCCGAACCCGGCAATTCACCTCAGGATAGCATGTTGCCCGCGTGAAAACTCATGATCGATCACGACTGGCAGGAATCGCCCTATTGTGTTGAAAAACGCCCCTTGATTGCAGCCATGTTGCGGCCTACCGTTGTCTATGAAGACGGTTCAAAGCGGGAGGCTGCGATGATGGGACGTCAAGCAACCAAGAGGGAACTGTTCGTATCGATCAGTCTAGAGGAATATGTTCCTGAAGACCATCTGTTGAGAGCAGTGGACCGATATCTCGACCTGAGCGAATTTCGGCTGTGCCTGGCTGATTCGTACAGCCATACCGGACGGCCATCGATTGATCCTGAGTTGATGGCACGGATGCTGATTATTGGCTACTCCTACGGTATCCGTTCAGAACGACGGCTATGCGAAGAAGTCAGCATGAACCTGGCGTACCGCTGGTTCTGTCGGCTCGGTCTGAAAGACAAGGTCCCGGATCACTCGAGTTTTTCCAAGAACCGGCATGGCCGTTTCCGTGATCACGACGCTTTCCGCCAGCTGTTCGATTCCGTTCTTCGGCGTTGTATGGCTGAAGGTTTAGTGCAGGGTGAGGGATTTGCGACTGATGCCAGCATGATCAAGGCTGACGCCCAGCGTCAACGATCTCGTCCAGGCGATGCCGGAATCGATTGGGGGGACCCAGCACAGGCAAGTCGGCCAGTGCGCGAGTATTTGACAGCCTTGGAACAGGCCAATCCGGTGCCGCCAACACCGAAAAGAATTTCTCTAACCGACCCGGCCGCAACCTGGACTGCTGCTGCAGGACCGGCGATTTTTGCCTATTGCACCAATTACCTCATCGATTTGAAGGCTGGAATGATTGTCGATGTCGAGGCTTCAGCGGTGAACAAAACAGCAGAGGTCGAAGCGACCAAAACCATGATTGATCGTGTCGAGGAAAAGTTCGCCATCAAACCGCGTCGTCTGGTGGGTGACACGAACTACGGTGTTGCTGCAATGCTGGGATGGCTGGTCAACGAAAAAAGCATTGCTCCTCACGTCCCGGTATGGGATAAATCCGAGCATCACGACGGCACTTTCAGTCGTGCCGACTTCATCTTCGATGCTGAAAACAACCGCTACGTTTGCCCTGCCGGGAAACACCTGAAACCGGCTCAACGTAGTCAGCAGAAAAATCCGTTTCGTTATCGAGCCAGCCAGTACGACTGTCAGCTTTGTGAGTTAAAACCGAAGTGCTGCCCCAACATGGTTATCCGCAAGATCGACCGAAGCCCTCAAGAACCTGCACGCGATGTTGCTCGTGCTATCGGCAAGACCGACGCATATCGCCAGTCACGGCGGGAACGAAAGAAAGTGGAAATGCTGTTTGCCCACCTCAAACGCATCCTGAAACTCGGCCAGTTACGTCTGCGTGGTCCCAGCGGTGCCCATGACGAGTTTCTTTTGGCGGCAACCGCCCAAAATCTTCGGCGAATGGCAAAAAGCTGTTTTTATAAATATCAAATATGAAAGCAGTGATCGGTAAGAACCCAGCAGTAACTGTATCGCCAATTTTTACTGTACAGTTACTCCACCAGCACTTCTCTTGCCTACGGGTTTTTCAACACAATAGCCCCAAAGCGGACGTTTAAACCGACCGGCGCTGCGCATCCTTTGAACGGAATCCAGTGCCATATAATACGCTGGCATTGCGGTCTGGTTCGATGGTCCGGAGTCAATGTCGCTTCTTGCAATCGTTAGTATTTCCCGTTCCGCTGCTGCCGCCTCGCTAAGACTACCTACGGGTTCCAGACGTGCTGCGAGCCGTTCGAGCCGGCTCTTCTCAAGGTAGTCTCCGGACTGGTGTGTTGAAACTGCCGCACCACCAAGAAACCCAGAAAGCAGCGTATCCGTTCCCCCGTCGAGCTGATCGACCGATTGCTTGCCCGGGTTGAGAACAAGGACGCGGAGTCGACCCTTAGCGAAAGCGGCTTGGCCGGCCGGCTCAAGAAGATGCTAGCCGAACACATGCTGCCTGCCGAGTCGAGCCATCATCTGGCGAGCGAGGGCATGGTCGTGCAGGGGATCGAAAAATTCGCGGCCTAATTCAATCGTTTCGCGGCGCCGCTACGTCGTTTCGTCGCAAGCCTTCATTCGAAGCCATCGACGTAAATATACTTGGCTTCATTTCCAAACAGGAGCCATTATGCTGAAATTGATTACTTTCCTGGCTGTGTCCCTGATGTGGGCAGCTCAGTGCCACGCGGCCGGGTTCCAGTCTGCCCGGTTACCGGGCGAAGGGGGCGTCGCCATCGAGCTGGCGATCTGGTATCCCAGCGCATCCGGCACAGCGATGCACGACATCGGGGTGACCACCCAGCAAGTCGCAATAGGCGGTGAAGTCATGGGAACAAGTCTGCCCCTGATTATCGTCTCACACGGTACGGGAGGCTACGCCTTCAGTCATTACGACACGGCCCTGGCGCTGGCAGACGCGGGATTCATCGTCGCCGCGCTCACCCACCCGGGCGACAACTACAAAGACCAAAGCCGCGCTGTCGATATCCTGGCGCGCCCCAGGCACGTTACAGCGGCGATCGACTATATGCTGCGCGAGTGGCGCGGGCGCGCTGCACTGGCGTCAGACGGGATCGGCATCTTCGGTTTCTCGTCCGGTGGATTTACGGCGCTGGTCAATGCAGGCGGCATACCGGACTTGGCGCGGGTCCCAGTGCATTGCACGGCCCATCCTGGCGACTTCGCCTGCCGGTTATTGGCCGAGCATGTGCAGCGACCAATCCCTGTCAGTTCATCGAAGAACTTGCACGATGCGAGAATCAAGGCCGCCGTGATTGCGGCACCGGCTCTGGGATTCACCTTCGACGCGGCTGGATTACGCAATGTGAATATCCCACTGCAACTCTGGCGCGCACAGGACGATGACATTCTTCCGCATCCCTGGTATGCCGAAGCCGTGCGCCATGCGCTGCCGATGGCGCCGGAGTATCACGTCGTACAGGGCGCAGGTCACTTCGATTTCCTGGCACCGTGCAGCGAACAGCTAGCCCGTATTGCGCCGCCCATTTGCGTCAGCCAGGCGGGGTTCGACCGTGTCGCGTTCCATCACAGTTTCAATCGGAAGGTGGTCGCCTTCTTCTCGAAAGCGTTAGGGAAGCGCTGAGTTATTCGACAGAACCCGTTCCCGTCGGTGCCCCGACCTGAGTTGATTAGGCTACATTCCTGTTTGCCATCGATCATTCAGAAGAGCTTCCGACGCCGAATGCGCCGCCAAGATAATGCTCACGCGGTCCGAACATTTCCTTATTGAGATCGACAGCGTCACACCCTGTAGCAAGCTGCACAAACTGGTGCAATCGCCCTGAAGCTGCCGTTCGCAATCGAGGTAATAACAATCATCTTCACTGAAAAAGGCGCTACCGGCGCGTAGTTTGAAATCGACGTATTGCAGCTATTCCAGCTTCCATCTTTTCCCGCGCTGAGCTATTGGCGGAGTGCACTCGAATCAGTGGTGGAATGAAACCGCGCAGTGCCACTGCTTCTTCAATCCAGAACACTACATCGTAGCCGGTGCCACGCTCATCATCGCCCAAATCGTGATCAAGACTTAGCTCCACGACATCCTCGGTCGATAGTAGCGTCACAGTCTCATCAGGCCAGTAGACTCGAACCCAGCCATCTGGTGTAGCTCTTTCATCGTCGAGATAGACTTTCATTTTTAATGCCCTTGCAAAGGTCCGGTTTTGGCCCAGGCTGGGTAAAAACTTAGAAGTAGGCCTTAGCAGGAGAACTATACCCGCCGATGCACGTGGTGCGGCGCTTTAAGGTACTCAGGGAGCAGTACGGCATTTTTGGGGATACTGGCCGGATCAGCAAGGTAATGGCTCCAAACACACGCTGCAGGGCCGATAAAAAGGCATACGCCCTGATCGCCTCCATCATGCCAGCGACCCCAAGCAGCGACATCAACCGTTTGACGTTATAGGCGAGCACGTGCAGGCTCATATCGGTCTTCACGCGTTCCAGTCCTTTTGTCAGGAAGTGCGTTGCCCCCATCCAGGACTTGATGGTCCCGAATGGATGCTCGACCGAGCAACGCCGGATCCGCATGGCATACGGGCTCCGTTCAAGCTGCTCTTGCATGTCGTCGAGCACGTCCTGGTGCTCCCAGCGCGTCACCCGGCGCTGCTGGCTAGGCGTGCACCTGTCCTTGAGCGGACAGGTCTTGCAATTCGAGCTCCAATAACGGTTGAGCGTCATGCCTTTTTCAACGCCGGCGAAACGCCAGATCAGTGCTTGACCCGCCGGGCAACGGTACTCGTTCTTCTCCCGGTCATAGACGAAGTCTGCCTTGTCGAATCTGCCGTCGGCCTTGGCGTTGGATGTCCTGGTAGCCGGCACCAGCACGGCAATACCGGCTTGCTTGCACGCCAAAATTTCCTCGCCCTTGAAGTAGCCGCGATCAGCGATTGCGGTCAGTGACTCTGTCCCGATTGCGGTGCGAGCCTTCTTTGCCATTCCCGACAGCTGATCGCGGTCGTTGCCGATGTTGGTTACCTCGTGTCCGACGATCAAATGGTGCTTGGCGTCGATTGCAGTTTGCACGTTGTAGCCTACGATGCCTGAGCCTCGCGTCATCATGGAACGGAATCTGGATCGGTCAGCGAGATCTGCGTTTCGCCAGTCGCCTCCAGCTTCGCTTCAATTTCTTTGAGCGCGGCCATCTGCAATTTCATCGCTGAGATCTTGTCATTCAGTCGGGCGCTGCGCGCTTGCTTTACCGCCGGCTCCTGCCTGTCAGCCGTGTCCAGTTCCGCCAAATAGCGGCCGATATTGGCCTCGATTTCTTCCATCCGGCGCTTGAGCTTGGCTTGGGTAAAGTTGCGGTAGCTGCTGTTGACTGCCTTAAACTTGCTGCCGTCGATCGCCACAACCGCATCCGAGAAAAGGTCCAGTTGCTGGCATAGCACGACAAACTGCCGGCACACATAGCGGATCGCTTTGCCATTATCTTTGCGGAAGTTCGCGATCGTCTTGAAGTCCGGCGCCAAGCGTTGCGTCAACCACATCAGCTCGACATTACGCTGCGCTTCACGCTCGAGCCGACGGCTCGATTGGATGCGGTTGAGGTAGCCATAAATGTAAAGCTTGAGAAGAACGGCGGGATGGTAAGCCGGCCGGCCCGTCTTTGCTGGTTGCACCCGCGTGAAGCCCAGGGGGGCAAGGTCAAATTCGTCCACGAATACATCGACCACTCGCACTGGATTATCTTCGGCCACGTAGTCGTCCAAGAGTTCAGGCAACAGCGTGCCTTGGCCACGATCCTCGCCTTCGATAAAGCGCTTCATTTAGCATCCATCTTGATGAGATACTGGCTTAACGTTTACCTAGCGGCGTCCGTTTACACGACGCTATGTTTTTACACAGCCTGGGCCGAAAGCGGACTGTCGTGATGGCCCAGTGTACGAGCTTGTTGCTGCCAGGACAGGCCACAAAGCGCCGGTCTTCCCTGGCTGTCGTGGCAGACCTTATTAATTTGTGGCGAACTTGTTTTACCGGGCCACAGGCGGACGGTATCGCCGCTCCGCTGCGCCCACCGGGCGGCAAATCGCGCTCCCTTTTCCTGGAAGCCCTCTTGGCGGCTCGACCGCGCCGGACGATCGGCGCCGATCGCTGGCCTGCCGACCGGCACCCTCCCCCGCGGGCCTGCCATTTTCCCTGAAACACCTCCGCGATGGATTGACTGCACCGGACGATCATCCTACACTGCGCGTTGGTTGCGCTAACAATATTCAAAGCCGGCGGAAGCGAAAAATGGCACCGGCGCCTCACAACAGCGAGCGGAGCGGGGAGTGATATACGCTACCAAGCCCGCATCGGACAGCGCAGCGAGACGACTTGGAGGATACGTGAAGCATTCGCGTCAAGGGCGGCCCGTGGCCGCACGACTTGCCACGCCATTGATGGCGCTGGCATTCATGGCGGCGGCACCGGCCATGGTGGTGACCGTGGCGGCGGCCCCGCAGGAAACGGCGGACAGGCAGTCGCCGCGCCAGCGCGTTCCGTTCAACGACGGCTGGAAGTTCACCCTGGGGGACCCGGGCGGCAACTCGGCGCCATACCTGTACGACATCCGCCCCGAAGTCAAGGAGTCCGCGGACGGCAAGGTGGCCGATGCGATGCCGGAAGAAGCGGCGCGCATCGCCCGCGGCAACGTGCCGCTGCTGAAACCCTGGATTCTTCCGACCGGCAATGCCTTCATCAAGGATCCGGCCAAACGTTTCACGCGCCCGGCGCAGGAACCGGCGATCGATGCGCCGTATGCCAGGGCCGAGTTCGACGACAGCGCATGGCGCGCCGTCACGCTGCCGCACGACTGGGCCATCGAAGGCCCGTTCCTGAAGACCGGCCCCTACGGCGGCATGGGCCGGCTGAAGACCTGGGGCCCGGCCTGGTACCGCAACAAGATCGCCATCACGAATGCCGATGCCGGCAAGTCGGTCTTCCTCGACATCGATGGCGCGATGGCATATTCGTCCGTCTGGATCAACGGCAAGCTGGCCGGTGGCTGGCCTTACGGCTACAACTCGTTCCGCATCGACCTGACGAAATTCCTGAAGCCGGGCGACAACCAGCTGGCGATCCGCCTCGACAACACGGCCGAATCGGCGCGCTGGTACCCGGGCGCCGGGCTTTACCGCAATGTATGGCTGACGAAAACCGCGCCCGTCCATGTCGGCCAGTGGGGCGTGCAGGTGCGCACGCCGAAGGTGTCGAAGGAGTCGGCCCAGGTGGCGTGGAACGTCACGCTGGACAACGCCGGCACCGCGCCGGCCACGGCGGATGTGACCACCCAGCTGTACGCGCTCGACGGCAAGGGCCGCATGACGGGGAATGCCGTGGCGACCGCGGTTTCGCCAAGGACAACCATCGCTCCCGGCGCCAGCGCCACCGTGGCCGGCGACACCACGCTGAGAAATCCGCGCCTGTGGGGCCCGGTGCCGAACCAGACGCCCAACCGCTACGCGGCCGTGACCACGGTGCGCCAGGATGGCCGCGTGATCGACCGCTACGAAACGCCGTTCGGCATCCGCGACCTGCGCTTCGACGCCAGCCGCGGCCTGTTCGTCAACGGCGAGCACGTGCCGATCCGCGGCGTGAACAACCACCACGACCTGGGCGCGCTGGGCGCCGCGTTCAACGTGCGCGCGGCCGAGCGCCAGCTCGAGATCATGCTGGAGATGGGTATCAACGCGCTGCGCGTGAGCCACAATCCGCCGGACCCGCAACTGCTCGACCTGACCGACCGCATGGGCATCGTCGTGCAGGACGAGGTGTTCGACTCGTGGGAACGCAAGAAGACGCCGCTCGACTTCCACCTGATCTTCCCCGAGTGGCACGAGCAGGACCTGCGCGCGATGCTGCGCCGCGACCGCAACCATCCGTCGATCGTGATGTGGAGCGTGGGGAACGAAGTGGGCGAGCAGTACACCGGCGAGCATGGCGCGGCGATCGGCCGCAAGCTGGTGGGCATCGTGCACGAGGAAGACCCCGGCCGCCCCGCCACCACGGCGATGAACTGGGCCAAGCCGGACATGCCGCTGCCGGCCACGATGGATGTGATCAGCCTGAACTACCAGGGCACCGGCATCCGCACGCTGCCGGGCCAGTTCCCGGCCTTCCGCGAGAAGTTCCCGGACAAGGTCATCCTGCACACGGAAAGCGCCTCCGCGCTGTCCAGCCGCGGCGAATACCAGTTCCCGGTGCCGGGCGCGCTCAGCGCCTCGGTGCGGCCGGGCGCCGGCGGCGATCCGAAGACACAGCAGGTTTCCGCCTACGAACTGTTCGCGTCGGACTTCGGCAGCTCGGCCGACCGCGCCTTCGCCTCGCTCGACCAGAACCCGTACACGGCCGGCGAATTCGTCTGGACCGGCTTCGATTACCTGGGCGAGCCTACCCCCTATTACGGCGCGCGCAGCTCGTATTCCGGCATCGTCGACCTGGCGGGCTTCAGGAAGGACCGCTACTACCTGTACCAGGCGCGCTGGCGCCCGGACCTGAAGATGGCGCATATCCTGCCGCACTGGACCTGGCCGGACCGCGTCGGCGAAGTCACGCCGGTGCACGTGTTCACGTCCGGCGACGAGGCCGAGCTGTTCGTCAACGGCAAGTCGCAGGGCAGGCTGAAAGTCGCGCCGTATGCCTACCGGCTGCGCTGGGATTTCGTGACGTACGAACCGGGAACGATCGAAGTGGTCGCCTACAAGGACGGCAAGGAATGGGCCCGTTCGTCGGTGAAGACCGCCGACGCGCCATCCGCCCTGCAGGCCGTCGCCGACCGCGCCACCATCGCCGGCGACGGCCGCGACCTGTCGTTCATCACGGTGCGCGTGACCGACAAGGCCGGGTTGACATCGCCGCGCGCCAGCAACCGCGTGCGCTTCACGGTCGAAGGCCCGGGCGAGCTGGTGGCCACGGACAATGGCGACCCGACAAGCTTCGAGTCGTTCCAGTCGCCGGAGCGCGCCGCGTTCAATGGCCTGGTGCTGGGCGTGGTGCGCGCCAAGGCGGGCGGCAAGGGCCCGATCACGGTGCGCGTCTCGGCCGAAGGCCTGCAAGGCACGAAGGTCCAGCTGCGCAGCACCGGCCGCTGATCCAGGCAACCGGCCCGAAAGCCAGCGAAACAGCCGCGCCTCTCACGTCGGCGCGGTTGTTTTTTCCGCCATGGTTTGTCATGCTGTTCCCACGGTGTTCGTGAACACACCGCCGGAACCCGCATGCTCCACCACCCCAGCACTTCGCAGATCATCCCGCCGGTCGCCGAGCCGGGCAACGAACGGTACACGCCGCGGCTGACCCGGACCGCCTTCCTGGCCGGCGCATTGAACCTGTGCCTGTACCCGGTCATGATGACGCTCGCCGGCAACGGCATCCTGCTCGGCCTGGAGCAGGCACGCGAGACGCTCGTGGCGTTCGGCGCGCCCGATGGCGCCGGCGCACCCGATCCGCTGGCGTCGCCCGGCTATGCGCTGTTCGTCACCGCCCTGGCCTACTGGGCGTTCGCCAGCTGGTACTGCGCCCGCATCATGCTGGGCAAGCGTTTTCCTCACGACCGGCTGCGGCCATGCATCGACGATCGCTTCGCTGACATGGCAGGGCGCTGGCTGCCGCGCCTTCTGGGGCTGCTCGGCGTCGTGCCGATCACCGTGTTCTTCATCGTTGCCACGCCGTCGCCGCGCTATTGGATAGCGCTGGCCGCGACCGCCGCCACCTTCCTGGCATTCGTGGTGTTCCGGCGCCACCTTCCCGCCGCCGATGCGGGATGGCACCGGCGCGACGACGATCCCTATCCCCGTTTCGATACGCTCAGCCGGGGCGCGGTCGCCACCGTGCTGGCGATGTTCGCGATCTCGTTCGGCGTGCTGCTCGCAACCGTCGTCGGGCGCGAGACGGCGTCCCGCGCCATCGGCTCTCCGGCCCTGGTGCTGATCGCGCTCGGTTCGTGGACGCTGTTCGGCAGCTTCGCGATGACTTACCTGCCGCGCAGCGCCGGCTGGCCGTCGTTCGCGCTGGTGCCGTTCGCGCTGGCGTTCGCGCTGTCGTTCGTCAACGAAAACCACTTCGTGGCGCGCGGCGGCGCGCCGGCCCCGCGCGGCGACCGGCCGGCTTTCCCGGACGACCTGGAAGCATGGAACGCGGCCCGCGGCCCGCGCGGCACGGACCCGATCTACCTGGTGGCCGCCGCCGGCGGCGCCTCCCGGGCCGCCTACTGGACCGGCGTGGTGCTGACCAACCTGGAAAACCGCTCGCGCCTGCGGGGGCGCGAATTCGCCCGCAATGTCTACGCGGTCAGCGGCGTTTCCGGCGGCAGCCTGGGGCTGGCCGCGTTCGTGGCAGCGCTGGCGGCGGAACAGGAAACCGCAAGGGACGGCAGCGGCCCGCTGGCGCCGCGCCCCACCGACTTCCTGGCCCGCGATTTCCTCGCGCCGGCCGTCGGCCAGATGCTGTACAGCGACACGATCGCGCGCTTCCTGCCGGTGCCGTGCATCGCCTGCGACCGCTCGCGCGGCCTGGAGGAAGCATGGGCACGCGACTGGCGGCGCCACAGCCCGGCGCAGGCGGCATGGTTCACGCAGCCGCTGCGCGCGGCGGGCAAGGCGCCCGCCGCGGTACCACGCATGATGTTCAATACCACGACCGTGGGCGACGGCCGCCTGGTGGTGCAATCGGACCTGCGCTTCGTGCCGACCGATGCCTACGACATCTTCGACGATGCGCTCGACACCGCGCGGCTCACGCGTGCCGGCGCCGTGCACAATTCCGCCCGCTTCACCTACGTCAGCCCGGCGGCCGCGATCCGGCACCCGGGCGGCGACCGGGTATGGGACTACGTGGTGGACGGCGGCTATTTCGAGAATTCCGGCGTGGCGGCGATCAACGCGATGATCGGCGCGCTGCAGGGCGGTACCGCGGCGCAGCAGGCACTGGCGCGGCAGATCGTCGTGATCGTCATCGAAAACGACCCTGCCGGCAGCGCCCAGTGGATCTGCGACCCGAAGCCGCAACCCCGCTCGCGCAGGCTGCCGATCGCGATGGAGGCCAGCGCGCCGCCGTTCGCGCTGTACCAGACCCGCACGGCCCGCGCCCACGCGCAGGAAGCCGAGGCGATCCGGCTGCTGGGCGGCTGCCCGGCCGGCCGGGTCATCGAATTGCGCTACCCCGAGTCGGACCACAAGCGGCCCGGCCGCTTCGCCGCCGGGCTGCTGGACGACGATCCGCCGATGAGCTGGTTCCTGAGCGCGGCGAGCCGCACGCGGATGTCCACCGTGCTGTGCGGCGACGGCCGGTGGGATCCCCGCGACCTGCTCGAACGGGAGTGGCAGCGCGCGCTGGGCTGGATCGAACGGTCGTCCGCGCGCACCGTCACGCCGCGCGGCGAAGCGTTCGCGCCGGCCGACACGACGCTGGCCTGCGGGAAGGCATAGGAAAGGGCCGGAACAACGGCGCCCGGCCCGTGGTCAGCCTTGCCTGCGCAGCCCGTCATCGAACCGGGCCCGCCCTGCCCCGTCGAGCGCGGCATCGACCAGCCGCTCGCCCAGGCGCAGCGCCACTTTCGCGCCCGGTTGCCCGCGCAGCGCGACCGAGCGCAGCCGTCCGCCTTGCCACGCGATATCCAGCGCCACGCCGCCCCGCGCCCGCACGCCGTGCAGCGCGCCGTCCGGCCAGGCTTTCGGCAGGGCCGGCAACAACCGGATTTCGCCGCCCCACGACTGCACGATCATCTCCAGCACGCCGGCGGCACCGCCGAAGTTGCCGTCGATCTGGAACGGCGGATGCGCGTCGAACATGTTCGGGTAAGTGCGTTCGGGGCCCAGCAAGCCCAGCAGGATCGCGTGCGCTCGGTCGCCGTCGCCCATCCGGGCCCACAGGGCCAGGCGCCATGCGGTGGCCCAGCCGGTGGACTTGTCGCCACGGGTGTTCAGCGTGACCTTCGCGCCCGCCACCAGGGCCGGCGTATCGCGTACGTTGATCTGGTCGCCGGGATAGATGCCGTACAGGTGCGACACGTGCCGGTGGTCCTGTTCGGGCGCCTGCGCATCCCAGTCTTCCAGCCATTCCTGCAGCTGGCCGTGGGCGCCCACGCGATCCGGCGCGAGGCGCGCACGCTTGTCGGCAAGTTCGCGTGCCAATGCGGCATCGGGTTCGCCCAGCAGCCGGTGCGCGGCCAGCGTCCAGCCGAACAGGTCGCGCACGATCTGGCGGTCCATCGCCGGCCCGGCGCATACGGCGGCGCCGAACGGGTGCCTGTTTTCCGGCGAGACCGATGGCGACGTGACGAGCCCGCGTCCGCCCGGGTCCTCGACCAGCGTGTCGGCGAAAAACAGCGACGCGCCTTTCAGCAGCGGCCAGATGCGCCGCAGGTATGCCTGCCCTTCCTCGCCACCCGGATGGTATTCGTAATGATCCCACAGCGTCTTGCACAGCCAGGCGCCGCCGCATGGCCACAGGCCCCAGTTCGGGCCGTCGATCGGCGCGGTGGCGCGCCACAGGTCGGTGTTGTGGTGGGTCACCCAGCCGCGCGCGCCGTAGCCCTGCCGCGCCGTGACGGCGCCCGTGATCGCCAGGTCTTCCACCATCCGCAGCACCGGCTCCGTGCATTCGCCCAGGTTGGCGGGATCGGCCGGCCAGTAGTTCATCTGCGTGTTGATGTTGATCGTGTATTTCGAACCCCACGGCGGGTTGGTCCCCTCGTTCCACACGCCCTGCAGGTTGGCCGGCTGGCTGCCCGGCCGCGACGACGAGATCAGCAGGTAGCGCGCGTACTGCACGTACAGCGCCGCGAGCCCCGGCTCGGGCGCCGTTTCCGCAGCGGCGATGCGCCGGTCGGTCGGCGTGGCGGCGGCATCCGGGGTGCCGAGGCGCAGCGACAGGCGCCGGAACAGTGCCCGGTGCGCGGCCACGTGGT
The DNA here is from genome assembly GCF_009727155.1 of Pseudoduganella dura. NCBI lineage: Bacteria > Pseudomonadati > Pseudomonadota > Betaproteobacteria > Burkholderiales > Oxalobacteraceae > Pseudoduganella > Pseudoduganella dura. The sequence continues at coordinate 6,209,705 of NZ_WNWM01000002.1, read as the reverse complement.
CGGCGCGCAGGCGCGCGTAGGGCTTGCCCGCCGCCGCCGTGCTGCGGGCGCGCACGGCGGCCAGGGGATCGCCGCCGACATCGCGGAAATTCACGTAGCTCGTGGCAACGGCGATCACCAGCGTCACTACGCGCGCGCCGCGCACCCGCAACCGGTCGCCGTCGACGGTCACGCTGCCGTCGCTGGCGGCCTGCACCCGCACCGCGTAGCGCAGCGCTGCCTCGATGCCGTGCGCCGCCACGTTGCGGCCCTCGACCAGCAGCGCGGCCGCGCCGTCGGCCCGGACCGACAGCGTGGCGGGCCGGCTGCCGGCATCCGTCGATTCGCGCCGATCCCAGGCCGCGCCTTCGGGGCTGCGTTCGCCGTACTTCACGTTGCCGGGGTGCCGGTACCCGAGATCGATGTCCAGCCGGCCATCCCCTTCGGCGGCCAGGCGCACGACGATCACGTCGTCCGGCGCGCTGGCGAACGTCTCGCGCACGTGCCGGGTGGCCCCGCTCGCGAACCGGGTCGTGACCACGGCCGTGTCCAAGTCCAGCGTGCGGCGGTAGTCGGTGGCGGCCGCGGTGCCGGCGATATCGATCAGCAGGTCGCCGGCGGCGCCATACGGCATCTGCCGCAGCGGCCTGGCCATCATGCCGGCCGATGCCAGGGCTGCCGCCTCCTCGAACTTGCCGGCGGCCACCAGCGCGCGTACTCGCGGCAGCGCCTCCAGCGCGCCGGGGTTGTTCGGGTCGTACGGGCCGCCGGCGAACAGCGTGTCCTCGTTCAGCTGTATGCGCTCCTGCGCCACGCGGCCGAACACCATGGCCCCCAGCCGGCCGTTACCGACCGGCAGCGCCTCGACCCACGGGCCGGCGGCCCTGTCGTACCACAGGCTCAGGTCTTCGCGGCTGCCCCGTTGCTCGGCCACCACCGTGGCGCCGGCCAGCGCCGGCCAGGCCATCGCCAGGCCCGCGGATACGAGGAACCCGCGGCGGCGGCCATCGATATGTCTTGTCGTTGTCATGTCCCCTCCATTTGGTCAGGCCAATTTACCGGAGGAGCCAGTGCGGGACCAAGCGCTTTTTTCACCAACGCCGATAGCGTTTTATCGGGATTCGGCGACGCCCCTGCCGGTCGCCGCCCACCAGATGCCGCCGTACAGGTGGTCCAGGTAATGGCGGTCGCGGTACATGTTCACGTCGTGCCCCAGCGCCGTGACGAACACGCGCGCCCTGCCCACGCTGTGGTACCAGCTGACCGGGTGGTCGGCGCCCATGCCCTTCGCCACCTGGCCGGGCCAGATCCGGCCCGGGTCGTACGTGCGTTCATCCACGTTCAGAACCGGCCGGATCGCCACGTCGTGCGGGTTCGCGAGCTCGTACCACTCGTCGCTCCAGATCCAGCGCGCGGGAACGCCGAACGTGGCCGGAAATCCCGCATCGACGGTGCGCACGACGGCGGTCTGCATCATCGGATGGATCGTGAAAGAGCGGCCCACCAGCTTTTCGTACCACGGCCATTTGCCGGGCGGGATGATAATCGCGCGGTGCACCACGGCGACATTGCCGCCGCCGTTCACGTAATCCTCGAATTTCCTGCGCTGCGCGTCGCTGAATTCCTCGCCGGAAGTATTGAGCAGCACGATGGCGGCATACTGTTTCAGGTCGCCGTCCAGCGCCCACAACCCGGTCGCATAGGTCATCTCGAACGCATGCAGCTTGCCGAGCCGCTCGAAGCCTTCGCGCGCAACGGGGATGTATTCGTAGTGGTACTTGTTCGGCGCGGCCAGGACCAGCAGCTTGAACTGGGGATCGGCCCGGGCCAGGTTGCAGAAGGCAAGGCAGCAAAGGAGGCAGCGGAGGAACAGGCGCATGTCGGCTCATCGGTGAGTGAAGAACGAGCCGTAGCATAAAGCAAATTTCTTTCGGAAAGGCGTGCCCGTTGCGGGGAGGTCCGCATCGGCCCGCATCGGTCCCCATCGGGCGCTCACCGCGCCGGCTTCGGCACGCCCAGCGTGCCCAGCACCTCCAGGCTGCCGTCGGCGCTCGCTTTCGCCACCACCATCTCGCCCTGCGCCACGCTCTTGCCGGTCAGCGCGCGGATGTTCACGTCATGGGTCACCAGCACCAGGTTGCCCGGCTCGCTGTACGTGGCGGTATGCCTGCGAACGGCGGCCACTTTGCGGTTGCGCTCGGCGTCATCCTGCTGCCACATCGAATCGAGCATTTCCGCCGGCTCGGCGCGGCCGAACGCCAGGTCGGCGGTATCGGCGCAGCGGCACCAGCGGCTGGTCAGTACCCGGCCGACCAGCACTCCGTTCCGGGTGAACGCGGCGCCGGCCGCCTTCGCATCGTCACGGCCGCCCGGGGACAGGTTACGCTGTGTCGCGCAGTCGCCCAGCCTGAAGCCGGGCGGATCGCCGACGCCGGGCGTGGTGGCGGCGTGGCGCATCACCACGACATGCCCGCCGGCCTTCAGCCGCTGCCAAAGGCGGGCTTCGTCCGCCGCGGCGGCGGGCCCGTGCAGCGCGGCCGTTGCAAGCAGGCCGATGGCGAGCGAGCGCAGGATGGAATGTGACATGACAGCTCCTTCGACCCGGGATATCGGCCGGGCGCCGGCAGAAAATTGCCGTGAAAAAACCGACCCCCGTTCCCGGGTTCCTCGGCTGGATGATCCACTCATCATGATGAGCGATGGACAAGGATTTTGATAGCCTGCACAGCGTAATATATTAGTGCTTTACATCTGGCCAACTCCGCCGGGCAACTTCTCCGGGCAACTTCACTGATCAACTTCGCCGACCATTCATGATCTTCCATCAAAGCCGCCTTGCGCTGGGCATTTCATTGCTGTTAGGGGCCAATGTCCATGCCGCCGATTTCGACCTGAAGCATGCGGCCGTGGTGGTGGAGGACAGCGCGACGATGCGCATCGCCGGCGACCTGCTGCGGCGCGACCTTGGCGCCGTGAGCGGTGAAAAAGCCGGGCGCGCGGCGAAACTGGCCGACTGCCGCGAAGTCTGCGTCGTCATCGGCCGGCACGACGCGCCGCTGCTGCGCGACATCGCCAAAGCCGAGGGCCTCGATTTTTCCGCGCTGGCCGGCCAGTGGGAACGGTACCAGCGCGTGGGCATCGCTTCGCGCGCCAGGCCGGGCACGCGGCTGCTGGTCATCGCCGGCTCCGATACGCGCGGCGCCGTGTTCGGCACGGTCGACCTGACGCGGGAACTGGGCGTCTCGGCATGGGAATGGTGGGCCGACGTGACGCCGGCGGTGCGCGCGCGTGTCGCGGTGCGCGGCGAAAAAATCCTGTCGGATGCCCCATCCGTGCGCTATCGCGGGATCTTCCTGAACGACGAGGACTGGGGCCTGCAGCCATGGGCGGCAAAGACGTTCGACCCGGCCGGCGATATCGGCCCGGCCACCTATGCGCGCATCTTCGAGCTGATGTGGCGCCTGAAGGCCAACCTGCTGTGGCCCGCGATGCACGATTCCACGAAACCGTTCTACCAGGTTCCCGGCAACGCGCAGGTGGCGAAGGACTACGCGATCGTCGTTGGCACCTCGCACGCGGAGCCGATGATGCGCAATAACGTGCGCGAATGGAAAAAGAGCGACGGCGACTTCAACTTCTTCACCAACCGCGACGCGATCGCGCGCTACTGGAAAACCCGCGTCGACGAAACCAGGGGCGCCGAGGCCTTCTACTCGATGGGCATCCGGGGCGTGCACGATTCGGCGATGGAAGGCGCCAGCACCATCGACGAGGCCCGCGGCGGCGTCGCCGATGCCATCGCCTTGCAGCGCGGCCTGCTGGCAACCGCTCACCGCAAGCCCCTGCCGCGCATTCCGCAGGCGCTGACGGTGTACAAGGAAGTCCTCGACATCTACAACAGCGGCCTGCAGGTGCCGGACGACATCACGCTGATCTGGCCGGACGACAACTACGGCTACCTGCACCAGCTCAGCAATCCGAAGGAAGCGGCGCGCGGCGGCGGCACCGGCCTGTACTACCACATCTCCTACTGGGGCCGGCCGCACGATTACCTGTGGCTGGCCACCACGCCGCCCGGGCTGGTGCGCGACCAGCTGCAGCGCGCCGTCGCCACCGGAACGGACCGCGTCTGGGTGGCGAACGTGGGCGACATCAAGCCGGGCGAATACCTGACCCAGTATTTCCTCGACGCCGCCTTCGACAAGCGCGAGCTGGACCGCCCCGCCGCCGCGCACATGCAGGCGTGGTTCGCGGCGCAGTTCGGCGCCGCGCAGGCGGGCGCCATCGCCGACATCCTGCGCGAGTATTACGCGCTGGCGTGGGAGCGCAAACCCGAATACATGGGCTTTTCGCAGACCGAGCCGACGACGCCGGTGCGCCAGGGCGATTACCTGCAATCGGGCGGCGAGGAAGCGGAGCTGCGGCTGGCGCGCTACGAAGCCCTGGCGCTGCGCGCCCAGGCGATCGGCGCGGCGCTGCCGGCCGACCGCAAGGACGCCTTCTTCCAGCTGGTGCTGTACCCGGTGCGTGCCAGCGCCAGCCTGAACGCGCGCATCCTGAAGCTGGACCTGGCCGCGCAGTATGCACGCATGGGCCGGCCATCGGCGGGGCACTATGCGAAAGCGGCGCGGACGGCGCAGGACGCGATCGCCGCCGATACCGCGCAGTACAACGCACTGGCGGGCGGCAAGTGGCGCGGCATGATGGACGCCGCCCCGCGCCGCCTGCCCGTGTTCGCCGAGCCGGTGTTCCCGTCGTACGGCCCGTCGCCGCGCACCGGTTGCGGCCTCGCCTTCCCCACCCCGCTGTCGGCGCAGGGTGGCGCGCTGTCGTTCACGCGCGGCGTGCCGGAAACGAAGACGCTGACGGTGATCCAGTACGCGGCCGCGCCGCTGCGCTGGTCGGCGGACAAGGTGCCGGCCGGCCTGCGGCTGTCGCACGCCAACGGCACGCTCGATGCCGGCAACGGCTACGAGCAGCGCATCGCCGTCACCTACGACGGCAAGGGCGAAACAGGCGGCCTGCAGATCGGCTGCGGCGACAGGCCTCTTGCCGCCCCGGTGGCGTTGGCGCCGGGCGCCGACACCACGACCGAACGGGAGAGGATCGTCACGCTGCCGGCGGCCGCCGCCTCGGCACCGGGCTGGACCGAGGTGGAACTGGGCAGCCAGGGCACCGCGCAGCGCGCCGACCTGGGGTTGCCCTCGCGCGACGACCCGGCCGGCGCGCCCGCGCTGGAATACGCGTTCCACAGCCACACGAAGGCCGAGGCCCGGCTGAAGATCGTTGGCGTGCCGGTGCATGCGCTGACGCCGGCCAGCAAGCTGCGCATCGCCGTCTCGCTCGATGGCGCGGCGCCCGTGACGCTGGATTTCGCCACCGTCGGCCGCAGCGACGAGTGGAAGCGGAACGTGCTGTCCAATACGGCCGTGCGCACGCTGCCGCTGGCGGCGCTGCAACCGGGCGCGCACCGGCTGCGCGTGCATGCGCTGGACCCGGGCTTCGTGCTGGACCGGATCGAGGTGGTGTTCGATGGCGCACCGGTGTACTACGGCGCGGCGCCGACGGCAACCGCGCGTTGAAACATCGCCTTTGTCGGGTATATTCGGCGCATGCCAGCCCCTGACAAATACCCCGGCACGCCGGACGGAAGATACTTCGTCGTATCCGGCCGGCTCTGGCGCACGAGCAATCCGGCCCTGCCCCCCGAGGTGCGGCAGGAACTCGTCGACCGGCTGATGCACGCGCGCCGCCAGGTGGGCGCCGCCAGAAAGGCCGCCGACGCCCAGGCGGAACGCAGCGCCCGCGCGGCGGTCGATACGGCAAAGCGCGCGCTCGGCGAGCGCGGACCGGTGTGGTGGACCGACGGCGCGCAGGACTACAACCGGCGGATGGTGCGCAATACCCCGTACGCCGACTGGTACACGGCACTCGTCGCCAGCGGAGCGGCTGGCACGGATGCGACGGAGTGACGACGGCGCGCGGCTCGGCACCCCGCCGGGCTCGCGGAACCGGGCTATAATCGCCTTACCCGGTGCTGTTCAGCCAGCCCGCTTCCGCCTGTTGCCCCTTCTTGTTCCTGGTGATCGCATGATGGACGATGTGCTTTTCGCTCGTCGAGTTGGCCACGTTGCCGTATCCGGCAGGAAAACGTGTGCCCGCCATGCAGTCGCGCTTCTTCATACGGGTGGCATGGCCTTTGCCATGTCACGCAGCCTTGCCCGGCTTCATTAGGCTCGGCAACGGTCTCCTTCCGTCTGCCGAGCTCTCCACGAAGATCGCCCGATGCCTGCCGCCGCGCGCTTGCGCATGCCGGCAGGCCCTGCATGACACGTCCCCGCCTTCGGGACAACTATCTGGTGGAACCCATGAAAATCAGAAGCAAGCAAGTACTTCGCGAACGGCGCCGGCTCAGCTTTCGCTCGACCAATGAATTGATCGCGCGGCGCAGGCGCCTGCGAAAACAGATCAGCCTGATCGTGGCCCTCGGTGCCACGCTCGGCACGCTGGCGTTCAAGTTCGAATAGGCGAGACCGCGGGCCCGGTCATGCCACGCGCACGGCCGGGCGTCCAGGTCACCGGGCGCCGCCCACCAGCGCGTCCAGCAGCTGCCGGTCGCGTACCGTGTTGGTATTGCGGTCGAAGATGCCCGACGCATTGGCGTCCTGCGCCCCGGTATCCCAGAAGAACGGCAGCATGCCGTTGGCGATCGCCGTCCTGACCACGAAGTTGTGATAATAGGCGCGCGATGCGAGGTGCAGCGACAGGTCGTCGCCCGCCAGGCCGGAACGCTTCATCGCGGCGAATTCTCCCAGCACCACCGGCACGCCCCTGTCGACGAATTTCTGCTTCATCAGCGCGAAGTTACTGCCGAGCTGTGCCTCTTCGCCCCACGTGGCATTGTGCGCCGTGTCGGTCGTGGAATGATAGCCGTTGCCCCAGTAGTAGAACTGGTTGCCCCACCATTCATCCTGCTGCATCAGCGTGAAATTGTAGGGGTCGTAGAAGTGCACTTCGACCATCAGGCGGCCGGGTACCGTGTCGGCAGGGAGCCGCCACATCAGCGAGTTGGTCCTGCCGATATCGGTTTTCGGTCCCTGCACGACCAGCACGCGATAGGCGTTCCTGCCGCCGGTGGCGCGCACCGTATCGACGAACGTCTGGTGATAACCCATCAGGATTTCCATTTCCTTCGCATCGGCCACGTCCGGTTCGTTGGCGCCGGCGAACAGCAGATGCTCGTCGAAATCGCGCAATGCGGTGGCGATCTGCTGCCAGTAGGCTTTCTGCTTTGCAATGACCGCGCTCTTGCGGGCGAGATCCACATTGTTCTCGAGCCATCCGCCGTCCCAGTGGATATTGACGATGACATACATGTCGTTGTCGACGCAATATTGCACCACTTCCTTTACCCTGTTCAGCCATGCGTCGCTGATTTTCCCCGTTTGCGGATCGGCATACTGATCCCATGACGTGGGCAGGCGGATCGCGTTGAATCCGCTTTGCTTCACCAGGCGTATCAGGTCGCGACTGATTTTCGGATTTCCCCAGTTCGTTTCGCCGCCGATCGCCTCCAGCGTATTGCCGATATTCCAGCCGATCCTGATCCCGGCGGCCAGCTCGCTGGCATTGCGCTGAACTCCCGCGGTGTCGGGAGGAAGCGGATCCGGATTATAGTCCGGGTATTTACCGAGCCTGATGGCGGCGGCAGCGGTGACCGCAGGCGCGGCGGCGGTCACCGCTCCGGACGAGGCGGTCGTGGCGGCGCCGGTTTCCGAAGGCTGGCCGCCGCCGCAGGCGGCCATTCCCATCGCGAGAATGATTCCCAGGGCGTGGCATGCAAATCTTTTCATTGTCTGTCTCCTGTTGGTATGGTCGGGATGAACGCCTGCGATCGCGGACATCGCCGGTTTTCCCCGGAGATGCCGCTGGCAGGCAGTGCCCGTCCGTACCCTAGTCCGACCGCGCCACGCGGGGCGACACTGCGAAAACTTTTCCTTGCACAGTGCAGTTATTTGCATTGTTTGCGGCAAGAGTATCGAAACGCATGCGTCCGGCGACCACGAAAATGCATCTCTGCAACTATTTCCTGCCGCCGGCGCCGCCTCACGCGGGAAGCGGCGACGTGAATATATTCCTGCCAATTTTCACTTGGGAAATGGCGGCACATGTGCAAGACTTGCGGCGGCTGATACTGCGCGGCCGTCCTCGGCCAGAATGGCCGGCGGCGGACGGAACGAGCGCGGCGACAGGATCGAATCTCGTCTTCCGGCACCCCCATGCATAAATTCCATTGCAAGTTATTGGCGGCCTTCGTCGCTGTCCTGGCGGCCAGCATCGCCCTGTCTTTCCTGTGCCTCGGTGCCGGCCGTACTCGCATGTCGTTGCTGCCGCCGGCGGGCGATTCGCTGCGGGTCCGCCTGCATACCTATTCGGACAACGTATCCGGCGGCGGTTCCGCGATGTCCATTACGGGTACCACTGACATATCGGCCCGATTCCGTCTTTCCCCCGTTGCCGAGCGCCCATTCGCAGCGGCGGAAGTCCATTTCGCCGGGAGCGACGGACAGGCTGCGCATCTGGATATCTCCCGGTACACGACGTTGTCGTTTTTCGCGCGATGCAGTCCGGCGAACACGCTGATCCTGAGCATTCCGACTTTCGACGCCAAGGTATCGAAACGCGGCGACCTGATAAGCTATCGCACGCCGTCCACCCATTTCACCTGCGGCATCGAAAAGTCGCTGGTCAGCATCGATCTGACCCGCCTTGAAACGGACCGCTGGTGGTTCGATCTTTTCCGGCTGAATCCGGCCGAGCATGCCTACACGCTCGACCAGGTTCCCAAGATCGCCTTCGGCACCAGCTCGCGCAGCCCTTTCGATACCGATTCGACGCTGGAAATCAGCGACCTGACGGTTGCCGGTCGCGACGACCGTTACCGGGTCCTGCTGGCGGCGTTGCTGGTGATGGTGTGGAGCGGATTTCTTTTCGCGGCGTTTCGCGCGCATGCACGTGCCCTCGTGGCCGTCATCGGGGCGCAGGCCGCGATCGGGATACAGGCCAGGAATGAACGGCCATCGATCGCGTATCGGCAAGTTTCGGTGGATGCCCACAAGGACAGGGAAAAGGCCGCGGTGCTGCACTTTCTCGCCACGCGGTACAGCGACAGCGATCTGGACCTGGAGACGATGGCTGCCGAAACCGGCGTCAACCGGAACAAGATCAACGACATCCTCAAGGCTGAGCTCGGCCAGACCTTCGTGGCTTGCCTGAACAAGCTCAGGCTGGCCGAGGCGGCCAGGCTGCTGGCGGAACAAAGCGGGGCCACGGTCGCGCAGATCGCCTATTCGGTCGGCTACAACAATGTGTCGTACTTCAACAGGTTGTTCAAGGAAACATACGGCTGCACGCCGAAGGCGTTCCGGAACGCGCGCAATGAAGATCCGGGGCTGGTGCAGGGAGGGCAGCCGGCGCGCGATGCGTAGCGAATCCCGGCGCGAACGGCCGCAACCCGGCTGCCGGCTGCCGGGCCCGCGTCAGCGATGCAGCTCGCCGGCCCGTTCGGGCTGCCACTCGATGGCGCGCACCGCCACTTCGAACGTCGCGCCATCCGGCCGATGCCACTCGATGCTGTCGCCGACCTTCAATCCCAGCAGCGCGTTGCCCACCGGGGTCATGATCGACAGCTTGTCTGCACTGCCGTCCATGTCCTTCGGATAGGCCAGCGACAGGTCGAACTCTTCGGCGGCGTTGTCGATCACGAAGCGCACGCGCGAATTCATGGTGACGATATCCGGCGGCATGTCTTCCGGCTCCACCACCTCGGCGCGCGACAGTTCCTCGAACAGGGCCTGCTGCGCCTGTGCCTGCGCGGCGGGCAGCGCGTCGAGCAGCGCTTCCAGCCGGTCCATGTCCAGCGACGATACGACGATTTTCGGTTTCATGATCAACTCTGCGGTATTGGCCCGACCGTTCGGTCGAGCCGGATGAAAGGGGCGCGCCCGGGTCGACGGGCGGCGTTCGCTGCAGTGAAGTGGCTCGGGAGGCCAGGCTGGCCTTCGGCCGGCTGGGAGTTCCTCACCGAGCCCGGAAGAGCCGGGCAGTGTCGGGGGAGTACGGCGCCGGGACCGGCGCAGGCAGGGGCAACGACAGGGGTGCCATGCGGATGACTGCCGTCATGGCGGCCGCGGGCAGGATGAAACGCAAGCCACAGCGCAAAGCGAAGCGCAAGACGAACCCTCCCTCGTTCAGGGGCGAACCGGTTGCGGAACGACGGCCTGGCCGGCCGTGGGTTGGTGGAATCCTGGTCATCTTGGGTTCGGGCCGTCCGGCATGGATGGCCGCTTCTTGCCCGATTATACACACGCCTGCGCGCCGCGCCGGGCATGACGCCCCTGCGGGCGTCGCGAATGTCCCGTATCATCACGTGTTTTGCCGATGACTTCGCCCTCATGATGACGCCAGACCTGCCCGCCGACACCCGCCCGTTCTTTTCCCGACCGAGGGTCGTATTGGCGGTGGCGACGCTGTGCTGCCTGCTGTGGGGCAGTTCGTACCCGTCGATCAAGAGCGGCTATGAACTGCTGGGCATCGCGCAGCACGACGTGGCGTCGAAACTCATTTTCGCCGGCTGGCGCTTCCTGCTCGCCGGCCTGTGCCTGCTGGCGCTGGCGATCGTGCTGCGCAAGCCGGCCTTCCGCCTGGACGGGCGCCAGGTGCGCCAGCTGGCCGTGCTGGGCCTGGCGCAGACCGGCCTGCAGTACGTGTTCTTCTACATCGGCCTGGCCTACACGACCGGCGTGCAGGCGTCGATCCTGAACGCCACCACCACCTTCTTCAGCGTGCTGCTGGCGCACTTCATCTACCGCAACGACAGGCTGTCGCCGCGCAAGGCGGCCGGCTGCCTGCTGGGCTTCGCCGGCGTGCTGGCGGTGAATGTGGGCGCGGGGCCGTTCGCCGTCGCCTTCACGCTGCACGGCGAAGGCTTCATCGTGATGGCCGCGTTCGTGCTGTCCGCCGCGTCGATCTACGGCAAGGGCGTGTCCGGCGGCATGGATGCGATGGTGATGACCGGCTGGCAGCTGGCCATCGGCGGCCTGGCGCTGCTGGCGGGCGGCTATGCGGCCGGCGGCACGGTCGGCAACATGACGCTCATGCCGGCCGTGCTGCTGGTTTATCTGGCGCTGCTGTCGGCGACCGCGTTCACGCTGTGGAGCCTGCTGCTCAAGTACAACACGGTCGGCACGGTCAGCGTGTTCGCCTTCCTGATACCGGTATTCGGCGCCGGGCTGTCGGCGCTGTTCCTAGACGAGAGCATCCTGGAATGGAAGAACCTCGCCGCATTGCTGCTGGTGTGCGGCGGGATCTGGCTGGTGACGCGCGTTCCGCGGGCCCGCGCCGGCACGGCCGCCGGTCCGGCCGGACGGCCGGCGGCACCCGCTACGGCGCGGCCCGGCCAGTCCTGAAGCGGCAGCGCCTTCACGCCGAGGCGAACACGATTTCGCCTCCCGTGAGGGTCGGCGTGTACAGGTGGCCGACCAGCTTGACGACATAGTCGCCGTTGTCGATGGCGCCGTTGCCCGTGTCGCACACCAGGAAGGTGTCGCCATTGACGAACCGGACCACGCCCGCCGCGCCGCTGCCACCACTTGCGGCCAGGTATGCTGCGTCCAGCGCGGCAGCCAGCGATGCGGCCGATGTGGTGGCCGGATTCGCCGCATCGGTCACGTTGAACAGCTTGGTCGGCGTGACCCCGAACTTGAACGACTGCGCTAGAACGTTGGCCCCCGCGCCGGCGAAGGTCACGGTGTCGTAGCTGCCCACCGTCGATTCGCCGTTGGCATATAGCAGCCTGTTTTCGCCTTTGACGATGTCGATGAGATCCGCTCCCGCGCCGCCGATCAGCGTGTTCGAGCCGTGGCCGCCATTCAGCTTGTCGTTCTGGGCGCCGCCATACAGCGTGTCGCTGGCATCGCCGCCGTTCATCACATCGATGCCGCCGAAGCCCCAGGCTTGGATGCCGGCCGTGGTGACGGGGGCGATCGTGTCCGCTCCGTTCGTGCCGAGCCAGTACGTGAGGTCGTCCTCGCTTCGCAGGTCGCCATGCTCGTCCGTCGTGACGCGCAGCAGGCCGTGTTCCATTGCTGTCTGCGCGCCGAGGACCACCGGCGTTTCGGCGCCGATCGTCGTGCTCCCGCCGGATGTACGTACCGCCCGCAGCACGCTGGACTCGTTCAGCAGGCTGAGGGCCCCGGCGAGCGGGCTGGTGACCGTCAAACCGGTGGAACTCGGTGACGTTTCCAGCACCGGGTCGAAGTATGGCTGCAGGACAGTGACAGGCGGCAGCGCGCTGGTGTTGCCGGCAACGTCGGTGACGCGGACAGCAAGGTCCGCCGCGCCATACGACAGGTCGATGTTGGCCAGCGTGATCGTGTGCGCGCCCGTGTCGATCGCCGCCGGATCCAGCACGACCCAGGCACCGCCGTCGATCTGGTACTCGACGACATCGGTCGCGCCCAGCTCGCCGACATAGCTGAACACGGCATCCGCCTCGTCGAGGTCGGTGGTGTACGGGTCGTCCGTGGAGCCCTCGATGTAGTCGAAGCTGAACTCGGGTACCTCCGTATCCAGCGTGAACGTCAGCGTGCTGTTCCCGCTCACGTTCCCCGCCGTGTCGTGCTGGCGCACCAGCACCGTGTGCACGCCGTCGCCCGTCAGCGTCACGCTGGCCGTGCCGTCGCCCGCCACCGCACCGCCGGCCTGCCATTTCAGGCCGCCATTGACGGAGTATTCCCACGCGCTGGCGCCGCCGGTTTCGAGGCCGCTGACACGGACCTGGCCGTTCTTGGTGATGTTGTCCGCGTTGCTGTCTCCGGTGTCCGCCGCGAGGGCCGCGCCCGGCGCCGATGGTGCCAGCGTATCGAGCGTGAAGCCGAGGAGCGTGGCGGCGCTGGCGTTGCCGGCCACATCGACCTGGCGCACGTGGATCGTGTTCGCGCCCTGAGCCGCCACAGGCACCGTCGTGCTCCAGCCGCCGCTGCCGGTCAGGCTGTATTCGGCATGGTTGCCCGCGTCGATGCCGCTGACGGTGAACGTGCCCACGCTGGTAACGCCGTCGCTGGCCGAACCGTATGCGCCGGCGGTATCGGTGTCGAGCGTGACACCGGGCGCGGCGCCGGCGCTGCTGTCATATACCAGCACCTGGCTGGTGACAGGCGTGATGTTGCCGGCCGCGTCGACGGCGCGCACCTGGACCGTGGTCGTGCGGTTGCCATTGCCGTCCAGCGTACCCAGCGTCAGGTCGACGCCGGCGATGGTGACCGCGCCCGTGCCCTGGTCGATCGCCAGGCCCGCGGTGCGCCAGGTGACGCCGTCGGTGCTGTACTGCAGCGCCTCGCCGGCTGCCGGCCAGGCGCCGGCGTGCTGGAACGACAGCGTGGCAGCGGCGACGTTGGTCACGTTATCAATCTGGCTGTCGCCGGCGCCCTGGGTGACGCCGGCGAAGACCAGCGTGCCCGCGTCGGGCGCCGTGGTGTCGTGCACGATGGCACGGCTGGTGGCCGGTGCGGCATTGCCCGCATCGTCGACGATGCGCAGCATCAGCAGCGGGGTGCTGGCGGTTGCCACGTTCCCGATGGTCACCGCCGTACCGGCCACCGACAGGTTTTGCACCGACCAGCTCTGGCCGCCGTCGGCCGAGTACTCGACATGCTCGTCGCTGCCCAGCGTGGCCGACAGCAGCGCCTTGACGGTCGCCGTGGCCAGGTTGGTGGCCAGCGGATCGCCCGTGCCGGCAACGCTGGCGCTGTCGCCGCCGCTCTGGCTGATCGTGGTGAAGGTGATCGTTTGCGACGCCGTGTCGGTATCGACCGCCGGCGCGTTCGCGACGGGATGGCCGTCGAAGGCCGTCGCCGCCAGCGGGTTGCCGGCCACATTGGCGATGACGCCGGCCAGCGCGCCGTTCGCCGCCAGCGCCAGCGTGGCGGCACTCTGCCCCGGCGCCGGCACGTACTGGAACACCAGCTTGTTGCTGCCGCTGCCGCTCAGGTACACCGCGCTGCCGCCGTTGGCGAACTGCAGCGCCACGCCGCCGTCGGCAAAGACCACGCTGTCGAACGACACTTCCACCGTGACGGCTTCGAACGCCGCCAGCCGGCCGTCGTTGGCGCCGAAGTCGATTGCCGTGACCGCCGGCGCGCTCGTATCGATCGTGAACGTAGCCTGGCTGATGTTGCTGACATTGCCCGCCGTGTCGTACTGGCGCACCAGCACCGTGTGCGCGCCGTCGCCCGTGATGGTCACGCTGGCCGTGCCGTCGCCCGCCACGGCGCCGCCCGTTTGCCAGTTCGTGCCGCCGTCGGTGGAATATTGCCAGGCACCGGCCCCGCCGGTTTCCAGGCCGCTGAGCAGGACCTGGCCCGCGTTGGTGATGCCGTCCGCGTTGCTGACGCCCGTGTCCGCCGCGAGGGCAACGCCCGGCGCCGTCGGTGCCAGCGAGTCGAGCGTGAAGCTCAGGATCGTGGTGCCGCTGGCGTTGCCGGCGGCATCGACCTGGCGCACGTGGAACGTGTTCACGCCCTGGACCGCCACAGGCACCGTCGTGCTCCAGCCGCCGCTGCCGGTCAGGCTGTATTCGACGTGGCCGCCCGCCTCGATGCCGCTTGCGCCGAACGTGCCCACGCCCGTGATGCCGTCGCTGGCCCCGGTGTCGCTATCGAGCGTGACCGTCGGCGCGGCGCCGGCGCTGCTGTCATATACCAGCACCTGGCTGGTGACAGGCGTGATGTTGCCGGCCGCGTCGACGGCGCGCACCTGGACCGTGGTCGTGCGGTTGCCATTGCCGTCCAGCGTACCCAGCGTCAGGTCGACGCCGGCGATGGTGACCGCGCCCGTGCCCTGGTCGATCGCCAGGCCCGCGGTGCGCCAGGTGACGCCGTCGGTGCTGTACTGCAGCACTTCGCCGGCTGCCGGCCAGGCCCCTGCATGCTGGAACGACAGCGTGGCGGCGGCGACGTTGGTCACGTTATCCGCCAGGCTGTCGCCGGCGCCCTGGGTGACGCCGGCGAAGACCAGCGTGCCCGCGTCGGGCGCCGTGGTGTCGTGCACGATGGCACGGCTGGTGGCCGGTGCGGCATTGCCCGCATCGTCGACGATGCGCAGCATCAGCAGCGGGGTGCTGGCGGTGGCCACGTTCCCGATGGTCACCGCCGTGCCGGCCACCGACAGGTTTTGCACCGACCAGCTCTGGCCGCCGTCGGCCGAGTACTCGACATGCTCGTCGCTGCCCAGCGTGGCCGACAGCAGCGCCTTGACGGTCGCCGTGGCCAGGTTGGTGGCCAGCGGATCGCCCGTGCCGGCAACGCTGGCGCTGTCGCCGCCGCTCTGGCTGATCGTGGTGAAGGTGATCGTTTGCGACGCCGTGTCGGTATCGACCGCCGGCGCGTTCGCGATGGGATGTCCGTCGAAGGCCGTCGCCGCCAGCGGGTTGCCGGCCACATTGGCGATGACGCCGGCCAGCGCGCCGTTCGCCGCCAGCGCCAGCGTGGCGGCACTCTGCCCCGGCGCCGGCACGTACTGGAACACCAGCTTGTTGCTGCCGCTGCCGCTCAGGTACACCGCGCTGCCGCCGTTGGCGAACTGCAGCGCCACGCCGCCGTCGGCAAAGACCACGCTGTCGAACGACACTTCCACCGTGACGGCTTCGAACGCCGCCAGCCGGCCGTCGTTGGCGCCGAAGTCGATTGCCGTAATCGCCGGCGCGCTCGTATCGATCGTGAACGTAGCCTGGCTGATGTTGCTGACATTGCCCGCCGTGTCGTACTGGCGCACCAGCACCGTGTGCGCGCCGTCGCCCGTGATGGTCACGCTGGCCGTGCCGTCGCCCGCCACGGCGCCGCCCGTTTGCCAGTTCGTGCCGCCGTCGGTGGAATATTGCCAGGCACCGGCCCCGCCGGTTTCCAGGCCGCTGAGCAGGACCTGGCCCGCGTTGGTGATGCCGTCCGCGTTGCTGACGCCCGTGTCCGCCGCGAGGGCAACGCCCGGCGCCGTCGGTGCCAGCGAGTCGAGCGTGAAGCTCAGGATCGTGGTGCCGCTGGCGTTGCCGGCGGCATCGACCTGGCGCACGTGGATCGTGTTCACGCCCTGGGCCGCCACAGGCACCGTCGTGCTCCAGCCGCCGCTGCCGGTCAGGCTGTATTCGACGTGGCCGCCCGCCTCGATGCCGCTTGCGCCGAACGTGCCCACACTGGTGATGCCGTCGCTGGCCCCGGTGTCGCTATCGAGGGTGACGACCGGCGAGGCGCCGGCACTGTTGTCGTACACCAGCACCTGGCTGGCGACGGGCGTGATGTTGCCGGCCGAGTCGACGGCGCGCACCTGGACCGTGGTCGTGCGGTTGCCGTTGCCGTCCAGCGTGCCCAGGGTCAGGTCGATGCCGGCGATGGTGACCGCGCCGGCACCCTGGTCGACCGTGAGGCCGGCGGTGTGCCAGGTGACGCCGTCGGTGCTGTACTGCAGCGCCTCGCCGTCTGCCGGCCAGGCGCCGGCATGCTGGAACGAAAGCGCCACGGAAGCGGCATTGGTCACGTTATCCGCCAGGCTGTCGCCGGCGCCCTCGGTGACGCTGGCGAACGACAGCGTGCCGGCATCGGGCGCCGCCGTGTCGAAGACGATGGCGTGGCTGGCGACCGAGCCGGCACTGCCGTTATCGTTCACGACGCGCAGCATCAACAGCGGCGTGCTCGCCGTGGCCACGTTGCCGATCGCCACCGCCGTTCCGGCCACCGACAGGCCCTGCACCGACCAGGTCTGGCCGCCGTCGGCCGAGTACTCGACATGCTCGCCGGCGCCCAGCACTGCCGACAGCAGCGCGTTGACGGTCGCCGTGATCAGGTTGGTGGCCAGCGGGCCACCCGTGCCGGCAACGCTGGCGCTGTCGCCGCCGCTCTGGCTGATCGTGGTGAAGGTGAACGTCTGCACGGGCACGTCGGTATCGACCGCCGGCGCGTTGGTGGCGGCGATGCCATCGAAGGCCGTCGCCGACAGCGGGTTGCCGGCGCGGTCGGCGATGATGCCGCCGAGGGCGCCGGTGGGCGCCAGCGCCAGCGTGGCGGTGCTCTGCCCCGGCGCCGGCACGTACTGAAACACCAGTTTGTTGCTGCCGCTGCCGCTCAGGTATACCGCGCTGCCGCCGTTGGCGAGCTGCAGCGTCACGCCGCCGTCGGCGAACACCACGCTGTCGAACGACACTTCGAGCGTGACGGCTTCGAACGCCGCCAGTTCGCCGTCGTTGGCGCCGAATGCGGCCGCCATGATCACCGGCGCGGTGGTATCGATGGTGATCGTCGCCTGGGCGGTATAACTGACGTTGCCGGCGGCGTCGACGACGACCGCGCGATAGGTGTAGCTGCCCTCGCCCAGGCCGGCCACGTTCGGCGACGCCAGGTCGACCCAGCCGACCTGGTTGTCCACGTAGAGCTGGTAGCCGACGGTGGCACCGGCCTCCGCGCCGCTGACCTGCAGCGAGAAACCGTGCTGGTTGGTGACAGCCTGCGGGTCGTTGGGATCGGCGAGCCCGAGCCCGCCGAAGCCCAGGACGCCGGCCACGGGAGCCACGAGGTCGACGGTGGCGTGCAGCTTGCCGGCATCGAAGCCCGGCAGTGCACTCAGCAGGCCGAATTCCTGCGCCGACAGCAGGCCCGTCAGCGTTACCATGTCGGCACCGGCGACGAGGTCGGCAATGCCGGCCACCAGCGTGCGGGCGGTCGGGGGCCCCGTAAAGATCGCGTTTTCCGAATCGGCGATCCGGTAGGCCGCATCCGACGACTGCGGCAGCACCGCGCCGATCTCCGCGACCGTGCCCGACAGCGTCACCGGCCCGGCATACTGCGCCCAGACCACGGCCGTGATGCCGGCCCCGCCGCCGACCGGGATGGACGCGGCGCCGTGCAAGACCACACGGCTGCTCAGGTCGACCACGGCGGCACCGTTGTCGCTGCCGGAAATCGTCAGTATGCCGCCGTTGAAAGTGAGCACGAAGGTGGGACCCGGATCCGTGCCGGGATCGGGGTCGGGCCCGGGGCCAGGGCCGGGACCGGGACCGGTGCTGGGATAGACCACCTCGACCGCCGCAGGCAAGCCGCCTTTGGCCAGCGCATCGATCACGTCCTGCAGCGTGGCCTTGGCCGGCATGACAGTGAGCACTTTTTCCATGCCGCCGCCGCGCAGCAGCGACTCCAGCTTCGCGGGATCGTCCGCCGCGACCGTCGAGATATCGGCCAGTGCCTGCAGCAGGTCGGCCGCTTCGTTCAGGCCGCGCGCCATGGAGAACAGCGGCGTCAGCTTCCCGCCGATCCCGAGCACGGCGGTCACTGCCGGGTGGTCGTGCGCGTTATCGACCAGGATGCCGGCGGCCTTCACCATTTCGGCGAGGCTGGCCTGCGTCGTGGTAGCGGTCACGGCGGCGATCAGCGCGTGGGACGCCTCGATGGCGGACGCGCCACTGAAATCGATGCCGGTTTCGGAGACCGAGCGGGTGAAGTCGGCGGCGGCCTGCTGGCGAAGCGTCGACGTGGCCAGGTCGGTGCCGCGCGCGGCATTCAGGATTTCCAGCGCCACGCCATCCCACGTGGTATGGCCATCCTGCACCGCCTGGAGCCAGAACTTCAGGCCGCCTTCGTCCGGCGCGCGGTTGAACAGGTTGTGATAGATGTCGGTAATGCGATTGACGATGATCTCTGTCGGCGTATTGCCACGGACGAGCCCGGTGGCTTCGGCGCAGGTACCGAAGCCTTCGACGGTCTTCCTCGGATCGCCATTGGCGAGGCGCAGTGCTTCGACCCAGAATGCCAGGCCGGATGGATCGGCCGGACGCCCGAAATAGACAAGATAACATGCATTGACTACCGATTCTTGGATACTGGTCACAGTTACTCTCCTGAAATGGCGCGCTTTGATTTACGCGTGGAAAGAGACACTATATCCAGCAGGAAATAACCAAATGTCGATTAGATCAAACCTTGGTTACATCGTCGGCTTTACACGACGAAGCGTGCACGATGAGAATTTTTCAAACCCAATAACGATTATTTCCCATGATAATCATCATTAATTATTATGCTTACACTATTAAAATAGGATTTAATTCGTTATAAGACCTTATTCCCGGCCAATAAAAAAGCCGCGCGGACTTCACAGTCCGCGCGGCTTTTAAAACTGAATCCTGAATCAGGCGGCGACGACTCCGGCGCCGGCCGAAGCCTTGCACACGTAGATCGTGGCGCCCTGCCCGTTCGGACCCGCATATTCCTTTTCGACCGCGGCACGCACCGGCGCCACCAGCGCCTCGGGTACCAGCGACACCACGCAGCCGCCGAAGCCGCCGCCGGTCATCCGCACGCCGCCTTGGGCGCCGATCACGTTCTTGACGATGTCGACCAGCTGGTCGATCAGCGGTACGGTGATCTCGAAATCGTCGCGCATCGACACGTGCGATGCGGCCATCAGCTCGCCCATGCGGGACAGGTCGCCCTGGCCCAGCGCCTCGTTGGCAGCCAGCACGCGTGCGTTTTCGCTGACGATGTGGCGCGCGCGCCGCAGCGTCACGGCATCGAGTTCGCCGCCGCGCGCATCGAGCATCGCCTGGTCGACGTCGCGCAGGGCCGGCACGCCGAAGTGGCGCGCCGCTTCTTCGCACTGCGCGCGGCGGGTGTTGTATTCGCTGTCCACGAGGCCGCGCTGCACGTTCGAGTTGAAGATCATGATCGCCGCGCCGGCCGGGATCGGCACCGGCTGCGTTTCCAGCGAGCGGCAGTCGATCATCAGCGCATGACCCGCCACGCCCGAGGCGGAAATGATCTGGTCCATGTTGCCGCACTTGGTGCCGACGAAATTGTTTTCGGCGCGCTGCGCGGTCAGCGCGATATCGATCGGCGAGAAATTCTCGAAGCCCGGCAGCGTGGCGAACAGGCGGCCGATGGCCACCGTCAGCGACGCCGACGAGGACAGGCCGGCGCCCTGCGGCACGTCGCCCGACACCACGATGTCGAAGCCCTGCACCGGCAGGCCCTTCTCGACCATGTCGCGGATCACGCCGCGCACGTAGTTGGCCCACATCGGCTCGTCGCGGCGCTCGATCGGCGCGTCCAGCGAGAACTGGTCTTCGGCGCCGGCATAGTCGGCCGCGACGATGTGCACGATGCGGTCACCGCGGCGTCGGGCCGCGATCACGGTGCTGTAGTCGATCGCGGCCGGCAGCACGAAGCCGTCGTTGTAATCGGTATGTTCGCCGATCAGGTTGACGCGGCCGGGGGCCTGCACGATCACGTCGGGCGCTGCGCCGAACTTGTTCTCGAACGCGGTGCGGGTATGGTTAATCAGCGTTTCGCTCATCAGGATCTCTTCTTATTGGCGGAAATTATTGGCGTTGCAGATAGTGTACATCGGGCAGTGCGCGCAGCTGCGCGGCGGCCTGTTCGGGCGTCAGGTCGCGCTGCGCCTCGGCCAGCATTTCATAGCCGACCATGAACTTGCGCACCGTCGCGGAACGCAGCAGCGGCGGGTAGAAATGCGCGTGCAGCTGCCATGGCCGGGTGTCGTCCGAGCCGCCGTCGACGGCATACGGCGCGCCGTGCCAGCCCATCGAATACGGGAAAGACGTCTGGAACAGGTTGTCATACTTGATCGTCAGCCCCTTCAGCGCCACGGCCAGGTCGGCGCGCTGCGCCTGCGTCAGGTCGTCCAGGCGCTTCACCTCGAAGCGCGGCAGCAACAGCGTTTCGAACGGCCAGCTGGCCCAATACGGCACCACCGCGATCCAGTGCTCGGTGGCCACCACGGTGCGCTCGCCGGCCGCCGCTTCGCGCTCGGCGTAGTCGAGCAGCATCGGCCGGCCGTTGTCCTGGTGGTAGGCGCGCTGCTGCACGTCTTCCTTGGCCGGCGAATTCGGGATGAAGCTGTTGGCCCATACCTGGCCATGCGGGTGGGGATTCGAGCAGCCCATCGCCTGGCCCTTGTTCTCGAACACCTGCACCCACGGGTATTGCTTGCCCAGCTCGGCGGCCTGGTCGCACCAGGTGTCGATCACCTGCTCCAGGGCCGGCAGCGACAGCTCGGGCAGCGACTTGCTGTGGTCCGGCGAGAAGCAGATCACGCGGCTGGTGCCGCGCGCGCTGGTGTTCTGGAACAGCGGATCGGTGCTGGCCGGCGCATCCGGCGTATCGGGCATCAGTGCCGCGAAATCGTTGTTGAAGACAAACGTGCCCTGGTAATCGGGATTGACTTCGCCGTTCACGCGCGTATTGCCTGCGCACAGGTAGCAGGACGGGTCGTGCGCGGGCTTCGGCGTGTCGTCCACGGCTTCCTGCTGGCCTTGCCAGGGGCGCTTGGCGCGGTGCGGCGATACGAGCACCCACTCGCCGATGAGCGGATTGAAACGACGGTGTGGATGATCTGTGGGATTGAACATACGGCTCCTCGGTTGTTGACTGTCGGCTGCCCGGCATGCCTCCGCCGGGCTCGTCCTCAGACCAACCGGAGCGGGAATGCCGGAAAACCGGGCGCGACCCGGCATGATAACGCCTTGCGCGCAATCATGAAGCCGGGTCGTGTTTAACGTGCGGGCTGGTTGGCGGTCAGCTTACCACCAGGCCGCGTAGACGGCGATCAGCAGTGCGCAGATGATGGCCGAACCGGTCGCGAAGCTGCGCTCCACGCGGAACATGCTGGTATCGACGATCATGCGCTTGCCTTCGCCCGATACCCGGGCGGTCTTGCTGATCAGCACCATGCCTGCGATCACGACCCAGAACACGATGAACATGCGGTCCAGGAACGGGATTTCGTAGACGCCGGTACCGTTGTCGACCGCGAAGCCGATCGGCGCCAGGAACGACAGGTCCATCATGCCCGGCAGGAACTTGAGCACGATCGACAGCAGCAGGCCGCCCACCGTGGCGAACATGGCCGCGGCGTGGGTGGTCTTCTTCCAGAAGAAGCCCAGCAGGAACATGGCCAGGATGCCCGGCGACACGAAGCCCGTGTATTCCTGGATGAAGGCGAAGCCGCCTTTCTTGTCGATGCCCAGGAACGGCGCGATCAGCGCGGCGATCGCGATCGACACGACCACGGTCAGGCGGCCGACCCACACCTGCTTCTGTTCGCTGGCGTTCTTGTTGAAATGCTGCTTGTAGATATCCAGCGTGAAGATCGTGGCGATACTGTTGGCCTTGCCGGCCAGCGATGCGACCACCGCCGCCGTCAGCGCCGCGAACGCGATGCCCTTGATACCGGCCGGCAGCATGGCCAGCAGTGTCGGGTAGGCACGATCCGGGTTCAGTTCACCGCCCACGCGCATCGAATCGCCCAGCGCGCCGGACTTGTCCAGTGCGAAGGCGGCGATGCCTGGCAATACCACGATGACCGGCATCAGCAGCTTCAGGAACGCTGCGAACAGCAGGCCCTTGCGCGCCGTCTTCAGGTCGGCGCCCAGGGCGCGCTGCGTGATGTACTGGTTGCAGCCCCAGTAGTTCAGGTTGACGATCCACATGCCGCCGATCAGCGTGGTCAGGCCAGGCAGGTCCATGTAGTTCGGATTGCCGCGGTCGAGCACCATGTCGAAGTGCTCGCCGGCACGCACGAACAGCTCGCTGGCGCCGGCGATCGAACCGCTCTTGCCGCCCAGCGTCGCCACCAGGTCCAGCGCGATCCATGTCGTGACGAGGCCGCCGACGACCAGGCACAGCACCTGGATCACGTCCGTGTAGCCGATCACCTTCATGCCGCCCAGCGTGATGATGGCCGCGAAGATCGCCAGGAACGCCATGCAGGCGAACACGTTCAGGCCCGCCACGCTGGAGATCGCCAGTGCGCCCAGGTACAGGATCGAGGTGAGGTTGACCACCACGTACAGGCCGAGCCAGAACAGTGCCATCGTCGTGGCCACGGTCTTGCCGTAGCGTTGCTCGAGGAACTGCGGCATCGTGTAGATGCGGTTCTTCAGGTAGACCGGCATGAAGAACACGGCCACGATGATCAGCGTGGCCGCCGCCATCAGTTCATACACGGCGATCGCCATGCCGATCTTGAAGCCGGAACCGCTCATGCCGATGAACTGCTCGGCGGAGATGTTGGAGGCGATCAGGGAGGCGCCGATGGCCCACCAGGTCAGCGATCCTTCGGCCAAGAAGTAGTCATGCGAAGCCTGGCCGGAGGTGCCCTTCTTGCGTCGGTAGATCCAGATGCCGTAGCCGGTGATGACGATGAAGTAAAACAGGAAGACAAGCGTGTCCAGGGTGGAAAATTGATTCATCGGAATTTTTTTTGAGTGTGTCTCTGATAATGGGCGGTTGGTCCCCACCCTGCTTCTACTTGTTGGCAGCGCCCGGTCCAGCCTCCGCTTTTGGCCGATCCCGGTGCGTTTTCCCCATGCGGCGACAGAATGCACCAGGCGGTGCACTCGTCGGCGATCGCGACCGGAAACACTCAGCAGGTTGATTGCCGCACAGTTTTTTGGTCATTGTTGCGATAGCGCTAACTATACCATGGGCAATTACATAGCAGACACAAAAAATGTAGTCGAAAACACGGGCCAGGCGCCGATCGGTGACCGGCAATGAAAAATTACTACGTTTCTTGCCGGAGCCGGTCTTGAAACCGCGCCACGCTCGTCCAGCCCTCGGCTTGCACGCAAAAAAAACGCGGCCGGAGCCGCGCGAAGTCCCGGCATGCGGGCGGAGGTCAGCGTTCGATGGCGCCGGCAGCGCCGGCGCCCGGCATCACAGGTTCCGGTAGATCAGGCCCACGCTGACGCGCCGGCCGGCATACGCATAGTTCTGCAGGTTCGGCGTGCCATCCGCATAGGCCGCCGAGGCGATGCTGCGCGTTTGCGTCTGGTTGGAAAGGTTGCGGCCTTCGACGAAGAACTCCAGGGCCGGCGTCCATTTATACGACACGCGCGCATCGATGAAGCGGGTCGAGTCCCTGATGTTGGCGGTGCCCGGATTCCAAGGCAGCGAGGTCGACGAGTTCACGTTGAACGCCGGATAGGAATTCAGGCCGGTACCCGTGGCGCCGCAGGGCGCGGTGCAGCCATAGGTCTCCGCCACCGCCTGCACGGCCACGCGGGCGGCCAGCTTGCCGTCGTCGTACCACAGCGCCACGTTGTACGAGTACTTCGATTCGTCGGACTGCGGCTGCGCCCGGCCGGTAAGCGGATCGATCATCGCCTGCAGCATCTCGGACTTCTGGCGCGTGTAGTTCGCGTCCACGCCCGTGTAGCGCAGGTAGGACGGCAGGAAGGTGAATGCGGAGCGGGTGCTGAACTCGACGCCGGTGCGGGTCGACGGCGGCCCGTTCGTGTAGGTGGTGTAGTCGAACAGGATGTTCGACAGCGCCTGGCCCGTCACCGGATTGACGCCGCCCGAGCCGGCGAACAGCGGCACGTCGAACACGCCCGTGGTCTTGTTCGGGCCGACGCGGCCTTCCTGGCGGTAGCCGGCCACCGTGAACATCGTGTCGGCGTTCGGGTACCACTCCACCGACAGGTTCTGGTTGAAGTTGCTCTGGCCGAGCAGGCCCGGGTTGCCCACGGTATTGCACGACAGGTCGCCGTCGTCGTCGGCCACCTGGTCGCGGTTGCGCTCGTCGTAGGTGCAGGTACCGGCCGCCAGCAGCCGCGACACGGGTGGGCGCGCGTAGGTCTTCGCGGCACTGTAGCGCAGTACCAGTTCGTTCGGCATCAACCACAGTCCCAGGTTATAGCTGGGCAGGAACACGTGGTTGCGCGCATCGATCGTGGTGTTCTGGGTGACGGCATTGGTGACGATGCCGCCCGCCGCATCCGGGTTGGCCGGGTCGAACTGCGGCGTCTTCGTGATCGCGCGGAACGTCATGCTGCCCGTTCCCTGCACCGTGGTGCGCACGTAGCGGTAGCCGAAGTTGCCGTCCACTTCCCAGCCGAACGGCAGCGCCTGCTCCGTGAACGGGATGGTGTCGAAGCCGAAGTCCGCCATCAGGTACAGGGCCTCGGTTTTCTCGCGCACCTTGTTGATCGGCTGCTGGTACAGGTTGCCGTCGCTGCCGGTGCAGGCCTTCGTGCAGTCGTAGTTATAGTTCGGCAGCTTGAGCGCGTTGATCACCTTCATCACGTCGATCTGGTTCCAGTTGTCGATCATGTTCGCCGGCCGGCCGGAGGCGCCGTTGAACAGTTTCGTCGCCGTGGCCGGATCGGTCATCACGGTGCCCAGCAGGTTCTGGAAATCCTGCATCGGCAGCACATAGGTGCCGGACAGCGAAGGACTCGCGTTCGGCGTGAAGCCGTACTTGCAGGCATTGGCGGTGCCGGCCGATCCCGGCGTATCGACGCAGCCGCGGATCACGTCGCGCACCTCCGCGCCCGGCACCGTGATGGCCGGGCTGTAGCCCGGCTGGCCTTCCGTTCCCTGCGCGGTGCGCACCGTGGAGCCGCCGTTGCCCCAGCTGTCGACGCCGCTCTTTCGGAAATTGATGCCGGACTTGATGTACTTGAGGATCGGTACGCTCTCCGGCAGCGCGTACGACAGGTCCAGCTTGGCGGTCTGCTCCGAGGTTTCGCGGATGATCGGCGATTGCCACAACAGCGTGCGGTCGGCAGTCTGCAGCGGCATCGCCGGATTGGTGTTCGCCAGCACCTGGTTGTAGTTGGCCGGATTGCCGTTGTCCGGCGTGCCGTCCGGGAATGTGTAGCCCCAGGTGCCATTCGGCCCCAGCGCGGCCGTCGTCGGCCCGGCGGTATAGCCGACCGCCCAGCGCGCGTTGGCGCGGTGGAAGTCCGATTCCGACGCGCCCACCAGCAGCTCGGCCGTCAGCGCATCGCGCTTGAACGTGCCGCCGAACTGCAGGTACCTGGTGTTTTCCTCGATCATGTTGCGGATCTGGTCGGTGCCCACGCCGCCGTTGTCGAGCGTGAAGCCCGTCAGGTGGTGGGTGCCGTCGACGACGGCGGTGGCCGGATTGAAGTTGACCGCCGCGCCCCGCACGACGCCCGTGCCGCTGGCGCCCAGGCCGTACGTATACGGCGACGTGTAGTAGCCGGTGCCCGGCGCCGCCGTGCGCACGCCGTTCGCGTCCACGAAGCTGCCGGTGCCGTTGACCGCCACCTGGCCCAGGTTGTAGGTCAGGAAGTTGTCGTCCACCGTGCGCTTGCTGTACGACCCCTTGCCATACACGGTGAGGTGCTCGTTGACCTTGAAGTCCGTGCGCAGGTTGATGTTCTTGCGCTCGTCGACCTGGCGCTTGACGAAGTAGCGCAGCAATTGCGGACTGTAGTCGTTCCACTGGTTCAGGCACGTCAGCAGTTCGTTACCGCGGTGGTCGATCGCCCGGTTGATGTTTGCCGACGACAGGCCGTTCAGCGCGGTCGACGTCTTCGTCAACTGCGGAAAGGCGTTGAAGCAATCCTGCTTGGTCTGCGCGGCCGCGGCCCGGTTCAGCAGGTCCTGCGGCGTGGCGCCCGCGAAGATCACGCGGCCGCTGGCGTCGGCCAGCGTCGTCGTCGGCTGCAGCGAGGCGGGGTTCGACATGTCGAGCGCACCGGGCTGGAACGTGAACGTCTTGTCCGGCGAATTGTCGATGTCCGCGTAGCGGCCGTAGCCGTTCTGGCCGTTCCCGGAGGTCTGGAACTGGTGCGATTCGTTGTCCAGTTTCTGGTAGCCCGCGTTCAGGACCACGCCGAGCCGGCCGTCGCCGAACTGGCGCGCACCGGTGAAGGAGATATCCGGCGTCCATTTTTCGTTCAGGCTGTGCTGCGTGCCGGACGCGCGCACCGAAACGAACGGCTTCTTGAAATCGAGGCCGGTGCGGGTCTGGATCCGCACGCCCCCGCCGAGCGAGCCTTCCACCATGTCGGCGGTCTGGCCCTTGATCACGTCGACGCTCTTGATCAGGTCCGCCGACAGCGACCGGAACTCGACGCCGCGGCCGTCGCCGCCGCCGTTCAGGTCCGACCCGCCGGCCGACTGCACCGACATCCCGTCCATCTCCACCCGGGTCAGGCCCGGACCGTTGCCGCGCACCGAGATGCTCACGCCCTCGCCATACTCGCCGCGGTCGATCGCCACGCCCGCCATCCGCGAAATGGCTTCGCCGATATTGCGGTCCGGCAGCGAGCCCACGTCTTCGGCCACGATCGAATCCATCGCCGTGGCGGCGTTCTTCTTGCGGTCGTTCGACGATTGCTGCGAGCGGCGCGTGGACACGACCACTTTCTGCACGCCGCTTTCGAGCGCGGTATCGGCGGCCGGCGGCGGCGCGGCGGCCTGCTGCGCCAGCGCCTGGCCGGCCATCAGGGATGCCAGCGCCAGCGATACCGCACGGGCGGCGATCTTCGGCTGTGGGAAGGCGGGTTTCGGATTCATCTGTCGGTCTCCATCTGCTTGGTTTTGTCGGCACGCGCGGCGCGTCCTCATCCCGTTGACGAACCCCCCGTCCGTTTTCCGCCCGTTTTCATCAGCCGCTGCGCAAACAATCATCCAGGTTGATCGTTTGGCCTGGATGCGGCAAAAAAGTCACGTTTCGTCTCAATCGACGGTTGAGCCCTCCCGTTGAACCGTGTATATATGCAAATACTATTGATATGCCGCAGTGATCGATCCGGATGGAATCCGGCGGCCATGAGCGGCGACACGATCGCGGATTGCGGACGGAGGAGACACATGATTGCTCGCCATATCGAACAGCGCGGCGGCGGAAAACCGCCTGTCGTTCGTCCAGTCACACGGGGGCGGCCATGATCGCGCCGCTGGACCCCGCCGTCGTGGCCTGGGTCAGCGCGCACGTGATTCCGTACGAGGCGGAACTGCGGACGCGGCTGCGGCGCCTGTGCGGCAGCGAAGCGGAAGTGGACGACCTGGTGCAGGATGTGTATTTCCGCATCCTCAAAATGGAATCGGTGCAGCACGTGCTGGAACCGAAGGCATTCCTGATGCAGGTCGCCAAGAACATCCTGGTGGACAGGTTTCGCCGCGAAGCCATCGTCCGCATCGACGCCGTGGCCAGCCTGGAAGAACTGGATGTGGCCGATCCCGGGCCGTCGCCCGAGCGGGTGGCGCTGGCCCGGGCGGAACTGAAGTGGGTGCTGGGCCTGGTGGCCAACCTGCCGGACCGGTGCCGCCATGTGTTCAGCGCCCGCAAGATCGACGGCCTGTCGCAGCAGGAAACGGCGCACAGCCTGAATATCTCGGAGAACGTCGTTGAAAAGGAAATGATGCGAGGATTGAAACTGGTGGCGGACATGGTGGCCCGGGTCGGCGTGGACAGCGGCGCCGGCGGGCAGTGCGCCGCGACCGGCCAGCGCGGGTTCCGAAAGCGCAATGTCTAGCATCGACGACGCTGCGCTCGAGTGGGTGGCCCGGGAATCGGCCGGGCCGCTGGACGACGCCGCGCAAGCCGCCTTCGAAACCTGGTACCTGGCCAATCCCCGGCACCAGGGCGCGTACCTGCGGGCGCGGGCCATCGCGCATTCGGTGGACCAGGTGACCGTGCAGGCCAGCCTGAAGCCGCGCCCCGACGTGGCGGCGCCGGCCGGAGCGGCCGCGCCGGTGCGCAGCCGCCGGGCCTTCGTGTTCGGCGGCGCGCTGGCGGCCGGCATCGCCGCGATCGGCGTAACGGCGCTGGCGCCCGACCTGCAGGGCCGCGCCACCTATGAAACGGCGCGCGGCGAGTTCCGCAAGGTGCAGCTGGCCGATCGCTCCGCCATCAGCATCAACAGCGGCAGCGAGGTGGCGGTACACCTGACGGATACGCAGCGCCGCGTCACGCTGGGCCACGGCGAGGCATGGTTCGAGGTCGCGAAGGACCGGCGCCGGCCGTTCGTCGTGGAAGCCGGCGACGTGCGCGTGCGCGCGGTCGGCACGGCGTTCTCGGTGCGGCGCCATGCCGATGGCGGCGCGGAAGTGCTCGTCACGGAAGGCGTGGTCGAAGTGTGGGCCAACGGCGGCACGGCGCCGCGGCGCACGCTGGCGGCCGGCGAAGTGGCCATGGTGCCCGCGGACGGCAGCGCTGCCCGCATCAGCGCGGATGCCGGCGCGGTGCAGCGCCGGCTGGCCTGGCGCGAAGGCCAGCTGGTATTCCAGAACGAGCCGCTGGGCGCCGCGGTGGCCGAGTTCAACCGCTACAACGCGCGCCAGATCGTCGTGGCGGACCCGGCGCTGCACCGCAAGCCGCTGGTGGGCCGCTACCGGATCGACCAGCCGGAAGAATTCGCCAACGACGTGCACGCGCTGCTGAACGTGCCTGTGGCGATCCGCGCCGACGGAATCCGGATCGGCGCCGTGCGCTGACACGCCGTCGCCGATGAACCCGCGCAGCCTGTTGTTCGCGGCAGTGGCGATCGTTGCCCTGCCCGGCCCTGCCATGGCGACGGCCATCCCGCTCGAACTGCCCGCCGGCCCCGCGGCGGTGACGCTGCCGGTGTTCGCGCGGCAGGCGAACCTGCGCCTGCTGGCCAGTGGCGACGAACTGGCGGACGTGCGCACCAGTGCCGTGCATGGCGCCTACACGCCGAGGCAGGCGCTGGACAGGCTGCTGGCCGGTACCGGCCTGGCGGCCACCCTCGCCGGCAACGCGGTGCTGGTCCAGAAACGCAAGGCGCCTCCTCTTCCTCCCTCTCGTCCTCCCGCGCCGGCGGCGCCGAAGCCCGCGCACGACGCCGCGCCGGCCACCGTGCGCATCCTCGGCACCCGCGCCGCCGAGCGGGATTCGATCTTCGACAAGAAGAACGCGGCCACGGCGGTCGACATCATCAAGGCGGACGAAGTGGGTGCGTTCCCGGACCGGAACGTGGCCGAGGCCATCTCGCGGGTGGCCGGGGTGACGCTGGACCGCGGCGATTACGGCGAAGGCACCACGATCAACGTGCGCGCCAACACGGCGGAGCTGGTGCGCGTGGAAATCGACGGCCTGGGTGTGCAGGCCGCCGGCGGCACGGACCTGAACAACGGCGGCTCGGGCCGGGGCGTCGACCTGCGCGAATTGTCCACCGACCTGATCAAGAGCATCGAAGTGGTCAAGGGTTCGACCGTCGACATGACCGAAGGCTCGCTGGGCGGCGGCGTGCTGATCCGCACCCGCTCCGGGCTGGATTTCGACAAGCGCCACGTTGCGCTGCGCGTGGCCGCGCAGCGCAACTCGATCAACCGGCGCACCACGCCGAACCTGAATTTCATCTTCGCCGACCGCTTTCTCGACAGGCGGCTCGGCGTGGTGCTGAACCTCACCAGCAGCGCCGCGCACAACGAAAACCACACGGCGCTGTATTCGGCGTATAACCTGGGCACCGTGCGGGCGCTCGATTTCGACGGTTCGCCGGAGAAGACCTTTTCGTTCAACCCGGCCACCGTCAACCTTGCCGATCCGGCGGCCACGGCGCCGATGGCGCGCTGGGAGCGCAGCGGCGGCGGCACGGTCGATTCGATGAGCCCCCTGACAATCGTGCAGCGCTCGGCCGCAGCGCAATCGAAGGCCGATTGCCACGCGGCCTTCCCGCAGTACACGGCGGCACAGCTGGCCACGATCGCACAACCCGCCAACCGGGCCACGGCGCAAAGCCAGCGCGCCAACGAGCTGCTGACCTGCCTGAACCAGTGGAACGACTACACGCCGCAGCAGGTGCGTTACCAGGTGCGGCGCGAGTACGACGAGCGGCTGTACGGCGACCTGCGGCTCGATTTCAAGGTCAGCGACGCCCTGTCGGTCTACGCGAAGTTCAACCGCAACACGCGCAAGATCGACGACGGGCAGTCGTTTTATTCGCTCGGGAACATCGGCATCAACACCGCCGGCCGTTACGTGGACAGCGGCAGCGCCGCCGACGTCACGCGCGCGCCGGCATCCGGCTCGAACACGTGGTTCTATCCGTCGCCCGCCAACCTCGGCGCGGGCAGCACCGCCTGGCGCGGCATGACGAACGGCTCGGTCGCCAACGTGGTGCCCGGGTCGATCGTCGTCGACGCCAATCACCACCTGCTGCGATACACCGTCACCGATGCGAACGTGAACGTCGACCAGATCTACGACCGCATCGAGAGTTCGTCGCAATACATGCAGGCGGGCGGCACGTGGCGCTCCGGCGCGTTGCGCGTGGAATTCCTGGCCGGCCATGCGAAATCGGATGCATGGCGGATGCAGTGGCGCACCAACTTCGGCTACGTCTTCGGCCAGAGCACGCTGGCCGTCGCACCCAACGGCATGTGGACGCACACGCTGCCGTCCGGCGCCAGCCATGACCAGACGAACTACGCCAATTATGGAACGCTGTCGAATCCGTCGGACCCGGCGGCGCCGCGCACCTCGACCGCCACGCAGCTGACGATGGCCAATCCACGTATCATGGAACGGCGCGAAGACACGGCGCGGCTGGACCTGACATGGGCGACGGGAGACCGGGTGCCATTCCTGAGCCGCCTGAAATTCGGCCTGCAGCACCGGAACTACCGCACCGGGAACTGGTCCGGCGCCGGCTACACGGTGCGGCCGGCCACCGCCACGTCGCCCGCCGTGGTCGTGCCGTGGGCGCAAATCCGCGGCAGCTTCCAGGCGTGCGAGGACACGCCGGGGTCGCTGGCCGCCGGCGGCCGGCCCTGCCAGTACGGCATCAACTACGGCGCCGACCCGGCAACGGCCCACAGCAGCACGATCGTGATGACGCAGGCCCGCTACCGCGACATCGTGGCGCAGTCGCTGGCCGGCAATTCGATCCGCTATTTCAACAGCGCCCACGGCATCCCCGAAGGCATGGTGCAAGGCTGGACCGAAATCGACGTTCGCAAGGTGATCGAACTGACGGGTGCGCAGCACTTCAACCTCGATTGCGTGAAAGTCTGCCAGGGCAGCGACGGCAGGATGTACGAGCAGCCCAGGACGGCCATCGGCGAGCGCGTGCTGGCCGGCTACCTGAGCGGCGACTTCAGCGTCGACCGGGTGCCGTTCACGGCGATGGCCTTGCCGTTCCGTTCGGCGTTCGAGGGCAACTTCGGCTGGCGCGTGGTACACGCCGGCGTGGCCGGCACCGGCCTGATGACGTTCCAGTCGGTGACGAAGACGGCGGCGTACAACCC
The DNA here is from genome assembly GCF_009727155.1 of Pseudoduganella dura. Lineage (NCBI taxonomy): Bacteria > Pseudomonadati > Pseudomonadota > Betaproteobacteria > Burkholderiales > Oxalobacteraceae > Pseudoduganella > Pseudoduganella dura. The sequence goes on along the minus strand of NZ_WNWM01000002.1, from coordinate 6,177,636 downwards.
GGCCGATCCGAACGCCGCCGCCGGGATCGTGCAGAGCGCCGCCGCCCGCAACACGACGCTGCGCGGCAGCAGCACCGACGTGATGCCGGTGCTCAACCTGGCCTGGTGGACCGCCGCCAACAAGGTGGCGGTGCGCTACCACCGCGCCAGGGCCATCGCCAGGCCGCCGGTGCAGTACCTGTACAGCAACAACGTCAGTTGCACCCGGGACGAGCGCCGCCTCGACGACGGCATGGCGCAGGACCTGACATGCGACGGCACGCTGGGCAATCCGGCCCTGCGGGCGATGAGCAGCCGGAACCAGAACCTGTCGTTCGAGTGGTATCCGGACCGGGATACGATACTGTCGCTGGCCGGCTTCCGCCAGCGCGGCCTGACGGGCGCGCCGCTGCGGGTCGCGGTGTACACCGGGCAGCCGTTCGCAGATTCGGGCACCATCGACCCGGTCTCCGGCGCCGGGCTGTCGGAACTGCGCTATGCCTATGCGACGTACGTGAACGGCCCGCCGACCGCGCGCAACGGCATCGAATTGAGCGGCAAGACGGCCTTCTCGTGGCTGCCGTCGCTGCTGCGCTACACTGGCATCGACGCCAACTACACGCGCATGCGCTCCAGGGTATTGGGCGAACCGATCCGCGACCTGCTGACCGGCGAGGCGCTCGGTCCGGCGCGCGAGTTGCGCTACACGTGGAATGCATCGCTGTGGTACGACGATGGCCGCCTGCAGGCGCGCGTGGCGGTGCAGAGCGCGGCCGGTTCGTTCCGCGAACTGCCGGCCGGCGCGAACTATTACCCCGCGGTCGGCGTGGAAAGCGCGCCCGCACTGGCGTTCAACCCCGCTTCGCCCACGTTCAACAGCTCGACGCGCTTCGTCGACGCGCGGGTGGCCTGGCGCGCCACGCGCAACCTGGAGCTGTTCGTAGAGGGCCGCAACATCGGCCGCGCCGGCGAATCGACATCGCACGGCGCCTACGCGCCCTATGCGGACGGGCGCCCCAACCTGCTCGATTACTCGTTCGCGGGCGCGCAGTACATGTTCGGCATCGTGATCCGCAACTGAACCCGTGCCCGGGGCTGCCGGGCCGGCCTTCTCAGCCCGCCAGGAAACCGGCGAGGCGCGCCATGTCGATATTGCCGCCGCTGACGAGGATGCCGACGCGCTTGCCCTTCAGCTCCGCCTTCATGCGCCGCGCCGCCGCGAACCCGAGGCAGCCGGTCGGCTCGACCACGATCTTCATGCGCTCGGCGAAGAAGCGCATGCATTGCACCAGTTCGTCGTCGGAGACGGTGAGGATGTCGTCGACGTCGCGCCGGATGATGGGGAACGTGTACTGGCCGAGGTGCTGGGTCTGCGCACCGTCGGCGATGGTCTTCGGCGTGTCGATATGCACGATGGCGCCCGAGCGGAACGACTGCTGCCCGTCGTTGCCGGCCTCGGGCTCCACGCCGTACAGCCGGCACCGCGGCGCCAGGGCCCGGGTCGCCAGGGCCGAGCCGGCCAGCAGGCCGCCACCGCCGAGGCAGACGAAGAACGCGTCGAGCGGTCCGGTTTCCTCGAACAGCTCCCTGGCGGCCGTGCCCTGCCCGGCGATCACGTCCGGATGATCGTACGGAGGAATCAGCGTCAGCCCATGCCGCTCGGCGAGCGCGCGCCCGATCTGCTCGCGGTCCTCCGTGTAGCGGTCGTAGGTGACGACGTTGCCGCCATACCCCCTGGTGGCCGCCACTTTCGCGGCCGGCGCATCGTGCGGCATCACGATCGTGGCCGGCATGCCGAGCAGCTTCGCGGCCAGGGCAATGGCCTGCGCATGGTTACCCGACGAAAACGCCACCACGCCGGCGCGGCGCTGCTCGGGCGTAAACTTCGCCAGCGCATTGCAGGCGCCGCGGAACTTGAATGCGCCCATCCGCTGCAGGTTCTCGCACTTGAAAAACACCTCGGCGCCGAATTCCTCGTCGACGGTGCGCGACGTCAGCACTGGGGTGCGGTTCGCGGTGCCGGCGATGCGTCCGGCCGCCTGGACAACGTCGTCGTAGGTCGGCAAAACTGGCATGTTCATGGTGGATTCCTTTCGTTATTTGATGTCGTTGTAGGCGGTGGCGCGCGAAATGCCCAGGTGCGCCGCGGCGATCTCCATGGCGCGCCGCACTTCCAGGAAGCCGCCGGCCTTCAGCTCGCGCATCAGGGCGCGGCGTTCCTCGGCCTTCAGCAACTGCGGCGACGACGCCAGGCGCGCGGCATACTGGTCGATATGGCGGCGGATCGCCGCCGCGTTGGCGGGATCGAGCGTTTCCTGGACAGGCGAGGCGTCGGTGGCGGCGAACTGTTCGAGCGCGTTCTGCATCGAACGGAACAGCGTGAGATCCACGTTCAGGCACAGCGCGGCGACATAGCGCCCGTCGGTGTCCCTGATGCCGATCGACGTGCTCTTGGCGGGCCGGCCGTCGGCGAACTGGTTGGCGTAGTTGGCCACGATCTGCGGATAGTCGTTGTCCGCGATGCGCGCCAGGCCGAGCTCCGTGGCCGGATCGCTGGCCGCCCTGCCGGACAGGTTGTTGTGGATGGCGAGCACGGCATGCTCCGGGTCGCGCAAGTCATGCACGACAACCTCGCAGAACGGCGCGAACGTGCGTGCCAGGCCCTGCGCAATCTGCTTGACTTGTTCGATCAGCGAAGCCTGCTCCGCCTGGCGCGTGTTGTCGGACATGAGGATACCGTTTGCCTGACAGTCAGCCTGCGGGCGGCACGGGCCGGGCGGCGCCCGGCGCCAGCAGATAACCGTCCTTGACCCGCACATAATGCTCGGCCGAGTAGCGCAGCCAGGCGATTTCCGCATCGGTCAGCGGCCGTACTTTCCGGGCCGGCCGGCCGACGTACAGGAAGCCGCTTTCCAGGGTCTTGTCCGGCGAAACCAGGCTGCCGGCGCCGATCATCACGCGGTCCGGAACATGCACGTCATCCATCACGATGCTGCCCATGCCGATCAGGCATTCGTTGCCGATGCGGCAGCCGTGAAGGATCACCGCGTGCCCCACCGTGACGTAATCGCCGATCACGAGGGGCGCCCCCTGCGGTTTCTGGCTCGTGCGGTGGGAGACATGGCCCATCGTGAAATCCTGGATGTTGGAACAGCGCCCGATGACGATATCGTTGACGTCGCCGCGCAGCACCGCGTTGCACCAGACCGACGAATCGGCGCCCAGGCGGACATTGCCGATCACCTGGGCCGAGTCATGGAGGTAGACCCGTTCGGCCAGCTGTGGAAAGGCGTCGAGGTAGGCTGACAGTGGCATGGTGTGCTCCTTTATCCGTCGTGTTCGCTGCGTGGCATCGGCGAGGATTGTGTATTGAACGACATATTCGATCCCGAAAGATAATTTGTCTAATTCTGGACATTATGACGAATCCCGATGCGCGACACAAGCGCGCCACGCAAAAATCCGCCGGCTTCCTTATATAATTATCAATATTTGAAGGACCATGCCGATGCACGAGACACGGGACGCTGGAAACGGAGCGCAGTGCGCGATCCGGGCTTGCCTGCCCGGCGACGCAGCCGCGCTCGCCGAACTTTACCGCCGTTCGGTCGGCCATTTCGGCCCGCGCGCCTACTCGCCCGCACAGGTTGCAGCCTGGGCCGGGGGAATCTCGGCGGAAAAGATCGCCGCGTGCTGTGGTGACGGACGCCACGTGGCGGTGGCTGTCGCTCCGGACGACACCCTTCTCGGGTGGGGCGATCTCGAACAGGATGGGCACGTGGATTTCCTGTACTGCGCGCCGGAAGCCGAGGGGCGCCGGGTCGGTTCGGCGCTATATGACACGCTCGAGACACATGCCCGTGCCGCCGGCATGGCACGGCTGTATGTCGAGGCGAGTGAACTGGCGAGGCACCTGTTCGAGCGGCGCGGCTTCTTGCTGCTGCGGCGTAACGAGCTGATCGTGAACGGCGTGGCCATCCATAACTTCAGCATGGAAAAATGGCTGACTGCGACGCGCGGCGAGTGCGCAGGCTGACCAGGCTTCCGGAAGTGCGCGGGCAAGCCGCCTACGCGGCAACCAGCGCGCCGAGCAGCGCCGGCAACGGCGCCGGCTTGGTCAGATGGAGGTTGAAGCCGGAGGCGGCCGTGCGTGCCCGCGCCTCGGCGTCGCCCCACGCCGTCAGCGCGATGATGCGCAAGGCGGCGAACTCCGGCCTGGCGCGCAATGCGATCGCAACGTCGTAGCCGCTCATGCCGGGCATGCCGATGTCGAGCAGTATCACATCGGGACGGAACAGGTCGACCGTCTGCAAGGCACTGTAGCCACTGAATGCCACCGAGACTTCATGCCCGCAGAGACGTACCAGCTCGGCAAGCAGTTCCGCCGCGTCGCAATTATCGTCCACGATCAGAATGCGCCGGCCGGCGCTACCTCCATTGCCCATGCTCATCATCTGCTCACCCGATCCAAATTTCCGCCACTGATCTGAACATTACTCCTTATCGTCAGGAAACTTGTAGGACGACATCCCGGCCCAGTGTCGGAACGGCACCCAATATGATGACTCTTGGCAATATGTAAAGGTCGAATGCAAATGCACATGCCTAGCGCAAGCACTCATGTTTGCGCAATCAAAAAATGTTAGATCACCAGAACCGGAGCTTGGCAATCCATTGTTCATTGGAACTGACCGAACAACAACGCACCGCATTGTGCTGATTGCCGGCGCTGCCAAGTTCGACTACATTGGGTCCTGGACAAGGTGAAAACGGTTTCAGCGCAACGACCGCCACCTTGTCCACCGGCATGGATATCAGCCCCGTCAGAGGGCGTTCATGCCGGACATACATAAAAAACACAGGAGACAAAAGTGAGACACCTTCAAAAAACGGCAATCGCCGTTGCCGCCGCTCAACTCGCAATATGGTCGCATGGGGCAGCCTGGGGCCAGGAAGTTAGCGCTACCGCAAATCAGTCCCCTTCGGGCAACGGTGCCGTCATCGTCGTCAGCGGACAGCGCGCCGCGTTGCAGTCGGCGCAAAAGTTGAAACAGGATGCCGACGAAGTCGTCGACTCGATCGTTGCCGAGGATATCGGCAAGCTGCCCGACCGTTCGGTGACCGAAGTGCTCAGCCGCGTGGTGGGCGTGACGATGGACCGCAGCATGTCGAACGACCCGCAGCACTACGCGGTCGAGGGTTCGGGCATCGCGATCCGCGGCCTGACCTACGTGCGTTCCGAGCTGAATGGCCGCGAGTCGTTTTCGGCAAACGGCGGCCGATCGCTCAGTTTCACCGATGTGCCGCCCGAACTGATGGCCGGCGTCGACGTCTACAAGAATCCGTCGGCCGAGCAGACCGAGGGCGGGGTGTCGGGCCTGGTCAACCTGCGCACGGCGATGCCGTTCGACTTCAAGGGTTTCAAGGGCTCGCTGTCCGGCTCGTATACGTGGTCCGATTTGCGCAAGGGCAAGGCCACGCCGACCGGTTCGCTGCTGCTGTCGAACCGCTGGAACACCCCGTTCGGCGAATTCGGTGCCCTGGTCGACCTGGCATCGTCGATCAGCCACACGCGCACCGACGAAATGTTCATCGAGGGCTATTATCCGCACTCGAACATCGAACCGGGCCGCACGATCTGGGTGCCGCGCGGCGCGCAATGGCGCTCGATGAACTGGGAACGCGACCGCAAGGGCCAGTACGCCGCCTTCCAGTGGAAGCCGACGCGCGACGTGACGGCGTCGCTCACCTACTTCCAGTCGAAATACAAGGAAGGCTGGTCCGAACAGGCGCTGCTGTCGCAGGAAACGGGCGACCGCCCCTACGACATGGAAGTGACGAACGGCGTATTCGACCAGAACGGCGCCTTCATCTCCGGCGTGATCTCGAACCCGAAGAACGCCGGCATCAACCTGAACACCGACCGCCGCGTGTCGGACCGCAAATCGGCCACGCGCGACCTGTCGCTGAACCTGCAGTGGCGCATTTCGCCCGCGTGGAGCGCCAAGACCGACTTCCAGGTGGTGCGCGCCAGCACCCAGGCGCTCGATTCCGACGTGGCCACCGGCATCCGCATGCAGAAGGAAACGGTCGATCTTTCCGGCGACCTGCCGAGGATCACGTTCGATGCGGACGACATCAGGTACCTGTCCAATCCGGCCAACTACTACTGGGCCTACACGATGGAGCACAGGGACCGTTCCAAGGCCGAAAGCAAGGCCTGGAAGACGGACGTCAAGTACGACTTCGATCACGCCGTGCTGCGCGACCTGCGTTTCGGCGTGCGCCTGCAAAACCGCAGCTCGCGCAATCAGAACACCAACCCGAGCTACAACTGGCAGGCGATCAGCCAGCCGTGGATGCTGGGCTGGCAGGTGGACCGCCTGGCGACGCTGGACGATCCGAAGTTCGCCGGCGGTGCCACGCTGCGCAGCTTCGACAACTTCTTCGGCGGCGACGTGCAGGTGCCGGCGATCATGTTCCCGGACGACGCGGTGGCCCGCGGCTACCCGGACAGCTATGCCAAGCTGCATACCTACCACGATATCCTGTGCGCCGAGAAGGGTTCCACCTGCACGCCATGGCGGGCGGCCTCGTTCGATACCGAGCCGGCCGGCACCAACTACCAGGAGGAAAAGACGCGCGCCCTGTACACGCAGCTGCGCTTCGGCTGGGACAACCTGAAATACCCGGTCGACGGCAATATCGGCGTGCGCTACGTGAAGACGAAATCCACCGCCTACGGCTACACCACGTACAGCCCGAACCTTTCCTCGATCGAAAATGCCGTCACTGTCATCGGCGCTGAAAAGATCGCCAACATCAGGCCGTTCGCACAGCGCCGCGACTATGAAAAGGACTACGACAACTGGCTGCCGAGCCTGAACCTGCGCCTGAAGTACAGCGACCAGCTGCAATTCCGCGCGGCGATCGCCCGGTCGATGTCGCGTCCCGACTTCTCGCAGATGAAGGCCTACACGCCGCTGTCGCAGTCGGTCACCACGTTGACCAACACGGCGACGAATACGGTCACGGTCACGAACGCCTCGCTGACGGGCACCGCCGAAGGCAACCCGAACCTGAGTCCCACCACCGCCACGTCGATGGACGTGACGGCCGAATGGTACTTCGCCAAGGCCGGTTCGGTGACGCTGGCCGTGTTCAACAAGGAACTGAAGAACATCATCGTCAACCAGATGTACAACTACGCGGTGCAGGACGTGAACGGCAACACGCAGAACTTCGCGGTGACCGGCCCCGTCAACGGCGCCCACGGCCATGCGCGCGGCTTCGAGCTGGCGTACCAGCAGTACTACGACTGGCTGCCGGGCTACCTGAAGGGCCTCGGCGTGCAGGCCAGCCTCACGTACGTGGACAGCAAGCGCAAGCTGGACAACCCGGTCTTCTCCGAATACTGCACCGGCAACGCGGATGCGAACAACCTGAACCTGTACATCAACGGCTGCGATACGGACGGCCGCTCGTTCGGCGACATGCCGCTGCAGGGCCTGTCGAAGAAGACCATCAACTTCGCCGTGATGTACGAGCGAGGTCCCGTCTCGGCGCGGGTCGCGTACAACTGGCGTTCGCGTTACCTGGCCGGCGTGAACGTGTGGGGCACGCGCGACACCAACGGCAAGGATACCAATCCGGCCAGCCCGACCTTCGGCCAGAACAACGTGGCCTGGGGCCTGCCGCTGTGGCAGGAGAACTACGGCCAGGTGGACGCTTCGGTGTTCTACAACGTGACCGACAAGTTCCGCATCGGCCTCGAGGCGCAGAACCTGAACGACGCCACCTCGAAACAGACGATGCAGCAGCATGCCGGCACGTTCGGCCATGCATGGTTCGTCACCGGGCCACGCTACACGGTGCAGGCGAACTACACGTTCTGATATGTTCTCCATTGCCCGCCCGGCATGTGCCGGGCGGGCTTTTCCATTCATGCGCCGCGACAAGCCGCGGCGCATTCACTATGATGTGCGCCATATCATGTACGCCACATACACCAACACAAGGAACACCATGCATTCACGACAATTCGGCAACGACGGCCTGGCGGTCCCTGAAATCGGCCTGGGCTGCTGGCAGCTGGGCGGCGGCTGGGGCAACGACTGGGACGACGCGATCGCGCAGCGGACGCTGGCCACCGCGTATGACGCGGGCGTGCGCTTCATCGACACCGCCGACGTTTACGGCGACGGCGCCAGCGAGCGATCGATCGGCAAGTTCCTCGCCACGCACCGCGATCCGTCGCTGGTCGTGGCCACGAAACTGGGCCGCGCCGGCATCTACCCGGACGGCTACACGCGGGAAGCCGTGCGCGAAGCCACGCTGCGCTCGATCGAGCGGCTCGGCGTGGAAGCGCTCGACCTGACGCAGCTGCACTGCGTGCCGCCCGGCGTGCTCCGCCAGGGCCACGTGTTCGAATGGCTGCGCGAATTGCAGCAGGAAGGCCTGATCCGCCGCTGGGGCGCCAGTGTGGAATCGGTGGAGGAAGGCATGGTCTGCCTGGAACAGGAAGGTCTGGCGTCGCTGCAGGTGATCTTCAACATCTTCCGCCAGAAGCCGGCCGAGGAACTGCTGCCGCGCGCCCATGCGAAAAAGGTCGGCATCATCGTGCGGCTGCCGCTGGCAAGCGGCCTGCTGGCAGGCAAGATCACGCGCGACACCGTGTTCCGCCAGGACGACCACCGCCACTTCAACCGCGACGGCGAACACTTCAACGTAGGCGAAACGTTCGCCGGCCTGGAACTGGAACGGGGCATCGCCGCCGCCGAACAGGTCGCGGCGCTGGTACCGGCGGGCCTGACGATGGCGCAGGTGGCGCTGCGCTGGATCCTCGACCACGAAGCCGTCTCCGTCGTGATTCCCGGCGCCAGTTCGCCGGCGCAGGTCACCGGCAACGTTGCCGCCGCCGATGTGGCGCAATTGCCGGCAACCTTGCGCGCGGAACTGGCGCAGGTATACGTCCGGTACGTGCGCGATCACATCCGCGGGCCGTATTGAAGGTCAGCGCTTCAGCACGTTCAGCACGGCCAGGCTCATGGCCGTTGCCGCCGTCTTGATCGACGGTTCCGGCACCGGTGCATAGAACGGCGAGTGATTGAACGCGACCGGCTTGCCGCCGGGGCGCTGGGCCTCGGCCACGTCCTTCGCGTCGTAGATGCCGGTGAAGAAGAACATCGATGGGATGCCTTCGTTGACGAACAGCGAGAAATCCTCGCTGGCGGTAATGGCCGGCATGCGCCGGGCGTTCGCCTCGCCGAACGCATCCTTGAACACGGCCTCGGTGTCGCGTACCAGCGCCGCGCTGTTGACGATGGCCTGGCCGCCCGATGTCAAGCTGATGTCGGGGGCCGGCGCGCCCGCCATCGCGGCCGACGCGTTGGCCACGCGCCGCACGCCTTCCAGCAGCTTTTCGCGCACTTCGGGAGTGTAGGAACGGATGGTGCCGCGCACTTGCACGCTGTCGGGAATGATGTTGCCGACCGTGCCGCCGTTGATCGCGCCGATCGTGATGACGCCGAACTCCTTCGGGTCCTTTTCGCGGCTGATCACCGTCTGCACGTCGACCACGAAGCGGGCGGCGATCGCCACCGGGTCGAGCGCCCTGTCCGGTGCCGAGCCATGGCCGCCGCGGCCCTTGAACACGATGTCGAGCCCATCCGAGTTCGACGAGACCGGCCCGTCGTCGAACCCCACGGTGCCGTGCGCGATCGGCCACGAATGCAGGGCGAACGCGTAATCCGGCTTCGGAAAGCGCCTGAACAGGCCATCGTCCAGCATCGCCTTCGCGCCGGACACCGTTTCCTCGGCGGGCTGCCCGATGAACACCAGCGTGCCCCGCCACCGCGCCTTCAGCTCGGCCAGCGTGCGGGCGGCGCCCAGCCAGCTTGCCATGTGCACGTCGTGGCCGCAGCTGTGGGTGACGAAGGTCTCCCGGCCGCCGCTTTGCGCCCTCGCCTTGCTGGCGTACGGCAGGCCGGTCTTTTCCTCCATCGGCAGGCCGTCGAGGTCGGTGCGCACGAGTACCGTGGGACCGGCGCCGTTGCGCAGCACGGCCACGATGCCCGTCTTGCCGACCTTTTCCGTCACATCGAAGCCCAGCCTGCGCATCTCGGCCGCGAGCTTGCCGGCCGTGCGCACTTCCTGGAACGCCAGCTCGGGGTGGGCGTGCAGGTCCTTGTAGACACCGTCGAGCCATGGATACATCGCATCGATGCGCGCGCGAACGTCACCCTTCAGCGGCGGCTGCCAGGCGAGCGCCGGCGTGGAACACGACAGCGACACGATGGCCGCGAGATGGACGAGCGTGGTTTTCAACATGGACTCCGTGGTCGATCGGGCAATGGCGCCGCAGCGGCAAATATAGCGCACAACGGGCCCATTCCCATGGCCGGGCGCGGCGCCGCGCCTTCGATCCCCGGTTATGGGATAATGCGCCTTTGCCCGGAATGCCCTGCCATGGAACGCTCAACCCGCCAGCGCACCGCGATCCGCGCGGCGATCGAAGCCGCCGGACGCCCGCTCAGCCCCCAGGAAATCCACGACGCCGTGCGCGCGACCGTGCCTGAAATCGGCATCGCGACCATCTACCGCAACCTGAAGCTGCTGCTTGCCGAAGGCGAAGTGCTGGCCGTGACGCTGCCGGGCGAGAATCCCCGTTACGAAACCGCGCACCTCGCGCACCACCACCATCACCACTTCCACTGCGTGCCGTGCGACCGCGTGTTCGAAGTGGCCGGCTGCCCGGGGCGGATGGACGACCTGGCGCCCGCCGGCTTCGTCATCGACCGCCACGAACTGACGCTGTACGGCGAATGCGCCGAGTGCGCCGCCAAGCACAAGGGCAAGGCCGCACCGGCCGCGCCGGGCCCTTCGCCACGGCCGGCGCGGCAGCACAAGCACTGATACCACCGGCCGGCTGACGTCGCGCCGCAGCACGAACTACAGTAAAAGCGGCAGCACGAACGGATGAGTCCGTGTCAAGGGGCCTGCCCCCATGACACGGACTCATCCGCTGCATCGAAACGCCGGATATCGAAACGTCGGCTCAGAAGGTCAGGCGCACGCCCGCCGCCAGGTTGCGGCCCGGCAGCGGCGCGGCGGCCTTGATGAACGACGTGTGGCTGAAGGCCAGCTCGTCGGTCACATTGTTCAGCCGCGCGTACAGCATGGCGGGCAGGCCGGCGATCCGGGTGTTGTAGTGCGTACCCAAGTTCAGCATGTTGTAGCCGGACGTGCGGGACTCGGAGGCGGCCACGTCGTCCTGCGTGGCCACGCGGTAGGCCTCGACCATGCCGTGCCAGCCATGCCACTCGCCGTCGAGTTTGGCGCCGATGCGCCCCGCGGGAATGCGCGGGATGTTGCCGCCGCCGTCGCGCAGCCTGGCCCGCACGTAGTCGCCGAACAGCGTCGCCTGCAGGCTGGCCGATAGTTCGTGACGCAGTTCACCCTCGATTCCGGTAAACGTCGCATCGCGCTGCGCATACTCGATCAGCTGGAAGCCTTCGTGGTTGTCGAGCGTGCGAGCGTAGATGTAATCGTCGATGCGGTTGTGGAAGGCGCTGACCGAGAACGTGGTCGGGCCGGCGAACCTGCGCAGCGTGATGTCGAGGTTGTTCGACGTTTCCTTCGCCAGGCCGGCATTGCCGATTTCCCAGGTGCCGCTGGCCAGGTGGATGCCGTCGGCATACAGCTCCTCGGCGCCCGGCAGGCGATGCGTACGCGACAATGCGACCCGCAGCGAATGGTCGGGCGCGAACTTCCACACGGCGCCCAGCGCCAGCGACGTGCCGCGCGCGCTGGTATTGGCCGAGCTCTTATTACCGGCGTTTGCATCGTCCTGGGCGCCGTCCACCGCGATATCCTGCCACTCGTGGCGCAGGCCGGCCTCGAAGCGCCAGGCGTCCAGCCGGTACTCCTCGGTCGCGAACACGGCGTGCTTCTTCGTCACCGTGGCCGGCACATAAGCCTCCTCGCCCAGGGCGGCGAAATCGCGCCGGCTCGTCTGCAGGCCGACGACGCCGCGCCATCCGGCCACCGGCTTGTGTTCCAGTTCCAAGCGCGCATCGTGTGCCTTGCTGGTGAAGGTGGTCGCCACCTCGGCACCCTCGATCTCGTCGTGCCGGTAATCGGTGTACGAAGCGCGTACCCGCAGCTTCGAGAAACCGGCCAGCGGCTCGCGATATTCCCCGCGCACGTCCCAGCGGTCGCTGTCGAGCTTCACGAACGGTACCGCGCCTTCCTCGTGTTCGTGCCCGTGGTCGTGGGCCTCCTCTTCCCCGGGGCCATGGCCGCCGCAATGCAGGTGGTCGCCATGCGGATGGCAGCTTTCGAACTCGTGGCTGTGGCCGGGAATGCCGTATTCGGTGCGCTCCTTCGTGTAGGCGGCGCCAAGGTAGCCGCGCTCGCCGATCCACGAGAGACCCACCGTTCCCGTTTCCGTCTCCTTGCCGCTGCCGCCGACCCGGCGGCCGTCCGGCCAGTCCTTGCCGACGCGGTAGTCGCCCGCGTCGCGCTTCACGCCTTCGGCATGGACGGCCACGCTGCCGGCCGCCGCCGTCATCTCGAAGGCGCCGGCCTTCTCGCGCGCCGCCGAACCGGCGCGCACCTCGGCGCTGCCCTCGACCGTCTTCGACGGCAGGCTGGCCGGAATCTTGCGGTCGATGATGTTGACCACGCCGCCGACCGCGCCGCCCCCATACGCCAGCGCCGAGGGCCCGCGCAGTACTTCGATGCGCTCTGCCAGCAGCGGCTCGAACGCCACGGCGTGGTCCGGGCTGATCGTCGATGCATCCTGCACTTCGGCGCCATCGGCCAGGATCTTCACGCGCGGGCCATCCATGCCGCGGATGACGGGGCGGCTCGCTCCCGCGCCGAAGTGGCTCGACGTGATGCCCGGCAGGCGGCCCAGCGTCTCGCCCAGCGTGGCTTCGCGTGCCCGCACCAGCTCCGCGCCGGCCAGCGTGGTGGCCGGCGTGATCATATCGTCGGCCAGCACGCCCAGCGCGCTGGCCGAGACCAGAACGGTGGGCATGCTGTCCGGGTCGCCGCCGTGGCGTTCGCCCGTGGCCTGCGCGTGGACATTGAGCGTGGCGCCGAAGGCCAGCGCGATGGCCAGCGCGAGCGGAGTGCGTTTGTCGTACATGGGTTGCGGTTCCTTGTAGTGGATTGAATGATGGTGAATTGAATGATGGTGAAGCGAAGCCGGGCTTGCGTACGATTCTAAGTATAATGATATGTCATTATCATTAATAGCGAAAATGTATCGGGCGTGGTCGGCGGCGCTGCTCCGCGAGGACCGGGGCGGCCTGCGCATCGCGGGCCGCGGCACGCAATGCCATCGCATAGGCGACAACCGTGGCGAGCACGATGGCGGCGCCGATGGCCTGGTACAGGTCTTCGCCTGCGCCGCCGTGCGGCAGCCAGCGCCCCAGCAGCATGGCGCCGGCGCTGGCGATGCACAGCGCGACGATCGGCCAGCCGAGCCGGCGACGGAACGCCTGCATCCGCGCGGGAGATCCGCTGGCGAGCATGCGCGCGGCGATCCAGCCATCCACGCTGTCGGTGATCGCCATGCCGCCGGTGAAGACCGCCGCGACCAGCAGCGCGCCGGCCAGCGATCCGGCGGCGGTGGCCGCGTAGCCCCAGACGATGGCCTGCAGCGCGCTTTCGAAGCCGAGCGCGAACAGCGCGCCGACGATGGCCGCGGAGCGCAGCGTGACCTTGCGGGGCAGCCACCGCGCCAGCCTGCCCTGCGCGCGGACGGCCGTCGCGGCCGGGAATGCGGAGAGTGGAGCGACAGGCGCGCGCAGCAGCTGGCGCGCATTCATCGCCGCGAGCGCGAGCAGGAAGACGGGTGGCGCCAGTTCGATCCAGTGGACCACCGCCCGGTAGGGCCCGACCCAGGCCGACGTCAGCGACGCGGCCAGCACGATCAGCAGCACCGCCGCGGCATGGCCGCCGGCGAACATCGCGCCCATCCACCGCGCCCGGCGCGGACAGTCCGACGCGGCCCGCGCCGTCAGGCCGTCGATGGCCGCCAGGTGATCGGGCGCCAGGCCATGGCGCAGGCCCATCACGAGGGCCAGCGTGAGGCCGGGCAGTGCTGCTTCGAGTTCATGGTGCATGCGTGACCTTTCAAAAACGTCACGCATTGTAGACGTGGAAACGCCGCTATTGCAAGTGCGTTGCAATAGCGGCGTGCCGGAACGGGACGGGGGAAGATGCGGGAAGCACCGATCCGCGTCAGCATGCCGCTCATCGCCGGCTGCGTGACGCCCAGCCGCGCCGCCGCGCGCGTCATGCTGTTCTCGTCCAGCAGCGCGGCCAGCGCCTTCAGCAGGTTCAGGTCGAGGTTCTTCAGGGCCGGCGGCTAGCCGCCGACAGCGGCAAGCACCGCGGACACGTCCGCCGGTATCGCGGGTTTCAGCAGGTGATGATCGAAGCCGGCCGCGCGGGCACGGGCGCGGTCCTCCGCCGCGCCCCAGCCGGTCAACGCGGCCAGCCGCACCGCGGCCAGTCCGGGCAACCGGCGCAGCCGCCGCGCGGTTTCGTAGCCGTCCATGCCCGGCATGCCGATATCGAGGAATACCACTTCCGGCATGAAGCGGGCCGCCAGGTGCAGCGCGGCGGCGCCATCGGCCGCAACGCGCGTCTCGTGCCCGGACAATGCCAGCAGGTCGGAGAGCGATTGCGCGGCATCGACGTTGTCGTCCGCGATCAGTATCCTCAGCGGTCTGGCGGCGCCATCGGCGGCCTGCGCCGCCGATGGACCGGCGGGCCGGGGCAACGCGCCGGCAAGCGGCAGGCGGATGGTGAAAGTGCTGCCCTGCCCCGGTCCCGCGCTTGCGGCAGCGACGGTGCCGCCGTGCAGCGCCATCAGGCGCCGCACCAACGACAGGCCGATACCCAGCCCGCCGTTGGAACGCTCCACGCTGCGCGCCACCTGCGTGAACATTTCGAAGACGGCATCGAGCGATTCGGCCGGGATGCCGATGCCGTTGTCAGCCACCGAGACGACCGCCTCCCCTTCGTCGACGTGCGCCGCGATCCGGATCGCACCGCCCGGCGGCGTGTACTTCACGGCGTTGGTCAACAGGTTGCCGATCACCTGGGCGATGCGCACAGCATCGGCCTCGACCGGCAGCGGCGTTTCCGGCAGGTCGACGGTCAGGCGATGGCCCGCGGCGTCGAGCGCCGGCATGCCCGCTTCGACGGCCGTGGCCACGATCGCGCCCAGGTCCGCCGCTTCCCGGTGAAGCACGATCTTCCCGCTCGACACCCTGGCAATGTCCAGCAGGTCGTTGATCAGGTGGGTCATGTGGCTCAGTTGCCGGTCCATCATGGCGCCCACCCTGGCCACGGTCTCGTTGCCGCCGCGCAGGCGCAGCAGTTCCAGGCCGTTGCGGATCGGCGCCAGCGGATTGCGCAGCTCATGCGCCAGCACGGCCAGGAATTCGGACTTGTGACGGTCGGCCTCGCGCAGCGCCTCGGTCGAGCGCACCCGCTCGATATGCGCCCAGCACCGTTCCACCACCGCCTCCACCAGCGCCAGTTCCTCGGCCGTCCAGCGGCGCGGCGCCACCTGGTGCACCGCCATCATCGCCGCCAGCCGTCCGGCCTTCACCAGCGGGCAGCAGATGATCGCCTTGATGCCGATGCTGTTGAACATGCCGTCGCCATCGCCCGGCGCCAGATCGCGGTCGACGTCGTCGATGACGAGCGTGCGGCCGATGCGCAGGTTCGACGTGGCGCGCGAGCCGAACAGGTCGAGCGAATAGACGCCCACGGTGGAGATCGCGCCGGCCACGCGCCAGTCGTGCCGGATCGTGAAGCGGTCATTGTCCGGTTCCAGGTCGGCGTAGGCCACGCGCGTCACGCGCAGGTGCTCGCCCAGCAGCCGCGTGGCCTCGTCCATGATGGCGCGCGGATCGCTGGCCACCCGGGTGGCCTCGCCGATCCTGTCGAGGAGGCGCAGCCGCTCCAGCGCATCGTCGCGCTGGTTGCGGGATTCCACCCGGGCCGTCGTTTCCACGCAGGTGACCATCAGGCCGGCGATCGCGCCGGCCTCGTCATGGATCGGGCTGGTGAAGAACGTCACGTAAATCCGTTCGGGGTAGCCGTTGCGTTCCACCGTGAACGGGTAATCCTCGACCGCGCCGGTGGCCTGGCCGCGCAGCGCTTCGTCGAGGATCGCGCCGCCCGACTCCGCCAGCTCGGGCCATACGTCGCGGAACGGCCGGCCCAGCATCGCGGCGCTGTCGTGCGCGCGCGCGCCCAGCAGCTCGCGATAACCGTCGTTGAAGAGCAGCCGCAGTTCCGCGCCCCACATCACGCACATCGCCTGCCGCGAATGCAGCACCATGCCCGCCGCCGTGCGCAGCGCCGGCGGCCACGTGGCGGCGGCGCCGAGCGGAGTCGCCGCCCAGTCGAACACGTCGGCGATGGCGGATCCGGGAACGGTACTCAGGTCGGGCATGACAGTGACATCGATGGCGCGGCGGGCCGCGAAGGCGCCACGATAGCATGGCGGCCGACAATACGTCGGGCGCCTGGCGCCCTGCCGCCGTCCTTCTGTTCGCCCTGCCGCCTGCCCTGCTACCGTGCGGCTGTCGCACCCCGCCGCGCATCGTTCCGGCCCTTGAGCGGTTCGCCCGCATCGCCCGGCTTGAACGGCACGGTCATCGGGTCCATCGGCCTGATCGATCCGTCGGAATTGAATTCCATCCGGGCCAGTACCGTTTCGCGCTGGTAGCCGCCGCCGACGGGCAGCGCGTGGCGGTGGTATGCGACATACCAGCGGTCGGTACCGGGCACGTTGACCACGCTGTGATGCGCGGTGGCCACCGCCGGGCCGTTGCGCTGCAGGACGATGAAGCCATGGTCCGGCGAACGCACCGGCCCCAGCGGCGAATCGGCGATCCCCCAGCCCACCCGGTAATCGGGACTGCGCGCGTCGTCGATCGACCACATGAAGTAATACTTGCCGTTCCGCTTGAACACCACCATGCCTTCGCGGTGGTCCTTCAGCTCGATCGTGCGCGGCGGCCCGTCCAGCGTCACCATGTCGGCCTTTAGCCTGTACACGTTGCCCAGCCTGCCGTTGCCGTAGTAGAGATAGGCCTGGCCGTCGTCGTCGATGAACGGATACGGATCGATCGTGTTGGTTTCCACGCCGGTGCCCCTGGCGACGAGCGGCCGGCCCAGCGCGTCGGCGAACGGGCCGGTCGGCGACTTCGACGTGGCGACGCCGATGCTGCCCTGCGCGCAGAAGTACATGTAGTAGGTGCCGTTGCGCTCGATGACATCGGGCGCCCAGGCTTCCACATTGGCCCACTTCACGTCGTGCGCCACGTCCAGGATCATGCCTTCCTTCTTCCAGTCGACGAGGTTCCTGGACGACCAGACGGAGAAATCGGTGGTCTGCCAGTGCGGCTTGTCCGACGTGGGGTACAGGTAATACGTGTCGCCGAACACGCGGATCGACGGGTCGGCGGTGAAGCCCTCCAGCACCGGCGGCGGTGCGGGCGTCGGCTCGACCGGTTTCCCGGACGGGATCGCGGCGGCGAGATTCTTCGCCAGCCAGGCGGGCGCGGACAGCACGGTACCGTGGCGCTGGCCGGGCGCCACTGCCAATTGCGAAGACACGTCGGTCCACTGCCGCCAGTCGGCGGTCTGGAAAGCGCCGTAGCGCTTGTCGGCGTAGAAATCGACGAGCAGCGTGGTCCTGCCGCCGCGCGTGAACAGCGTCGGGCCTTCCGCCCGCTGGCCGGCGACGATCGGGTCGGGCATCACCCGGTATGGGCCCAGCGCGCTGTCGGCCACCGCCCAGCGGATCGCGCCCCACTGGCCCGACTTCTGCCTGTCCCCTTCCTTGAAGACGGCAATGTAGCGGGCGCCGTCCCGCAGCACGGTGGTATCGATGTGGTCGAAGCCGGGATCGAGGAACAGCCGCGGTTCGCTGAACGTGACGAAATCCTTCGTCGTCACGTAATACGTGCGGTGGTTCATCCGCTCGGCGGACCTGGTTTCGGCAAACCGGCCTTCGATGTCCGACGACACCGTGATCACGTACTGCTTGCCGGCTTCGTCGTAGAACGTTTCGGGCGCCCACGCGTCCGTCGCCCCCGCCACCTTGTCGAAGAGCGGCAGGTAGCGCTGCGCCGACCAGTTGACCAGATCGGTCGATGCCGCGTAGCCGATGCCCTTGTCCTTCCAGCCGGTGGTCCACACCATGCGGAACACGCCGTCCGGCCCGCGCAGGATATGCGGGTCTCGCATCAGGCCGCTGCCGACGGCGGGTTCCAGGAATACCTTGCCCAGGTCTTTCCACGCCATGCCGTCGTCGCTGGCCGACAGGTGCAGGCCATCGCCCCTGCCGTGAAACGACGTGAACAGCCAGGCGTCGTCGGGCCATTTCGGCTGCTGCGCGGCCGCGACGGCGGCATGGGCACACAGGACCAGGGCCAGCGCGCCGTGCAGGCTCTTGGGGTTGGCGGGCATCGTCTTCTCCGGGTTATCGTTGTCGGCGCCGTACCTTAGCATGGGCGCGGAGCCATGAGCGTTGCCGCGCTTTTTCGCTCACCCGGTTGAGCGGAGAAGCGCGCTATAACGGTTCCGGATAGCGGGCGCGACAAATGGAATAGCAACGGCATTGCATTCCCGGCTAGACTTTTTGCTCTTCCTTCATGTGAATATCCCATGCACCTGCCGAAACGCTTCCTGCCCTTCGTCGCCGCCGGATTCATCGCGCTGGCCGGCGCCAATGCCGCCGAGGCACCCATACGCGAGCGCATCGCCTTCAATGCCGACTGGCGTTTCACCAAGGCCGATGCCGGTCCGGCGCCCGCCGCCGGCGCGGCCACGCCGGCGGCGCAGCCGGGCTTCGACGACGCCGCGTGGCGCAAGCTCGCGCTGCCGCACGACTGGGGCATCGAGGGCCCGTTCAGGCAGGAATACCCGAACGACACCGGCAAGTTGCCATGGTGGGGCGTGGCCTGGTACCGCAAGCACTTCACGCTGCCCGCGGCCGATGCCGGCCGCCGCATCTATCTCGATATCGACGGCGCCATGTCGAACGCGCAGGTGTGGATCAACGGCAGGCACGTGGGCGGGTGGCCGTATGGCTATGCCTCGTGGCGCGTGGATCTTACGGCGCACGTGAAACCGGGCGGCGCCAACGTGGTGGCGGTGCGGCTGGACAATCCGCCCGCGTCGTCGCGCTGGTATCCGGGCGGCGGCATGTACCGGAACGTGTGGCTCGTCAAGACGGCGCCGGTACACGTGGCGCAGTACGGCACCTTCGTCACGACGCCCGTGGTGACGCAAGCCTCGGCCACGGTGAACATCGACGTCACGGTGGACAACCGCGGCGCGGCGACCGAGGTGCAGGCGGCGACGGAAATCTACGCGCTCGATGCGGCCGGCAAGCGTTCGGGACAGCCGGTGGCGCGCAAGGAGCCCGCCGCGCCGGCCAAGGCGCCGGCGGGTGCCCAGGTCCAGTTGAGCCAGGCGCTGGCGGTGGCCAATCCGCGGCTGTGGAGCACTGCCAGCCCGCAGCGCTACGTCGCCGTTACCACGATCACCGACAAGGGGCGCCTGGTCGATGTCGTCGAGACGCCGTTCGGCATCCGCACCATCGCGTTCGACGCCGCGCGGGGCTTCCTGCTCAACGGCAGCCGCCTGACGATCAACGGCGTGTGCCAGCACCACGACCTGGGTGCGCTCGGCGCGGCGATCAACACGCGCGCGCTCGAGCGCCAGCTCGAGATCCTGCGCGAGATGGGCGTCAATGCGATCCGGACCAGCCACAATCCGCCGGCGCCGGAACTGCTGGAACTGACCGACCGCATGGGCTTCGTGGTGGTGGCGGAAGCGTTCGATACGTGGGGCATCGGGAAAACCCCGAACGACTACCACCTGCACTTCGACAAGTGGCACGAGAAGGACCTGCGCGCCATGATCCGGCGCGACCGCAACCACCCCAGCGTGATCGCCTGGAGCATCGGCAACGAGATCGTCGAGCAGGGCCATCCCGAGGGCTGGAAGGTGGCGGCGCGGCTGTCGGAAATCGCGCGCGGCGAAGACCGCACCCGGCCCACGACGGCCGCGTACAACCACGTCGGTTCCGGCTACAACGGCTTCCAGGGCGCGGTCGACGTGTTCGGCTACAACTACAAGCCGCACGAGTACCGCAACTTCCACGAGCATGCGCCCCATATCCCGCTGCTCGGCAGCGAGACCGCATCCACCGTGAGTTCGCGCGGCGAATATTTTTTCCCTGTCGGCGACGATCAGTCGAAGGGGCTGGCCAATTTCCAGGTCAGCAGCTATGACCTGTCGGCGCCGCCATGGGCATCGCCGCCGGACAAGGAATTCCGCGGGCAGGACGACAACCCGTTCGTGGCCGGCGAATTCGTGTGGACCGGCTTCGACTACCTGGGCGAGCCGACACCATACAACAACGACGCGACCAACCTGCTGAACTTCACCGATCCCGCGCAGCGCCAGCGCATGGCGAAGGAGCTGGAAAGCCTGAAGAAGATCAGCGTGCCGTCGCGCAGCTCGTATTTCGGCATCGTCGACCTGGCCGGCTTCAGGAAGGACCGCTTCTACCTGTACCAGGCGCGCTGGCGCCCCGAACTGCCGATGGCGCACCTGCTGCCGCACTGGAACTGGCCGGAGCGCGCAGGCCAGGTCACGCCGGTGCACCTGTACACCTCCGGCGACGAGGCCGAGCTGTTTTTGAACGGCAAGTCGCTGGGGCGCAAGCAGCGCGGCCCGCACGAATACCGGCTGCGCTGGGACGACGTGGTCTACCAGCCAGGCACGCTCCGCGCGGTAAGCTACCGGAACGGCAAGCCCTGGGCTGAAGACACGGTGCGCACCACCGGCGCGGCGGCGAAACTGCTGCTGTCGGCCGACCGCCAGGCATTGCGCGCCGATGGCGACGACCTGTCGTTCGTCACCGTGACGATCGCGGACAGGGACGGCCTGCCGGTACCGCGCACGGCGAACCGTGTCACCTTCAGCCTGACCGGCCCTGGCGAGATCGTCGCCACCGACAACGGCGATCCGACCAGCTTCGAATCGTTCCAGTCGCCGCGGCGCAATGCGTTCAACGGCCTGGCGCTGGCCATCGTGCGCCCGCGGCCCGGCCAGGCGGGCAAGATGGTGCTGACCGCCACGGCGGAGGGCTTGGGGAGCGCGCAGGTGGCGCTGGAGAGCAAGGCGCCCTGAAGACTCGTGCGCGGCCGCGCCGGGGCCGCCGCCGGCACCCGGTGGAGCGG
Organism: Pseudoduganella dura; assembly: GCF_009727155.1. Taxonomy (NCBI): domain Bacteria; kingdom Pseudomonadati; phylum Pseudomonadota; class Betaproteobacteria; order Burkholderiales; family Oxalobacteraceae; genus Pseudoduganella; species Pseudoduganella dura. Next base: position 6,156,361 of record NZ_WNWM01000002.1, on the reverse strand, counting down.
CTACAATAGCCGCTTTCTTTCCGGTTACAGCGTCATCCTCAATGATCCCCGGCCTGCCCTCCACCAGCTTCCGTCTCGACCGCATGCGCAACGCATCGGCCCAGGTGTTCGACCACCTGCGCGAGCTGATCGTCACGCTGGCGCTGGAACCGGGCACGCAGCTGCATCGCGCCGAACTGGCCGACTACTTCGCGCTGTCGTCCACGCCGCTGCGCGATGCGCTGTCGCGGCTGGGAGACGAAGGCCTCGTCGACATCGTGCCGCAGCAGACCACGACCGTCAGCCGCATCGACGTGAACGCGGCGCGGCAGGCGCATCTGCTGCGCCTGTCGCTCGAGCTGGAAGTGGTGAACCTGCTGGCGCAGGCCGGAGACCGGCTGCCGGACGTTGCGCCGGCCTTGCAGCAGCTGGTCGCGCAACAGGGCCTGGCCAGCCGCCACCGCGACGATGCGGCATTCGACAGCGCCGGCACCGCGTTCCATCGCCAGCTGTTCGCGCTTGCCAAGGTCGAGCGCCTGTGGGACCTGCTGCGGCGGCAAAGCGGCAACCTGGAACGGTTGCAGCGGCTGGGGCCGCCCGTCGCCGCGGCACGGGTACTGGCCGATCATGCCAGCATCGCCGGCGCGATCGCCGGCGGCGACGGCAGGCTGGCGATGGCATGCATGCGGCGCTGCCTGGGCGATATGCTGCCGGACGTGGAGCGCATCGCTGAACGGTACCCGGACTATCTGGCCGCGCACGCCGGCACGGAAGGTTGAGCAAGCCGCTGCCGGCCGACCGGTTTTTCAGCCACCGTCAATCCCGCGCGAGGCTCGGCTTGTTCGGGTGATAGGTCCACCCGGGCACCAGGTAGCGCATCGCCATCGCATCGTCGCGGGCGCCGCCGGCGACCTCCTTGTACAGCGCGTGCGCCGCCTCGATGCGGTCCATGTCGGCCTCGATGCCGAGGCCGGGCTTGTCCGGCACGGCCACGGCGCCGTTCTCGATGCGCAGCGGGTCGCGCGTGAGCCGCTCGGCGCCCTCCTGCCAGATCCAGTGCGTGTCGATCGCGGTGATGTTGCCGGGTGCGGCCGCCGCCGCATGGGTGAACATCGCCAGCGACACGTCGAAATGGTTGTTGGAGTGCGAGCCCCACGTCAGGCCCCAGTCGTGGCACAGCTGGGCCAGGCGCACGGAACCCTGCATCGTCCAGAAATGCGGATCGGCCAATGGAATGTCGACGGCGCCCAGCAGGTGCGAGTGACCCATCTGGCGCCAGTCGGTGGCCACCATGTTGGTGGCCGTGCGGATGCCGGTGGCGCGGCGGAATTCGGCCATCGTCTCGCGGCCGGAGTAACCGTTTTCCGGGCCGCACGGATCTTCCGCATAAGCCAGCAAATGGCCCTTGCCCCGGCATGCTTCGATCGCCCGCGCCAGCGGCCAGGCGCCATTCGGGTCGACCGTCACGTTGCCGTCCGGGTAGCGCTTCTTGATCGCGGCGACCGCCAGCAGTTCATCCTCCGGCGACATCACGCCGCCTTTCAGCTTGAAGTCGCGGAAGCCGTACTGCGCCACCGCGGCGTCGGCCAGGTCGGCCACCGCTTCGGGCGTCAGCGCCTCGCGGTGGCGCAGCGCATACCAGTCGTCGCCCTCCCCGCGTACATACGGCAGGTCGGTCTTGCCGGCGTCGCCGATATAGAACAGGTAAGCAAGCATCGTCACGCTGTCGCGCTGCTGGCCGTTGCCGAGCAGTTCGCAGACCGGCACCCCAGGTGCTTGCCCAGCAGATCGAGCAGCGCCGCTTCGACGGCCGTAATCACGTTGTCGAGCCGCAGGTTGATTTCATGGGGCTGGCGCAGCACGGCCGCTTCCGCCTCGTTCGTCACCTGGTGCTGCATGCCACCGCCCGCGCCGAATGCCGCGCGCAGCGCGTTCAGCGTGCGCTGGTAGCGGCCGATCGCCGTACCGACCACCAGCGGGACGATGCGTTCCAGCGCTTTCAGGATGCCTTCGCCGCCCGGCACTTCGCCGATGCCGGTGTTGCCGGCGCTGTCGGTCAGCAGCACCAGGTTGCGGGTGAAGAAAGGCGCGTGCGCACCGCACAGGTTCAGCAGCATGCTGTCGCGGCCGGCGACCGGAATGGCGCGCATGGAAGTGATGACAGGGGTGGTCGAGGTCATGGTCGGCTTGAGAAAAACAGTGAAAAAGGTCGGAAATATTTCCTGAAACCGGGGTCAGACCCCGGTTTCAGGAAATATTTCTGGAAACCGGTATGGTGCCGCTCCGTTGGCGGGATCATGATGTACTAATATTTTACGGCGTGCGCTAGTCGTATTCCGGTACAGGAATAGTAATCGAGTCGCCGTCGTGTTGCACTAATATTTTACGAACTGTTGACGCAAGGTGTCGCCCTTGATTCTCAGTTCGCCAGGTATTCGGGGTATTGTTCGCGCAGCGCGATCAGCCGCGACAAGGTACCGCTCAGGTGCCGCCGCACACATTCCTCGGCCCGTTCCGCATCGCCGCTGCCGATGGCGGCGGCGAGCTCGGCGTGCTCGGCCAGCACCGATTCGGCCTTGCCGTTCAGTTGCATGTGCAGCCGCCGCAGCCGGTCCATGTTGCCGCTGTTGCCGCGCATGAGGCGCCACAGGTCTTGCGCGCCTGCCGCGCCGAACATGCGCTGGTGGAATGCCTGGTCGGCCTGGATGAATGCTTCCATGTCGCCCTTCGCCAGGCAGTCGCGCTGCCTGGCCACCAGGGCCTGCAGCCCCCGGGCCAGGCTGTCGTCTCGCCGCCGCGCCAGCGCACGGGCGATTTCCAGTTCCAGCGCAAGTCGCAGGAAGTGCGCATGCCGGGCCGAGTCGAGGTCGACCGCGCTGACCCGGGTGCCATGCTGCGGGAAGATGTCGACCAGGCCCTCTTCTTCCAGTTTCAGCAGCGCATCGCGCACCGGCGTGACGGAAACGCCGAAGCACCTTGCCAGTTCGTTGCGGTCGAGGATCATGCCCGGCTTGAACGCCAGCGTGACGATGGCCGTCCTCAAGTGTTCGTAGACCTGCTGGGCGGCGCCCTGCGACTTGTCCAGTTCGAATGGTCCGGCAAGGTCGAGCATCGTCATCGGGATTTTCATGGAGTGACGCCAGTCGCGCCGGCCGGTATTCTAGTATGCCGGCGGCGGCCTGTCACCGCGGCACCCGCCGCGGCATGCGCGCGCCTCATTTCCGCCCGTAGGCATCGCGCAGCGCGCGCAGCGCCATGCCGATCAGGTCGCCCGCGGTCAGTCCGGCATGCAGCTGCGTCGCGTTGCCGTAGGCGATATCCATCACCAGCGCGCCGAGCTGCAGCACCGGCACCGGGGAGCCCCCCGGCGGGAAGATCCTGACGAGCCGCGAGCCAACCTGGTGCCATTCGTCGTCGAACATCTTCGTGTGCCGCGCGGCCACCGTGGGATCGGCGCGCGCCAGCCGGGCCATGTCCACCACCAGCAGGCGCAGGTCCGGCTCGTGCAGCAGGCCGTCGGCCCACGCGCAGGCGGTGGCGATGATCGCGTCCGCATCCGGTGCCGCGTCGAGCCGGCGGCACAGTTCTTCGGCCTGGCCCAGTGCGTAGAAGTCGAACATGGCAAAGAACAGCTCATCCTTCGACGCGAAGTTAGAATACATCGCGCCTTTCGAATAGCCCGCCTCTTCGGCGATACGGTCGATCGACGCGCCCGCATAGCCCTCGCGCGTGAAGACCACCGCGGCCGAGACGAGCAGGCGTTCGCGCGTTCGCGCGCGGCTTTGTTCGCGCGTGAGCCGGGCTGGCCGCGTTTGCGTGCCGACGTGCGTGCCGATAGGGGTGCCGATGATGGTGTCGTCCGTGTCGCTCATGGTTTCCGTTCGTTCGGGAGCCCCGTTTTCAGCTTTCGCCGCAGATCACCGTCGGCGTGACGGACATGCCCACCTTCAGCAGCTGCGCGGCGCGCTGGCCCGGATCGATGACGATCTTGACCGGCAGGCGCTGCACGACCTTCGTGAAATTGCCGGTGGCGTTGTCCGGCGCGATCGGCGAGAACGATACGCTGCTGGCGGGCGCAAGGCTTGTCACATGGCCGGTCAGCGTGGTACCCGGCAGCATGTCGACCGCAATTGTAACGCGCTGCCCGGCGCGCATCCTCGCCAGCTGCGTTTCGCGGAAGTTCGCCTCGATGTACGCATGCTGCAGCGGCACGATGGCGAGCATGGCGGCCCCCACCTGCGCATAGGCGCCGACGCGCACAGCCCGCTGGCCCACGATGCCGTCCACCGGTGCCTCGACCCGCGTGTACGACAGGTTCAGCTCGGCGGCGGCCAGCGCGGCCTTCGCCCGCGCCACCTGCGCTTCGGCCTGCGCCACCTGCGCGGCGAGCACGTCGAGCTGCTGCTTCGACGCGGCCAGCGTGGCCACGTCCGCCGCATGGTTCGCGGCGGCGGCCTCGGTCTGCGACTCGGCCTGCTGGCGATCCTGCACGGAAGCCGAACCGTCCGACGCCAGGTCGCGGTAGCGCTGCGCGTTGGCCTCGGCGTACTTCAGCGTGGCAGTGCCGGCATCGATCGCGGCGGCGGCGCGCCTGATCGTGCTGCCCTGCTGGGCGATCGCGGCGCGCGCGCTGGCCAGGTCGGCGCCGGCTTTCGTCAGCTCGGCGCGGGCGATGTCGACGGCCACGACGTAGTCGCGGTCGTCGATCCGTGCCAGCAGCTGGCCCTTGCGCACGGCCTGGTGGTCTTCGGCCAGCACCTCGATCACCTTGCCGGCGACCTGCGGTGCCACCAGCGTGAAGTCGGCGGTCACGTACGCGTCGTCGGTGCTCTGGCGACTGCCGCCGCCTTCGCTATGGCTCCAGGACCAGGCACTGCCTGCGGCAAGGGCCGCGAGCAGCACGCCGATCGAAATCTTTGCGGAAATGGGAAGGGACATCGTGTTCCTCGATTGATATGGATTATTTGATTGGCGCCGGTGTCGGTGGAACTTTGGACGAAGGCGCGGACGGCAGCACGGGCGCCGCGATGTATTGCAGCGACAGCACCAAAGGCACCAGGGCCAGCGCCAGCATCCCGAGCGCCAGATAACCGTCGGCGATCGACAGCACGAAGGCCTGGTGCGAAACGCGGTCCGCCACGTCAGCGAGGGCATCGGGCGGCACTGCGCCGGCGCTGCGGCGCATGTTGGCGGCGCCGTCGAGCAGCACGTTGGCATGGGTGGCTTCGCGCACGGCCAGCAGGCGGCCGACCAGCGCGCCGCCGAACATCGTGCCGAATGCGCGCAGCGTATTGACGATGCCGGACACCTGCGGCCCCTCCATCGGCTGCACCACGCTGGTAGCCAGGAACAGCAGCGCGATCACGGCCATCGGCTGGCCGAACGCGTGCAGGGCCTGCGCCAGCGCGAATTCGGCTGTCATCCATTCGGGCGTGATGCGCGAGCCGGCCCAGCACGCGGCGGCGATCAGCACCAGGCCGATGGCAAACACGTGGCGTGCGTCGACCCATTTCTTGTACAGCAGCCAGGAGACGGCCGGGCCGAGGACGAACTGCGGCAGCCCGACCTGCAGCCCGATGACGGCCATCTGCGGCGTGCGGAAGTGCCACGCGTGGCCCAGGTAATCGGCGGGCAGCAGCGAGCCGGACAGCAGCACCACCAGCATGCCGACGAACACCGTGAAGCCGAGCCCCAGGTTACGCCGGTGCAGCAGCTGCAGCTTGATGAACGGCATCGGGTGGAACCATTCGCAGATCAGGAAGATCGCCAGCAGCGCCCCGCCGCCGCCGAACAGCCAGCAGACCAGCGTGCTGTTGAACCAGTCGAGCCGCTCGCCCTGCGACAGGCCGATGCCCACCATGACCAGGCCAGCCACGCCGGTGACGAGCCCCGGCAGGTCGATCTGGCGGAAGCGTTCCAGCCGCACCGGGTCCTGCGGAATGCCCCACCCCACCGCGGCCAGCGAGAACAGCGCCATCGGCACCGTTTGCCAGAACAGCAGGCGCCAGTCCATCACGCCGTCGGTCCACGCGGCGGACAGCCAGGTGGCCACGTTCGGCGCGAACGTGGCGGTCATCGCATACAGCGCCAGCCCGTACAGCCGCACCGGCGCGGGAAAGAAGCGCAGCGCGGCCGCCATCAGCACGGGAATCAGCAGGCCACCCGAAAAGCCCTGCAGGCAGCGCAGCACCAGCAGCGTGGCGGCATCCGGCGCCAGCGGCGTGACGAGGCCCAGCAGCGTGAAGGCCGCCACCACCGCCATGTGGTAGCGGCGGAACGAGAACGTGATGGCGAACCAGGCCGAGAACGGCATCGCGGCCAGCTCGAACGCACCGTACAGGCTGGCGATCCAGCTGCCGTCGTCGACCCCCATGCCGTAGACGGCGCGGATATCGCCCAGCGCCAGGCTGCCGATGCGGCTGTTCAGGCCCGACATCATCGCCGCGACGAACACGCCGATCACGCCGGTCAACAGGCGCGGGCCGAACGGGTGGACCGCCGGCGCGGCCGGCGGTGCCTGCGACGGCGCGGGCACCACCACAACCGGTTGCGGGGATTGTTGTGCCGTCATCGTCAGCGCTCCTGCGCCGGATGCGCGGCCAGCGCCGCGGCCACGGCCGCCTCCTGCGCTTCGCCCAGCGTGTCGCAAGTGCCGCAGCCGGCCACGCCGGTGTCGTCATAGGTCTGGATTTCCCAGTGCCAGCCGCCGTCGAACTCGTCCGGCCAGACGCACAGGCGGCGGTGGTCGACGCTGTACAGCGCATCGTCGAGATCGAGCACCCATAGGGGCATCTCGAATTCGTCGGACTGGTGCCAGTCACGCATGGAAGCGCTCCCGCAGGCACATCGGTATGGCAGGACTTGACGGCATGGCAATCGGTCTAATTGATGAGGAGCATCAATTATACTGATCGGTATCTGAATTTCAAATGGTATTTCACTTCTAAATTATTTTGCGAAACGCCGCTTGTGCCGTCCGGAATAAAAAAACCGGTCAAGCCGTTTCACGGGCCTGACCGGTTTGTTACGGGATGCGCGCGAATTCAGCCGGTCACCGCTCTTGCAGCCACTCCGCCAGAACCTCGTCGGTATGCTCGCCCAGCATCGGCGGCGGCCGGTCGTACGCGACTGGCGTGGCCGACATGCGGATCGGATTGGCGACCAGCGGCACGCTGCCGGCGGCGGGATGCGGCATCTCGATGCGCAGGCCGCGCGCCTGCACCTGCGGGTCGTCGAACACCTTGTCGAGGGTGTTGATGGGACCGCACGGCACGCCGGCGCCCTCCATCCGCGCCACCCAGTCGGCGGTGGCACGGGTCACGGTCACGGCGTGGATCGCCGCGACCAGTTCCTGCCGGTGCCGCACGCGCTGCGGATTGGTGGCATAGCGCTCGTCGCCGCCCCATTCCGGCCTGCCCAGCACTTCGCACAGCTTGCGAAACTGCCCGTCGTTGCCGACCGCCACGATCATGTAGCCATCGGCCGTGGCGAAATCCTGGTACGGCACGATGTTCGGGTGCGCATTGCCCATCCGCTTCGGTATCGCGCCACCGACCAGGTAGTTCGATGCCTGGTTGGCCAGCACCGCCACCTGCACGTCCAGCAGCGCCAGGTCGATGTGCTGCCCCTCGCCGCTGCGCTCGCGGTACGCCAGCGCCGCCAGCACGGCGTTCGACGCATACAGGCCGGTCATCACGTCCGTCAGCGCAACGCCGGTTTTCATCGGGCCGGCGCCCTCTTCGCCGTCGGGCCGGCCGGTCAGGCTCATCAGCCCGCCCATGCCCTGGATCAGGAAATCGTAGCCGGCGCGCTGTGCATAGGGCCCATCCTGCCCGAAACCGGTGATCGAGCAGTAGATCAGGCGGGGATTGACGGCCTTCAGGCTGGCGTAATCGAGCCCGTACTGCGCCAGGCCGCCGACCTTGAAGTTCTCCAGCACCACGTCGGCGCGTCCGGCCAGCTGCCGCACCACGGCCTGGCCTTCCGGCGTGGCGATATCGATCGCCACCGAGCGCTTGTTGCGGTTGGCGCTCAGGTAGTAAGCCGATTCGCCCGTCGGCACGCCGCCGGCGTCCGGCAGCCATGGCGGCCCCCAGGCGCGCGTGTCGTCGCCGCTGCCCGGCCGTTCGACCTTGACGACGTCCGCGCCCAGGTCCGCCAGCAGCTGTCCCGCCCACGGCCCGGCCAGCACGCGCGACAGGTCGAGCACCTTCAGGCCCGCCAGCGCCCCTGTTTGTGCCCCCTTTGCGCCCCCGTCTGCGCGCCCGCCGGCGTTTCGTTCGTCGTCCGGTCCGTCATGGCCGTCAGAACGCGGCGATGCCCGTCATCGCGCGGCCGAGGATCAGCGCGTGGATGTCGTGCGTGCCTTCGTAGGTATTGACCACTTCCAGGTTGACGAGGTGGCGCGCCACGCCGAATTCGTCGCTGATGCCGTTTCCACCCATCATGTCGCGTGCCACGCGGGCGATGTCCAGCGCCTTGCCGCAGGAATTGCGCTTCATGATCGACGTGATCTCGACGGCGGCGCTGCCTTCGTCCTTCATGCGGCCCAGCCGCAGGCAGCCCTGCAGGCCCAGCGTGATCTCGGTCTGCATGTCGGCCAGCTTCTTCTGCACCAGCTGGTTCGCCGCGAGCGGCTTGCCGAACTGCTTGCGGTCCAGCACATACTGGCGTGCGCGGTGCCAGCAGTCCTCGGCCGCGCCCAGCGCGCCCCAGGCGATGCCGTAGCGGGCGCTGTTCAGGCACGTGAAGGGGCCTTTCAGGCCGCGCACTTCCGGGAACGCGTTTTCCTCGGGGCAGAACACCTCGTCCATCACGATCTCGCCGGTGATGGATGCGCGCAAACCCACCTTGCCGTGGATCGCCGGCGCGGACAGGCCCCGCCAGCCCTTTTCCAGCACGAAGCCGCGGATCGCGCCTTCGTCATCCTTGGCCCAGACCACGAACACGTCCGCGATCGGGCTGTTGGTGATCCACATCTTGCTGCCGGTAAGCCGGTAGCCGCCATCGACCTTCTTCGCGCGGGTGATCATGCTGCCGGGGTCGGAACCGTGGTTCGGCTCCGTCAGGCCGAAGCAGCCGATCGATTCGCCTGTGGCCAGCTTCGGCAGGTATTTCTGCTTCGTTTCCTCGTTGCCGAATTCGAAGATGGGCACCATCACCAGCGATGACTGCACGCTCATCATCGAGCGGTAGCCGGAATCGACCCGCTCCACTTCGCGCGCCACCACGCCGTAGCTCACGTAGTTCAGGCCCGCGCCGCCGTAGGCTTCGGGGATCGTCGGGCCCAGCAGGCCCAGTTCGCCCATCTCGCGGAAGATCTCGATGTCGGTCTTTTCGTTGCGGAAGGCTTCCAGCACGCGCGGCAGCAGGCGCTCCTGGCAATAGGCGCTGGCCGAATCGCGCACCATGCGTTCCTCGTCGGTGAGCTGCTGGTTCAGCAACAGCGGATCGTCCCAGTGGAAGGCGGCTTTGTGCTTGGAAGTCATTTCTTACTCGCGAACAGGTGGAAGATGGAGGCACTGTACAATCCGGGCAATCGTGCGGCAAACGTTTTATATGCACTGACCTGTGCGCAAGACGCACTTCAGGAAGTCGCACTTTAAGGATTCGCACTTCAAGGATTCGCACTTCAAGGATTCGTATTTCAAGGATTCGCATTTCAAGGATCGATCTTGCGCCGTAAAATCCCTTCCACCCTCGCCCTGTCCGCCTTCGAATCGGCGGCCCGCCACCAGAGCTTCACGAAAGCAGCCGACGAGCTGGCCGTCACGCAGAGTGCGGTCTGCCGGCAGATTGGCGCACTCGAGGACTTCCTCGGCGTGAAACTGTTCCGCCGCAGCCGCCGCGGCGTGGCGCTGACCGAAGCGGGCCTGGCCTACAGCCGCAAGGTGACCGCGCGGCTCGACGACGTGGAGCGCGACACGCTCGAACTGATGGCCACCGGCGGCAGCGGCGGCACGCTGGAGCTGGGCGTGGTGCCCACGTTCGCCACAAAATGGCTGCTGCCCAGGCTGCCGGATTTCCTGGCGCGGCATCCCGGCATCACTGTCAACCTCAGTTCGCGCACCCGACCGTTCCTGTTCGACGACACGCCGCTCGATGCCGCGATCCATGCCGGCGAAACGGTCTGGCCCGGTACCGAAGGCATTTTCCTGATGCATGAAGACCTGGTGGCGGTCTGCAGTCCGGATCGTCGCGTGGAGCTGGCCGGCGCGGCCGACTGGAACGGGCAGCCGCTTCTGCAGATCAGCACACGACCCTACCTGTGGCGCGACTGGTTCCACTCGCTCGGCATGGCTTCCGAACGCGACATGGCCGGGCCCCGTTTCGAACTGTTTTCGATGGTGGCCGAGGGAGCGGTGCATGGCATGGGGATTGGCCTGCTGCCCCGCCTGCTGATCGAAGACGAGCTGGCGCGCGGTACGCTCGTCCAGGTCACGTCGCACGTGTACCGCAGCGATCGCTGCTACCGCTTGCTGTACCCGGAAAGCAAGGCGGGCTACCCGCCGTTGCAGGCATTCCGTGAATGGCTGGCCCGGCTGGCGGCAGAAGGGCCGGCGGCGGGCAAGCGGCAGGCCTGAAGCGCGCATGTGACTATCGAATTGCAATCTTTATAATTTAATTGACCTTGCTGCAAGACAATGGAAATATGGCATTTCTTAACAACAAGGATTTTCCATGCGTATTCTTCCTGCCTTGCTGCTTGCAGCGGTCGCCGCCACTCCCGCACAGGCCGCGATCGTCAAGTACGAGTTCACCGCCACGGTGGCCACCGTGGCGGCGTGGCCGAGCGGTACCGCGAACGGCGGGTTCGTCGACTCCAGCAGCATTGCCGGACCCATCATCTCGCTCGGCGATACGTGGACCGGCACCCTCTTCTATGAGACGGACCGTCAGCTGACACCCTGGCCGCTGCAGCAGCCCCCGGGCGGCAGCTTCCTCGGCTATGCCGGCTACGCGGCATCCACGATCGTCGATGCGCAGACCGGCCTGTCGTTCCATTCGAATCCGGTGGACTTCAACCCGCCACACATGTCGGTGCACGACATGCCTGTCGGCGGAACGGATTTCATCGTGATCAACACCTATGCATCGGGCGCCAATCTCGAATCCGGCAGCTTCATGTTCACCGACGGCGATGGCAGCGTGTTCTCGAGCGCCGTGCCGCCACCCGGACTGGACCTGGCTGACTTCCTCTATGCGACAGTCCACTACGGGTTCACGGACGCCAATGGCGATTTGCTGAGCGTGGACGCCCGTATCACCTCGCTGGCATCGACCGACCTGCCGCCGCCGGTCCCGGAACCATCCACCTATGCAATGCTCGGGCTCGGCCTGGCCGCGCTGGCAATGACGAGAAGATCCGGCAGCAGGACCTAGTCGAACCGCTCGAACCGCTCGACCAGGAAATCCACGAACGTGCGAATCCGCGCCGACAGCTGATGCCGGTGCGGATACACCGCATGGATATCCGCATCCGGCGTGCGGTACCCGGGCAGCACCTGCACCAGCCGCCCGCTCTGCAGATACCGCTCGATATCCCACTCGGCGCGCATCAGGATGCCGTGCCCGTCCAGCGCCCAGTTGACCGCGATCTCGCCGTCGTTCGTCGTCAGGTTGCCGCGCACCTTCACCGCCGCGGCGTCGTGCTCCGTTTCCCGCCCGCTCAACAACCGCCATACGCCATACGCCTCGTCACCCTGCCGGATCGTGATGCAGTTGTGCCGCCCCAGCTCCGCCGGCGTTTTCGGCTCGCCCCGCTGCGCCAGGTACTTCGGCGCGGCGCACAGCAGGCGGCGGTTGGCCGCCAGGCGTCGGGCGATCACCCGCGTGTCGGCCGGGGCGCCGAAGCGGATGCACACATCGAACTGGTCGTCCGCCAGCGGCGGCGGGTCGACCGACAGCTGCAGCTGCACGTCCACCTCCGGGTAGCGCAGCACGTATTGTGAAATCGCCGGGGCGATGTGCAGGCGCCCGAAGCCCAGCGTGGCATTCACCCGCAGCTGCCCCTTCGGCGTGCCTTTCGATTTCGTCAGCATCTGCTCCAGGTCGGACAGCTCCTGCAGGATGCGCTGCGCATGCTCCAGCAGCACCTCGCCTTCCGGCGTCAGGCTCATGCGCCGCGTGGTGCGGTTCACCAGGGGTACGCCGATCCGCCCTTCCAGCAGCGCCAGCCGCTTGCTGACGGCGGACGTGGTGATACCCATCTCGCGGGCCGCCGCGCTGAGGCTGCCGCTGGTGGCGAGCATAACGATGAAGGTCAGTTCCGCCGGTTGCAGGCCCGCTTCCACAGTGCACCCTCCATTATTGAGCTCTAGGTTAACAACGGATTGAGTTTAGCTGCGATTCGCGCGGCGGTCCACCCGCTACAGTGACCCCACTTTCACTCGCGCAGTTCAATCCATTCCACAGGAGACACCATGAAGACTTACCAGATCGCAACCATTCCAGGCGACGGCATCGGCAAGGAAGTCGTGCCGGCCGGCCGCGAAGTGCTGGCGGCGCTGGCCGCGGGCAGCAATACCTTCAAGTTCGAATTCGAGGATTTCGACTGGGGCGGCGATTACTACCGCGAGCATGGCGTGATGATGCCGGCCGACGGCCTGGACGCGCTGCGCGGCAAGGACGCCATCCTGTTCGGTTCCGCCGGCGACCCGGACATTCCCGACCACATCACGCTGTGGGGCCTGCGCCTGAAGATCTGCCAGGGCTTCGACCAGTACGCCAACGTGCGGCCGACCCGCATCCTGCCCGGCATCGACGGTCCGCTCAAGCGCTGCGCGCCGCAGGACCTGAACTGGGTCATCGTGCGGGAAAACTCGGAAGGCGAATACTCCGGCGTGGGCGGCCGCGTGCACCAGGGCCACCCGATCGAAGCGGCCACCGACGTATCGATGATGACTCGGGTGGGCGTCGAGCGCATCCTGCGCTACGCATTCAGGCTGGCCCAGTCCCGCCCGCGCAAGCTGCTGACCGTGGTCACGAAGAGCAACGCGCAGCGCCATGCGATGGTGATGTGGGACGAGATCGCGCTGGAAGTGTCGAAGGAATTCCCGGACGTGAAATGGGACAAGGAACTGGTCGACGCCGCCACCGCGCGCATGGTCAACCGCCCCGCCACGCTCGATACGATCGTCGCCACCAACCTGCACGCCGACATCCTCTCCGACCTGGCCGCCGCGCTGGCGGGCAGCCTGGGCATCGCACCGACCGGCAACATCGACCCGGAACGCCGCTACCCGTCGATGTTCGAGCCGATCCACGGCTCCGCGTTCGACATCATGGGCAAGGGCCTGGCCAACCCGGTCGGCACGTTCTGGTCGGCCGTGATGCTGCTGGAACACCTGGGCGAGCACGAAGCGGCGGCGCGCGTGATGGCAGCGATCGAGCACGTCACGGCGAACCCGGCGCTGCACACGGGTGACCTGGGCGGCAAGGCCACCACTGCCGACGTCACCCGGGCCGTGTGCGAATTCCTCGCGCAAGGCAAGGACCAGGATCGCAAGGCAGCCTGATGGCGTGATGCCATCGGCTTGATACAGTCGTTTTACGCCGGTTCCGACCCGCCGCCAAGAGCATGGCGGAACAGGCGCAGCAGCACCCCATCGCGGGACCTCATAAAGGAGACAATCATGTCAAAACGATTCTTTGGAAAGCTGTATGTCCAGGTGCTGATCGGCGTGCTCGCCGGCGGCATCCTGGGCGTTCTCTACCCCCATTTCGCGGCGGACCTGAAGCCGCTGGGCGACGCGTTCATCCGGCTGATCAAGATGGTGTTCGCGCCGGTGATCTTCGCGATGGTGGTGCTGGGCATCGCCAAGATGGACAGCATGAAGGAACTGGGGCGCGTGGGTTCCCGCGCGCTCATCTACTTCGAGGTGATGTCGACGTTCGCGCTGGCCCTGGGCCTCGTCGTCGTCAATCTCGCCAAGCCCGGCGTGGGCATGAATGTCGATGTCGCGACCCTGGATACCACCGGCATCAAGAACTACACCGCCGCCGCCGGCCACTCCGGCGGCTTCGTCGACTTCCTGCTGCACATGATCCCCACCAGCGTGGTCGAAGCGCTGGCGAAGAACGACATCCTGCAGATCCTCGTGTTCGCCACGATGTTCGGCATTGCGCTGTCGCACATGGGCCGCCGCGCCAAGCCGGTGGTCGACTTCCTGGAAGCGTTCAGCAACAGCATGTTCATCGTCGTCGGCATGATCATGCGCGTGGCCCCGCTGGCCGCGTTCGGCGCGATCGGCTTTACGGTCGGCAAGTACGGCCTGGGTTCGCTGGTATCGCTGGGCTACCTGATGGCCTGCATGTATATCACCTGCGCGGTATTCGTGGTCGCGGTGCTGGGCATGGTGGCGCGCATCTCCGGCTTTTCGCTGTGGAAGTTCCTGCGCTACATCAAGGATGAAATCTTCACCGTGCTGGGCACCAGCTCGTCCGAATCGGTGGTGCCGCAACTGATGCGCAAGCTGGAGCACGTGGGCGTGTCCAAGCCGGTGGTCGGCCTGGTGATCCCGTCCGGCGTCACGTTCAACCCGGACGGCCAGTGCATCTACTACACGATGGCGGCGATCTTCATCGCCCAGGCCACCAACACCCCCTGACCCTGACCGACCAGCTGGTGGTGCTCGGCGTGCTGATGGTGACATCGAAGGGGTCGGCCGGCGTGACCGGCTCCGGCTTCATCACGCTGGCGGCAACGCTGGCCTCGATGGGCAAGATTCCCGTGGAAGGCATGGTGCTGCTGCTGGGCGTGGACCGCTTCATGTCCGAGGCGCGGGCCATCACGAACACGATCGGCAACGCGGTCGGCACGATGGCCATCGCCCAGTGGGTGGGCGCGCTGGACCGCAAGCAGATGCACCGCGTGCTGGACGGCCAGTCGTCGCCCGAAGAGCTGCGCGCGCTGTACGAAGAGGAAGATGACGCCGAAAAGAGTGCACCGGAGCTCGTCCAGATGCACAAGGTGTCGGCCTGACATGTACCATACAGCCATGAACATGCCCACGGATATGCCCATGCATAAGCCCATGCCTGCGAACCTGGACGATACCGAAGCGCGCGTGCTGCTGCGGCGCATGCTCGACGCGGCCATCGCCGCCTCCCAGCCGGCGCTGTGCATTCCGGCGGCGCTGCGCGAGGTGCAGGCAGCGACCGGAAACCCGGCAAGGGGCCGGCTGATCGTGATCGGCGCCGGCAAGGCGTCCGCCGAGATGGCCCGAGCCGTCGAGCGCAACTGGACCGGACCGCTGAGCGGGCTCGTCGTTACCCGCTACGGCTACGCGGCACCGTGCGAGCGGATCGAGATCGTCGAGGCAGCCCACCCGGTACCCGATGCCGCCGGCCACGCCGCGGCGCAACGAATGCTGGAACTGGTGCAGGGCCTGACCTGGGACGACACGGTGCTGTGCCTGGTCTCGGGCGGCGGCTCCTCGCTGCTGCCGTTGCCTTTGGACGGCATCACGCTGGAGGACAAGCAGCTCGTCAACGGCGCGCTGCTGAAATCGGGCGCGACGATCGGCGAAATGAACTGCGTGCGCCGGCATCTCTCCGGCATCAAGGGCGGCCGGCTGGGCGCGGCCTGCCACCCGGCCCGGGTGGTCACGCTGCTGATTTCGGACGTGCCGGGCGACGATCCCCGCGACATCGCCTCCGGTCCCACCGTGCCGGACGCGAGTACCTGCGGCGATGCGCTGGCGATCGTCCGCCGCTATGGCATCGAGCTGCCGGAACGCGTGCTCGATGTGCTGCGCAGCGGCCGTGGCGAATCCGTCAAGCCCGGCGACCCGCGGCTGGCCCGCTCGGCGGTGCGCATGATCGCCACGCCGCAGATGGCGCTGGAGGCTGCGGCCGGCGTGGCGCGCGATGCCGGCATCACGCCGTACATCCTGGGCGACAGCCTGGAAGGCGAAGCGCGCGACGTGGGCAAGGTGCTGGCAGGGATCGCGCTGCAGGTGGCACAGCGCGGGCAACCGTTCGCGGCGCCCTGCGTGCTGCTTTCCGGCGGCGAAACCACCGTCACCGTGCGCGGCAACGGCCGCGGCGGGCGCAACGTGGAATTCCTGCTGTCCTGCGCGCTGGCACTGCGGGGCCAGGCCGGCATTCACGGCCTGGCGGCCGACACCGATGGCGTCGATGGCCAGGAGGAAATCGCCGGGGCCCTGATCGGCCCGGATACGCTCGAACGCGCCTGGGCCGCCGGCCTGCGCCCGAACGACAGCCTCGACAACAACGACGGCCATGGCTTTTTCTCTGCCTTGGGCGACAGCGTCGTCACCGGCCCCACGCTCACCAATGTCAACGATTTCCGCGCGCTGCTGGTCCTGCCACAGGGTCCGGACCGTGCCAACCAAGCCAACTGATACGGAACCCCCATGCACCGCAAACGCAATGCCAAGATCGTCGCCACGCTCGGCCCGGCCAGTTCGGAACCGGATACCATCCGCGCGCTGTTCGACGCCGGCGCCGACGTGTTCCGCCTGAACTTCAGCCACGGCAGCCATGCCGACCACCGCCAGCGCTTCGAGACGATCCGCGCCATCGAAGGGGAAACGGGCCGGCCGATCGGCGTGCTGCTCGACCTGCAGGGACCGAAGCTGCGGCTGGGCACCTTCGCCGACGGCGGCGTCACGCTCGCCGCCGGCGATTCGTTCCGCCTCGACCTGGACCGCGACACCCCGGGCGACCGGCACCGCGCGCCGATGCCGCACCCGGAGATCTTCAGCGCGCTGGTGCCGGGCACGGACCTGCTGGTCGACGATGGCCGGGTGCGGCTGCGCGTCGAGACCTGCGGGCCGGCATTCGCCGAGACGCGCGTCGCCGTCGGCGGCCGCGTGTCGGACCGCAAGGGCGTCAACGTGCCGGGCGTGGTGCTGCCGCTGTCCGCGCTGACCGACAAGGACCGGCAAGACCTGGAATTCGGCCTGGCGATGGGCGTGGACTGGGTGGCGCTGTCGTTCGTGCAGCGGCCGGAAGACATCGTCGAGGTCAAGGACATCGTGCGCGGACGCGCCGGCATCGTCGCCAAGCTGGAAAAGCCGGCCGCCATCCACAGCCTGGAAGCGATCGTCGCCGAAAGCGACGCCGTGATGGTGGCCCGCGGCGACCTGGGCGTGGAGATGCCGCCGGAACAGGTGCCGGCGATCCAGAAACGCATCGTGCGCGCCTGCCGCAAGGCCGGCAGGCCGGTGATCGTGGCCACGCAGATGCTCGAATCGATGGTGACGGCGCCGGTACCGACGCGCGCCGAGGCCAGCGACGTGGCCACCGCGATCTACGACGGTGCCGATGCGGTGATGCTGTCGGCCGAATCGGCCTCCGGCCAGTACCCGCTGGACGCGGTGCGCATCATGAACTCGATCATCGCGCAGACCGAAGCCGATCCGTATTACCGCGAGGAGCTGGCGATCGCCGGCGGCGCCGCCGCCACGCTGGCATCGGACGGCATCGGCATCGCCGTGCGCAGCGTGACCGAAGCGCTGCGCATCGCCGCCGTCGTCGCCTACACGTGCTCGGGGTACTCGGCGCTGCGGATGGCCCGCGAACGGCCGCGCGCGCCGATCATCGGCATGACGCCGCATGCCGGCACGGCCCGGCGGCTGGCACTGGCATGGGGGGTGCATCCGGTGCAGTGCCCCGAGGTGGCCGACGTGGCGGAAATGAGCGACCAGGCCTGCGCCATGGCGCGGCGCGAGGAAGCGGCACAATCCGGCGACACGATCGTCATCTCGGCCGGCATGCCGTTCGGCACGCCGGGTACGACGAACCTGCTGCGGATCGCGCAGGTGCCTTGAACCGGTGCGCGATGCGCCGGCTCATTCCCGGTCATCGGCTCGCCACCGGCAGGAATTCACTCATCTCCCCGGTGTAGGGCAAGGCACCGGCAACGCCTCCAATGCCCGTTGCAGGGTGGCGCTGCCCGGTGCGCAGTGCAGCCAGACGTGGCACCAGAACGTGCCGTCGCCGGTATGCAGCGACGCGCGCAGCCCCAGCCACAGGCGTTCCGCTTCTTCACCGATCGCCCAGGCTGAAGTGCCGTCCTCCGCCGGCCTGCCGGCATAATCTGGATTCTGCGACGCCGCACCGAATTCGCGGGTCAGCACCGCCAGCATTTCCGCGTGAACCCGCTCCATCGCCTGGCAACGTTGATCGACCAGGAACTCGTAACGAAACCAGGTGGACTCGTCGCCGAAAGCGCGGAACACCCGCCGGGAAGTTCGTACCTGCGCGGCCGGGCCGGGCGGGTCGCCGTCGAAGTCCTCCCGGTTCGACGCCTCGTCGTCTTCATCGGGCCACCCGTCGGGCGCGTTCGCATCGTCGCCGGTGCGGGCGGGAACCGGCTCCCCGGCAGCCAGGGCCGCCAGCTTGCACCGGGTTTCTGCCAGCAATGACCTGGCAAGTCCGGCGATCTGAGCGCAGTCTTGCAGGCCTTCCAGCAGTTCATTTGGCCGTGGATCGAAGAACGGCGCGATACGCGCCGCCGTACAGGGCTCGCCGGCCCAGAGTGCGCAACCCTGCGCGTCACGCAGGACGACCCTTTCCAGCGTGGCGTCCGTCTCACGTTCCAGGCGGTAAACGACGGTGCCGTTCCTGTCGAGCAGCGCCACGTTCCCGTCCTGCGTCGCGAAGGCCGCGAGCGCGGTTCCCGGTTCGGGCAGCACGATGTCGCGTTCGCTGTCCGTCAGCGGTTCCAGCACGCCGTCCGGCACGGGGTGGAACCGGCCGTCGGCACGCAGTATGCCCCACGGCTCGTCGAAGGCGCGGGGATCGCCTTCGCGCCCGATGCGCGCACGGGCCACCGTGAAACCGTCGCTCGTGAAGTCCGCCCCCCAGGCCAGGGGGATCGAGGTGGCGAGTGCGCCCTGCACGCCGGCATACCTGTGGCATCCGACCCTCGCCAGCCCGGCTTCCATGCAGTCGGCGAGATCTTCCTGGAAAGGGATGACTTCACGGCCGGCACTGTCAAGGTAGCCGCCGGGCACGCCCCGGTGCCAGGCGAGCGGACGACAGTAGGCATAGCCTTCTGCGTTGAACTGCCCGATCAGTCCATAGGTGGGCGGCACGGCCCACTGGCCGCTCGCATCGATCAGGCCGAACCGTTCCTCATCGACCGACGCCGGCGCCAGTGCGAAATCGGCGAACGCCGCCGCGCGGCGAAACCGGGGTGCGATCGCCCAGTTTCCGGCCCGGTCGATGAAGCCGAATTTTCCGAGCCGCGTGGCCCTGGCAAGCGCCAGCCCGACGTTGCCGAACTCGCCGGCCTGTACGAAGGTGCCGTCGAAGGCCGGTTCGCCCTTCGGGTCGATGTAACGCCATTGCGCGCCGTCCTTCACCGCGGCCAGGCCGTGGCGGAATACTGCGGCGTCGTCGAATCGCGGCGCGATGGCCACCGCGCCGCGCAGGTCGCGGTAGCCCCACCGGTCATCGGCCCGGAACCGTGCCAGACCGTCCTCAGTGAAGCTGCGTGCGTCCTGCAACGTCGGTGCGACCACCCATTCGCCCTCGCCGCTGATATAGCCAAAGCCCGACTCCGAGCGGGCGGCGGCGATCCAGCCGCCATGCAGGTCATCGACGAAAGCGCCCATCAGGTCCAGCAGCGCCGGATGGGGAACATGCACAAGGTCGCCGCGCACCAGCAGAAGCGGCCTGGCCCCGGGCGTTGGATGGAGGTGGTTGCGGATCAGGATCGGCGGTATGCTCATGCCGCATCTTACCCGTTCGCCGTAACGGCCGGTGGCGCCGCGGCCCCACCATGCCCGCCTGCCAGCGGACCGCCGACAGGCGCGTGCATCATCGGGAACAGCCAAAAAAAAAGCCGGCGCGAGGCCGGCGAATTCCAATTCTCTGGGAGAGCTGGAGGAGACAGGTGCATCATCTCATCCACTCCGGTATTGCGCCACTTTATTTCCCGCATACCATCCATCAGGTTTGTGAATGATGGTCCGGCCGGATCGCATGCGATCGGTGACGGCAGCGGTCAGAAGCGAACGATCGGAAGCGAGGATCGAAGACTGGATCAGAATTGATACTTCGCCGTCAGCTGGAACCTGCGCGGGTCGCCGTAGGTATCGGTCGAGCCCCATGCGACGTCATAGCCGATGCCGCGATAGTAGGTCTTGTCGAACACGTTGCCGACATTGAGCTGCAGGTCCAGCCGGCTGCTGACCCGGTACGTGGCCATCAGGTCCAGCAACGCATAGGCCTTCTGTTCGTTGCGCGAGAACGTGTCGCCGACCGGCACGTCCTGGTAAACGGTGCCCTGGCGGTAGACACTGCCGCCGACGCGCCACTGCGCATACTCGCCAGGCAAGCGGTACTGCGTGCTCACCTTGATCAGGCTCCTGGGTACGTCGGTCGAGAACGGCCGGCCGGCATTGGCCGCATCGCTGTCGCGCACGTACTTCGTGCTGGCGTAGGTATAGCCGGCGCCGACATCCCACGACGGCGTGAGGCTGCCCTGCAGTTCGAGATCGATGCCCTTGCTGCGCACCAGGCCGGAAGCTTCGGAGCACGCGGTCGCCGGGAAGGTCGCGCAGCCGCCTTGGTCGGCCAGCAGCCTGGCGCGGTTGGCCTGGTCCACCCGGAACAGCGCGGCGCTGGCGTTCAGCGCGCCGTTGAAGTACTCGCCCTTGATGCCGGCTTCGTAGTTCCTGCCCTTCACCGGCGCCAGGATATTGCCGCGGACATCGGTGGCGGTTTGCGGCTGGAACACATCGGTGAAGCTGGCGTACAGCGCGTGCCGCGGGTCCATGTCATAGATCGCGCCGGCGTAGCGCGTGACGTTGCGCGACACCTTGTAGCTGCCGCTGCCGGAGCGGTTCTCGTATTCATACCAGTCCAGCCGGCCGCCCAGGATCACCTTGACCTGCTCCGCCACGTCCAGGCGCGTCATCGCATTGACGCCCCGCTCCGTGGTTACCGTGGTGGTGATGCCCGTCCTGGCGGGCCGCGGTGCCGGAATGCCCGATGGATTCCAGGTCCACAGGTCGATATTGCTGCCGAGGGTTCCCAGGGCGGCGTAATTCTGCCGGTCGGTCGCGGTCGAGCGCCGGCTCACGCCCACGGCCACCTCATGCCGGCGGCCGAGCAGCGCCAGCGGCCCGCTGACGAACGCGTCCAGCCCGGCGTGGTCTTCCTCGTAGTCGGCACGATACCCGGTGTGCCGGAGCTCCCGGGCAGCGCCGCGCTGCAGGTAGGTGCCGAAGAACGTTGCGTCCTGCCGCGACCTCGTCGCGGCCAGGCGCAGCATCCAGCCGCCGCCGAAGCGATGTTCGAGGTCGGCGAACACGGTGGCCAGCTCCTGGTCCTTGCGCTCCCATTCGTTGCTCGGCATGGTGGAACGCGGCAGGTTCATGTGCGTGCCGTCCGCCGCCAGCGGCAAGCCGCCCCAGAAGCTGTTGGTGTAGTCGTCCTGGTACGACACCCCGGCGAACAGCGTGGTGCGCGCGCCCAGGTCGGCCTCCAGCGCGCCGTACAGCATCCCGTGGTAAAACTTTTCGTCGGTGCGGAAGGTGCCGCCGTTCTGGTAGGAGGCCACCACCCGGCCGCGCAGGCGGCCGCTTTCGTCGAGCCGGCCGGACGCGTCGATCTCGCCACGATAATCGTCCCAGCTCGCGGCGCCGGCCGTCAGCGTCACACGCGGATCGCGGGTCGGGCGCTTGCGCACCATGTTGATCGCCGCCGACGGGTTGCCGCTGCCCGATACGAGGCCGGTGGCGCCACGCACCACTTCCACCCTGTCGAACATGGCCAGGTTGGCCTGCGTGCCGATGCCCCACCCCTGGTAGTGCGTCGGCAGGCCGTCGTACATGATCTTGTCGATATCGAAGCCGCGCGAGCGGAATGTCTGGCGCCCGGGGCCGTCCGCACTGCTCAGGTAGAGGCCGGGCGTGTAGCGGACGATGTCGGTCACGCTCGTCATGGCCTGGTCTTCGATGCGCTGGTGCGTGACGACGGTGGTCGACTGCGGCGTTTCGCGCGCGGTCAGGCCCAGGCGCGTTGCGGTGCGCATCGCGCCGGTGGTATAGGAACCGGTGTCCTCGGTGGCGGCATCGCGCCTGCCTTCGACCGTTACGGCGATCATGGTGGTTTCGGCCGCTGCGGCAACAGTGGACTGCGCATCGGCGGCTTGCGTGCCGGCGCTTCGGGCAACCGCATGTTGCATATGACCCAGCGGCGCGGCCAGCACGGCGGAGGCCAGGGCCAGGCGAATGGCCCGGTGCAATGGATGCGGGTCAGGATGGCGGATCGATGAAACGGTACGGCTCACGGTGATCACTCCAGAAAGCGTGCATGGGCACGACGTGGCTGGCAATGAACACCGGTATGGGTCTGGCTGGCTGGGGATGGGGGATATTGAGAATGCTTCTCATTATCGAACTGGCTAGACTTCCTGTCAACCATGACGCCATGGCTCGCAGCGCACAAAAAAAATGCCGGCTCGAGGCCGGCAAATTCCAATTCTCTGGGAGAGCTGGAGGAGACAGGTGCATCATCTCATCCACGCAACCATTGCGCTACTTTATTTCCCGCATGACCCCCATCAGCTTCATGAATGACAGGCAGCCATGCGGGACGGCCATTCTTACCGTCAGCGGACCAGGCACGGCTTCTTGTTGTCGAACTGCCAGTTCGGCACCAGGAACTGCATCGCGGCGGCGTCGTCGCGCGCGCCCAGGCCCATGTTCCTGTAGGCCTGGTGCGCCTTGTCCAGTTCCGCCGGATCGAGCTCGATGCCCAGGCCCGGCTTTTGCGGAATGCGGATGAAGCCGCCTTCGATCTTCAGCGGGTCCTTCGTCAGGCGCTGGCCGTCCTGCCAGATCCAGTGCGTGTCGATCGCCGTCACCTTGCCCGGCGCGGCGGCGCCCACGTGCGTGAACATCGCCAGCGAGATGTCGAAGTGGTTATTCGAATGCGAACCCCACGTGAGGCCGAACATCTGGCACAGCTGCGCCACGCGCACCGAACCCTGCATGGTCCAGAAGTGCGGGTCGGCCAGCGGAATGTCCACCGATTGCAGCTGGATCGAATGGGCCATCTGGCGCCAGTCGGTGGCGATCATGTTGGTCGCCGTCGGCAGGCCGGTGGCGCGGCGGAACTCGGCCATCACTTCGCGGCCGGAGAAGCCGTTCTCGGCGCCGCACGGGTCTTCCGCATACGCCAGGATGCCGTGCTTGTCGCGGCATACGCGGATCGCTTCCTGCAGCGACCAGGCGCCGTTCGGATCGAGCGTCACGCGCGCTTCGGGGAACCGTTCGTGCAGCGCGACGATCGCTTCCATTTCCGCGTCGGCGCTGAGCACGCCGCCCTTGAGCTTGAAGTCGTTGAAGCCGTAGCGCTCGCGCGTGGCCTCGGCCAGGCGCACCACGCTTTCCGGTGTCAGCGCTTCTTCGTTCCGCAGGCGGAACCACGCGTCGCCCGCGTCGGGTTCGGCGCGGTAGTCCAGCGTGGTCCTGTTGCGGTCGCCGATGTAGAACAGGTAGCCCAGCATCTCGACCTTGTCGCGCTGCTGGCCTTCGCCCAGCAGGGCCGCCACCGGCACGTTCATGAACTGGCCCAGCAGGTCGAGCAGCGCCGATTCCACCGCCGTCACCGCATGGATCGTGATGCGCAGGTCGAAGGTCTGCAGGCCGCGGCCGGCGGAATCGCGTTCCGCGAACGTGGCGCGCATCGTGTTCAGGACGTTGTTGTATTCGCCCAGGCTCTTGCCGATTACCAGCTGGCGGGCGTCTTCCAGCGTCTGCCGGATCTTTTCGCCGCCGGGCACTTCGCCCAGGCCAGTGTTGCCGGCACTGTCGGTGATGATCACGATGTTCCGCGTGAACCACGGGCCATGGGCGCCGGAGAGGTTCATCAGCATGCTGTCCTGCCCCGCGACCGGGACGATGCGCATGTCGGTGACGACGGGTGCGCCGGAGACGTTGGTTTTCATTGCGTTTTCCATTGATTGTATTTATTTGACCAGGGACTTCGTCAGCACGACACGCTTGATGTCGCCCACGATGAACAGGTAGCAGAACACGGCCACCGCGGCGTTGGCGCCGACATAGACCAGCGCGCCGGCGAACGAACCGGTGTTCTGCACGATGTAGCCGATGACGATCGGCGTGGTGATGCCGGCGGTATTGCCGAAGGTGTTGAACAGCGCGCCGGACAGGCCGCCCGCTTCCTTCGGCGACGTGTCCGACACGACGGCCCAGCCCAGCGCGCCGACGCCCTTGCCGAAGAAGGCCAGCGACATCATCGCCACCACCAGCATGTCGGTCTCGATGTAGTTACAGCCGATCATGCTCATCGACAGCAGCATGCCGATCACGATCGGCACCTTGCGCGAGATGGACAGCGAATAGCCGGCCTTGCTGAGGCGATCCGACAGCCAGCCGCCGGCGATGCCGCCGAGGAAACCGGCGATGGCCGGCAGCGAGGCCACGAAGCCCGCCTTCAGGATCGTCATGCCGCGCTCCTGCACCAGGTACACGGGGAACCAGGTCAGGAAGAAATACGTCAGCGTGGTGATGCAGTACTGCGCCACGTACACGCCCAGCAGCATGCGGTTCGACAGCAGTTCCTTGATGCAGGCGAACACGTCGACCTTGCTCGGTTCCGTGCCGTGCCGGGTGCTTTCCAGGTCGACGAGCGCGCCGCCTTCCTTGATGTACTGCAGTTCCGCCGCGTTGATGGACGGGTGCTGGCGCGGGCCGTGGATCACTTTCAGCCACACGAACGCGATCAGGATGCCGAGGCCGCCCATCACGTAGAACACGCTGTGCCAGTCATAGGTGTGCACCAGCCAGCCCATGATCGGCGCGAACAGCACGGTGGCGAAATATTGCGCCGAGTTGAACACGGCGGCCGCCAGGCCCCGCTCGTGCGTGGGAAACCACGACGAGGCGATGCGGCTGTTGCCGGGGAACGAGGGCGCCTCGGCCGCACCGACCAGCAGCCGCAGCGCGAACAGCAGCGCCACCGCGGCGCCACCGGTGAAGAAGCCGATCGCGCCCGTCAGCATCGTGAACAGCGACCACAGGAAGATGCTGAAGAAATACGTGATGCGGGAACCGAACCGGTCGAGCAGCCAGCCGCCCGGCAACTGGGCCAGCACGTACGACCAGGCAAACGCCGAAAACACGAAACCCATCTGCACGGAAGACAGGCCGAGGTCCGCCTTCAGCGCGGGCCCGGCGATCGAGATTGTCGCGCGGTCGGCATAGTTGATGGTGGTAACGGCGAACAGCATCGCCAGGATGGTCCAGCGGGTGCGGGTGCGGGTCGCGGCCGAGGTGGCCGCATGGATCGGTGGTGCGTGCTGCATGGGGGTCTCCTGTCTGGTCTTGTACGTGCAGGGAATCATATGCTTCCCTTCGGGTGGCAACAAACCAATAAGTGACGCCATGCATTCAATAATTGAATTACTGCTGATCAAGAGGCGTCGTCGCGCACAGGGCTTTCTGTAATCCCAACAAGGAGTTAGCCCACGGGTCAGCAGCCTGATCAATACGCCACGCGCATTGTTGCGGCCTGAACCCGGCAGATTGGCGCACAAGCCGTGAGCGACGGACAGGTGTGCCGGCAGGCAGCCGTCAAGGGGTGCGGAAGGTGGGCAGGACGTCGCGCATGAACAGTGCGAGCACCGGATTGTCATTGTCGCGGCGGCTGGTGCACACCATCTCGACCGGCTCGGTCGCCATCCTGCGCGTCACGATGCCGTCGAACTGCAGCCGCGACGCGCCTTCGGCGATCAGCGCGGCGCCGATGCCAGCGCGCACCAGCGCCAGCATCGTGTGCACCTGGCCGATGTGCTCGACGATATCGGGCACCACGCCGGCCCGCTCGAAACGCTCGCTGAGCATCTGGTGGAAGGGCCGCGCCTCGTAGGGCGAGTACATGACGAACGGCTTGCCGTGCAGGCATTCCAGCCCCGGTTCCAGCGGCCACTGGCCGGCCTCGTTCGCCGGAATCGCCAGCATCAGCGCTTCGCGGGCGATCAGCGTGCTTTGCAGTTCCGCATTGAGTGGATGCGGCCGCATCAGGCCCAGGTCCAGCTGGCCGGAATTCAGGGCTTCCACCTGCGCCGTGCTGACCAGTTCTTTCAAGGTCAGCGAGATGCCGGGCGAACGGTCGCGCAGGCGGCGCACCACTTCCGGCAGCAGGCTGTAGCCGGATGCGGACGTGAATCCGATCGCCAGTGTGCCCTGCTCGCCCTTGGCCGCGCGGCGCGCGGTGAACGCGGCCTCCTCGGCCAAGCGCAGGATGCGCGCCGCTTCGGGGAAGAACGCCCGGCCGGCCGCCGTGAGTCGCACGACGCGGCTGCTCCGCTCGAGCAGCTGGACGCCGACATGGTGCTCGAGCAGGCGGATCTGCCGGCTCAGCGGCGGCTGCGTCATGTTCAGGCGCTCCGCCGCGCGGCTGAAGTGCAATTCCTCCGCCACGGCGACAAAGCAGCGGAGCTGGCTGATCTCGAACATCGGTGTGGTTCCTCGCTATCGAGCCGCCATTCTACGGCAGCCGCTGCCCTTGCAAGCCTGTCTATAATGACGGGTTCGCCAATGTTTCCATCCCGGCTGCCCCCTCAACCATCGGTTCCGACCATGAATTCACTTCCGCCCTCTTTCTGGCCGCTGGCCGCCACGTGGCTGCTTGCCGTATTGTCGCTGTGGGTGCCACCGCTCGGGCGCGTTCCCGCCTGGACGGCCGGCCTGGCGATCGCCGTCGCCACCGCCGTGTGGCACGGCGCGATGCAGCCGGCCGGCGTGCTTGCCGTGCTGGTGCTGGCGCTTCTCTGCGCCGGCTGGCGTCGCGCCACGCACAGCGTGGCGAAAGGCCTGCTGCTGACGGCGGTCGTACTGCTGTCGCTGGGGCTCGCAATGCACGTGGTACCGGGGTTCGCCAACCCGCTGCTGCTGGACAAGCTGCAGGTCAGCGCCGGCGCCGCCGCCGTGTCGCTGTACCTGAACCTCGACAAGACTGCGGTCGGCATCGTGCTGTGCGCGACGTTCGCCGCCCCGGCGCGCAATTGCGCGGCATGGCGCTCCGCCGCCGCGGCATGGCCGGTGATCGTGCTGACGCCGGTGATCGTGCTGCTGGCCGGGTATGGGGCCGGCGTGATCGCCATCGACCCGAAGTGGTTCGCCGGCTGGTTCCACTACGCGCCGCTGTTCCTGCTGACGAACCTGTTCACGACCTGCCTGGCGGAAGAAGCGTTCTTCCGCGCGCTGGTCCAGGGCCAACTGACCGAGGCACTGTCGAAGCGGCAGGACGGCCCCCGCATCGCGCTGGCCGCGGCGGCTGTGCTGTTCGGCGTGGCCCACGCGCATGGCGGCGCGGCGCTGATCGTGCTCGCCACGTTCGCCGGCTTCGGCTATGGCCTGGCCTACCAGCGCACCGGCCGGATCGAGGCGGCGATCGCCACGCACTTCGCGCTCAATGCGGTGCACTTCCTGATGTTCACCTATCCGGCGCTGCGCTGACGACCTTGCGGCATCGCGCCGTGAATATCCGGGCAAAAAAAATGCCGGCTCGGGGCCGGCGAATTCCAATTCTCTGGGAGAGTTGGAGGAGACAGGAGCATCATCCCACGTGCATCACCCGTCCGCCACTTTATTTCCCCAATGACACAGATAAGGTTTGTGAATAACTGTTGAGCGTCCTGCCCCACTTCAGGGGTAGCGCAACCAGAAAAATTCCAAACGGCCTGACAAATCGGCTAACATACCTGAATGGTTGCGCTATTCATTTGCCATCGTGCAGGTGTTAGAACACGCAGAAGCACCTGGAGCGAAACTGCGGGAACCGCGGGAAATGGCGCGACCGCTCCTCATAACGATAAAGCGAGACATCATGACCAACACGCAACAGCCCGGGCTGGCACCGGGCGCTACCAGCCGCCTGGGGGTGACGGAGAAGATCGGCTACTGCCTGGGCGACCTGGCGGCGAACCTGATCTTCCAGACCCTGCTGACCTTCATCGCCTTCTTCTATACCGACGTGTTCAAGGTGTCGCCCAATGCGGCGGCGACGATCATCTTCGCCGGCGGCCTCGTGGGTGCCTGCTTCAACCCGTTGATGGGCCTGATCGCCGACCGGACCGTGACCCGCTGGGGCAAGTTCCGCCCGTGGATCCTGTGGACATCGGTGCCGTTCGGCCTGATCGCGATCCTCGCGTTCAGCACGCCCGACCTGGGTCCGGACGGCAAGATCATCTACGCGTCGCTGACCTATGTGCTGCTGATGCTGGTGTACTCGGCCAACAACCTGCCCTATTCCGCGTTGTCGGGCGTGCTGACCGGCAGCATGAGCGAGCGCAACAGCCTGTCGGCCTACCGCTTCGTGGCCGTGATGGTGGCGCAGTTCATCATCCAGGTGCTGCTGCTGCCGCTGGTGCTGATCCTGGGCGACGGCGACAAGGTGGCCGGCTTCCGCAACACGATGATCATCTTCGCCATCGCCGGCACGATCTGCTTCCTGATCACCTTCTTCACCACGCGCGAGCGCATCGTGCCCACCGCGGCGCAACGCTCCAGCATCGGCCAGGACATCGCCGACCTGCTGCGCAACCGCCCGTGGATGGTGATGCTGGCGGTGACGATCCTCGTGTTCGTCACGCTGGCGCTGAAGGGCGGCATGTACATCTATTACTTCCGCAGCTACCTGTCCGCGCCGCACCTGGCGGCCTTCCTGCAGGACGTGGGCTTCAACGGCTTCATCGCCGGCCTGAACGCCGTGCTGGCGGGCGTGGGCCTGACCGCGTTCCAGTGGCCGGAGGATGCGCCCACGTCCGCCTTCAGCGTGTTCAACGCGATCGGTATCGTGATGATGATCATCGGCATCGGCTTCTCGCGGCCGCTGGCCGACCGCTTCGGCAAGCGTGTAGTGTTCGGCATCGCGCTGTTCATTTCCACGCTGTTCATGCTGGCGTTCTACTTCTACGCGCCCACGTCGATCGGCATCGTGTTCCTGTCGCAGCTGCTGCACGGCTTCTTCTACGGCATCACGATTCCGCTGCTGTGGGCGATGATCGCCGACGTGGCCGACTATTCCGAATGGAAGAACAACCGCCGCGCCACCGCGCTGCTGTTTTCCGCGATGATCTTCGGCCTGAAGGCCGGCCTGTCGATCGGCGGCGCGATGGTGGCGGCGCTGCTGTCGGTGGTCGGTTACGACGCCACGCTGGCCACGCAGGCGCCCGCCGTGGCGGACGGCATCCGCCTGTCGGTCAGCCTGTATGCGGCGATCCCGTTCCTGCTCGCCGTCGGCAGCCTGGGCTTCTATGAAATCAGGAAGTCGACCGAGCGCACGATCGAACAGGAACTGGGCCTGCGCCGCGCCGCCCAGCAATGATCCAACCAAACAAACAGAGCAATCACATGGCAGCCAATCAGCAAGACGATCAGCAGGATGATCAGCAGAATACGCAGGACACCGGGGCACGGGTAGCGGAACTCAAGGCACGCGCACTGTCGCAGCCGCTCGTCACGCACCTGTACACGGCCGATCCGTCGGCCCACGTGTTCGACGGCCGCATCTACATCTATCCATCGCACGACATCGAAGCCGGCATCCCGTTCAACGACAACGGCGACCACTTCGCGATGGAGGATTACCACGTGTTCTCGATGGACCGTCCGGACGGCGAAGTGACCGACCACGGCGTGGCGCTGCACGTGAAGGATGTGCCGTGGGCGGCGCGCCAGATGTGGGCGCCGGACGTGGCCCGCAAGGATGGCCGATACTACCTGTACTTCCCCGCCAAGCGGGCCGACGGCATCTTCCAGATCGGCGTGGCGACGTCAGGCAGCCCGACCGGGCCGTTCGCGCCGGAAGCGGCGCCGATCGAAGGCAGTTATTCGATCGACCCGGCCGTGTTCGAGGACGGCGGCGAACACTACATCTATTTCGGCGGCATCTGGGGCGGCCAGCTGCAGAAGTACCGCGATAATGCGTACGACGCCTCCCATGAGGAACCGGCCGATGACGAACCGGCGCTGCCCCCCCGCGTCGCCCGCCTGTCGGCCGACATGAAGGCGTTCGCCGAGGCGCCGCGGGCCGTCGTGATCCTCGACGAGCACGGCAACGAACTGCTGGCGGGCGACCATGACCGCCGCTACTTCGAAGGGCCGTGGATGCACAAGTACCGCGGCAAGTATTACTTCTCCTATTCCACCGGCGACACGCACTTCCTGTGCTACGCCACGGCCGACAACCCCTACGGGCCGTTCACCTACCAGGGCAGGATCCTGACCCCGGTGATCGGCTGGACCACCCATCATTCGATCGTCGAAGTCGATGGCCGCTGGTTCCTGTTCTACCACGACAGCAGCCTGTCCGAAGGCGTCACGCACCTGCGTTCGGTAAAGGTCGCCGAGCTGCACTATGACGGGGACGGCCGGATCGTCACGCTGTATCCGTACGGCGAGGAAAACCAGGACGTGGATATTTCCTAGGCGCGCTGGTGTCGGACACCGGTCTCTCGGTGTCGGACACCGGTCTTCGCCAACATATTCGTTGGGGTTTGCACCGGAACCCGGTGTCCGACACCCGCAGGGTGTCCGACACCAGCGGCCCTTCAATTAACGGGACGCCCCTGCAACACCCTTGCGCCGCCGGGCCGCGGCGGCCAGAATACCCAGCCCGCCGACCAGCATGCCGATGCCGGCCGGTTCCGGCACCGCGCTGACATTGGTGTAAGTGCCGTCGAAGCTGTACGTGACGGCCAGGCTGTCGATCGTGGTCGCGCCCATCAGTTGCAGGAATGCGGCATTGCCCGCGTAGTCGCCGAGGAAGCGCAGCGTATAGCCGGCGCCGTCATGCGCCAGCGCCAGCGATTCGCCGGCCGCGATCGCGCCCAGCCCGTTGAAGGTCAGCACGGTATCGCCGAGCACGATGAACGAGCCGTCGGCCAGCGCCAGGCTGGCGAAGGTCTGCGACGCGGCGGCCGTCAGGTCCAGCGTGCCGCCGCTGAGCAGCAGCGCGCTGCCGGCGGCGACGACGTCGGCACCGGCCAGCGCCAGTGTGCCGCTGCGTACTTCCACGCCGGCGAAGTTGACGATCGACCCCGCATACGAAAACGCCTTGCCGGCACCGGCATCGACCACCAGCGTGTTGGTTCCCAGGCCGCCGTCGATGCTGCCCAGCACGGCGGCGCCACCGCCCTGGACCACCAGCGTATCGTTGCCGCTGCCGAAGCGGATCGCCTTGCCGCTGCTGCTGCCGTCGATGGTGCCGGCGTTCGTGATGAATGCGTTGTCGGCATTCGTCACGATCGCCGCGGTGGACAGGCCGCCGCCGCGGATGGTGCCGCCGGCCCGGTTGTCGATGGCAACCGTGAAGCCGCTTGCCGCGCCGGTGACGGCGATGGCCGAATCGCTCTGCCCGCGGATCACGCCGCCGGCCCCGTTGACGATCGACGCATTGCCGTACAGGCCCTCGCGCGTGCCGGCCAGCGGGCCGGTTGCGATGTCGTTGCCGGCCAGCGTGATGCCGCGGCCCACCGCGCCCCCATTGCCGGCGGCGACCAGCCCTTCGATCGTGCCGCTGTTGACGATCGAACCGCCGCCGACCGAGATGCCTTCGCTGAACGCGAGGCCGCCTGCTTCCACGGCATTCACCGAGCGAACGACGCCCGTATTGGTGAGGTGGACCAGGCCGTCGATGTCGATGCCGTCGCCGTCGCCCGTCACGCCGTTGCCGGCAATGAGGCCGCCGTTGGCGATCGTCACGAGCTGTTTGCCGTTGAAGCCGTCGACGTTGATGCCGGAACCGTCGTTGCCGCGGATGACGCCGCCGGCCAGGTTCGTCAGGTCCAGCGTCGACGTGGCGGCGGCGTTCTTTTGCCCGAATGTGATGCCGTGGCGGGCGGCGTCCACCAGGCCGGTCGCCGTGTTCGTCACGCGCAGGCCGGAATTTTCCTGGCCGTCGATGCCGTCGCTGCTGCTGCCGGTGGCCGTCACCGAGCGGATCGTGCCGGCGTTGAACACCACGCCGTTCGCGCCCGGCCGCACCGCGTCGGCTTCGTTCGCCAGCAACAGGCCGCCGGCATGATTGTTCACCGTGTTCGCGCCGGTCACCGCATTGAAGTCCACCGCCTGGGCGCCGCCGCCGCTGCCGTTCAGCGACACCAGCGAGCCGTAGTTGTTCAGCGTGACGGACGATGCCGGCACGTTCATCTGGATCACGTCCGCATCCGCGGTGCGGATCAGGGCGGCGGCATTCGTGGCACTGCCGTTGTTGATGACGAAGCCGCTGGCGGCGTTGGCGCGGATCGCGCGGCCGCTGCCGGTCTGCGCGATCGTGCCCTGGTTGTTCAGCGTGGCATTGTCGCCGGTGACGGCCACCGCCACGGCGGACCCGCCCACGGTCAGCGCGGCGCCGGCCGCCACGGTGCCGGTCTGCCCGTTGCCGAGCGACTGCGCCGTGGTGCTGCCGGTGGCGATATTGAACGACGCGGCATTGGCCAGCGCCGGGCCGGCCAGCGCGACGGCCAGCACCAGCATGTTGAATCGCAGGCCGGTGCGGCGGCACAGGAACGGGGAAGTTGGCAGGGACATCGGCGGGGCTCCGGGAAAAGTCGGGTTATCGGAATAACCAGCGACGTTAAACCAGATTTGTGACGGCGGCATGACCTCCGCCCGGGCAGCCCGGCCAGGCAGCAGGGTCACGCCGCCAGCACGGCCTCCAGCTTGCCGAAGAACACTTCGCGATCGAACAGGCTCTTCACGGTGCCGTCGGCCAGTTCCAGCACTTCGCTGACATCGGCGCGCATGTCGACGATGCCGCCGCCCGCACGCAGCAGCCTCGGCGACGGGCGCCTCGCGCTGGCCGGCAGGTTGACGATGCTGTCCACCCGGTCGACGATCACGCCGTAGCGTTCGTCGCCCCGCTCCAGCACGAGGATGCGGCAATCGCTCCGGTCGTCCAGCGGCGGCATGTCGTACAGCTTGCGCAGGTCGATGACCGAGATCATCTGCTGGCGCAGGTTCAGCATGCCGTGCACGCAATCGGGCGTGCCGGGCGGGCGTGTCATGCCATCCGCGCAAGGGATGATCTCGCGCACCTGCGCGATGTCCGTCGCCCACGGGCTGCCCAGCGCGAACGCGAGGTAGACCTGCTTGCGCGTGGCGGCGGCGTTGGCGCCCCGTCCCGTTTCGGCCGTTGCTTCATCCTGGTGGATGCGGCGATGGCCCGCGCACACCTCGGCCAGCTCGGCGTCGCTGAGCACGTTGGCGTGGTCGAGGAACAGCGTGTCCGGACCGTCCTGGCGCGGCAGGCAGCCGCGGAACATCGCGCCGCGCCGGGTGCCCATCAGGGGGATCGGCAGCACGTCGCCGTCGAAGTACGGGATGATCGTGTCCACCGAGTCGACCAGGAAACCGAGCAACTCCTCGCCGACGCGGGCGATCAGGACGCGGCGATCCGCCCCGGCCGCATCGGCGGCCGCGCACCCCACCAGCGCGGCGAAGTCGACGACGCCGACCGCGCGGCCGCGGAAGTTGATCCAGCCCTTGCACAATGGCCCCGTCATCACCGACGTGCGCAGTTCCGGCACCGGGATGATTTCCTGCACCGCCGCCATCGTGAACGCGAACGACGTGCCGCCGGCGGAAAAGCACAGGCACTTGCGCGCCTCGGCGTAGCGCAGGAAGCGTGCGCGCTCGGCGGCCTTCGTGGCGGCGGACAACGAGCGCACCTGCGGCACGTTGTCGATGCGCACCAGCGCCTCCGGCACCAGCACCTGCAGCAGGCGTGCCCCATCCCCCAGCATGATCGTGCCGCCGACGACCGATGGCCGCCCGGCGCCGTAGCTGACGGTGCTGCGCTGTTCCGGGCGCACCCGCAGCACTTCGCCAGTGGCGTCGAACACAAGGCCGACCAGCACGTCATCGTGATCGAGGATCGCGATCTTCTGCCGGGCATCGGCGCCCGGGGCGGCCGGATCGAAGATGCGCGCCAGGTTGACGACCGGGATCGCGGTGCCGCGCAGCGTGAAGATGCCTTCCAGGCACGGTGGCGACAGCGGCATGCGCGTGACCCGTTCCGGGTACGACACCACTTCGCGGATCGCCAGCGCCGGCAGCGCGAATTCCTCGCCGCCCAGCAGGAAGGAGCCGAACAGTTCCAGGCCGGCCGCGCCGGCCAGGGCCTTTGCCGCGGCCGCGCGCGCAGCCTCCATCGCCGCGGCGGCGGCCTGCGCGGCCGGGTCCGGCGGCACGCCGGCCGCCGTCAATTCGGGCATCTGCATGATCGTCTCCGTCGCGCCGGCTTAAACCGAGAAACCGGAAACGGTCTGGTTCAGGTCCGCCGCAGTGCGGTTCAGGTCGTCGGTCTGCACCGCGATGCTGTCGCAGGAGCCGGCCGACTTTTCCGATTCCTCGGCGATGTGGGCGATCGCCACCGCCACTTCGCGCGTGGTAATGGACTGTTCGGTGACCGAGGCCGAGATGTCGCCGATCGCCAGCGAGGTATTCTCCACGCCGGCGACGATGCGGTCGAACGCGTCGCTGGCCTGGCGCGAGATCTCGCTGCCCTGTGCCACGCGCTTGACCGATTCCGTGATCAGCTTCGAGATTTCCTTGGTCGCCTGCGACGAGCGCTCGGCCAGCTTGCGCACCTCGTCGGCCACGACCGAGAAGCCCAGGCCGTGCTCGCCGGCGCGCGCCGCCTCGATGGCCGCGTTGAACGCCAGCATGTTGGTCTGGCTGGCGATCTCGCCGATGACCTTGACGATCTCGCTGATGTCTTCCGACGACTGGTTGATCAGCGCCATTGCCTCGATCGACCGCGCCACCGCCCTGGCGCCCGTCTCCGCCGCTTCCTTCGTGCCCTGCGCCAGGGTGTTCGCTTCTTCCGCGCCACGGGCGATCGTGGTGATCGACGCGGTCAGGCCGTCGACCGACGCGTTCATTTCCTCCACCGTAGCGCCCAGCGCCTGGGCGCCGCCGGCGACGATGCTCGAGCGCTCGGCGATCGCGCCGGCAGACGACGACAGGCGCGCCACTTCCGAGACCACGTGGCCGATCACGCCGCGCAGGTCGCCGATCATCTTGCCGACGCCGGCGCCGAGCTGGTCGATGGGCTCGCCGCCCGGCATGTCGATGACACCGGTGAGGTCGCCTCGCGCGGCGCGTTCCACGTGTTCGAGCAGCAGCGCCACCTTGCGGCGGTCGTCCTCGTTCCTGCGCTCGACCTCCGCCTCCAGCGCGACCTGCACGCTGATGTCGGCGGCGAACTTGACAACCTTGTACGGCTTGCCGTCCAGGTCGAAGATGGGGGTGTACGTCGCCTGGATCCACACCGGGCGGCCGTCGGCGCCGATGCGCTTGTAGCGGCCGGCGTCGAACTCGCCGCGGTTGAGCTTTTGCCAGAACTTGCGGTATTCCAGGCTGCCGGCGTACTCGTCGTCGCAGAACACGCGGTGATGTTCGCCCTTCACATCCTCGAGCTGGTAGCCCATCACGGCCAGGAAGTTGTCGTTGGCGGCCAGCAGCATGCCGTGCATGTCGAATTCGACGACCGCCTGCGACTTCGCGATCGCATTGACGAGGCCGGCGTGTTCGTTGGCGCGTACCTTGTGGTCCGTGATGTCGCAGGCGAACTTGATGACCTTGTACGGTTTGCCTTCGTCATCGAGGATCGGGTTGTACGACGCCTCGATCCATACGTCGCGCCCGCCTTTGCCGATGCGGCGGTACTGTGCGCGCTCGAATTCGCCGCGGCGCAGCTTGGCCCAGAACATTTCGTAGTCGGCGGAGCGGACGTAGCCGGGATCGCAGAACATCGAATGATGGCGGCCCGCCACCTCGGCCAGCGTATAGCCCAGCGTATCGAGGAAATTATCGTTCGCGTGGATGATCGTGCCATCCAGGTTGAATTCGATGATGGCCTGCACCCGGTTCAGGGCACTGCTCACGGCCTGGAAATCCTCCTCGGCGGCGGTGGTGGCGGAAGCGGCTCGGATGGTCATTGCTGGTCCTCGTGTCGGTTGGTGAGATCCACCAGGCGGCGGACGAACGCGACACTGAAAGGGTCGGCAAGGGGATTATCCCGCCGCAATTGCCCCGCGTAAAGTTTCTTGAGCTAGGGCTTTTAACAATGTGTAGCGTGCAAGTTACATTCGGGCTGTAACTGACCGGTCATGTGCAAAGATTCTCTCCAATAGTCACAAAACGTCCTGGACAGGTATGTGCGGCCTGCCAAGCTTGCCGCGCTGTCAAACCGTCGCGAACCGCTGCCGCACTCCGCCGGTGCGAAATTCGTCGACGATGAAATCGACGAAGACGCGCACCCTGGCCGGTACCAGCTTGCGGCTCGAATAATAGATCGACAGCGGGCGGGTTTCGCCGTGCCAGCCGGACAGCACGCGCACCAGCTCGCCGCTATCGAGCAACGGCAACGCGTGCGGCAGCGGCAGCAGCGCGATGCCCATGCCGCAGGCGGCGGCGCGGGCCATCGCGTCCGGATCGTCGAGCACCGCGACGGCCCGCACGGTGACCACGACCTCTTCGCCGGCGCCGTTGCGCAGCCGCCAGGGCAGCAACCGGCCCGATGCCAGCGAGCGGCGCAGCACCCCGCCGTGCCGGGCCAGGTCGTCCGGCGTCGCGGGTGCCGGATGATCGCGCAGGTAGGCCGGCGCCGCGGCCAGCACCATGCCCACCTGCGCCAGCTCGCGCGCGACCAGCCCTTCGGTCAGCTCGATGCCGCCGCCGATCGCCGCGTCGAATCCTTCGGCGACCACGTCGACACCCCGGTTGTCGAAATACAGGTCGGGCACCACGGCCGGATAGCGCCGCACGAACCGCTCCACCAGGGGCACCACGTACCGGTGGCCCACCGCGTAGGCCAGCGACACCTTCAGCGTGCCGGCCGGCTTGCCGGCGCCCTCGCGCAGCTCGGTCAGCGCGTCGCCGATCTCGCTCCACGGCAGGCGCACCTGGCCATACAGGCGCGCGCCGTCGGTCGTCAGCGCGAGGCTGCGCGTACTGCGCCGGAACAGCCGCACGCCGAGCCTCGCCTCCAGGCGGGCCACGCTCTTGCTGACAGCGGCCGGCGTCACGCCGAGGCGCCGCGCGGCGGCGGAAAAGCTGTGTTCATCGGCGGCGGCGATGAAGGCATCGAGGTAGCTGCTCAGTTCAGTGTCCATCGACACATCTTATACCGCCGGTTGAAACTGAACCACCGATTCACGTACTACCGCGATCGAATCAGGGTAGCCATACTGTGTTCATCGACATCCCACCCTGAAAGGAAACACCATGAACACGACTCTGAACGGCAAGGTTGCATTTATTAACGGCGGCTCGCGCGGCATCGGCGCGGCCACGGCGCGGCGGCTGGCGCGCGATGGCGCGACCGTCGCCATCGGCTATGGCGCCTCCGCCGCCGCGGCCGAGGCGCTGGCGGCGGAAATCGAAGCCGCCGGCGGTACCGCGCTGGCGATCCGCGCGGACGCGGCGGACGCCGCCGCGCTGACACGGGCGATCGATACGGTGGCCGACCGTTTCGGGCGCCTCGACATCCTCGTCAACAACGCCGGCGTGCTGCGGCTGGCCAACGTGGCCGAATTCACACTGGAGGATTTCGATGCGACGGTGGCGGTGAATGTCCGCTCGGTGTTCGTGGCCGCCAAGGCGGCAGCCGCCCACATGAAGGAAGGGGGCCGGATCATCAACGTGAGCAGCACCAACGCGCTGCGCATGCCGTTCGCGGGCGGCGCGGTGTACGCGATGAGCAAATCGGCGCTGACCGGCCTGGCCAAGGGCCTGGCGCGCGACCTGGGGCCGCGCGGCATCACCGTCAACAATGTGCAGCCGGGCCCCGTCGATACCGAGATGAACCCGGCCGAAGGGGAATTCGCCGACCTGATGCACGGCCTGATGGCCTTGCCGCGCCACGGCCGCCCCGACGAGGTGGCCGCGATGATCGCCTACCTGGCCGGCCCGGAAAGCGCGTTCGTGACCGGGGCCGACCTGCTGATCGACGGGGGCTTTGCAGCGTAAGTTGCCACATGCGCCCTCCGCCAGGCACGCCGCAGGGAGCCTGGCGCCAGTTCACCGGCGCCGTCGATGCTTACTTCGGCGCGAGCGCGCCCTGCAGCTTGCCGGCGGCCGCGCCCAGCGTGCCGTTCGGCTGCATCACGCGCACCAGCACGCTGGCGATGCCCGCTTCGGTCGTCGCCTGCGGGCCCGCGACCAGTTCATAGCCCGGACCGGCGGTGAACGTGACGGCCTGGCCATTGTCTGGCACCGTGGTGCCGTCGGCATCCACCAGGCGCGCGCGGGCGAAGACCAGGTCGCCCGCCCCCACCGGCACGCCCATGTCGTCCAGCGCCACGTCGAGCTTCACCGCGGCGCCCGGCGTGCGCACCTTGTGCTCGGCCACGGCCTTGCCGGCGGTGTAGGCGACGGCCACCAGTTCGCCGGCCTGGAAGGCGCCGGTGTCGAATTCCACCGGCGGATGCTTCAGCTTCGGATGCGTGGCGGACGGCGCCGCCTTCTGCCGCGCCACGGTCTTGCCGTTGAGGCGCAGCTCCACTTCCTCGGCGTTCGTGAACACGCGCACGCGCGGCGACGATGCCGGCGTCCAGTAGCTGGCGATGAACACCATCGGGCCGCCGCCCCAGTTTTGCGCGGCCGGCTGTGCGCCAGGCTGCGGCACCTGCTCGGGATCGCGCTGCGAACGGAAGAATTCGGCGGCGAACTTCGGCAGCCGGTCGATGCTCATCACGCCGGAAGCTTCCAGGTCGGGCGCATAGCCGCGCGCATAGTCGAACATGACCCAGTATCCGTCGGCGAAGGCGGGCGTGCCGAAATTGTCGTCGTGCGCCTCGGCCACGTTGGCGGCCTGCTGCAGCAGGTGTTTTTCACCCTGGCCCAGCAGCTGGCGGCTGGAGCGGTCGGCCGGCTTCAGGTCGCCCCACGCGGTCTGGTTGAAACCCGCGTTCATCGCGTAGTACTCCCAGTCGCCGTATTCGGAAACGATCAGCGGCTTGTCCGGCAGCGCGTGTTTCGAATCGAGGCGATGCTGGCGCGCCTGCATGTAGATGTCGTAGGCGCGCGGCACCCAGCCCACCGAGAAGGCCTGGTCGCCCGGGTATTCGGTGTGCACGGTCTTGTGCAGCATGTCCACGAACGCGTCCGGCATGTCGGTCTCGTTCAGCGAGCATTCCCAGGCCAGCACGCTGGCGTGGTTGCGGTCGCGGCGGATCATGTCCTCGCAGGTGCGCAGCACCTGCTTGCTGAACGCCGGGTCCTTGTTGAAGTACTGCCAGCCCGGCACGCCCGGGATCACCAGCAGGCCCAGCTCGTCCGCCGCCGCCATGAAGGCCGGCGACTGCGGATAGTGCGACAGGCGGATGTAGTCGAAACCGTATTTCTTCACCAGCAGCGCATCGCGGTACTCGGCCTGCGGCGACAGCGCATAGCCCACGTGCGGATATTCCTGGTGGCGGTTCACGCCGCGCAGCTGCAGCGGCTCGCCGTTCAGCAGCAGCCGGTTCTTGTCGAACGCCAGCCGGCGGATGCCGATGCGGGTTTGCACGCTGTCTTCGGCTCCCTCGCCGGACACCGTGGTGTCGAGCACGTGCAGGTTCGGCTGCTGCGGCGACCACAGGTTCGGCTGGCCGACCCGCAGCGGCATCGTCACGTGGCGGCGCTCGCCGGCCTTCAGCGTCACCTGCTGCTCGGCGCGGGCGACTTCCCTGCCCTGCCAGGCCAGCGTGTTGCGCAAGGTGACGGTGCGCGCCGTTTTCGACGTGTTGCTCACTTCGGTCTTGACCTGCACGGTCGCCGCGACCCGGTCGGCCTGCGGGAACGTGACGAACACGCCGCCGCCGGCCGGCGTGGCGGCCAGGATTTCATCGGTAATGTGAACGGCCGGCTTGGTGACCAGGCTCACGCCGCGGTACATGCCGCCGTGCTGGATGTAATCGAGTTCCTTCAGTGGCTTGGGGCCGGTGATAGCGTTATCTTCGTTGTTCGCGCGAACGATGACTTCGTTCTTGCCGCCCGCCTTCAGCAGGTTCGTCACGTCGAACGCGAACGGCAGGTAGCCGCCCAGGTGCCGGCCCAGGTGCTTGCCGTTCAGCCACACGTCGGCCACGTTCATCACCGCCTCGAAACGCAGGATCGCCCGTTCGCCCGGCTTGAGCGGCGCGTCGAACGTTTTCTTGTAGAACACCGTGCCCTGCCAGGGCGCTGTCGGCACGCGCGGCTCGATGTGCGCCGCGTGCGGCAGGCTGACAGTGGACCAGGCGCCGGCCGGCGCCTTGTCGGCGCTGGCCAGCGCGGCGTTGTCGGCGCGATGGAATTGCCAGGCATCGTTCAGGCTTGTCGTTGCGGCCTGCGCGGCGCCGGCCAGCGCCAGCGTCGATACCAGCGCGATGGCCAGGGTGGTTCGCGCCAGGTGGCGCGGGGCGGTGATCAGGGTGCGAATTAGCGTCATTCGGGAGTCATTCGTCTCGGAGTGTGGTTGATGGGGCCGATCCGTGCCGGCCCGTGATTGTAAGGCATGGAAGCACCATCGCAGTGCATGACGCGTTGCCAATCAGACATTTGACGCATACAATCAACGCGAATGATTCCCATTTATCCGGAAGATCCGTGAATCAAGATGCGTAACCCGGTGGCAGACACCGGAAACGTATCGAACCTGCTGGACCGCCATTACTACCGCAACGTGGGCTTTTATGACGGCGTGTTCCGGGGCGAGCCGCGCAAGGCGACGGTGACGCTGCGCGGGCGGTTCTGAATGGTTGCGAACATCGGCTGAATCGGCAGGCTCCGATACTTCTCTGCGAGCCGGGTGGCAGGCAGTCAAAACCCGCCGCTGAAAGGATGCAGCCCTGGAATTCAAAAAGGCGGCCATGGCCGCCCTGGATTCTTCAATGTGGCGTTATCGAGAGAACAGCCATTCACCGTTCGGCTGCTTCTGCATTTCATGCATGCTTTTTGCACTCTCTCCGCTGGTATCGGAGGTATAGACGACTTCAAACCGAAGCGCATTGTCCGCAGGCATTGCCCAGCCTTGCACGCGCTGAACAGTGACACACGAGCCCTTGTCATGCCGGCGCATCTGCGGTTTCGGGCTCTGCGTGTAATTATTGTTGGGATAGAGCTTGCCAGGCGCCGCAAAGTTATTCAGGCTGCTGGCGTTATAAGTGATACAGGAGTGAACCTTGAGAAATTGGGCAATCGTGTTTCTGGCTTCCCCTACGGCTTTGGTAAGCGACGTTTCCGGCCCTTGCAGTTGCAGCGCAGTGTCGATGCGGCCCACTTGTGCTTCCGTGATTGGAGCAGAAGGCGCTCCTTGCGCGGCATTCATCGAGACTGCGCCGAGGCTG
The DNA here is from genome assembly GCF_009727155.1 of Pseudoduganella dura. Lineage (NCBI taxonomy): Bacteria > Pseudomonadati > Pseudomonadota > Betaproteobacteria > Burkholderiales > Oxalobacteraceae > Pseudoduganella > Pseudoduganella dura. The sequence continues at coordinate 6,115,050 of NZ_WNWM01000002.1, read as the reverse complement.
CACATCAGAAACAAATAAGCTGCTTGACGCGCACTGCGATTGTTTTCGGTGCCGAGTCGAAACCGAATGTCGTTCCCTGCTTTACTGGTCATAAAACTGTTCCCTATGCTGATTCAAAAGCCCTTATCTTCCGAACGGTCTGATATTTCGTCGTTTCTCACGCTGGCGCCTCTGAAGAGGCTTGAAATTGGCGCCATTCTCCGACCGGACTATTTCGCACTGCGTTTCTCCCACTCCCTCTGCTCGGTCGACTGCTTTTCCTTGCACGCCTTGCGGTCGTTCCAGTCCACCAGCTTGTCGCAGGATTGATCCGCGTCCCGCGGCAGGTATTTGCAGCCGGCCAGGCCGAATGCGAGGGCGATGAAAAGTATGGTCTTGCTCACCAAAACGTCTCCGTTATTTCCTGATGATGCGATTATGGATATCGTTCACGGCCATCAGCGCGGCCGTGGAAAAGAACTTGTGGTACTCGGCCACCATTTCGCCGTTGACGATGACGGGATCGGTGGCGACCAGCGATTTCGCTTCGTCGATGTCGGCGGCGGCGAACACGAACATGCCGCGCAGGCCATCGACGCCATCGAGCGGCCCCGCCACCACCAGCTTTTTATCCCTGGCCAGGCGTTCCATGTTGGCGAAGTGGCCAGCGAACATTTTGTCGCGTTCCGCCCCCTTCGGCACGGGCTTCGGGCCGGTCTTCAGCAACACCAGCACGTAGGCGCGCATGCCCTGGTCGCTGGCGCCCAGCGATTTGGCCAGCGCCGCATCGTAGGTGGGCGCGGGCCCGAATGCCGGCGTGGCCTGCGCATGGGCCGGCACGTGCGGCAAGGCTGCAATAGCGAACAGGGCAATCGGCAAGCTACGCATGTTGGCCAATCTCTCGGAAAACTGATTATTGGCATGTTGACACAAGTGCAAAACCGCCGCAATCATATGTTTGGCCACGCCTGAGCGTCAAGTCTGCCCAGTGCAGCCAGCACCCCCCTTACCGGAGACCCGATGCACTACCTTGCTGCCGCGCTGCTCGCGCTTGCCATTCCCGCCGCTGCCGGCATCGGCCAGCCGATCGCGCAGCGCTTCAACGCCGATCCATCGCCCCATTACTTCACGACGCAAGCCGGTGGCAAGTTCTACCTGTACGCCACCGACGACGCCAGCAACTCCGGCAAGTACTGGGATTCCACGACCTGGCGCCTTTACACGTCGTCGGACATGAAAACGTGGCAGGATGCCGGCATCCCGCTCGATGTCAAAGTGTTCAAATGGGCGCGCCCTGATGCCAAGGCCTGGGCGCCGGACGCGGTACAGCGCAACGGCAGGTTCTACTTCTATGCGCCGGTGGGCGGCGACAGGATCGGCGTGGCCGTATCGAACCGGCCGGACGGCGGCTTCGCGGACGCCCGCACCACGCCGCTGGTGGACAAGGCACGCGACGCCAATGCCGGCGACGAGCCGATCGACCCCGCCGTGTTCATCGACAGGAATGGCCAGGCCTGGCTGTACTTCGGCACCCGCGTGCCGAAGGTCGTAAAGCTGAAGGCCGACATGACCACGCTGGACGGCCCGATCCTGGACGTGGCGATCACCGGCCTGCCCGCCGGCGACCCGAAAAAAGTGTACGGCGAGGCGCCGTTCCTGCACGAGCGCAACGGCACGTATTACTTCACGTTCTCCACCGGCTGGCCGGGCCAGATCGTGTACGCCACGGGCGGTTCGCCGGCGGGGCCGTTCGCGTATCGCGGCGTCGTACTGGATTACCTGGAGATCTCGACGAATCACCAGGCGATCCTCGAACATGGCGGCAAGAGCTGGCTGTTCTATCACGACAGCCTGTTGCCTGGCGGTGGCAGCCACCGGCGCTCGATCGCGGTGGCGCCACTGGAGTACGACGAACAGGGCGGCATCCGGCAGGTACCGCTCGCGCCGAAGTAGTCGCCGCCAGACCTGAATCCAATTCGCCCTGCGCTGAGTTTTCCTCGTTTGTCCGCATCGCCGCCGTCGGCCACCATGACGGCACGACATGAACAACCGGAGACTCCAATGTTATTGAAAGACAAGGTGGCAATCGTGACCGGCGGCGCCGGCATCAACGGACTGGGCTTTGCAACGGCGCGCATGCTGGCGGCGCACGGCGCGAACGTGGTGATCCTCGACCTGGCCGGCGCGAATCCGGCCGGCGCGGCGGCCGAGCTGGGGCCGCAGCACCTCGGCGTGGTGGCCGACGTCACGAACAAGGAACAGTGCGAAGCGGCGGCGAAGGCTGCGGTGGAGCGCTACGGCCGTATCGACGTGCTGTTCGCCAACGCCGGCATCACGCAGCCGCGCAAGACGCTCGACATCTCGGCGGCCGACTACGACGCCGTGCTCGACGTGAGCCTGCGCGGCACGCTGCTGATGGCGCAGGCGGTGCTGCCGGCCATGGAGCGCCAGCAAGGCGGCAGCATCGTCTGCACCTCGTCCGTCTCGGCGCAGCGCGGCGGCGGCATCCTCGGCGGACCGCACTACTCGGCCGCCAAGGCCGGCGTGCTGGGGCTGATGCGCGCGATGGCGCGCGAATTCGGACCGAGCGGCATCCGCGTCAATGCGATCACGCCGGGCCTGATCGCCACCGACATCATCAAGGGCAAGCTGACCGACGAGCGCAAGGCCGAAATCGCCCGGGACATCCCGCTGGCGCGGCTGGGCAAGGCCGACGACATCGCCGGCGCCGTGGTGTTCCTGGCCAGCGACCTGTCCGCCTACTGCACCGGCGTCACGCTGGACGTCAACGGCGGCATGCTGATCCACTGACGTTCCCCCTCCACTGCGCCATCATGCCGCGGCGGTTTCTCCGCCGTCGGCAACGAAGCCCCTGATCCAGTCCGCCACCGTACGCACCGCCTGCAGGCCCTCGCGGCTCTTCGGCACTGCCAGGTAATGCCCGGTCGCCTCGATGGCCAGTTCGCCGAAGGGGCACACCAGGCGCCCGTCGCGCAGGTACTCCTGCACCAGCACCGAGCTCTCGATGCACATCCCCAGGCCGTTTTCGGCCGCGCCCAGCGTCATGAACGCGCGGTCGAGCCGCAACCCCCGCACCGGGTGCCGGCACTCGGGCGCGAAGCGGGCGATCCATTCGTCCCACGACGTCAGCGACACGTCGTTCTGGATCAGGTAGAAATTCTCGATATCTTCCGGCGGCAGCGGCAACGTCCAGCCGTCGACCAGCTTCGGGCTGCACACCGGCAGATAGCGTTCGCGCTGCGAGATCGGCTCCACGTGCACGCCGGCCGAGGCCGGCGGGCGGCCGTACAGCACGGCCACGTCGACGCCGCCGCTGGAAAAATCCGGCGCCTGGTGCACGGCCCACAGCCGCACGTCGATATCCGGATGGGCGCGCAGAAAGGCCGGCAGCTGCGGCATCACCCAGATCGCCGCGAAGCTGGGCGCGCACTGGATCGTCACCACCTGCTGCTTGCTACCCCGGTCGAGGATCGTGCGCAGCTCGTCGTCGATGTCGCCGAACGAGCGGCGGATCACCTCATACAGCCGGGCGCCCTCCTCGGTCGGCACCACGCCGCGCCGCGCGCGCTCGAACAGCAGCGTGCCGAGCGCTTCCTCCAGCGTCTGGATCGAATGACTGACGGCCGAGGCCGTGATCGACAGCTCCTGCGCCGCGGCGGCGAAGGAACGGTGCATGTAGGCGGCCTCGAAAGCCTGCAAGCCCTTGAGGGATGCCTTGCGCAACGCGCGGTATCGCTGAACTGGTTTCATCTATCGCCAAGAATTACTCGCTATACGGTTCATGTCCCGATTCTTACACTGGTTTCACTGACAACACCAATGATTCGCTTCAATTCCGTTCCACGAATCGCCACAGGAGACAACAATGAACGAACCGCATGACAAACTGCCCGCGTTGAAGAGCGCGGCCTACCGCATCCGCCGCTACGCGCTGCGGATGGGCGAAGTGCAGGGCCAGGGCTACGTGGGCCAGGCGCTCGGCATGGCCGACATCCTCGCCGTGGCCTACCGCCACGCGCTGCATTATCGTGCGGACGAGCCCGAATGGGAAGGCCGTGACCGCTTCCTGCTGTCGCACGGCCATTATGCGATCGCGCTGTACGCCGCGCTGCTCGAGGCGGGCATCCTGCCGGAAGAAGAGCTGGAAACGTACGGCAGCGACGACAGCCGCCTGCCGATGTCCGGCATGGCCACGTACACACCCGGCATGGAAATGTCCGGCGGCTCGCTCGGCCAGGGCCTGACGATCGCCGTCGGCATGGCGCTCGGCCTGCGGCAGAAGAGTAATCCGGCGTTCGTCTACAACTCGATGTCGGACGGCGAACTGGACGAAGGCTCGACGTGGGAAGCGGCGCTGTCGGCCGCCCACTTCGGGCTCGGCAACCTGATCGCGCTGGTCGACGTCAACAACCAGCAGGCCGACGGCCCGTCGACGAAAATCCTCGGCTTCGAACCGCTGGCGCAAAAATGGGAAGCGTTCGGCTGGCACGTACAGCGCGCGCAGGGCAACGATATCGCCGGGGTCTTCGCCGCGTTCGAAGCCGCCCGCAATCACGCGGCAGCGCAACCGCGCGTGATCCTGTTCGACACGCTGATGGGTTCCGGCGTGCCGTTCCTCGAACAGCGCGACAAGAACCATTTCATTCGCGTCGAGGCCGACGAATGGCAACAGGCCATCGCGATCCTCGATGCACAACACGCCGGAGACAAGCAATGAGCGCCGTCATCAACAAACCCCGCCTCACCACCTCGGCGATGATCGCCTCGATCGCCACCGAAGGCCAGCGCACGGTCGCCGCGCCGTTCGGCAACGCGCTGGTGGAACTGGCCGGCCGCCGGCCCGACATCGTGGGCATGAGCGCCGACCTGGCAAAATACACCGACCTGCACCTGTTCGCGAAGGAGTTCCCCGAGCGCTTCTTCCAGATGGGCATGGCCGAGCAGCTGCTGATGGGCGCCGCCGGCGGCATGGCCAAGGAGGGATTTACGCCCTTCGTCACCACGTATGCCGTGTTCGCCGCGCGCCGCGCCTACGATTTCATCCACCAGGTGATCGCCGAGGAAAACCTGAACGTGAAGATCGTCTGCGCACTGCCGGGCCTGACCACCGGCTACGGCCCCAGCCACCAGGCCACCGAGGATATCGCCATCTTCCGCGGCGTGCCGGGCCTGACGATCGTCGATCCGTGCGATGCGCTCGATACCGAACAGGCGACGCTGGCCATCGCCGAGCACAAGGGTCCGGTGTACATGCGCCTGCTGCGCGGGAAAGTGCCGCTGGTGCTCGACGAGTACGATTACAGGTTCGAGCTGGGCAAGGCCAAGCTGCTGCGCGACGGGCGCGACGTGCTGGTGATCTCCAGCGGCATCATGACGATGCGCGCGCTGGAAGTGGCGCAGGCGCTCAAGGGCGACAATATCGACGTGGCCGTGCTGCATGCGCCCACGATCAAGCCGCTCGACACGGAAACGATCGTGCGCGAAGCGTCGCGCGGCGGCCGGCTGGTGGTGGTGGCGGAGAACCATTCCGTGGTCGGCGGCCTGGGCGAAGCGGTGGCCGGTACGCTGCTGCGCGCGGGCGTGGCGCCGGCGTTCCGCCAGGTCGCGCTGCCCGACGCATTCCTCGATGCCGGCGCGCTGCCCACGCTGCACGACCGCTACGGCATCTCGACGGAGGCGATGGCCGCCAGCATCAGGTCCTGGCTGAGGTGAGCGGGCTGCATTGAACCGGCCGCGCGGAGCGCGGCACGATCCGGATGCGCGGGATGTATACGAAGGCGGCAAGACCTTCGGCGCGAAGACAGAACAATTTGGAGACACGCATGAAAACCCCTACCGTTACACCAGCGGCGGGCGCCGCATACCATTCCGGCGCCACCGACCTCGAAACGCGGGCCTACGCGAAAGTCACGCGCCGGCTCGTGCCCTTCCTGATGCTGTGCTACCTCGGCGCCTACCTGGACCGCGTCAACGTGGGCTTCGCCAAGCTGCAGATGCTCAGCGACCTGCAGTGGAGCGACACCGTCTACGGCCTCGGCGCCGGCATCTTCTTCATCGGCTATTTCATCTTCGAAGTGCCGAGCAACATGATCCTGCACCGCTTCGGCGCGCGCCGCTGGCTGGCGCGGATCATGATCACCTGGGCGATGATCTCGGCCAGCTTCGCCTTCGTCAGTTCGCCGACGATGTTCTACGTGCTGCGCTTCCTGCTGGGCATCGCCGAGGCGGGCTTCGCGCCGGGCGTGATCCTGTACATCACCTACTGGTTCCCGTCGGCGCGCCGCGCCAAGGTGATGGGACTGTTCTTCATGGCCATTCCACTGGCCAGCATCGTCGGCGCGCCGCTGTCGGGCTGGATCATGGAGGCGTTCGCCGGCGTGCAGGGCCTGCGCGGCTGGCAGTGGCTGTTCGCGCTCGAAGCGGTTCCGTCGCTGATCCTGGGCGTCACGATCCTGTTCTACCTCGACGACAGCATCGCCGCCGCGAAGTGGCTGTCGCCGGAAGAGAAAGCCGTCCTGGAGCGTAACATCGCCAGCGAGAACGACGGCAAGGTGGCGCACCAGACGATCCGCGACTTTTTGGCCGACCGGCGCCTGTGGCTGCTGACGGCGATCTACTTCTGCATCGTGATGGGCCAGTACGGCCTCACGTTCTGGCTGCCCACCATCGTGCGCAATGCCGGCGTCAATGGCGTGGAAATGGTCGGCCTGCTGGCGGCGATCCCGTACACGGTGGCCCTGGTATGCCTGCCGCTGGTCGGCCGCAACTCGGACCGCACCCGCGCCCGCCGGCTGCATTGCGGCGTGCCGATGCTGGCGGCGGCAGCAGCGCTGTTCGCCCTGCCCTTCACCGACGGCGTGGGTACCGCGCTGGCTTTGCTGAGCGTGGCGGCGGCCGGCGCGATCTGCGGCACCTCGCAGTTCTGGGCGCTGCCCACGGCCTTCCTGGGCGGCATGGCGGCAGCGGCCGGCATCGCCACCATCAACTGCATCGCCAACCTGGCCGGCTTCTTCTCCCCGGCGCTGGTCGGCTGGCTGAACGACTTCACCGGCAAGCAGGGCGCGGGCGTGATGCTCACCTCCGCGATGCTGCTGATCGGCGCCTGCCTGGTGACCCTCCTGCCGAAGCAGGTCGTCGACCGCTGAGCGCCTGCCGGTTCCGGCACGGCCGGAACCGGCGCTTCCCCATGCATCACCCATGACGCCCGGCCGGCAAGGGATCGGTGCGTCCATAAAAATACGGAGACAACATGAAACGCAATCTCGCGTGGGGCCTGGCGGCCCTCGCCTGCGGCAGCGCGGCCGCGCAATCGAATGTCAATGTGTATGGACTGGTCGACATGAACCTCGGCATAATCGATAAACTGAGCGACAATGCCGGCGCCGCCGGCGGCAACACGGTGCGCGTCAATTCCGGCGGCATGAATACCTCGCGCCTCGGCTTCACGGGCAGCGAAGACCTGGGCGGCGGCCTGAAGGCGCTGTTCCAGCTCGAGATGGGCATCGCCGCCGATACCGGCGTGGCCGACACGCCGTTGTTCAAGCGCCAGGCCACCGTCGGGCTGGAAGGCCGCTACGGCACCTTGCTGCTGGGCCGGGCATTCACCACCGTGTACGACTTCGTGCTGCCGTACGACCCGATGGGCTATGCGCCGCAGTACTCGTGGGCGCCGGCCGGCAGCGCGACCGGCGCCAGCAAATACGGCATGACGTTCGCGTTCGACAACCTGGTCAAGTACGCCGGCAAGACCGGCAACCTCAGTTATGGGGCCAGCTATGGCGCCGGCGAAGGATCGTCGGGCGGCGATGGCGCGAAAGGCGCGGTGGCGGTCAACTACGCGGCCGGTCCCTGGTCGGCGGTGGCGACGTACGAGCGCATCAACGGCTTGCCCGACGCGGCGACCGGCGCGCGCGGCGCCACCACGGCATGGCATCTCGGTGCGATGTATAGCGAAGGAAAGCTGAAGCTGCAGGCGGCGATGCGCGACTTCCGGCAGGAGGTGCCCGGGTCGCCCGACCTGCGGGGAACGCTGTACTGGGCGGGATCGAACTACAAGGTGACGCCGGCCGTCACGCTGGCCGGCGTCGTGTACTACCAGGATGTCCGGCACGGCGCGCAGGAGGCCGATCCGGTGATGGTCGTCGGGCGGGTGCGCTATGCGCTGTCCCGCCGCACCGACCTGTACGTCACCGCCGCGTACGCGAAGGCGAAGCACGGTGCACTGGCCGGTCTCGCGCGGGACGAGGCCGGGTACGGCAACCGCCAGAAAAGCGTGCTGGCGGGGATACAGCACAGGTTCTGAAGCCTGTCAGGCGTGCGACAGCCCCTGCCCTTCGTGCGACTCCTCCTGTCCCCGCGAACCGTTGAAGAACAGGTTCAGCACCACGGCCGCCACGGCGGTGAGCAGGATGCCCGATTCCAGCAGCGGGTGCAGGCTGTGCGCCATCTGCTGCGCCCAGTGCGGCGCCACGAGCGGAATCAGGCCGAAGCCGATCGACAGCGCCACGATGTACAGATTGAAGCGGTTGGCGCGGAAGTCGACGCGATTCAGGATGCGGATGCCCGCCGCGGCCACCATGCCGAACATCACCAGGCCGGCACCGCCCAGCACGAACTGGGGAATCGCCTCGACCAGCGCGGCCAGCTTCGGCAGCATGCCCAGCACGATCATGATGATGCCGCCGGCCACGCACACCCAGCGGCTCTTCACTCCGGTCACCGCCACCAGCCCCACGTTCTGGGAAAAACTGGTGTGCGGGAACGTGTTGAAGATGCCGCCGATCAGCGTGCCCAGGCCGTCGGTGCGCAGGCCGGCCGCCATCTGCTGCTGGCCGATCTTCTTGCCCGTCATGTCCGACAGCGCGAGGAACATGCCGGCCGATTCGATCATCACGACGATCATCACCACGGTGAGCGTGAGGATCATCACGATATCGAACGTGGGCATGCCGAATGCGAACGGCGTGACGAGTTCGAACCACTCAGCGCTGTTCACTTTACTGAAGTTCATCTTGCCGAGCCCGAAGGCCACGCCACAGCCGGCCACGATGCCGATCAGCACGGAGATGTTGCAGATGAAGCCCTTCCCGTAGCGCACCAGGCAGACGATGAACACCAGCACGAATGCGGCGATGCCCAGGTTGTCCAGCGCGCCGTAGTTCGGGTTGGCGAGCGTGGGGATCGGCCCCGGCAGCTTCGACGCCAGCGGCGCCGCCGCCGTTGCCGCTTCCGCCTTCATCTGGTCGACCATCGAGACCAGCGTCGGCACGTCCACGGCACGCGCGGCCGAATCGGGGCCGCCCATGGCCCAGCCCACCCCCACGCGCATCAGCGTGATGCCGATGACGAGGATGATGGTGCCGGTGACCACCGGCGGGAAGAACCGCAGCATGCGGCTCATCGCCGGCGCCAGCAGCAGCGCGATGGCGCCGGCGCCGATGCCGGCACCGAAGATGGCGCGGGCGCCGTCGACGCCCGGCACGCTGTTGGCGATCGCCACCATCGGGCCGACGGCGGCGAACGTCACCCCCATCATCACGGGCAGCCTGATGCCGAAATGCCTGCCCAGCCCGAGGGACTGGATCAGCGTCACGAGCCCGCAGCAGAACAGGTCGGCCGAGATCAGCATCGTCACCTGTTCGGGCGACAGGTGCAGCGCACGGCCGACGATCAACGGCACGGCGATCGCGCCCGCATACATCACGAGCACGTGCTGCAGCCCCAGGGCGGTCAGGCGCCCGAGCGGCAGGCGTTCGTCGACCGGGTCCAACGTTTGTTGCGTCATGCTTGTCTCCTGATTGTTATATGAACACTACAGAATGCATGTTGCTGGCCGGCCGACCGCGCCGCCCCCTTCGATTGCTGGTGCTTTTGATGCCATTCACCTACCCCCAACGGCGAACGGCCGCGATCAGACGGGTCTGATCCCGGCCGTTCGCACCTGGGGTTGGCTTGCCTGAAAGGCTTTACTGCATTGGCTGCATGTACTGCGTTTGCTGCATTTACTGCGTTTGCTGCCCCGATCTTCAGTCGACCTTGGCACCGTCCTCATACCAGCGCTTGAGCAGGTCGCGCTCGCCCTGGGTGATCTGCGTGGCGTTATTCAACGGCATCAGCTTCATCACCACGGCCTGCTGGTACAGGGCCTGCGCGTGGCGCTTGATCTCCTCAGTCGAGTCGAGCCTGATGCCCTTGCTCTGCATCGCCGCCGAGTGGCACATCACGCAGCGCTGGTCGACCACGGCTTTCACCTTGGCGAACGCGCCCGTCGCGGCGGGTGCCGCGGCAGACACGCCATCGGTACCGGCAGCGGCCGGTGCCGCTTCCACCACCGCCGGCACATCGGCCTGCGGTGCCGGCACCAGCCAGACGATCAGCGCCAGCATCACCGCTGTGCCGCCGAATGCGTGTTCCCATGGAACGCGCTTGCCGTGGACCAGCGCCTTGTGGCGGGCCACGAAGCTGTGACGGATCAGCGCGCCGGTCAGCATCATCAGCACCAGCACGATCCAGTTGTGTTCACCGGCGTACAGGAAACCATAGTGATTCGACAGCATCGCGAACAGCACCGGCAGCGTGAAGTACGTGTTGTGCACGCTGCGCTGCTTGGCACGCCAGCCGTAGATCGGGTCGACCGGTTCGCCCGCCTTGAGCTGCTTGACCACCTTGCGCTGGCCGGGAATGATCCAGAAGAACACGTTGGCGCTCATCGCGGTAGCCATCATCGCGCCCACCAGCAGGAACGCTGCGCGGCCGGCGAACAGCTGGCAGGCCAGCCACGAGGCGAACACCACGAAGCCGAACACGATCACGCCCACCATCAGGTCGCCATTCTTCTTGCGGCCGAGCGAACGGCAGATCGTGTCGTAGATCAGCCAGAACACGACCAGGAACGCCAGCGCGCCGATGACGGCCGCCTGCGCGGGCCAGTCGTGCACGGTCTTGTCGACCATGAAGGTGCCGGCGTTGAACAGGTACAGCACCGTGAACAGCCCGAAGCCGGACAGCCAGGTGGCGTAACTTTCCCAATAGAACCAATGCAGGTGATCCGGCATGGATTTCGGCGCCACCAGGTATTTCTGCGGGTGGTAGAAGCCGCCGCCGTGGACGGCCCACAACTCGCCGTCGACGCCCTTGCCCACCAGGTCCGGCGCGGTGGGCTTCTCGAGGCTGTTATCGAGGAACACAAAGTAGAACGATGCGCCGATCCAGGCGATCGCGGTAATGACGTGGGTCCAGCGCAGCAGCAGGTTGACCCAGTCCATCAAGTACATATCCATAGAGCCTCAAACAATCAGAGAAGCACGGTATCGAAACCGTACTGTCCCCTCACCACAGCGGGCTCTGTGTGGGGCAAATCATCGCAACCATCGGCAACCCCAAGGTGGAGATACCGGTGTGCTCCGCGGCGACACTTGTAACTGTATACGATCCAGTTGAATCTGGATATACGTCGTTTAACGCATTGATGCTTGTGGTTCAGGAACCACGGTAAGTCGAATACGACCACGGGCTGACCAGCAGCGGCACGTGGTAGTGGCCGGCCGCGTCGGCGATGCCGAAGTCGAGCGGCACCTCGTCGAGGAAGGCCGGTTCCGGCAGGCGCACGTCGCGACTGCGGAAGTATTCGGCCACCGAGAATACCAGGCGGTAGCGGCCGACCGCCATCGTGGTCGCGTCCAGCAGCGGGCCGCCGTCGTTGCGGCCGTCGGCGTTCAGCGTCAGGCTCTTGATGGTGGTGACGGTGTCGCCGTCGATGCGTTGCAGCTGCACGCGCATGCCGGCGGCGGGGCTGCCGTGCATCGTGTCCAGTACGTGGGTGCTCAAATGTCCCATGGGGCTCCTTTTCTACAGAATTGGCCGGCAGGATTGCCGGCGATGATTATTGTACAAGCCGGTGCAGGCATGAACCAACTGGATTGCATACACTTTCTGCTTTTCTTTTTTTGAAAAGTGTATACACTCTGGTTCCGATGTCAACTTGTTTTATTGCCGAACCAAAGCAAAGTCATGTCGAAAACGCTTACCCAACTGAAGATCGTTCCCGCCACGCTGATGCCGGATGCCCATGCGCCGGCGGCCGGTGCCACGCAGCGCATCGTCGATTCGATCACCGCCGCGATCGCCGAACGCCGGCTGATGCCGGGCACGAAACTGTCCGAGCAAAAGATCGGCGACATCTTCGAAGTGTCGCGCACCGTCGTGCGGCAAGCCTTCAACCAGCTGAGCCGTGACCGGCTCGTGCTGCTGGAGCCGGCGCGCGGCGCGTTCGTCGCCACCCCCACCGCCGAGGAGGCGCGCGACGTGTTCGAGATGCGCAGCATCCTGGAGACCGCCGTCACCAAGCGGCTGTGCGCCACGATCACGGACGAGCAGATCCGCCAGCTGCGCGCGCACCTGGCGCTCGAAGGCGCGGCGGTCAACGATGCCGTGGTGCCGGGGCGCACGCGCCTCCTGGCGGACTTCCACCTCGTGCTGGCGCGCATGCTGGGCAACGAGGTGCTGACGCAGATGCTGAGCGAACTGCTCACGCGCTCGTCGCTGATCGCGCTGATGCACCAGTCGTCCCACTCGGCCGGCGAATCGCACAGCGAGCACGTGGCGATCGTGGATGCGTTCGAGCGGCGCGACGTGAAGGCGGCGGTGCGGCTGGTCGGCAAGCATCTGGTCAACGTGCAGCACAACCTGAACCTGGATCCACAGCAGGTGGACCTGGCTGAAATCCTCAACCGGTAGAAGAAGAATGAATACACCAGCTTACCCACGCGACCTGCGCGGATACGGCCGCGACCGGCCGCACCCGCACTGGCCGGGCGGCGCGCGCGTCGCCGTGCAGTTCGTCCTCAATTTCGAAGAAGGCGGCGAGAACAACGTGCTGCACGGCGATCCGGGCAGCGAACAGTTCCTGTCCGAGATGTTCAATCCCGCCTCGTTCCCGGCCCGCCACCTGACGATGGACGGTATCTACGAATACGGCTCGCGGGTCGGCGTATGGCGCATCCTGAAGGAGTTCGAGAAGCGCGGCCTGCCGCTGACGGTGTTCGGCGTGGGCATGGCGCTCGAGCGCTGCCCCGACGTGACGGCCGCCTTCGTGGAACTGGGCCACGAGATCGCCTGCCACGGCTGGCGCTGGATCAACTACCAGAACGTGGATGAAGCGGTCGAGCGCGAACACATGGCGCGCGGCATGGAAGCGATCGCGCGCCTGACGGGCAGCCTGCCGCTGGGCTGGTACACGGGCCGCGACAGCCCGAACACGCGCCGCCTGGTGGCCGACTACGGCGGCTTCGAATACGACAGCGACTATTACGGCGACGACCTGCCGTTCTGGCTGAAGGTGCGCAAGACCGACGGCACGCAGGCGCCGCACCTGGTGGTGCCGTACACGCTGGACTGCAACGACATGCGCTTCGCCCTGCCGCAAGGCTTTTCGCACGGCGACCCGTTCTTCCAGTACCTGAAGGATGCGTTCGACGTGCACTACGAGGAAGGTGCGGACCAGCCGACGATGATGAGCATCGGCCTGCACTGCCGCCTGCTGGGCCGCCCCGGCCGCCTGAAGGCGCTGCAGCGCTTCCTCGACTACATCGGCCAGCACGACCGCGTATGGGTCGCCCGCCGCATCGATATCGCGCGCCACTGGAAAGAGGCGCATCCGTTCAACCCCGACACCGCTTTCGCCTGGGAGTAACATGCTCACTTTGGAACAACTGAACGCCGCCACGCAGGCCGAATTCACCGCCCTGCTCGATGGCGTCTACGAACATTCGCCGTGGATCGCGGAACAGGCGTGGCTCGCCCGCCCGTTCGCCAGCCTGGCGCACCTGAAGCGCGCGCTGATCGAAACGCTGCGCAACGCGCCGCGCGAAGCCCAGCTGGGCCTGATCCGTGTCCACCCGGAGCTGGCCGGCAAGGCGATGGTCACGAAATCGCTGACCGCCGAATCCACCAACGAGCAAAGCAAGGCCGGGCTGACCGATTGCACGCCGGAGGAATTCGCGCGCATCCAGAAACTGAACGCGGATTACAACGCCCGCTTCGGCTTCCCGTTCATCCTGGCCGTGCGCGGCCCGCGCGGCCTGGGCCTGGACCGGCACGAGATCATCGCCACGTTCGCCCGCCGCCTGAACAACTCGCCGGACTTCGAGTTCGGCGAAGCGCTGCGCAACATCCACCGCATCGCCGAGATCCGCCTGAACGACAAGTTCGCCGTCGAGCCCACGCTGGGCAACCTGGTATGGGACTGGCACGAGGAACTGGCGAAGCACACGGAACCCGGCTACGCGGAGCGGGGCGAACTGTGCGTGACGTATCTCACCGATGCGCACCGCGCCGCGGCCCGCGAACTGGCCGATCGCATGCGCAACGAATGCGGCTTCGATGAAGTGGGTATCGACGCCGTCGGCAACGTGGTCGGTGTCTATTACGGCGGCAACGAGCATGGCACCGATCCGCAGGCGAAGCGCCTGCTGACCGGCTCCCATTACGATACCGTGCGCAACGGCGGCAAGTACGACGGCCGCCTGGGCATCCTGGTGCCGATGGCGTGCGTGCGCGAACTGCACCGCCAGGGCCGCCGCCTGCCGTACGGCTTCGAGGTGGTCGGTTTCGCCGAGGAGGAAGGCCAGCGCTACAAGGCCACCTTCCTCGGCTCCGGCGCGCTGACCGGCCAGTTCGACAACACCTGGCTCGACCAGCTCGATGCCAACGGCGTGGCGATGCGCGATGCGATGGCCAATGCCGACCTGCACATCGCCACGATCCCCGACCTGAAACGCGACCCGTCGCGCTACCTCGGCTTCGTCGAGACCCACATCGAGCAGGGCCCGGTGCTGAACGACCTCGATCTGCCGCTGGGCATCGTCACGTCGATCAACGGCAGCGTGCGCTACGTGGGCCAGATCACCGGCATGGCCAGCCACGCCGGCACCACGCCGATGACGATGCGCCGCGATGCCGCGGCCGCCGCGGCCGAACTGGTGCTGTATGCCGAAAAACGCGGCGGCGCCGTGGAAGACCTGGTGGCCACCGTCGGCATGCTGGAAGTGCCGAACGGCTCGATCAACGTGGTGCCCGGCCGCTGCCGCTTCAGCCTCGACGTGCGCGCCACGACGAACGAAGTGCGCGACGCCGCCGCCGAGGACATCCGCAACGAACTGCAGGCGATCTGCGAACGCCGCGGTCTGCAGTTCACGCTGGAAGAAACGATGCAGGCCGATGCCGCGCCGTGCGCGCCGGAATGGCGCATGCGCTGGGAACGCGCGGTCGACTCGCTGGGCCTGCCGGTGTTCCGGCTGCCGAGCGGCGCCGGGCACGACGCGATGATGCTGCACCGCGTGATGCCGCAGGCGATGCTGTTCCTGCGCGGCCTGAACGCCGGCATCAGCCACAACCCGCTGGAATCCATTACCAACGACGATACGGAACTGTGCGTGCGCGCATTCCAGAACCTTCTCAACCAACTTGCCACGGACCTGACATGACGACTTCTTCCCCTTACGCTTCCCTCGACGCCTGGATCGACGCGCATTTCGACGAGGAAGTACGCTTCCTGCAGGAACTGGTGCGCGTGCCGACCGACACGCCGCCGGGCAACAACGCGCCGCACGCCGAGCGCACCGCCGAACTGCTGAAGGAATTCGGCTTCGAAGCCGAGCAGCACGCCGTGCCCGCTGAGCGCACCCGCGCGGCCGGCCTGGAGACGATCACCAACCTGGTCGTGCGCCGCAAGTATGGCGAAGGCCGCACCGTCGGCCTGAACGCGCACGGCGACGTGGTGCCGCCGGGCGAAGGCTGGACGCAGGAACCGTACGGCGGCAACGTGGTCGACGGCAAGCTGTATGGCCGCGCCGCGGCCGTGTCGAAGTGCGACTTCGCGACGTTCACGTTCGCCACCCGTGCGCTGGAAGCGCTGGGCCAGCCGCTGAAAGGGGGCGTGGAACTGTACTTCACGTACGACGAGGAATTCGGCGGCGAACTGGGCCCCGGCTTCCTGCTGGAAAACAATCTGGTGAAACCGGACCTGCTGATCGCCGCCGGCTTCAGCTACCAGGTCGTGACCGCGCACAACGGCTGCCTGCAGATGGAAGTGACGGTGCACGGCAAGTCGGGCCACGCGGCCGTGCCGGAAACCGGCGTCGACGCGCTGCAGGCCGCCACGAAGATCCTCACGGCGCTGTACGACCAGAACCGCCAGTACAAGGAAGTGCGCAGCAAGGTGCCGGGCATTAACCACCCGTACGTGAACATCGGCCTGATCGAAGGCGGCACCAACACCAACGTGGTGCCGGGCAAGGTCGTCATGAAGGTCGACCGCCGCATGATCCCGGAAGAGAATCCGGCCGAAGTGGAAGCCGCGCTGCACCGCGTGATCAAGGACGCCGTGGCCGACCTGCAGGGCGTGACGGTCGAGATCCGCCAGATGCTGCTGTCCAAGGCACTGCAGCCGCTGCCGGGCAACAAGCCGCTGGTGGACGCGCTGTCGCGCCACGCCACGGCCGTGTTCGACGAACCGATCGGCGCCGCCGGCACGCCGCTGTACACCGATGCCCGCCTGTTCGGCGAAGCCGGCATTCCGGCCGTGCTGTACGGCACCGGCCCGCGCACGGTCTCGGAAAGCAACGCCAAGCGCGGCGACGAGCACATCTCGCTGGAAGACCTGCGCCGTGCCACGAAAGTGGTGGCACGCTCGCTGTTCGATCTGCTGGACTGATTTACTTCGAGCTCACCGCAAAGCCTGCCCTCTCCCGAGGGCAGGCTTTTTTCATTGCAAAGCCGGAATGTGACTATTCGAGATATTTATCGCAATCAAAAAATGCTAATGTCGCCTTTTTATTGCGAGGCAACCATGTTCAAGAAATTCGCGGCGGAAGCGCTGGGCATCAGCGATATCGGTGTTATCGTCGGGCCTGCCGACTACAGCAAGGTCGATGCGGACGATTACCTGTTCAGCGAAGACGGCGAGCAGATCTTCTTTCTCATCAAGAGCAAGAAGGACGAGTATTGCTTCACCAACCTCGCGCTGATTCACGTGGACGGCGACTCGGCTGTGTCGTCGAAGCGGTCCATCAAGCGCTATGACTACGCGTCGCACCAGATTACCGACGTGACCATCGAGACCGCCGGCACGCTGGACATGGATATCGAACTCAAGTTCAACGTGGACGCCACGAAGTTCTCGATCGACGTCAAGAAGACGTTCATCGAGCAGCTCAAGGACATCTACAAGGCGCTGATCACCATCGGCAAGCAGCAGGTGCGCGACGAAGCGTGCCGCGCCAATGCGCTGCGCGCACTCGATGCCACGGCTTCCGTACACAAGCTCAATATCGCCCCAGATGCGGGCGGCCTCGTCAGCCAGTATGGCCAGTTGCTGACCGCATTGAACACGGCCATGTTCGATACGCATACCAAGCGCGATTTCAGCGATGTGTTCGCGAAGTACATCCACAACTGAATACGCCGATGGCGGGGGCGGGTTCACCCGCCACGCACGACGCTTCCCGCCAGGATGGGCGGACTCATGCACCGCGCCGTGTTACGACCATTGATTTACGACCAGTGACAAAACTCTCTCTTCTTGCCCTGCTGGCAGCAACCACCGTGTCGTGTTCGGAACACGACACGATCACCGAATCGATATCCCGCCAGTTCAAGCAGACCGGCAGGCACTCGGTCGATCTGCACACCGCGGTTCCACAATCGTGGAACCGGGTGTGCATCCTCGGCCCCTATTCCGACAAGGCGGCGACCCATGCGACGCTCGGGTTCAAGTGGGACAGTGACAAGGTCTCCGATGTGGCAACGAACGACGGCATCGTGCTGCTGGCGTTCGTCGATAACGCCGGCGATGCCGACAAGGTGGCATTTTTCACCAATTACCCGCGGGGCATGGGCGACTTCTCCAACCTGAGCAGGCGGTGTTTCGCCCGGCCGGACGCGAAGTTCGAGCAGGTCGACCGGCCGCTCAAGGGGTGGCCAGGCCTGTTTCACGCGCCGGTCGGCAAGGATATCGTTTCTTCCATTTTCCCATTATGACCATCGATTCCCGACGTGCCCGATCTCTCGCCATTCTGGCGGCACCGATACGAGGCGCAACAATTGTTCCCCTTTATGACGCGTGTCAGGGCGCTGTGGGCTCGATCTACCCCACCGCACTTCGTTTCCGTACCGTTAAATAGACGAACCGGATTGTTCAAGTATCAACCGATGCGGCAACGTATTGCCGCGATCTGGAAAGTGCCTGCTGCATCATGAATAAAATGGCCCTGAAGCTATCGTTGCGCCTTGGCGTTGCCGCATTCGCCCTCGCACTGCTGGCAGGTATCAATTACGCTCGTGAATCGCCAGGCGGCACGCCATCCTGTGGACTCGGCCTGCCGCCGGACGCTCCCGGATTCGCCGAAGCCGAGGCAAGAATTGCGCTCGAGTCGAAACAGAAAGGCTACCAGCAGGTGTGCGATGCCAACCTGGAGCGCTACCGCATCCGGTTCCAGCCACTGGCCGCCACCCTGGAAAACCTGGCGTTTCAGCCGGTGGATCTGTCGCGAACGCCCTTCGCCCGGTTCAGGAGCCTTGGGGCGCTGCCCGAGCGCAGCAATGGTCGTCATACCGGCGTGTACCGCGGCTTCCGGACGACCGATGGCCACAAGGTGACTCTCTTCGAACAGGACATGTCGGTCGACGGCATCAGCAGGTGGCGCGATCCGAAGGATGAGCCCGAGCGCATCAACGGCTTGCCGGCGCGGCTCGACGTCTTCCACACGCCTGCCGGCAAGGCGCTTTCGCTGCTGTCGTGGGTCGAGGGGCGGCGCGATTACCAGCTGTGGATCGATACCAGCGTGGCGAACACGCCGGCGCGAGCGCAATTGTTCGCGCTGGCTGCGTCGCTCCCGGCTTCGGTGCCGGCCTGCCCCGGCGAAGTGCCTCCGCAGCCGGTACGGATCGGGCACGACGGTCTTCCGATACATGAAATGCCACTGACGCTACCCATCGATGAAGACAGTGCTGCTCCAGGAGACGGCAAACGGGCCTGCAAATAGCAACCGGCTGCTGCCCGGTGCGCGGCAGCCGATGGGATGAAAACGGGCGGGAGTGCGAACGCGCAAGCGTGTGAACGACGGCGCATCCCGCGCCAATCCGTCATTTACGCGAACTTACGTGCCTTGACGGCAGCTGACACCACCCCATTGCACAATCGGCGCTTCATAGAGGAGCAGATGAAGAGGAATACGATGAAGCGCTGGATATTGAGTGTCATGATGGGATATTGCGCGGCAAGCCTGCCGTGCCATGCGGAAGAACCGCTGACCTTGCCGAAGGAAGAGTTCGAGCAGATGCTCGACAGCTACCAGCTCGTGCTGAAGGATTACGTCGGCCCCGCCGACAGCAAGAAACTGCTTACCGAAGCGATCCGCGGCATGATGTCGTCGCTGGACCCGCACTCGCGCTACCTGGACAAGAGCGACCTGGAAGACCTGGAGCGCATCCACTCCGGGCAGTACGTGGGCATCGGCGTCGGCGTGGACATGCAGAACGGCCAGATCCTGGTCCGGGACGTGTTCGAAAACGGCCCGGCCGACAAGGCGGGCATCCGTGCCGGCGACTCGATCGTGGCGATCGACGGCGCGCCGCTGTTCGGACTGCGCGACAGCCAGATCGCCAGCCGCATGCATGGCGAACCGGGCTCGATGGTGGAGCTGACCATGGCCAAACGCGGCGACACGCCGCTGCGCACCATCAGCGTCGCGCGCGCCACCATGCGGGAAGACACCGTCAGCGTGCAGCGCCTGGAAGGCAATATCGTGCGCATCCGCATTTCCGAGTTCGGCGGCGGTACCGCGGCCGAACTGATCAAGGCATTGCGGCAACTGGACGGGCCCCGCCCCGTGGAAGCGATCGTGCTGGACCTGCGCAACAATCCGGGCGGCCTGCTGCCGGCGGCGGTGGCGGTGGCCGGCGCGTTCCTGCCGCAAGGCGCCGTCGTGTTCTCCTCCGCCGGCAAGATCCCGGCGATCAACACCAAGGTCGCCGTGTCGCCAGGCGTGTTCGGCAAGCCGGGCACCGGCGACGCCTACGACCAGTTGCCGGCCTATGCCCAGACTGTCCCGCTGGCCGTACTCGTCAACGGCTCGTCGGCATCGGCGGCCGAAGTGGTGGCCGGCGCCATCCAGGACCACGGGCGCGGCAAGATCGTCGGCTCGCGCACGTATGGCAAGGGTTCGATCCAGACCGTGTTTCCATTGACCGACGAATCGGCCATCAAGCTGACGATCGCGCGCTACTACACGCCGAACGGGCGCGAGGTGCAGGCACAAGGCATCGTGCCGGACGTGCCGGTGGCGCCGGCCGCTGCGAAGGGCGACGACGACACCCTGCTGTTCCGCGAAGCCGACATGGCGAACCACCTGCCCGCCAGCTCGGGTGCACCGGAGGCCGACGCTTCGCAGCGGCCCGTGGCCGAAGACAGCAAGACGTTTGGCACGGCAGGCGACCGCGCGCTGAAAGCGGCGCTGGCGCAGTTGCATCCGGCGCTGCCGGCGGGCCAGGCGCTTGGCGCGGTGTGGCGCGGCATCTCCGCCAGGTTGCGGTCACCGAACAGCTGACCGGCGCGACGAGGCGACGGTCGACGCCAATGCACGGCGCGTGAATCACATTGACTGCGCGCCATCCGCCGATAACACGGGATCGAGGGAGCGCACCATGTAGATGGCGCCGGCGCCGTAACCGGTCAGCCGCGCGCGTTCCTCCATGTCGTGCAATGGCTGCGGGCTATAACCGTGACGTGCCCAGTAACCTTGGGAACCCTGCACCGACACCAGGGCGGTGCGGCGCAGTCCCGCCGCCCTCCCCTGTGCCCACAGCAGGTCGAGCAGCGCCTGCGCCATTCCCTGCCCGGCATGCGCCGGCAGCACTGCCATGTCATGCAGATACAGCGTGTCCGGCGGGCGTTGCGGAGTTTCGAAGTCGCCATGCAGCGGCGTGATTTTTCCATCCAGGGAGCGGTAGGCGGCCAGGTAGGCCACCACCAGGCCCTCGCGCTCGCACACGAGCGAGCAGTTCACGGGACTGGCCAGGCGGCGCGCATAGACTTCCGCGCTTTCGATAAAACCGTCGCCATAGCAGGCCCGTTGCACGTGCAGCAGGGCCGGCAGGTCGTTCGGCTGGAGCGTACGGCATGCGGCGGGTCGCAGAGACGTGGAGATGGTGTTCGACATACGTTGAATAGCCCGATGGGGTTTCGGATCAAACCGGTGGCATTGTAACGGCTGACTGCGCACCCTCGCCCGGGCGCTGCAGAGTTTCCGGATACAGCCGGTCGGCGAGGCGTCCCGCGTCAACCCGGCGCAAGGGCCGACAACACCCGGCGCAGCCGTTGCACGGCCTCCTTCAATTGCCCGGCAGTGAAGCCGCCGAAACCCAGCATCAGGCCGGACAGCCGCAGGTCGCCGGAGCACATGGGCGACAGGGCCCGCAATGCAATGCCAGCGTTCCTGGCTGCCGATGCCACCGCTACATCGTCGACTCCGTCGGGAAGCCGGACCACGACATGCATGCCCTGATCGGCGGGCTCGATGCGCAATCGGGGCAGTTCCGTTCGCAGGGCGTCTATCAATACCTGGCGGCGCTCCGCGTAGATACCGCGAATCCGCCGGATATGCGCCTCGAAATAGCCTTCGCGCATGTAGGCGGCGATGACGTGCTGTTCCGCGGACGGCGAGCCACGCCCGATCAGCGCGCGTGCGCCCGCGAACGCCTTGGCCAGGCATTCGGGCGCCACGATGTAGCCAAGCCGCAGGGAGGGCGCCATCACCTTGCTGAACGTTCCCAGGTAGACCACCCGGTCGCCGGCCAATCCTTGCAGCGCTGGAAACGGCTGGCCCGCATAGCGCAGTTCGCTGTCGTAATCGTCCTCGACGATCCAGCCGCCATGCCGGCGGGCCCACTCGACGAGTGCCAACCGCCTGGGCATGCTCAGTGGCATTCCCATCGGGTATTGGTGCGACGGCGTGACGAAGGCCACGCCCGCATCGGGAAAGTCGTCCGTCGCGGCCGCCACGTCCAGCCCCTGGCTATCGACCGGTATCCGGTGCACCAGGATGCCGCCATCCTCCAGCACCGATATCAGTCCGGGATACGCAGGATCTTCGGCCAGCGCCACACTGCCCGGTGCCAGCAAGACCTTCGCGGCCAGGTAAAGGCCCTGCTGGGTTCCCTCGGTGATCACGATATTCTCCGGACTGGCCCTCACGGCACGTGCCCGCCGCAGGTAGTCGGCAATGGCTACCCTCAGGGCAAGCAGGCCCTGAGGGTCCGCATAGCCGGAAGGCACGGCAGCCTGCGACGCGCGCACCCGATTGCCGAGCCGGCGCCAATGATCGTCCATCGCCACATCGCCTTCGGGCACCGCGACGGAGAACGGCACCATCGGCAACGGCGCCAGTCCTTCCGCCATCGCGGCGTAGCGGGAAACCGATGCAGGAAGCGCCGGTACCCGCCCGGGAGCCTTGCCGGAAAGCTTCAACCCGGCGACGTGCGGTTCATGCGGGCCGGATGCAACCCGCGTGCTGGCGCCGGCCCGCGCCGCCAGGCATCCCTCGGCAATCAATTGCTCGTACGCTTCAGCCACCGTTCCCCTTGAAAATCCCAGGGACACGGCCAGGGCCCTCGTGGACGGCAGGCGCTCGCCGGCTTTCAATTCTCCGTTGGCGATGGCATTGCGCAGCGCATCGGCCAGCTGGCGCCCAATGCCGCCCCGCGTGCCGTCGATTGCCCCCAGGGCAGGAATTTCAACTATCAACCGACGGCGTGCCACTTGTTCTCCTCTCGCCTCCGGCGCAATACTGGCCCAGTGATATTTTGCCTATCCGGCCCTGCATGATAGGCCAGTTGTGCGCAAAAATGTGGTCATCATGAACTTTCAGAAGGAACGACGATGCACTGCCCGACCACGTTCAGGGAAGAGCGCCTGGAAGCGCTGCACGGCCTCATGCGCGCCTACCCACTGGCGACCCTCATCACCGCCGGCAGCGACGGCCTGGTGGCCAACCTGGTTCCGTTTTCGCTGCACGATGGGGGCGAGCGCGGAATATTGCGCGCTCACCTCGGCCGGGGAAACAGGCAGCTCGACGCGTTGCGCGAAGGTGCCGAAACGCTGGTGGTTTTCCAGGGCCCGGAAAGCTATGTTTCGCCGTCGTGGTATCCGTCGAAAGCCGAACATGGAAAGGTGGTCCCCACCTGGAATTTCACGGTGGTCCAGGTGCGTGGCGAACCGCGGGTCATCGACGACCCCGACTGGATTCGTGCGCAGGTCCGGCAAATGACGGACAACCACGAAAGTGGACGCGAACATCCGTGGCAGGTTGCCGACGCTCCGGACGACTTCATCACGGCACTCATCGCCGGCATCGCGGGCATCGAGATACCTGTCCTTTCCATCGAGGGAAAATGGAAGGCCAGCCAGAACCGGGCGCCGGCGGACCGCCAGGGCGTGATCGACGGGCTGAAAGCGGATGGACGTTGCCCGGGGATGGTGGACTGGATGGAACGCGGCTGAAACTGCCACACCGGATGCGCTACGTTGGTCTTGCGCCCGAGCCGTAGGGATACCCGGCAATCACCCCACTTCGTTGAGGCCAAAGCGAGGCCGCGCGCAAGGCTTCCTCGAACAGTCCCCCCGCACCCACGAACTAGAGGTAATCCGTTACCGCCTCATTGGCGTGCTGCCTGATAATTTCGAGCATCGCAGGATCGCGTTTGTACTTCGTGCGGAGAATCGGCAATTGCCGGCTGGCGGCCCCGCAATACTTGCGAACATTCCGCTCGATCTCACGCTTCCGCTCGACAGGCAACTCGCCGTCGTACTCCCCGCCGAGGTGTTCGCACGCCTGCGCGTTCGCGGCGAAAACCCTGATATCGCGCGGCAGTTGCTTCGGACTGCACAGGCCCTGCAGGGGAATTGCACACAGGGCCACCGACAGGACATGAATGTAAAAGCGCATGGTTCAGGCTCCTAACGACCGTTATTGGACCAATGCGGCGCATCATGTCCGCTGCCACCATATTTCTTGACCCCATAACTCTCGCCGACCTTGATGAGCTGGCGATTCATGCCTGAGTGGGGCATCGTGTCGATCTTTACCATGTCACCTGCGGCGTCCCTGATCGACACGGCGCCGTTCCATGATATCGACATGTCGATTGCCAAGCCCAGATTATGCTGCGATCGCAATGCCGGGCTGGTCCCCAAAGTGGCAATGCCAAACGCGGCCATGAGCTCCTTCGCAGCATTGACTGACTGGGCAACCGTTTCATGCACCCATTCGATATCGACACCGCCGAGCGCTGGCGCATCCTCCGGCCGGGCTTTGCCTTTCCCGATACGCCATGCCCAATGCATCAGGTAAGACCGTTTTACAGGGCGATACGTTGCATTGATTGCCACCCGCATGCCGGCCTCCTTCATTGCCAGGATAAATTTGTCGACAGCCAGGCGGAAATTGCCCGATAAATCCCTTGTACTGTCGCTTCCTTTAAACTTGCCGGCCCAGGATGGCCCGCTAAGCTCCTTGTCCTGAATCCTCGGCTGCAAGCGCACAGATACTGAATTTCCCATGGATTGCTCCCTATCTGGTGGAGGTTCGAGGATACGAATCCTGGCCGATAGGTCTTTGCGGCAACATGAATGATTGATTGCGAATGAGCAACCAAATCGCTTACCGTGGGAATGAGTCCGGGTAGATGCCCGACTGCACGAACCGCCGGACTTCACCATTTTGCGGTCAGCCGGCGCAACGACATATGCGATCCTGACAAGAAGCTCCAACGACGCTTGTCATCATTGCCGACGCAAAAAAAAAGGACAGGCCCCACGCCTGTCCTTTTCCCCATTTCCCAGCTAAAACTACCCTACTCCACCCGCACCACGTGCAGCAGATTGGTCTTGCCCGCCGATCCCGACGGATACCCGGCGATCACCACCACATCATCCCCCAGCCTGGCCAGACCGCTCTGCAAGGCGGCGTGCGAGGCATCGGCGATCATGCCGTTCAGCGTGGTCGCTTCGTCGAACGACCGTGGGTGAACGCCCCAGGCCAGCGCCAGCCGGCGGGCGATCGCCGGCTGCGGCGTCAGCGCAAGAATCGGCGAATTGGGCCGCTCGCGGCTGGCGCGCAGGCAGCTCGCACCACTGAGCGTGTACGTGACCGTGGCGGCGGGTTTGAGCAGCCGGTCGACACGGCGCAGCGCACAGCAGATCGCATCGGCCGTCGTCGCGGTGGCCGGCGAATGGCTGGCATCGAGACCTTCGCGCCACAGCGGGTCCTGCTCCACCTCGGTGATCACGTTGTCCATCACCGTCACCGATTCGATCGGGAACTGGCCGGAAGCCGATTCCGCCGACAGCATCACCGCATCGGCGCCCTGGTAGATCGCGGTGGCCACGTCGGAGACTTCGGCGCGGGTCGGCACCGGCGATGCGATCATCGATTCGAGCATCTGCGTGGCGACGACGACCGGCTTGCCGGCGGCACGGGACGCATGCACGATTCGCCGCTGCAGCACCGGCACCTGGTGCGCCGGCAATTCGACGCCGAGGTCGCCGCGCGCCACCATGATGCCGTCGGCCAGCGCGACGATGCCTTCCAGCGCGTCGATCGCGGCGGGTTTTTCTAGCTTGGCCATGATCCAGGCGCGGTCGCCGATCAGCGCGCGGGCCTCGGTGATGTCTTCAGGGCGCTGCACGAACGACAGGGCCACCCAGTCGACGCCCAGTTCCAGGCCGAACGCCAGGTCGGCGCGGTCCTTCTCCGTCAGCGGAGAAATAGGCAGTACCACGCCGGGCACGTTGACGCCCTTGCGGTCCGACAGCACGCCGCCGGTCAGTACCGTGGTCTCGGCGTGTTCGAGGCTGCAGGCATCCACGCGCAGGCGCAGCTTGCCATCGTCGAGCAGCAGGTCGGTGCCCGGTTCGAGCGCGGCGAAGATTTCCGGATGCGGCAGGCAGGCGCGTACCGCATCGCCCTCGGCCGGGTTCAGGTCGAGCCGGAATTTATTGCCTTCAGTGAGCTGCACCTTGCCGCCGTTGAGGCGGCCGATACGCAGTTTCGGACCTTGCAGGTCCATCAGGATGCCGATCGGGCGGCCGATTTCCTTTTCCACGTCGCGGATCGTGCGATAGCGCTCGGCGTGATCGGCATGGCTGCCGTGGCTGAAGTTGAGACGGAAGACATCGGCGCCGGCCTTGGCCAGCGCGTGAATCGATTGGTACGTGGAACTGGATGGGCCAAGGGTGGCCAGGATCCGTGAGCGGCGCTTGCGCAGCATGCGTTCTCCAAAAATGCAGGGGTCAAGACAAGGCAAATCGCGGCATGGATCGATGTGCATCGATCCATGCCGCGGAAATCAAAGCAGTAAAATCGCCCGGAAGTCGTTGACGTTGGTAAGGGTGGGACCGGTAATGAGCGCATCGCCCAGCGCGCCGAAGAACCCGTGCCCGTCGTTGTTGTCCAGGCTGTCGCGTGGGCGGATGCCGTTGGCCCAGGCGCGCGCCAGCGTGTCCGGCCCGATGAAGGCGCCGGCCACTTCCTCGGCGCCGTCGACGCCGTCGGTATCGGCCGCCACCGCGTACAGGTTCGGCGCGCCGTCGAGCGCCACGGCGAGGGCCAGCAGGAATTCCACGTTGCGCCCGCCGCGGCCGTTGCCGCGCACTGTCACCGTGGTTTCGCCGCCGGACAGCAGTACGCACGGCGGCGCCACCGGCTGGCTATGGCGCTGCACCTGCAGCGCGATGCCGGCCATCACGCGCGCCACTTCGCGGGCTTCGCCCTCGATGCTGTCGCCCAGGATCACCGGCATCACGCCGGCTTCGTTGGCAACGGCGGCGGCCGCTTCCAGCGCCATCTGCGGCGAGGCGATGATGTGCGTGGTCACGTTTTCCAGGCGGCGGTCGCCCGGCTTGATGGTTTCGCCGTCGCCGCTTTCCAGCAGGCGGCGCGCGCCGGCCGGCAGTTCGATGCCGTAGCGGCGGGCGATGGCCAGCGCATCGGCGCAGGTGGTGGCATCGCCCACGGTCGGACCGGAGGCGATGTCGGCCGGGTGGTCGCCCGGCACGTCGGAAATCAGCAGGTTGACCACGCGCGCCGGATAGCAGGCCGCTGCCAGCCGCCCGCCCTTGATGGCGGACAGGTGGCGGCGCACGCAATTCATCTCGGTGATCGTCGCGCCGGAAGAGAGCAGCGCGCGATTGATCGCCTGCTTGTCTTCCAGCGTGACGCCCTCGCCCGGCAGCGGCAGCAGCGATGAACCGCCGCCGGAGATCAGGCAGATCACCAGGTCGTCGCCCGTGAGCCCCTGCACCGCCGCCAGGATGCGCTCCGCCGCGACGCGGCCGGCCGCGTCCGGCACCGGGTGGGCAGCCTCGAGGATCTCGATGCGTTCGCACGGCACGGCATAGCCGTAGCGCGTGACGACCACGCCTTCGATCTTCCCGGGCCAGTGCTGTTCCAGCGCCTGGGCCATCGCCGCCGACGCCTTGCCGGCGCCGATGACGATCGTGCGGCCCTTCGGTGCCGCCGGCAGGTATTTTGCGATGGTCAGCGATGGCTGCGCCGCGTTCACGGCGGCGGTAAACATTGCCCCAAGCAGTTCACGCGGCGCGGCGATCATTTCGTGTTCCCTGCCTGCTGGCCGATCTCGAAGTTCGCCATCACTTCGAGGGCGCGCACCATGGCCGAGTGATCCCAGCCGCCGCCGTCGCGCGCGGCGCAGGCGTTGAACAGTTCCTGCGCGGTAGCGGTGTTCGGCAGCGACATGTTCAGCTGGCGCGCGGTCGCCAGGGCCAGGTTCAGGTCCTTGCGGTGCAGGTCGATGCGGAAGCCCGGATCGAACGTGCGCTTGATCATGCGCTCGCCGTGCACTTCGAGGATGCGCGATGCGGCGAAGCCGCCCATCAGCGCTTCGCGCACGCGGGCCGGATCGGCGCCGGCCTTGGAGGCCAGCAGCAGCGCCTCGCCGACCGCTTCGATCGTCAGCGCCACGATGATCTGGTTGGCCACCTTGGTGATCTGGCCGTCGCCGTTGCCGCCCACCAGCGTGATGTTCTTGCCCATCAGCTGGAACAGCGGCTTGACCTTCTCGAACGCTTCCTCGCTGCCGCCGACCATGATGGTCAGCGAGGCGGCCTTGGCGCCCACTTCGCCGCCGGACACCGGCGCATCCAGGTATTCGCAGCCCAGCGCGTTGATGCGCTTGGCGAAGTCCTTCGTGGCGACGGGCGAGATCGAGCTCATGTCGACGACGATCTTGCCGGCGGTCAGGCCTTTCGACAGGCCGTGCTCGCCGAACAGCACGTCTTCCACGTGCGGCGTGTCCGGCACCATCACGATGATGATGTCCGCGGCCTTGGCCACGTCGGTACCGCAGGCGCACACGCTGGCGCCGGCTTCGATCAGAGTCGACGGGGTCGGGGTCTGCGAGTACGTGAACAGTTTGTGGCCGTTGTCCGCCAGGTGTTTCGCCATTGGGGCACCCATGATGCCCAGGCCGATGAATCCGATATTTGCCATGATGTTCTCCTCTGTGTTCTCTTCAGTTGTCGGCTTGCAGTTCGCTTATTTGACTTCTTCCAGCCAGCGCAGGCCGTCGCGGGTGTCGCCGGCGGGCTTGTATTCGCAGCCGATCCAGCCGTCGTAGCCCAGCTTGTCGATGTGGCGGAACAGCCAGGCGTAGTTGATCTCGCCGGTGCCCGGTTCGTTGCGCCCCGGGTTGTCCGCCACCTGGATGTGGCCGATGCGGTTCAGGTGACGGGCCAGCGTGGCGCCCAGCTCCCCTTCGGTGCGCTGCGCGTGATAGACGTCGTACTGCACGAACAGGTTGTCGGAACCCACTTCATCCAGGATGCGCAGCGCCTGTTCCGTGCGGTTCAGGTAGAAGCCGGGAATGTCGTACGTGTTGATCGGCTCGACCAGCAGGCGGATGCCCGCCGCCTTCAGCTTCGCCGCGGCGTAACCGAGGTTGTCGACCACCGTCTGGCGCAGCACGTCTTCGCTGACGCCGGCCGGCGCGATGCCGACCAGGCAGTTGACGGTGCGGCAGCGCAGCGCGGTGGCGTACTCGATCGCCCGGTCGACGCCTTCGCGGAACTCTTCCACGCGGTCCGGATGGCAGGCGATGCCCCGCTCGCCCTTTTCCCAGTTACCGGCCGGCAGGTTGTGCAGCACCTGCGTCAGGCCGTGCTGTTCCAGCTGCGCGGCCAGTTCCTCCTTGGCGAACGGATACGGGAACAGGTACTCCACTCCCTTGAAGCCCGCGTCGGCGGCGGCCTTGAAGCGTTCCAGGAACGGCAGCTCGTTGAAGAGCATGGTCAGGTTGGCGGCGAATCTTGGCATGGTCGATCTCCTTATTGCTGTTGCTGTGTGCTGTTACTGTTGCAGTTGGCGCTTGCCGATGGCGGTCGGTGCGTCGCCCTCTTCCGTGGCCAGTGCCTCGAATTCGTTGATGGCGTTGATCTCGGTGCCCATCGCGATGTTCGTCACGCGTTCCAGCATGATCTCGACGACGACCGGCACGCGGAATTCCTTCATCCAGGCACGGGCCTTTTCGAAGGCCGGCTGGATGTCGGCGATTTCACGGACACGGATCGCCTTGCAACCCAGGCCTTCGACGACGGCCACGTGGTCGACGCCATACACACCCAGTTCCGGCGCGTTGATGTTCTCGAACGCCAGCTGCACGCAGTAGTCGATGTCGAAGTTACGCTGCGCCTGGCGGATCAGGCCGAGGTAGGCGTTGTTGACCACCACATGCAGGTACGGCAGGCCGAATTGCGCGCCCACGGCCAGTTCCTCGATCATGAACTGGAAGTCGTAGTCGCCCGAGATGGCCACGACCTGGCGTTCAGGGTCCGCGGCGCACACGCCGAGGGCGGCCGAGATGGTCCAGCCCAGCGGGCCGGCCTGGCCGCAGTTGATCCAGTTGCGCGGCTTGTACACGTGCAGGAACTGCGCGGCGGCGATCTGCGACAGGCCGATCGTGCTGACGTAGCAGGTTTCCTTGCCGAACGCCTTGTTCATCTCTTCGTACACGCGCTGCGGCTTGATCGGCTCGTTGTCGAAGTGCGTCTTGCGCAGCAGCGTGCGCTTGCGTTCCTGGCACTCTTCCACCCATGCCGAGCGGTCCTTCAGCGCGCCCAGCGCATCCAGGCCGCAGGCCACGTTGATCAGCTGGTCCAGTGCGGCGCCGGCGTCGGAGACGATGCCGTAGTCCGGGCCGAACACGCGTCCGATCTGGGTCGGCTCGATATCGATGTGCACGAACTTGCGGCCTTCGGTGTACACCTCGACCGAGCCGGTGTGGCGGTTGGCCCAGCGGTTGCCGATGCCGATCACGAAGTCCGATGCCAGGATCGTGGCGTTGCCGTAGCGGTGCGACGTCTGCAGGCCGGCCATGCCCGCCATCAGCGGGTGGTCGTCCGGCACCACGCCCCAGCCCATCAGGGTCGGGATGACCGGCACGTTCAGGATCTCGGCGAATTCAAGCAGCTTGGCCGCGGCATCGGCGTTGATCACGCCGCCGCCGCAGACGATGACCGGGCGCTCGGCCGCGTTCAGCATCTCCAGCGCCTTTTCAGCCTGGGCACGGGTGGCCGATGGCTTGTAGGCCGGCAGGCTTTCGTAGGTGTCCAGGTCGAATTCGATCTCGGCCATCTGCACGTCGAACGGCAGGTCGATCAGCACCGGGCCGGGGCGGCCGGAACGCATGATGTGGAAGGCCTGCTGGAACACGCGCGGCACCAGCGCCGGTTCGCGCACCGTGACGGCCCACTTGGTGACCGGCTTGGCGATCGATTCGATATCGACGGCCTGGAAGTCTTCCTTGTACAGGCGGGCACGCGGTGCCTGGCCGGTGATGCAGAGGATAGGTATCGAATCGGCTGACGCGGAGTACAGGCCGGTGATCATGTCGGTGCCCGCCGGGCCGGAGGTGCCGATGCACACGCCGATGTTGCCGGCCTTGGCGCGGGTGAAGCCCTCGGCCATGTGCGAGGCGCCTTCCACGTGGCGCGCCAGCACGTGGCGGAAGCCGCCCTCCTTCTTCATCGCCGAATACAGCGGGTTGATCGCCGCACCCGGCACGCCGAATACGGTGGACACACCTTCTTTACGCATCACTGCTGCGGCAGCGTCGATTGCTCTCATACGGGCCATGCTCGTCTCCTGGGTTCATGTGAATGGTCCCAGCATACGGAGATGGCGCATTGTGTTGAATTGCTGCTAGTATTCGATCAGTCGATACTTGGAGTATGGAATTGGACCGTTATACAGAAATTCGCAGTTTTTTACTGGTGACCGAAAAAGGCAGCTTCGCCGCTGCCGCAGTAGCCGAGGGCGTCACGCCCGTCGTCATGGGCCGCCGCCTCGATGCCCTCGAACGCCGCCTCGGCGTGCGCCTGATGCACCGCTCCACCCGGGGCCTTACCCTGACCGCGCTGGGCGAGCAGTTCATCGAACCTTGCCGGCAACTGTTGCGCGATTTCGACATCGCCGAGAACAGCATCAGCGCCGGGCGCGCCACGGTGCGGGGCCACCTGGTGGTTTCCGCGCCCGCCGCGTTCGGCCGTTCGCACGTGGCGCCGCATGCGCCGGAGTTCCGCTCGCACCACCCGGAGCTGAAGATGTCGTTCAACCTCACCGACAGCGTGGTCGACCTGGTACGCGAGGGCTACGACATGTCGATCCGCATCGGCGAAGTGACCGATCCGAACTACGTGGCCGTGCCGCTGTTCCCGAACCGCCGCGTGGTGTGCGGCACGCCCGGCTACTTCGAACGCCACGGCATTCCCCGCACCCCGGACGACCTGGTGCGCCACAACTGCCTGGCATTCAATTTGCAGGGCGGGCAGCAGCGCGGCTGGACCTTCCAGGCCGAAGGCAAGCCGGTCGCCGTGCGCGTGGACGGCGACCTGTCATGCAACGACGGCGAACTGCTGTTCGACTGGGTCAAGCAGGGCCTGGGCATCGGCTGGCGCTCGACGTGGGAGATCCAGGCCGAACTGAAACGGGGCGAACTGGTCACGGTGCTGGACGAATACGCGGTGCCGAGCTATCCGATCCAGGCCGTGTACCCGCAGCAGCGCTACCTGCCGGCGAAGATCCGGCACTTCATCGATCACCTGAAGAAGGTGTACAACGCGAAGGGGTATTGGGAGAAAGCGCGCGGGTAATGCTTCACTGCAAAACCGGGGACGTACCCCTGTTTTGAGGAAATTTCCTTAAAACAGGGGTACGTCCCCAATTTTGCGCTGCACCAACCGACAGCGGTTGGCCGTCGAACATTTGGTGTCGGACACCGGCTTCTCGGTATCGGACACCGGTTTTCAGTGCCGAAGTCAAAAACAGGGTACGTCCCCGGTTTTTCTTTTCAAAACTTCGCGGTGGCCGCCGGCCCATCCAGCTGCTTCACCCGGATATTCCGGTAAAACGCCTCGGCCCCCTCCGACTGGATCGAGAACTTCCCGCGCGCCAGCGGCACCATCCTGCCGTCCACCTTCTGCAGCGAGTTCGTGGCGCGCAGCACCTCGTGCCCGTTGACGATGTGCACCAGCGTCTTGCCGTCGGCGATCACTTCCATCGTGTTCCATTCGCCGGACGGCTTTTCGTAATTGCCCTTCTTGAGGATACGCGCGGCGATGCCGGTGCGCAGTGGCAGCGATGGTTCGTAGCGATAGAACTTCCAGCCGCCCTGGTTGGCGTCGCCCACGTGCGCGTCGACGGTCACGCCGTCGAGGCTGTGGTAATCGGCGCAGTCGCCTTCCTGCAGCTGGAATTCGTGGCTGCGCATCCAGTGGCCGCTCTGCGCGCCCTCGGGGCCCACGGCAAAGTACAGCAGCCCGCTGTCGCGCGGCGCGTCCAGCCGCGGGAACCATTTCTTCGTGCCCCACTTGAAATCGAACTTCAGGTGGAAGTTCTGGTAGTCGGCCACCGTGTTCACCGCGCCCCACTCCTCGCCCGACACGCGCAGCATGCCGTCCACCACCGAGAACACCTGTTTCGGATCGCTGTTCGCGCCGCGGATGGACGTGGGCGCTTTCATGTTGTCGGAGGTGGGCTGCATGCTGACCCAGGTGGTCCAGCCGGCCAGGTCCTTGCCGTTGAAGAGCGATTGCCATGCGCCGTCGGCGGCAAGCACGGGGCCGGCGAAGGCGATGGCGGCGGTCAGCAGGCCCAGGCGGGCGGTTCGGAGGGGAAAGGGCATCGTCGTCTCTTTGTCAGTTGGAATGGTAGCGCAATCTGGTAGCGCAATCTAACATGCTCCCGGCACCACCGGCTAGTACAGAATCGGCAACTGCATGGCAACTGCGCGGCAAGTTCGCAACGTCCCGCCGCCAGGATGCCGCGTGCCGAATTCGTTATAAATTTGGCCGATTTCGCGACACTTCCGGAATTAACCGAATGCTACTATCTGGCCATAACAAAGCGCATCACAAAACGGAGACAGCCACGATGAGCACCATGGTCATTGGCAGGGGAGTAATCGTATCCCAGGGGGCACGCAACGAGGTCGGTTACCGCGACCGCCTCGCTGGCCGCGATACGGAGCGCCCCGCCGCCACGCGGGCGGAATGTGCCAATTTTTTCACCGAACACGGCATTTCGACGCCCAGCGCGCTGTTCGACACGCTGCCGGACATGTACTACTTCGCCAAGAACAAGGCCGGCCAGTTCGTGTGGGGCAACCGCCTGCTGCAGGAACAGCACGCGATGGGGGATGTGCATCGGGCGGACGTGAACGATATCCTCGGCAAGACCGACCATGACTTCTTCCGGCGCGATATCGCCGACCGCATCCGCGCCGACGACCTTTCCGTGATGGACCGCGGCGTGACCGTGAAGAACAAGCTCGAAGTGCTCGGCAGCGAAAGCGGCGAGCTGACCTGGCTGTTCACCACCAAGGCGCCGATCCGCAACCGCCACGGCGAGATCGTGGGCATCGAGGGCTTTTCGCGCGACGCCCAGCGTTCGCAGGATGTCATCGCGCCGTTCCATGAATTCCGCGCCTGCATCGAGTACGTGCAGGCGCACCTGATGGAACAGATCGGCATCGAACACCTGGCGAAGTTGTCGTGCATGTCGCTGTCCACGTTCGAACGCAAGTTCAAGCAGCACTTTTCCCTCACGCCGAAACAATACATCCTGCACCTGAAGGTGCACGAGGCCTGCCGCCTGCTGCCGCAGGTGAGCAACATCGCGCGCGTGGCGGCGGAAACCGGTTTCGGCGGGCAGAGCTACTTCACCAAGCAGTTCCGCACGGTGGTGGGCATCACGCCCAAGCAGTACCAGCTGTCGCTGGCGGGTCGCGGTCCCGGCGTGCGCCGGCGGCGTCCCGCCCCGGCCTGAAGCGGCATCCGCCGCTGGCAGCACTGTCTGCCGCGCTGCCGGCCGCATTGCTGCAACCTGTAGTCATTCCTGGAGGAGACATGCTGAATCATGCAGACCAAGGGCCGCGAGAGCCCGACGGCGCGCGCCGTTCCACCCTGCTGCGCATCGGCGCGCTGTGCGGGCTGGCATTGAGCGGCGACATCCTGGCGGCGGTGGGCGCGCCGAAGAATGGGAGCGCTCCCGAGCTGCTGACGCGCGAGGAACTCGCGCTGACCGGCGTGCTGGCCGAGCTGATCATCCCGCAGACGGACACGCCGGGCGCGCTGGCGGTGGGCGCGCACCGCACGGTCGATCACCTGCTGAAGGCCTGCGTGCTCGCGCCCGAACAGGCCGCGTTCAGGTCCGGCCTGGCGCGCATCGAATCGGTCGCCGCGGCGCAGGGCGGCAGGCGCTTCACCGCCCTCCCTCATGCGCGCCAGGTGGCCCTGCTGCACGCGCTCGACGACGGCGCCGCGCCGTTCAACGACGACGACCGGCGCTTCTTCCGCCAGCTCAAGGGCTTCGTGGCGTTCGCCTATTACACCTCCGAGGCGGGCGCCACGCGCGAGCTGGCTTACCTGCCAGTCCCCGGCGGCTTCACCGGCAATGTGAAACTCACCCGATCCACCCGCACCTGGGCCATCTGAACATGGAACCTGTCTCGTCGTTCTACATCAAGAGCAGCCCGGAACGTTTCGACGCGATCGTCGTCGGTTCCGGCATCACCGGCGGCTGGGCCGCCAAGGAATTCACCGAACGGGGCCTGTCCACGCTGATGGTCGAGCGCGGCCGGCCGGTCGAACACGGCGTCGACTACATCGGCGAGAACCGCGACCCGTGGACGATGCCGAATCGCGGCAAGGTCGACGCGAAAGTGGCCGAGGAACAGTTCTTCAACCAAAGGCTGTGCTACGCGTTCGACGAGCACACGCAGCAGTTCTTCAACAACGACCGCGACATGCCGTATTCCACGCCCGAAGGCAAGCCGTTCAGCTGGATCCGCGGCAACCAGCTGGGTGGCAAGTCGCTGATGTGGGCGCGCCAGTCGTACCGCTGGAGCGACCTCGATTTCGAGGCGAACCTGAAGGACGGCCACGGCGTGGACTGGCCGATCCGCTATGCCGACCTGGCGCCCTGGTACAGCCACGTGGAGCGCCACGTGGGCATCAGCGGCAGCAAGGAAAACATGGCCGTGCTGCCGGACAGCGAGTTCCTGCCCGCCTTCGACTTCAACACGGTGGAACTGGCGCTGAAGAAGAAGTTCGATGCGCGGTATGCGCCGGCCCGCATGATCATGGGCCGCACCGCCAACCTGCGCACGCCCGGCGAAACCCAGCTGGCGCAGGGCCGCGGCCAGTGCCAGGCACGCAGCCAGTGCCACCGCGGCTGCTCGTTCGGCGCCTATTTTTCCACCCAGAGCTCGACGTTGCCGGCGGCGGTCGCCACGGGGCGGCTGCGCATCGCCACCGACAGCATCGTGCACAGCGTGATCTACGACCCGAAGACGAACCGCGCCACCGGCGTGCGCGTGATCGACGCCAACACGCTGGAGATGCGCGAATTCCATGCGAAGGTGGTGGTGCTGTGCGCATCGACGCTGGCCTCCACGGCGATCCTGCTCAATTCCACTTCCGAAGCCTTCCCCACCGGGCTGGCCAATTCGTCCGGCGTGCTGGGACACTACCTGATGGACCACCTGTACGGTGCGGGCGCCCATGGCCGCGTGGAAGGCTTCGACAACGATTACTACCAGGGCCGCCGCCCCACCGGCCCGTATATTCCACGCTTCCGCAACGTGCTGGAACAGCACCCGGCGTTCCTGCGCGGCTATTCGCTGTCGGGCGGTGCCGGGCGCGATGGCTGGACGTCAGCGGCCGGCAAGCCGGGCTTCGGCAAGGACTTCAAGGCCATGATCAGGAAACCCGGCGACTGGCGCTTCGGCCTGGGCGGCTCAGGCGAAATGCTGCCCCGCTACGAGAACATGGTCAGCCTGCACCCGACGAAGAAGGACAAGTGGGGCATGCCGCAACTGCACATCGACTGCAACTATTCCGACAACGACCGCAAGATGCAGCAGGATATCGCCGACACCGCCGCCAACATCCTCGAAGACCTGGGGCTGAAGGATATCCGGAAGCACGTCAAGTCGCTGGAAGACTGGCCGCCCGGCCTGTCGATCCACGAGATGGGCACCGCGCGGATGGGGCGCGACCCGAAGACGTCGGTGCTGAACGGCTTCAACCAGGCGCACGACGTGCCGAACCTGTACGTGACGGACGGCGCCTCGATGGCCTCCTGCGCATGGCAAAACCCGTCGCTGACGTTCATGGCGCTGACCGCCCGCGCTTGCGCCCACGCGGTGGACGAGCTGAAGGCCGGCAGGATCTGACCCAACCATAAAACCGGAGACAACATGAACCTATCGCATCTGACCGCCCTCCTCGCAACGATCGGCGCGGCCATGACCGTGCAGGCCGCGCAGCCCCGCCTCGGCGTGCAGCTGTGGTCCGTGAAGGACGAGATCAAGCAGGACTTCGAAGGCACGCTGGCGAAAATCGGCAAGCTCGGTTTCCAGGGCGTGGAATTCGCCGGCGAGTTCGGGCCGTACAAGGACAACCCAGCCGGCCTGAAAGCCTTCCTGGACAAAAACAGGCTGCAGTGCGCCGGCGCGCACATGCACTTCGACGCGCTGGCCGATGCGCGCTTCGAAGCCACCACGGCGTTCTACAAGACGCTGGGCTGCACGAACCTGGTCATCTCGATGGATGCGCGCGGCAAGACCACGGCGGGCAGCGCGGAGATGAGCAGGGAGCTTACCGCCCTGTCGGGCAGGCTGGCCGGCAAGGGCATGCGCATCGGCTACCACAACCACTCCGAGGAATTCGCCGGGGCGGTGGGCAGCACGCCGTGGGACGTGATCGCGCAGAACACGCCGAAGGCGTCGATCATGCAGCAGGATGTGGGCTGGACCACCTATGCCGGCAAGGACCCGGTGGCCTACGTGAAGAAATACCCGGGCCGCACCGTGACCACGCACTTCAAGGCCAAGTTCGCGGAAGGTTCGTCCGGCACGCCGATCATCGGCCAGGACCGGACCGACTGGGCCGGCCTCACGCGCGCCGTGCGGCAGGAAGGCGGCACCGACTGGATCATCATCGAGCAGGAAGAATA
Organism: Pseudoduganella dura; assembly: GCF_009727155.1. Classification (NCBI taxonomy): domain Bacteria; kingdom Pseudomonadati; phylum Pseudomonadota; class Betaproteobacteria; order Burkholderiales; family Oxalobacteraceae; genus Pseudoduganella; species Pseudoduganella dura. The sequence continues at coordinate 6,077,467 of NZ_WNWM01000002.1, read as the reverse complement.
CCCGAACGGCATGGGCCAGCTGGAAACCGTGGCCGCCTCGCTGAAGGGCCTGCAGGCCGTGATCGCGAAGCTGCCCGCCCAATAGCCATGAGCCTGTCCGTACGCTTCAACCACATCGTCAAGGAATTCGGCCCGGTGCGCGTGCTGCACGGGGTCGACTTCGCGCTGGAGGCGGGCCGCGTGGTCGGCCTGCTGGGCGAGAACGGCGCCGGCAAGTCGACGCTGATGAAGATCCTGGCCGGCTACGAGCGCCCCACCGGCGGCCAGCTGGTGGTCGACGGCGCCGAACGCCGTTTTGCCGGCGCGCGCGATGCGGAAGCGCTCGGCATCGCGCTCATCCACCAGGAATTCAACCTGGCCGAACACCTGACGATCGCGCAAAACATCTTCCTCGGCCACGAGAAGCGGCGCGGCTGGCTGCTGGACCGCCGCGCGATGGCGCGCGATGCCGCGCTGGTCCTGGAACAGGTGGGGCTGAACGTGGCGCCGGAAACGCGCGTCGCCGACCTGATCGTGGCCGAAAAGCAGCTGGTGGAAATCGCCAGGGCGCTGTCGCGCAACGCGCGGCTGCTGATCATGGACGAACCCACCGCCACGCTGTCGCCGGGCGAAACCGACAAGCTGTTCCGCCTGATGGCGCGGCTGAAGGCGGACGGCGTGACCATCATCTACATCTCGCACAAGCTCGACGAGATGGAGGCGCATACCGACGAAGTGGTGGTCATGCGCGACGGGAAATTCGTCGCGCGCGCCAGGACGGCGGACATCGACCGCCAGCAGATGGCCAATCTGATGGTGGGGCGCGACGTGTCGGACATGTTCCTGCCGAAGCAGCCGCCCGCCGCGAACGCGCCGGCGCTGCTGGGCGTATCCGGCCTGACCGTGCCGGGCTGGGTGGAGAACCTGTGCTTCGACGTGCGCGCCGGCGAGATACTCGGCTTTGCCGGCCTGGTAGGCGCCGGCCGCACCGAGGCGTTCGAGAGCATCGTCGGGCTGCGTCCGCGCAGCGCCGGCACGATCGCCATCGGCGGGGAGGACGTGCGCATCCGCAGCCCGCGCGACGCGATGCAGCACGGCCTCACTTACCTGAGCGAAGACCGCAAGGGCAAGGGCCTGCACATGGACCTGGGCCTGCGCGAAAACCTGACGATGATGACCCTCGAACGGGATGCCCGGCCATGGGTCGATCCGAAGGCCGGCCGCGCCGCGCTGGACCAGGCCATCGCCGATTTCGGCATCCGGCTGCGCGATCCCGAATGCCTCGCCCGCTCGCTGTCCGGCGGCAACCAGCAGAAGCTGGCGCTCGCCAAATACCTGCGGCCCGGCCCGCACGTGATCGTGCTGGACGAGCCGACCCGCGGCGTGGACGTGGGCGCCAAGCGCGACATCTATGCGCTGATCCACCGGCTGGCGGCCGAGGGGCGCGCCGTGGTCGTCATCTCGTCCGAACTGATCGAACTGATAGGCCTGTGCCACCGCGTGGCCGTACTGCACGGCGGGCGACTGAACGCCGTGCTGGGCCCGGACCAACTCACCGAAGAGAACCTGATCTCCCATGCAACCAACACCCACCACTGAAGGCGGAGCCGACCTGCCCGCCGCGCGCCTGCGCGCCGCGGGCCCCGCTCTCGCCCGTTTCAAGGGCGCCGGCCCCATCGTCGCGCTGATCCTGCTGTGCATCGCCGGCGCGCTGCTGAACCCGGGCTTCGCCACGTTCGACAACCTGATGAACGTGCTGACGCGCACGGCCTTCATCGGCATCATCGCCGTGGGCATGACGTTCGTGATCGCCTCCGGCGGCATCGACCTGTCGGTCGGCTCGATGGCGGCGCTGATCGCCGGCGTGATGATCGTGGCGATGAACGCGCTGGCGCTCGGCGCCGCGCCGCCCTCCCCGCTTGCCATCGTGGTGCTCGGCATCGCGCTGGCGCTGGTGTTCGGCGCGGTGGCCGGCGTCACGCACGGCTTTCTCGTCACGCACGGACGGATCGAACCGTTCATCGTCACGCTCGGCACGCTCGGCATCTTCCGCGCGGTGCTCACGTGGCTCTCCGATGGCGGCGCGCTCACGCTCGATTTCAACCTGTCGGAAACATACGGCCCGGTGTACTACCAGAGCGTGCTGGGCGTGCCGGTGCCCGTCTGGATCTTCGCGCTGGTGGCCGCGGCCGGCGTGGTGATCCTGAACCGCACGCCGTTCGGCCAGCACGTGCAGGCCATCGGCTCGAACGAACAGGTGGCGCGCTATGCGTCGATCCGCGTCGACCGCGTCAAGACGCTCACCTACCTGCTGCTCGGCGTGTGCGTGGCGATTGCTACCATCCTGTACGTGCCGCGCTTGGGCTCGGCCACGCCGACCACCGGCATCCTGTGGGAGCTGGAAGCCATCGCCGCCGTGGTGGTGGGCGGCACGTCGCTGAAGGGCGGCTCGGGGCGCATCGTGGGCACCGTGATCGGCGCCATCCTGCTGTCCGTGATCGGCAACATCCTGAACCTCACCAGCATCATCAGCGTGTACCTGAACGCCGCCGTGCAGGGCGTCGTCATCATTACCGTGGCCTACCTGCAGCGCGGGCGCCGCTAGCATTTTCAAGGAATTCATTCATGCACTCATTGACCAAACTCGCCGCCGCCTGCCTGCTGGCCGGTGCCGGCCAGGCCATCGCGGCACAACCCGCCGCCGCGCAACCCGTCACGCTCGGCGTGGCGATCCCCACCGCCACGCACGGCTTCACCGGCGGCATCGTCTGGTGGGCCAACCAGGCCAAGAAGGAACTGGAAGCGGCCAACCCGGGACTGAAGATCATCGTCAAGACGGCCGGCAGCACGCCGGAACAGGCCAACCAGGTGCAGGATCTTCTTGTCGTGAACAAGATGAACGCGCTCGTCATCCTGCCGCTCGAATCGGCGTCCCTCACGCAGCCCGTGGCGCAGGTGAAGAACAAGGGCGTGTACGTGACCGTGGTGGACCGCGGCCTCACCAGCCCCGCCGCGCAGAACGCGTATGTCGCCGGCGACAACACGGCGTTCGGCCGCCTGCCGGCCGAATACCTGGCGAAGAAGCTCAACGGCAAGGGCAATATCGTGGTGCTGCGCGGCATGCCGAGCACGATCGACAACGAACGCGTGAACGCCTTCAATGCCGAGATCAGGAAGCACCCCGGCATCAAGGTGCTCGATGCGAAGTACGGCAACTGGAACCGCGACGATGCCTTCAAGGTCACGCAGGACTACCTGACCCGATTCAGGCAGATCGACGCCGTGTGGGCGGCCGACGACGACATGGCGATCGGCGCACTGAAGGCGATCGAGCAGGCCAAACGCACCGACATCAGGGAAGTGTTCGGCGGCGCCGGCGCCAAGTTCGCCGTCAAGAAGGTGATCGACGGCGACCGGCTGATCCAGGCCAATGTGTCGTACTCGCCAAAATTCATCTACGACGCGATCAAGATGACGGCCAACGCCAGGCTGAAGGGCGAAACGCTGCCGGCGCAGACGATCATTCCGTCGGTGCTGATCACGAAGGCCAATGCCAGCCAGTTCTATTACCCGAATTCACCGTACTGACGCATTTACTCAACAAGGATCCGCATGAAGACCATCAAGGGACCGGCGATCTTCCTCGCCCAGTTCATGGGCGGCGAGGCGCCGTTCGACACGCTGGCCAACCTGGCCGGCTGGGCGAAAGGCCTCGGCTACGAGGCCGTGCAACTGCCAACCGACCCGCGCCTGATCGACCTGGACAAGGCGGCCGACAGCCAGACCTACTGCGACGAGATCGCCGGCGTGCTGGCCGAACACGGGCTGCGGATCACCGAGCTGTCCACCCACCTGCAGGGCCAGCTGGTGGCCGTGCATCCGGCCTACGACCAGCTGTTCGACGGCTTCGCCGCGCCGCACGTGCGCGGCAATGCCGGGGCGCGGCAGGAATGGGCCGTCGGGCAGGTGAAGGCGGCGGCGAAAGCGTCGCAGCGCCTCGGTCTCACCACGCACGCGAGTTTTTCCGGCGCGCTCGCATGGCCCTACCTGTACCCGTGGCCGCAGCGCCCGGCCGGCATGGTCGAGGAAGCGTTCGGCGAGCTGGCCAAACGCTGGCGGCCGATCCTCGACGCATTCGACGACGCCGGCGTGGACGTGTGCTACGAGCTGCACCCCGGCGAGGACCTGCACGACGGCGTCACGTTCGAACGCTTCCTCGCGGCGGTCGACAACCATCCGCGCGCGAACATCCTGTACGACCCGAGCCACTTCCTGCTGCAGCAGCTCGATTACCTGGCGTTCATCGACATCTACCACGAACGCATCAAGGCCTTCCACGTGAAGGATGCCGAGTTCCGGCCGGATGGCCGGCAAGGCGTGTACGGCGGCTACGGTGGCTGGGTCGACCGGGCCGGCCGTTTCCGCTCGCTGGGCGACGGGCAGATCGATTTCACGGCGATCTTCTCGAAGCTGGCGCAGTACGACTACACCGGCTGGGCCGTGCTGGAATGGGAGTGCTGCCTGAAGCACCCCGAGGATGGCGCGCGCGAAGGCGCCGAGTTCATCCGGCGCCATATCATCCGCGTGGCCGAGCGGGCCTTCGACGATTTCGCCGGCAGCGGCACCGACCGCGCCGCGCTGCGCGGCCTGATGGGGATTCCGGCATGAGCGCGATCGGATCGCACAAGCCCTCGTCGGGCAACGCCGTGGCCCGCAAGCTCCGGCTCGGCATGGTTGGCGGCGGCGACGGCGCCTTCATCGGCGCCGTGCACCGCATCGCCGCCCGGCTGGACGACTGCTATGAAGTCGTCGCGGGTGCGCTGTCCGGCAACCCGGAACGCGCCCTGGCCAGCGGCACCGCGCTGCGCTTCGATCCGTCGCGCTGCTACGCCGACTACCGCGAGATGGCGCGCGCGGAAAGCGCACGGCCGGACGGCATCGATGCCGTGGCGATCGTCACGCCGAACCACCTGCACGCGCCGGTGGCCACCGCGTTCCTCGAAGCCGGCATCCACGTCATCTGCGACAAGCCGCTGGGCATCGCCACGGCCGAAGGCGAGGCGCTGGCCGCGCTGGCACGCGACAGGAACCGCGTGTTCGCCCTCACCCACACCTATAGCGGCTACCCGATGGTGCGGCATGCGCGCGAACTGGTGGCCTCGGGCGCGATCGGCGATGTGCGGCTGGTCCATGTCGAATATGCGCAGGACTGGATGGCCGAGGCGGGCCCGCAGAGCGCGGAATTCCAGCGCACCAACTGGCATAACGATCCGGAGCGCGCCGGCCCCACCGGCTGCACCAGCGATATCGGCACGCACGCCTTCCACCTCGCCGGTTTCATATCCGGCATGCAGCCGAACGAGCTGCTGGCCGAACTGCACTCGTTCACGCCGGACCGTGTGCTCGACGACCACGTGCAGGTGATGCTGCGCTACCCGAACGGCGCGCGCGGCATGCTGTGGTCGAGCCAGATGGCCACGGGCTGCGAAAACGCGCTGAAGCTGCGCGTGTTCGGCACGAAGGCCAGCCTGGCGTTCGACCAGGAAAATCCGAACGAGCTGTGGTTGACCCCGCAAGGCGGCAGCGCGCAGCGGCTAACCCGCGGCCGGGTGCGCGGCGCGGCGGCGGAACGCGCGACACGCGTGCCGTCCGGCCATCCGGAAGGCTACCTGGAAGCGTTCGCGCAGCTGTACCGGGATGCCGCGGCCAGGATCCATGCCATCGAAGCCGGGCTGCCGGTACCCGCGGAGACTGCGGACCTGCCGACCGTCGACGATGGCGTGGCCGGCATGAAGTTCATCGACGCGGTGCTGGCGAGCGACCGGGCCGGGTCGCGCTGGACGGCGCTGGACATCGGCAGCGTTTGATCTCGCGCAGCTTTTGTCCTGGGGCCTGACCCCAGGTCATTTGCTGCGCCAGCGCAAAGCAGGCGTTCTTCCAGTTGACAACGGCAACAGTCCGGCAAGCCGAACCGGCCGCAATGGAGATCACCGCTTGCAAGATCTATAAGCCGCCTTCCATAAGGGAAAAAAATTATTGTCCAGTTGGTTTGTTTACATTGACATAAGAATGCGAATCGTTATCATTCACGTTCCTTAGTAAACTACCGCCGGTGCGCGCCGCATGAATGCGGCATCCGCACCGCCAACTGGACAACCAATGAAGAACAATTCACGCGCCGCCGGCCCGAAACTGGCCCGCCTCCCACTGTACGTGAGCCTCGCCCTGCCGCTGGCCGCCCTCGCCCAGGTTGCAGAGCAATCGCAGCCGGTGATGCCGCAGGTCGAAGTGCAGGCGCAGAAGGAAGGCGACACCGGCTATACCACGCGCGTGCTGGGCACTGCCACGCCGCTGGGACTGTCGATCCGCGAAACGCCGCAGGCGGTCTCCGTGATCACCCGCGAGCGCATCGAGGACCAGGGCCTGGCCACGATCACGGACGTGGTCAACAACGCCACCGGCGTGTCGGTGAACCAGTATGAAACCCACCGGGCCGGCTTCACGGCGCGCGGCTTCGACATCACCAACCTGCAGATCGACGGTATCCCGACCACATGGGAACAGTCGTGGAGCGCCGGCGAAACGCTGGGCAGCCTGGCCATCTACGAGCGCGTGGAAATCGTCCGCGGCGCGACGGGCCTGATGACCGGCGCCGGCAATCCGTCGGCCGCGATCAACCTGATCCGCAAGCGCGCCACCAGCAAGGAACTGACCGGCACGGCCGAAGTGGGCATCGGTCGCTGGAACGAGCGCCGCGCCATGGCGGACGTGTCGACCGCGCTGAACGAAACCGGTTCGGTGCGCGCCCGCGTGGTCGGCGAATACCGCAAGGCGGACAGCTGGGTCGACTCGCTGAAGAACAAGGACAAGACGATCTTCGCCACCGTCGAGGCCGACCTGGCCCCCGGCACGCTGCTGTCGGCCGGCGCCAGCCGCCAGGAAACCGATCCGCAAGGCTCGATGTGGGGAGGCCTGCCGTTCTATTACACCGACGGCACGAAGACCAACTGGGACCGCTCGAAGACCACGGCCGCCGACTGGACCACGTGGAGCAGCAGCTACGACAATTATTTCGTCAATCTCGAACACAACTTCGCCAACGGCTGGCAGGCGCGCGCGTCGTACACGCGCGGCGACCGCAAGGGCGACACGTACCTGCTGTACCTGTCGGGCGTGCCCGACCGCGTGACCGGCCTGGGCATGAACGATTTCTCCGGCTCGTACAACACGCGTTCGAAGCAGGACGACTTCAGCCTGCACGCCAGCGGTCCGTTCGCGCTGGGCGGCCGCCAGCACGAGGCGGCGTTCGGCTACCTGCATTCGAAGCAGGAGTTCAACTCCGACAGCCGCGCCGCCGACTACGGCAACGTCAGCCACGCGGTGGGCAACTTCAACAACTTCAATCCCGGCGCCTACCCGCAGCCGGCCTGGAGTCCGCGCACGTTCTACGAACGCAGCGAAACGAAGCAGCAGGGCCTGTACGGCGTGCTGCGCTTCTCCCTGGCCGATCCGCTGAAACTGATCGTCGGCGCTCGCGTCAGCAACTACGAGAAGACCGGTGTCGGCCTGTGGACCGCTGCCTACGCGATCAAGAAGGACCGCGAAGTGACGCCGTATGCCGGCCTGGTCTACGATATCGACCGCAACTGGTCGGCCTACGCCAGCTATACCGACATCTTCCAGCCCCAGAACCTGAAGGACTTCGACGGCAACCTGCTCGACCCGATCGTCGGCAAGAGCTATGAAACCGGCATCAAGGGCGCATTCCTGGACAACCGCCTGAATGCGCAGTTCTCCGTGTTCCGCATCAAGCAGGACAAGCTGGGCGTGGCGGTGGACAATATCGACCGCGACGGCGACGGCCCGCTGCTGCCGGAAACCTATTACCGCGCGGCCGACGGCGCGGAGAGCAAAGGCTTCGAAGCCGAACTGTCCGGCGAACTGGCACGCGGCTGGAACGCCACCGCCGGTTACTCGTATTTCAAGGCCGAGGAATCGACCGGCGCGCAGTTCAACAGCATCTACCCGCGCAAGACACTGCGCGTGTTCACCACGTACCGCTTCCCTGGCGAGCTGAGCAAGCTCACGGTCGGCGGCGGCGCCAACTGGGAAAGCCGCACGTGGACGGCCGACCCGAGCGCACCGGCCGGCAGCAGCGGCCTGATCGAGCAGGATGCCTTCACGCTCGTCAACCTGATGGCGCGCTACGACATCAACGACCGCCTGTCGGCCCAGCTCAACATCGACAACGCGTTCGACAAGAAGCACTACGCGATGTTCGCCGCCTTCAATGCGATCACGTACCAGGCCCCGCGCAGCGTGTCGGCAACGCTGCGCTACCAGTTCTGAATACGGTTTCCGGCCGGGAATCCGGCCGGTCCATGACGTAAAAAAAGCCCCTGGAGCATTCCAGGGGCTTTTTTTTTCAGGTAAAACCCGGTCCGAAGACCGGAGTTTCAAACGGACGCAGCTTCAGATGAACAAGGGTGTTGCGGGTGTAAACCGGGCAGCGCCCTGCCTGGCTGGCGGGTTCTTCCTGACCGCCGGAGCTTACATCTTCCAGCGCAAGCCAACCGAGACCGAACGTCCGATCTGCAGCGTGCCGAAATTGCTCACCTGCGCATTACCCGCATCGCCGAAGTGGTAGTACGCCTGCTGCATTTCGTTCGTCAGGTTGACGCCACTGATATCGACGGACATGCTCTCGTTGATCTTGTAGGAGATCTGCATGTCCAGGCTCTTTTCGGGATGACGCCAGATACCGATCGGATTGGCAAACAGGGCCGCTTCGTTGCTGGCAAGGAAGCCGGAACGCCAGACATGCGACAGGCGCGCGCTGACCGGGCCCTTTTCGTAGGCCAGCGTGGCGTTATACGACTTGTCGGACACGCCGAAGAACGGTGTCTCGAGCTGCGAGACGATGACGCCGGCTTCATTGGCGGTGGGCACATTCTGCGACGAGCTCAGTCGCGTATAGCTGGCCTGGATGCCCAGGCCGTCCAGCAGGCTCGGCAGCCCTTTCGGGAAGTAGATCAAGCCGAGCTCGGCGCCCTTGATCGTGCCGTCCGACGCGTTGACCGGCGAGTTGATGACGTAGTCATAGCCGTTCGTATGGTCGCCGCCCGAGGTCGAGTTGCGGAACGGGTCGTCCGCTGCATCGACGTGCACCTTGCGGCGCAGGTCCACCACCAGGCCATTGATCTTGCGCTTGAACAGCGTGCCGTAGAGTGCGCTGTCCTTCTGGAAATACCACTCGGCCGTCAGGTCGAGGTTCTTGGAACGCGTCGGTTCCAGGTCGGGATTGCCGCCGCTGCCCGAGCCATAACCCACCCTCGATACGTCGTCACCGAGTTGCAGGACAGGATTCAAGGCACCGAAGCCCGGGCGGCGCAGGGTTTCGCCATAGTTCATGCGCACCACCACGTCCTGGGCAGGGTCGTAGATCAGGGTCATGCTTGGCAGTAGCTTGCTGGCCGACTTGCTGGCACTGGTCGCCGTGACGGCCTTGGTGGTGGCATCGACCTTGTAGAAGGTCATGTCGGTATCGACCTTGACGTAGCGAACGCCGAAATTGCCGCGCAGGCGATGGCCGAACAGCTCGTTCTGGGTGTTTGCCATCAGGAAGAGGTTGGCCGTCTTTTCATTGACCTTGAACGTCTTCTGCAGGCGCAGCTGGTCCGTTGTCAGGAAGTTCGCATCGGCCGCGTTATAGAGCTTGCGCCACTCGTCGATATTGTCGCGGATGTAGTAGGCATTGGGCTCCAGCCATGTACGGGGTACGTCCGAGATGTCCGTGCCGAAGTTCGAGTTGGTCGAGTAATACGCCGAATCGAGCGAGCCGAGGTTGCGGCCCAGGAAGGCCGATTGCGTCCGGTTGGCCTCCGACGCCTTGCGGTCGTCGTAGCGCAGGCCGAAGTGGAGCGTCTGCAGCGGGCCCCAGTCGGCATCGTAGACGCCCGTCAGGTTGGCCGTCGCGGCGCTGCCCTTGTTGCGGTTGGCGGTATCGTAGAACTGCGCGACATTCCACTTGGTCGGGTCGGTCAGGTCGGCATTATTATTGAAACGGAACGCCGTGTTGTCGCCGCCGTCATTGAAGTCGACGGTGATGGACGGTGCAACGCGATCGATCCGGGTGGCGGTGAATTCCGAGTGGAAGGTGCTGCTCTGATACGACAGGTCGCCTTCCAGCCTCAGCCTGTCGCCAAGATCCCACTTGCCGTTCAGGGCATAAATGCGGGAATCGGTTGCCGATGTGGTGTAGTCGCCGCTGTTGAAGCCATAGACGTTGCCGACCGTACGGCTCTTGATGATGTTTGTTCCCGGGAACGTCGTGATCGTCCCGGCAGGGTTGCTGCCGAGATCCCCCCACCAGTCGACGAAACTGAACAGCAGCTGGTTGAAGGCCTTGTCACGATAGCCGTTGTACATCGATTCGAAGGTATAGACCGAACTGCTGTTCGGTTTCCACTGCAAGGCGATGTTGGCGGAGGGACGCTTGCGCTCGCCCTGGAGGTCGCTCTGGAAAACGGCGTCGCGTGACAGGTAATAAGGATGTGCCTTGCCGTTGAAATCAAGCGTCGAACCTGCTGCCGTCGGCAAGCCGGTAAGGGTACCAGGCGTCCAGATACTGGTATCGGTAATGCGCTGCAAGGGCGTGTAACCCGCAGGAACTTCGGCGGCATTGGGGCTGGCAAACGGCACCATGGCACCCGGCGTTACGCTTTCGTTGCGGTATTTCGTCCTGGTCTGCGACAGGTTGACCAGGGCACCGACTTCGCCGAAGCCCGTTTGCCAGCGGTTGCTGAACATGGCGCTGAGCTGCGGGTTCGTCTTTTCCGCGGGGTCGAGATAGGTTGCACGCCCCGAGATCGAGACTTTCGGACCCTTGAAATCGAACGGCCGCAGCGACTTGACGTCGACCTGGCCTGCAATGCCGGTTTCCAGCTGGCTGGCGTCGCGCGTCTTGTAGACGTCGATCTGGCGCACCAGGGTCGAAGGAATGTCCTGCAGCGCAACCTGCGTGCCGGACGCGGTAAAGATACTGCGGCCGTTCCAGGTTGTCTGGACGTCGGGCAGGCCGCGGATGGACAGGGTGCCGACCTCGCCGCCGGCGCGGTTGGTGACCTGGATCCCCGTCACGCGCTGCAGCGCTTCGACGACATTGTTGTCGGGCAGCTTGCCGATGTCTTCGGCGACGACCGATTCCACGACCTGGTCGCTGGTGCGCTTGATCGCCAGGCTCTTGATCAGCGATGCCTTGACGCCCGTGACAACCACGGTCGGGGTCTCGACTGGTGCCGTCTGTTCTGCGGCCGTCTGTTCCGCGGCAGCCTGCGCCCACACCGAGGCGCTAGTGAGGATGCCGGCCCCCGCCAACACGGCGACCGACACTTTCATTTTTAGTTTATGGGATGGGCGAACCGCACCGGTTTCGGTGTTCTGCATGCTTTATCTCCTGTGTTCTACTTTTTTGGCGTTGCCTGGCAACGTTTTATGGTGCGACTGGCTCATCTTAGTAACGTGAAAATTACCGATCCAATCAAATTTTGGCGAAATTCGATATCGAAATGGATATCAGAGCCAGTAAATGTGACAACCAAGGCAACTTAATCTGTGTACAGGGTAACTTTGCGGGAGACGCCGGAGGGGCCGATTCAGCGACCTGCAAGAGTGAGAAGGCGCCTGGAGAGCCGCACGTTCGTGCGATTTCGACTGTTTGGCGGGATGCCGGATTCGAGGGAGCTGGCGATATGGCCGGCAGCTGTACCAGCCCGCATGCCCGGACAATCGGACAACGGTTATGAACCGAATGTGTATGAATTCAGCAACATGCAACTCTATGCCAGGCATTGCTCCCGCATGTCGTCGTCACACCAGGCGCACGGCCGCGGCAACCCGCCGCGTCAGCTCGTTGGTTTCCACCGTGAGTTCGCGCATCCGCCGCTCGGTGCGCACCAGGCTGTCATGCATGTCGGCGATGATTTCGCGCTGCGCATCGCGCAAGCGAACCCCCTCCTCCAGCACGCATGTTGCACGCGCGATAAGGGCATTCAGTTCGACCATAGCCTCCACAACCGCGCCACCAGCCCGAGCGGCGTTGCTGGCACCGCCGCCGCATGGCGCATGCGGCAGGCGGTCCGGGTGACGTTGCAATGAAACAGCAAGATCGTCAAGACAGCCCTTGCTGCAATCGAGCGCGGCCGATATCGCATGGCCCTGGCACGGTTCGGCACGGTCGACGATGCGGGACGAGTGCGCCACACTTTCGACAACCTTCCCGGCCAGCCGGATATGCTCGGACGACGCTGCCGCATCCCGCGCAATGCCTGCCGGCAGCGATATACCCATGGTTGCTCCAATTCGGCATGCGTCATGCCACGACGGCTTCGCAGTCAGGTCGACGGGGATCGCGCGGCCCACTACCGGCGTACTGCCGCCCTGTCGACTTTCAGTCTAGCATCGGCGATGGATCCGGCGACAAGCACCGCCGCCGTGGGCGGGTCGAAACCGGTTCAACGGTTTTGCGACAATGGGTATCCGGGCATGCGCGCGGCGCATGAGCTTATCTGAACTCGGTCTAGCAGGGCCGTTGACGGGAACTTTCGCGCCATCGTAAAGTTGCCAGCTCTGCAATAGCTGACAGGAACCTGCCGATGGACGATGTCGTTCGACAAGAAACCGGTGCCCCGGCACCCGCGCCGGCGTCACCGCGCAGGCGCCGCTTCATCGCGCGCGGCGCCGCGGCCTCGCTGGCCGCCGCCAGTGGCGCCGCCACATTGCCCGGCGCCGTGCAGGCGGCGGCACCTGAAATCCTGCCGGACAACCTGCCGCCCAATGTGCCGCAATGGATGCGCGAACCGGGCGCCGGCTTCCTGAACCCGCCGTACGGTTTGCCCTCCCCCTTCGAAAAAAATGTGCTGCGCAAGTTGCCGGACCAGCCCGCGGCATTTCCCACCGCCACCCGCACGCCGCTGCAACACCTGTTCGGCAGCACGACGCCGAACGGCCTGTTTTTCGAGCGCCACCATGCCGGCGTGCCGGCGATCGACCCGGCGCAGCACCGGCTGATGGTGCACGGCCTGGTCGAACGGCCCCTGCTGCTGGACATGAAGACGCTGCTGCGCTTTCCGGCCGTGTCGCGCAGCCACTTCATCGAGTGTTCCGGCAACGGCTCGGCGGAATTCAAGGCGCCCGGCAGGGGCACGGTGCAGGACATCCACGGTTTGCTCAGCGGCGCCGAATGGACCGGCGTGCGCCTGGCCGACGTGCTGGCCGAAGCGGGCGTGCTGCCCGCGGCCCGGTGGTTGCTGGCCGAAGGCGCCGACGCCGCGGCGATGACGCGCAGCTTTCCGCTGGCCAAGGCGCTAGACGATGCATTGCTGGTCTACGGCCAGAACGGCGAAATGCTGCGCCCGGAGCAAGGCTATCCGTTGCGCCTGCTGCTGCCCGGCTTCGAAGGCAACATGAGCGTGAAGTGGCTGCGCCGCCTGAAGGTGGGCGATGCGCCGTTCCACACGCGCGAGGAAACCGCCAAGTACACCGACCTGATGCCCGATGGCACGGCGCGCCAGTTCACGTTCCGGATGGGCGTGAAATCGCTGATCACCGCGCCATCGGCGCGCCAGGTGCTCGATGGCCACGGCTTTCGCGAAATCAGCGGCCTTGCCTGGAGCGGGCATGGCCGCATTACCCGGGTCGACGTGTCGGTCGACGGCGGGCGCCGCTGGCAGGCCGCGGCACTGGACGGGCCGGTGCAGCGCCATGCGTTGACGCGCTTCCGCTTTCCATGGCGATGGACGGGCCAGGAAGCGATCCTGCAAAGCCGCGCCGTGGACGAAGCCGGCAACGTGCAGCCGACGCGCGACGCGCTGGTCGGCAGCGTGGGCCGGAACTCGGCCTATCACTACAACGCCATCCAGAGCTGGAAGGTTGCTGCCGATGGCGAGGTGTCCAATGTCCATGTTTAAGGCGCTTGTTTCAATGGCCCTCGCCGGCACGGGCGCCACCGCGCTGATTGCGTGTACCCCGGCGGCGCCCGTGCAACGCCTGGGACTGGGGCAGACGCCCAGCGCCGGCCAGATCCGCGGCTGGGATATCGACGTGCGCGCCGATGGCGCTGGCTTGCCGGCCGGCAGCGGCTCGGTGGCCCAGGGCCGGGCAATCTACGGGGCCCGCTGCCTGGCCTGCCACGGCGCCAATGGCGAACGGGGCACGGCGCCGCGGCTGGCCGGCGGGCAAGGCACACTCGCCGACAAGGCGCCGGTGCTCACCGTGGGCAGCTACTGGCCCTACGCCCCAACGCTGTACGACTACATCCGCCGTGCCATGCCGCAGGACAGCCCGCAATCGCTTACCGTCGATGAAGTGTATGCGGTGACTGCGTACACGCTGCACCTGAACGGCATTATCGGTGCGGAGGCCGTGCTCGATGCGGCGTCGCTGGCCGCGATCAGGATGCCGAACCGGGAGGGATTTCGACCGGTAATGCAATGAGGACCGGCACCATGTCGTCACCCCGTCAGTGGCCTGAATGGCAACCGCACGTCGCCCGGCGCCAAGATTAACGATAATTAATGATTCCACCACCCCTGTTTAAGCCGCCACCCGGCATAGTGCAGGCTTCGAGGAACCATTGTTAACCTTGTCACCTGGACCGTCCATGTCATTTCCTTCCCTTCCGCACCCCGTGCGCCCGGCTGCCACGGCCGTGGCGCTCGCGGCCGCGCTCGTCCTGGCGGGCTGCGGCGCCGACAAGGCGCCGAAAGCCGCCGCCACCGTCCCCGAAGTATCCGCCCTGACCGTCCAGCGTACGAGCGTGCCGGTCGCGCTCGAACTGCCCGGCCGCACGGCGCCGTTCCTGCTGGCGGAAGTGCGGGCGCGGGTCGACGGCATCGTGCAGGACCGCCGCTTCGTCGAGGGAGCGGACGTGCGCAAGGGCGATCCGCTGTACGTGATCGATCCGGCACCGTACCGGGCGGCGCTGGCGAGCGCGCAGGCGGCGCTGCAGCGCGCCAAGGCGAACCTGGTCAGCAGCACCGCACAGCTGGAGCGCTACAAGGTGCTGATCGGCGGCAATGCCGTCAGCAAGCAGGCCTACGACAACGCCGAGGCGGCGCAACTGCAGGCCGCCGCCGATGTCGCCGCCGCCGAAGCGGCCATGACCACGGCGCGCATCAACCTGGGCTATACGAGCGTGACGGCGCCGATCAGCGGGCGCAGCAGCGTTTCGCAGGTCACCCAGGGCGCCTACGTGCAGGGCGGCTCGGCCACGCTGCTGACGACGATCCAGCAGCTCGACCCGATGTATGTCGACATCCAGCAATCGAGCGCCGAGGGCCTGGCGCTGCGGCGCGACATCGCCGACGGCACGCTGAAGCTGGACGGCGGCAAGGCCGAAGTGCGCCTGAAGCTGGAAGACGGCAGCACCTATGGCCACCCGGGTATCCTCGAATACAGCGGCGTGACGGTGAACCGCGATACCGGTTCCGTCACGCTGCGCGCCCGTTTCCCGAACCCGGACAAGCTGCTGCTGCCCGGCATGTTCGTGCGCACCAGCGTCGACCAGGGCACGCGGCAAGGCATCGTGCGCGTGCCCGCCACGGCCGTCACGCGCAATCCGCAGGGCGAGGCGACCGTGATGCTGGTCGGCGCCGGCAACAAGGCCGAGGTACGCACCATCCAGGCCGGATCGCTGGTCGACGGCCACTGGCTGGTGGACGGCGGCCTGAAGGATGGCGAACGCGTCATCGTCAGCGGCGTGCAGAAGCTGCGCCCGGGCGCGGTGGTGGCACCGCGCGCCGTGGCGCCGGCAAAGCTGGCCGCGGCGCAAGCGCCCGCGCCGGCACGTTGAGGACGATGACGCATGGCTAAATTCTTCATCCAGCGGCCCATCTTCGCGATCGTGATTTCGCTGCTGATCATGCTGGTCGGCGGCATCGCGCTGTTCAAGATGCCGGTCGAGCAGTATCCGCCCGTATCGCCCCCTTCCGTGCAGATCCAGGCCACCTTCCCCGGCGCCTCCGCCGAAACCATGGCCAACACCGTGGTGCAGGTGATCGAGCAGCAGATGACGGCGATCGACAACCTGCTGTACATGACGTCCACCAGCGACGACACGGGGCAGTCGACCACCACGCTGACGTTCGCGGCCGGCACCGATCCGGACATCGCCCAGGTGCAGGTGCAGAACAAACTGCGCGCGGCCGAGCCGCGGCTGCCTTCCGAGGTGCAGCAATCGGGCCTGCGCGTGACGAAATCGACGAGCGACTTCCTGATGGTGGCGGCGTTCGTCTCGGAAGACAACAGCATGACCAAGTTCGACATCGCCAACTACGTGGCATCGAACATCCAGGACCCGCTGTCGCGCATTCCCGGCGTGGGCAGCCTGAACGTGTTCGGCACCCAGTACGCGATGCGCATCTGGCTCGACCCGGTGAAGCTGAACGGCTACGCGCTCACGCCGCTGGACGTGAACCGCGCGATCCAGGCGCAGAACGTGCAGATCTCCGGCGGCCAGCTGGGCGGCTCGCCCGCCGTGGCCGGCCAGACCCTCTCCGCCACGATCAACCAGGCCAGCCTGCTGCGCACCCCCGAGGAATTCCGCCGCATCCTGCTGAAGGTGCAGCCCGACGGTTCGAGCGTGCGCATCGGCGACGTGGCGCGCGTGGCCCTCGGCCCGGAAAACTACAACGTCGACGTGCGCTACAGCGGCAAGTCCGCGTCCGGCGTGGGCATCCAGCTCGCGCCCGGCGCCAACGCGCTGACCACGGCCGACGCGGTGCGCGCCCGTCTCGACGAGTTGAAGGCCTTCTTCCCGCATGGCCTGAAGGTGGTGTACCCGAACGACATCACGCCGTTCATCGAGGTGTCGATCCACGAAGTGGTGGTCACGCTGTTCGAGGGCATCGCGCTGGTGTTCCTCGTGATGTACCTGTTCCTGCAGAATTTCCGCGCCACGCTGATCCCGTCGATCACCGTGCCGGTCGTGTTGCTCGGCACCTTCGGCATCATGTCGGCGCTGGGCTTCACCGTCAACACGCTGTCGATGTTCGGCCTCGTGCTGGCCATCGGCCTGCTGGTCGACGATGCGATCGTGGTCGTGGAAAACGTCGAACGGGTGATGCACGAGGACGGCCTGGGGCCATATGAAGCCACCGAAAAGGCGATGGGCCAGATCACCAGCGCGCTGGTCGGCGTGGCGCTGGTCATTTCGGCCGTGTTCGTGCCGGTGGCGTTTTCCAGCGGCACGGTGGGCGCGATCTACCGCGAATTCTCGCTGACGGTGGTGGCCTCGATGCTGCTGTCGGTGTTCATCGCGCTGACGCTGACGCCGGCGCTGTGCGCCACCATGCTCAGGCGCCCGGACCCGGGCCACCATGAAAAAGGCGGCTTCTTCGGCTGGTTCAACCGCGGTTTCGACCGCAGCCGCGACCGCTACCTGGGCGGCGTGGGCGCCATCGTGCGCCGGCGCGGCGTGTGGATGGCGCTGTACGCGGTGCTGCTCGGCGTGGTGGCGCTGCTGTTCCTGCGCCTGCCGGGGGGCTTCCTGCCGAAGGAAGACCAGGGCTACATGTTCGTGCAGGTGCAGACGCCCGCCGGCAGCACGCTGGAAACCACCGGCAAGGTGCTGGAGGAAATCAACCAGTACCTGCTGAACGATGAAAAGGCGATGGTCGATTCCACCTTCATGACCAATGGCGCCAGCCAGCCGAACCGGGGCCAGAACCAGGGCCGCCTGTTCGTGCGCCTGAAATCGTGGGACGAAAGGAAAGACAGGGAGCTGTCGGTGGGCGCCCTGAGCAGCCGCATCGCGGCCCGCTACGCCGACTACCAGGGCGCGCAGGTGACGCCGGTGGAGCCGCCGCCGATCCGCGGCCTGGGTTCGGCCACCGGTTTCTCGCTGCAGCTGCAGGATCGCGGCGGCCTTGGCCACGAAGCGCTGGCGAAGGCGCGCGACCAGCTGCTCGACCTGGCGAAGGACGAGCCGGCCCTCTCCCGCGTGCGCTTCACCGGCCAGGCCGACAACGCCACCTACAAGATCGACATCGACCGCGAAAAGGCGGCCGCGCTGGGCGTGAACCTGTCGGACGTGGACCAGACCTTCTCGACCGCCTGGGGATCGCGCTACATCAACAACTTCTTCGACACGGACAACCGGATCAAGCGCGTGTACGTGCAGGCCGATGCCCAGTTCCGCATGAACCCGGACGATATCCGCCTGCTCCACGTGCGCAACGGCGCCGGCGACATGGTGCCGTTCTCCGCGTTCGCCAGCGCCCGCTGGGCATGGGGCGCGCCGGCCGTGCAGCGCTACAACGGCATCGCCTCGGCCGAGATCCTGGGCCAGCCGGCGGCCGGCCACAGCACCGGCGAAGCGATGAAGATCATGGATCGCCTGGTGGGCGAACTGCCGGAAGGCATCGGCTACGAGTGGAGCGGCATCTCGCTGCAGGAATCGCAGGCCGGTGCCCAGGCGCCGCTGCTGTACGGCCTGTCGATCCTGGTGGTGTTCCTGTGCCTGGCGGCGCTGTATGAAAGCTGGGCGATTCCCGTCTCGGTGATCATGGTGGTGCCGATCGGCGTGCTCGGCGCGCTGGGCGCGGCCACGCTGTTCGGCCTGGAGAACGACGTGTTCTTCCAGGTCGGCCTGCTGACCACGATCGGCCTGTCGGCCAAGAACGCGATCCTGATCGTGGAATTCGCCCGCGAACTGCAGATGGAGGGCAAGGGCGTGATGGAGGCGGTGATGGAAGCGGCCAAGCTGCGGCTGCGCCCGATCCTGATGACGTCGATGGCCTTCGTGCTCGGCGTGCTGCCGCTGGCGATCGCCAGCGGCGCCGGCGCCGCCAGCCAGAACGCGCTGGGCATCGGCGTGATCGGCGGCATGCTCACGGCCACGTTCCTGGCCACGTTCATGATCCCGCTGTTCTTCGTGCTCATCGCCGGGAAGATCAAGGACGGCAAGGCGCACAGATTACCGGCAGCGGCCGTGGCTGCGCAGGAGGTGAAGTGATGAACCGGATAGTGAAATGGCTCCCGCTGGCCGCCGCGGCGTTGCTGGCTTCCGGCTGCGCGCTGCAGCCGGCCTACGAGCGGCCCGCCGGCGCGGTTCCGGCCGCGTATCCGGCCGGCCCGGCCTATATGGGATCGCACCCCGCATCGGCTTCGGCATCGGCCGCGGTGGCGGCGAACACCACGCCGGCCGCCGATACGGGCTGGCAGGATTTCCTGGTCGACGAGCGCCTGCGCCAACTGGTCGGCGTCGCGCTGGCCAACAACCAGGACCTGCGCGTGGCACTGCTGCGCGTCGGCCAGGCCCGCGCGCTGCTGCAATCGCAGCGTGGCGCGGCCCTGCCCCAGGTGAACCTGGAAGCATCGGGCACGAACGGCCGGAACAACGCCGCCAGCGCCAGCGACGCCAGCCGCAACCGCGCCGTGACGCACAATAACGCCGTGCGGTTCGAGGCGGCATGGGAGCTGGACCTGTTCGGCCGCCTGCAAAGCCTGACCGACAGCGCCCGCGAACAATACCTGGCCAGCGCCTACGGCCGCCAGGCCGCGCACATCCTGCTGGTGGCGCAGGTGGCCGAGCAGTATCTGGCCATGCTGGCCTACGACGAGCAGCTGGCCGTCACCGAGGAAACCATGGCGGCGGCGCGCGAGTCGTACCGCATCGTCAAGCTGCAGTTCGATACCGGCACCACGTCCGAGCTCGATGAAACGCTGGCGCAGGGCACGCTGCAGCAGGCGCAGGCCAACCACGCGGCCCAGCAGCGCCTGCGGGCCCAGGCCGAAAACGCGCTGGCGGTGCTGCTCGGCCAGCCGCTGCCGCCCGCGGAGGGCGCCAGCGCTGCCTCCACGACGCCGCTGGACACGCAACGCCTGCTGGCCGATATCCCGGCCGGCCTGCCGTCGGACCTGTTGCTGCGCCGTCCGGATGTGCTGCAGGCCGAGGCGCTGCTGCGCGCCGAATACGCCAACATCGGCGCGGCCCGCGCCGCGTTCTTCCCGTCGATCGGGCTGACGGCCGCCGCGGGTACCGCCAGCTCCGCGCTGGGCAACCTGTTCGAGGCCGGCACCGGCGCGTGGTCGCTGGCGCCGAGCCTGGTGCTGCCGCTGTTCGACGGCGGCGCGCGCCAGGCCAGCCTGGACAGCGCCCGCATCGCGCGCGACATCGGCGTGGCGCAATACCGCAAGACGGTGCAGACGGCATTCCGCGAAGTGGCGGACGGCCTGGCCGCGCGCGGCACCTACGACGTGGAGCTGCAGGCGCGGCGCCGCGATGCCGCCGCCCAGCAGCGCCGGCTGGAGCTGGCGGAGATGCTGTACACGAACGGCGTCAACGACTACCTGACCGTGCTGACGGCGAAAACGGACCTGTACAATGCCCGCATCTCGCTGATCGCGGCGCGCCAGAACCAGCTGGCCGCGCTCGTCGGCCTGTACCGCGCGCTGGGCGGCGGCTGGATCGGGCGCACCGGCGATGCGCCGGCCGCCGCGGATGCGGGTGCCGCCATACCGGCCTCCTGATGCCTCTGCAGACACCTGGCGGCTGGATGCCTGGCCGCTGGCAGCACCGGTGCCGGACACTTTTTTCTGGATGACTTTTCCAGAAAAAGGTGTCGGACACCGGTTTTCCCGAAAGGCCCCCGCACAACCATGAAACTACTACTCGTCGAAGACAACGAGCGCGTGGCACGCTTCGTCAGGAAAGGCCTGACCGAAGCGGGCCACACCGTCGATCACGCCGACAACGGCCGCGACGGCATGTACCACGCCGTCAGCGAACCGTACGACGCGATCGTGATGGACCGCATGCTGCCCGGCGGGATCGATGGCCTGGCCATCGTCGAGGCGCTGCGCCAGGGCGGCAACCGCGTGCCGATCCTGATCCTGTCCGCGCTCGACGGCGTGGACGACCGCATCCTCGGCCTGAAGAGCGGCGGCGACGATTACCTGGTCAAGCCCTTCGCGTTCGGCGAACTGCTGGCCCGGCTCGATGCGCTGCTGCGACGCTCGCAGCACCAGGCGGTCGAAACGACGATGACCCTGGGCGACCTGACGGTGGACATGCTGGCCCACAAGGTCACCCGCGCCGGCAAGCCGGTCACGCTGCAGCCACGCGAATTCAAGCTGCTCGAATACCTGGTCCGCCATGCCAACCAGGTGGTCACCCGCACCATGCTGCTGGAGAACGTGTGGGACTACCACTTCGACCCGCAGACCAACGTGATCGACGTCCACATCAGCAAGCTGCGGCAAAAGATCGATGCCGGCTTCGGCAAACCCCTGCTGCGC
Source organism: Pseudoduganella dura (assembly GCF_009727155.1). Taxonomy (NCBI): domain Bacteria; kingdom Pseudomonadati; phylum Pseudomonadota; class Betaproteobacteria; order Burkholderiales; family Oxalobacteraceae; genus Pseudoduganella; species Pseudoduganella dura. The sequence goes on along the minus strand of NZ_WNWM01000002.1, from coordinate 6,056,191 downwards.
ACGGTGCGCAACAGCGGCTACATGCTCACCGACCAGCCATGACCATGGTGAGGCTGCCCGGCTTTTCCGCCCGCACCATCGCCATCGGCTATGCGCTCGTCAGCCTGGTGGTGCTGGCGATGTTCGCCGGTCCGCTGTGGTACGCGTGGCATACCAATATCCAGGAAGTGCGCACGGAGCTGATCGTCTCGGATTCGCAGCGGCTGGCCAACCTGTTCGAGCGCGGCGGGCCGTTCGCGCTGACCGCCGCCATCGACAGCCAGGTGGTCGGCACCAACGACGGCGTGCGCAAGATCATCCTCTTCATGGCGCCGAACGGCGTGAAACTGGCCGGCAACCTGCCCGGCTGGCCGGAAGGCTTGCCGGACCGCGACGGCACCGGTTCGGCCACGATCCGCATCGACGGCGCGGAGCGCCGGATCGAACTGGTGCGCGTGACGCTCGGCAACGGCTACCGGCTGCTCATCGCCAGCAACCTGAATCGCTTCGACGAACTGGAACGCCTGTTCGTCTACGGCCTGCTCGGCTGCGGCGCGGCGGTGCTGGGCGGTGCCGCGCTGGGTGGCGTGCTGATCCGGCGCGCGCTGCTCACCCGCGTGCAGGGCATCAGCCAGACCACCGCCGCCATCATCGAAGGCAAGCTGTCGCGCCGCCTGAAGGAACCGCGCGACGGCGACGAACTGCAGCTGCTGACCCGCACCGTGAACCGCATGCTGGACCAGATCGAACACCTGGTGACCGGCGTGCAGGATGTGTCGAACGCGATCGCCCACGACCTGCGCACGCCGCTGTCCGAACTGCGCGCGCGGCTCGAGGAGCTGTCCGTCACGCGGCCGGGCGAGGAAGAAACGTATGCCGAGATCGACGCCGCTATCAACGATGTCGACCGGGTGATGAAGATCTTCAATGCGCTGCTGCGGCTGGCCGAGATCGACAGCGGCAGCCGCCGCAACGGTTTCGTCCAGGTGGACGTGGCGAAGCTGGCGGCCGAGGTGGCCGAGTTCTATGCGCCGGTGGCCGAACTGAAGAACATTACGCTCGACTTCGCGCCGCGCGGCGCGCTGTGCGCCATCGGCGACCCGGTGCTGCTGGCGCAGGCATTGGGCAACCTGGTGGAAAACGCGCTGAAATTCGCGCCCGAAGGCGGCATGATCGCCATTTCCGCGCACCAGCCGCAGCGCGATACGGTGGAGATCCTGGTGGCCGACAACGGTCCGGGCATCGCCGAGGACGAGCGCCCGCGCGTCGTGGAACGGTTCTACCGGGGCGATGTCAGCCGCGGCACGCCGGGCGTTGGGCTGGGGTTGAGCGTGGTGTCGGCGGTGGCCCGGCTGCATGGCGGCGCCCTGCTGCTGTTCGACAACCGGCCCGGCCTGCGGGCCACGCTGCAGATCGCCGTCAGCCCGGCCGGCGGCACGCAGGGGTAGCGCCGCCTGGCCGCGTCGACGCGGCTTCGACACGATTTCGCCCCGCTTCCTTGGCGCGGTACAGCGCACCGTCCGCCGCTTCGATCAGGGCGCGGGCTTCATCCGCGTCGTCGGGAAAGAAGGAAGCCACACCGGCGCTGATCGTGACGATCCCGGCAGTATTGGCTTCATGCGGCAACGCCAGCGAGCGAACGGCGGCCCGCGCCGACTCGGCAACCTGCAAGGCACCGTCGCCGTCGGTACCGGGTAACAGGATCGCGAACTCTTCGCCACCGTAGCGCGCCGCCATGTCTGCGGGACGGTGGGCCGCGCTGCCGAGCGCGGCGGCCACGATGCGCAGGCAATCGTCGCCGGCGGTGTGGCCATGCATATCGTTGTAGCGCTTGAAGAAATCGATATCGACCAGCACCAGCGACACGCATGTGCCCTCGCGCGCCGCGCGCGCCGTCTCGGCAGCCATGCGTTCGTCGAAGTGCCGGCGGTTGTCCAGGCCGGTCAGCGCGTCGGTGCGCGCCAGGCGATCCAGCGTGGCGTTCTTTGCCTGCAGGTCGGCCTGCGCCAGCTGCAGCTGGTGCTGCAAACGCTGCTTGAGGCGAATGTGCGACACCAGCCAGCCGCCCAGCACGCATACCATTGCCAGCATGACGCCGATCGCGGCGCATTCCCGCCGTGTCACCTCCCACCAGCTGGCCAGGATTTCCTCCTTCGCCAGCGCCGCCACCACCATCAGCGGATAGTCTTCCACGCGCCGGTAGCTCATCAGCCGCTCGGTCTGGTCGAAATGGGCCTTGAGCATGGCGGTACCGCGCGGACCGCTGCGCTGCGCGAACGCAAAGAACGGGGTACCGGCGGCAGAGGTACCGATGAGGCCCTTGCCTGCCGGACGGCCAGCCACGACCGTGCCGTCGGCAAGAGCCAGCATCAGGCTGCCCTGCTTGCCGACTGAAAAACGATCATAGTATTGCTCGAAGTATCTTACCGGGATCGTTGCCAGCACGATGCCGGCGAAGCGGCCCTCGCGATCGTTCCAGCGGCGCGACAGCGTGATGACCCATTCGCCGGTGATCCGGCTGACGATGGGCGGCCCGATGTGCAGCTCGCGATCGGCACGCAGGCGGTGATGGTCGAAATAGGCGCGACCGGCCGCGGTGACGCCCCTCGCCCAGTGCGCGTCCGTGGCGACCAGCAGTGCGCCACGCGCGTCGTGCACGAACAGGCCCTGCAGCGCCGAGTTCTTCTTGTTCAGCCGCGTCGTCAGGTAGTCCTGCAGGCGCCCCTGCTCGCCCGGCTCGATGCCATCCGTCTCCACCCGCTCGACGATGCCGTCGAGCAGCCACGAGACTGTGTTCATCGCACCTTCGACATGTTCTTCGGCGGCCTGCGCCACGTTCTCCACCGCGATGCTGTTCTGCGCGAGCAGACTCCTATAGGCGGTGTGGCGACTCCAGGCTTCGAGGACGACCAGGAAGATGGTGAGCGCGATCAGGCACCATGCGGTTGCCCGTGCCGTGGATATGCGGGACATGCGCCGAATGCCGGCAACGGGCGCGCGGCGCAATAGCAGATTGCGGAGAATGTGACTGGACGAGGACACGGCGGGCCGAAAAAACAATAAACGGGGTTTCGGCGTTTTTTCGGCCGTCGAGCCGGCAGAATATCACGGCGCCATGGCGCTGCAATAAGTAACGCAATCGTTGTAGCTCAAGAGCAACAAAATGGCGGCGGTGCGGTGTCCTACACGCCCAGCCAGCGCAGCACCAGCGGGATGAGCCATGGCGCGAGCAGTGCCGTCAGCACGCCGTTCAGGCCCATGCCCAGGCCGGCGAACGCGCCCATCTCGGCACTGACCTGGAACGCCCGCGCGGTACCGATGCCGTGGGAAGCGACACCCAGCGCGAAGCCGCGCACCTCGTGGGAAGCGATCTTCATCCAGCCGAACAGGAAGCGCGCCGTCACGGCGCCGAAGATGCCGGTACCGATCACCATGACCGCCGTCAGCGACGGCAGGCCGCCCAGCCTTTCCGACACCGCCATCGCGATCGGCGTGGTGGCCGACTTCGGCCCGATCGAACGGGCCAGTTCTGCGGTGCCGCCGAAGGCGACGGTGATGCAGACCGCGGAGGCGATGGCCGTGGCGGAGCCGCACACCAGCGCAAGGCTCAACGGCCCCAGGGCCTGGCGCAGGCGCGGCAGCTGGCGTACCAGCGGCACGGCCAGCGCCACGGTGGCGGGCCCGAGCAGGAAATGCACGAACTGGGCGCCGGCGAAGTAGCGCTCGTAGGACATGCCGGACAACCACAGCACCCCGCACACCAGCGCGATCGCGATCGCCACCGGGTTGGCCAGCGGCGAGAAGCGGCAACGGGTATAGATGGCCTGGGCCACCGCGTAGGCGCACAACGTGACCGTCAATCCCAGCAGCGGCGATGCGGACAGGTAGACCCAGAACGAGCGCAGTTCGGCCAGCTCAAGCATCGGGGCCTTTCGGGCTTGCCGCGCGCAGCACCAATGCCGTGACGGCCAGCGTGAGCACCGTGCTGCCGATCATCCCCGCCAGCAGCGCCAGCCAGTGGCCGCTGCCGCTCGAAGCGGCGGCGACGATGCCGACGCCGGCCGGCACGAACAGCAGCGACAGATGCCGCAGCAGTTCGTTGGCATCGGTTTCGATCCTGCGTTGCAATGCCGGCGCCGCGAGCAAGGCGCCGAACAGCAGCAGCATGCCGGCAACCGGCCCCGGGATCGGCAGGTTCAGCACATACACGATGCCCTCTCCCACGCATTGGAACAACAGCAAAATGGTAAAGCTGACGAGCATCGTACCTCCTGGCGGTTGGCGCGGGGCGGGAGGGCGCGGGCCGCACCGCTGCGGCGTGGCGCCAGGCCCGATGCGGCGGCGCCCCGGCCGGTCGCGCAAAGCCGTCAGGGTAACAGGATCGCCGCCCGCCAGCCAGATCAGGGGAACGGCCTGGCGCCCGGCTGTCCCGAACCAGCCTGCTCTCCGAAAGCGTCCACCACGAGCGTGCGCAGCCAGCGATTCCCCTCGTCCTGGTTGTAGCGCCGGTGCCAGAACACATTGGTCTGCAGCGCCGCCAGCCGCAGCGGCGATTTCACGAAGACGAGCCCGAACGGCGCCGCGGCCCGTTCAGCCAGCTTGCGCGGTACCGTGACGACCAGGTCGGTCGCGCCGACGATGTAGGGCGCGGCCGAGAAATGCGGTACCGAGAAGCTGGCCGATGCGAGGATGCCGGCTTTCTGCAGCGCGGTGTTGATGCGGTCGTACGGGCTTTCCAGCGCGGCCACGACCAGGTGCCGGGCGGCGGTGAAGCGTTTCATCGTCAGCGGCCCGTCAGCCAGCGGGTGGCCGGCGCGGAACAGGCTCACGTACTCCTGCCGGAACAGCCGGCGCTGGTACAGCGCGCCGGGCGCGTCGTCGAACGCGCCGATGGCGAGGTCGATCCTGCCCGCCTCCATCTCGGCCCGCAGGCCGGCATGCTGGTCGCCCATCGCGGCCCGCACCGAGGCGATTTCCACGCCGGGCGCCAGGGCGCCGCACAGCTCGATCAGGCGGGGCATGAAGTACACCTCGCCCACGTCCGTCATCGCGATGTTGAACCGGCGGCGGCTTTCCGCCGGCATGAAGGGCTGGGACGGCGTGAGCGCCTGTTCCAGGTGCGACAGCGCCGCCGCCACCGGTCCGGCCATGCGCTGCGCGTACGGCGTGGGCTGCATGCCGGCGGCGGTGCGCACGAACAGCTCGTCGCCGGTGGCGCGGCGCAGGCGCGCCAGCGCGTTGCTGACGGCCGACTGGGTCAGGCGCAGGCGGCGCGCGGCGGCGGAAATCTGCCGTTCGCGGAACACTTCCTGGAAAACGACCAGCAGGTTCAGGTCCAGTTCGCGCAGTTCCATCGCCCCTCTATTGATAACGTAAATATCGCACATTTTCGCATTCACAACGCAAATGGTCTACATTGCCGGTCATGCACCGCACCGAGGAGACCACGTGAACACGACCGATCCGCATCCGGGCTACCTGTCCGGCTTCGGCAACGAATTCGCCACCGAGGCCCTGCCCGGCGCCCTGCCGCGGCACCGCAATTCGCCCCAGCGCGCAGCCTATGGCCTGTATGCCGAGCAGTTGTCCGGCACGGCCTTCACGGCACCGCGGGCGCACAACCGCCGCAGCTGGCTGTACCGCATCCGCCCGGCCGCCGTGCACCAGCCGTTCACCCGGCTCGACAATGGACGGATGGTCGGCCACTTCGGCGACGTGGCCGTGCCGCCGAACCAGCTGCGCTGGGACCCGCTGCCGCTGCCGCCACCCGACCTGCCCACCGATTTCATCGACGGCTGGGTGACGATGGCCGGCAACGCGGGCGTGGCGATCCACCTGTATGCCGCCAACCGGCCGATGCGCGACCGCTTTTTCTACGATGCCGACGGCGAACTGCTGGTCGTGCCCCAGCAGGGCCGGCTGCGCATCGCCACCGAATTGGGCATCGTCGACGTGGCACCGCAGGAAATCGCCGTCATTCCGCGCGGCGTGCGCTTCCAGGTCACGCTGCCCGACGGCGAGGCGCGCGGCTACATCTGCGAGAACTTCGGCGCCCTGCTGCAACTGCCTGACCTGGGCGTGATCGGCTCGAACGGCCTGGCCAACCCGCGCGACTTCCTGACGCCGCAGGCGGCCTATGAGGACCGCGAAGGCGATTTCGAGCTGGTGGCGAAGTTCGCCGGCAACCTGTGGCGCGCGGCGATCGGCCATTCGCCGCTCGACGTGGTCGCCTGGCACGGCAACTACGCGCCGTACAAGTACGACCTGCGGCACTTCAACACGATCGGCTCGATCAGCTACGACCATCCGGACCCGTCGATCTTCCTGGTGCTGCAGTCGCCCAGCGACACGCCGGGGGTGGACACGCTGGACTTCGTGATCTTCCCGCCGCGCTGGCTGGCCGCGGAAGACACGTTCCGCCCGCCCTGGTTCCACCGCAACGTGGCCAGCGAGTTCATGGGCCTGATCGCCGGCGAGTACGATGCCAAGGCCGAAGGTTTCCGGCCGGGCGGCGGCAGCCTGCACAACTGCATGAGCGGGCACGGCCCGGATGCCGCCACGTTCGACAGGGCCAGCGCGGCCGATACGACCCGGCCCCACAAGGTCGACGCGACGATGGCGTTCATGTTCGAAACGCGCGATATCATCCGCCCGACCGCGCAGGCGCTGGCATCGCCGCAGCTGCAGGCGAATTACCATGAATGCTGGGCCGGCATCGGCAAACATTTCAACGCATCGAAGGCATAAGGCGGCAAATGAGCATGCAACTGAACGAAACCCACGATCCTTCCCTGACCAGCTGGGTCGCCTCGGCCAACGATGCCGGCAGCGACTTCCCGATCCAGAACCTGCCGTTCGGCGCGTTCCGGCGCGCCGGCAGCGCCGAGGCGTTCCGCGGCGGCGTGGCCATCGGCGACCAGGTACTCGACCTGGCGGCGCTCGGCGCGGCGGCCACGGCGTTCACGGACGAGGCCCGCGATGCACTGTCCCTGGCCAACCGCGACTCGCTGAACGGGCTGATGGCGGCCGGCCCGGCGGCATGGTCGGCGCTGCGCCTTGCGCTGTCACGCCTGCTGCGCAGCGGCGCGGAGCAATTGCCGCAGGCGCTGGTGCCGCAGTCCAACGCCGAGTTCACGGTGCCGGCCCGCATCGGCGACTACACGGATTTCTACACGTCGATCCACCATGCCACCACCGTCGGCCGCCTGTTCCGGCCCGACGAGCCGCTGCTGCCGAACTACAAGTGGGTGCCGATCGGCTACCATGGCCGCGCGTCCAGCATCGGCGTGTCCGGCCAGTCGTTCCCGCGCCCGAAAGGGCAGACCCGTCCGGCCAACGGCGCCGCCGAGCCGCACTTCGGCCCGTGCCGCCGCCTCGACTACGAGCTGGAGGTGGGCGTCTTCATCGGCACCGGCAATGCGGACGGCGACTCGATCCCGGTCGCCGAGGCGGAGGCCCACGTGTTCGGCCTGTGCCTGCTGAACGACTGGTCGGCGCGCGACCTGCAGGCGTGGGAGTACCAGCCCCTGGGGCCCTTTCTCGCCAAGAACTTCGCGACGACGATCTCGCCGTGGATCGTGACGACGGAAGCGCTGGCGCCTTACCGCGCGGCGTGGACGCGCGACGCCGCCGACCCGCAGCCGCTGCCTTACCTGGACTACCCGGCGCTGCGCGACAGCGGCGCGTTCGACATCGAACTCGAAGTGCTGCTGCGGACGGCCGCCATGCGCGATCAGAACGTGCCGGCGGCGCCGCTCTCGCGGTCGAACTTCCGTGACGGCTACTGGAGCGTGGCGCAGATGGTGGCGCACCACACCGTCAATGGCTGCGGCCTGAGGCCGGGCGACCTGCTCGGCTCCGGCACGATGTCCGGCCCGGAACCGGAAAGCGCCGGCTCGCTGCTCGAACTGTCCGGCGGCGGCAAGACGTCGATCATGCTGCCCAACGGCGAGCAGCGCACCTTCCTCGAGGATGGCGACACGGTGGTGCTGCGCGGCCGCGCCGTGCGCCCCGGCCTGCCGCGCATCGGTTTCGGCGAGGCCGCCGGCACCGTGCTGCCGGCGCGCTGACCGGCGGCTGCCGCGCCGGCGCCGGGCTGCCCGGCCGCCGTCGCGGGCAAGCCTGCTACACTGGCTTCATGGCGCCTGCATGACGATGCGCGATCTTGCCGATCGGTCCGGTCGAGAACATGATGAACGTACAGCAACGCAACAACGTGAACGCATGGGGCAGCGGTCCGGCCACCCTGCTGTTCGCCCATGGCTTCGGCTGCGACCAGTCGGTGTGGCGGTTCCTGCTGCCGGCCTTCGAAGGCCGCTACCGGCTCGTGGCGTTCGACGCCGTCGGCAGCGGGGGTTCGGACTGGGGCGCTTACGACCGCGGCAAATACGGCACGCTGCACGGCTACGCGACGGATGTGCTGGAAATCGCAGATGCCTGCACCAGCGGACCGGTCGTGTTCGTGGGCCACTCGGTGGCGGCCATGGTGGGGCTGCTGGCCACGATCCGCGAACCGGATCGCTTCGTCGCGCAAATCATGGTCAGCCCGTCGCCATGCTTCCTTAACGACGGTGACTACCGCGGCGGCTTTTCGCCGGCCGATATCGAAGAGCTGCTGCAGACACTGCAGGACAACTTCCAGGGCTGGGCGCGCGCCATGGCGCCGGCCATCATGGGCACCCCCAGGCAGCCCGAGCTCGGGCAGGAGCTGGCGGGCAGCTTCTGCCGCAACGACCCCGCGATCGCCGCGCATTTCGCCCGCGTCACCTTCCTTTCCGATCACCGCGCCGACCTGCCCAGGTCGGCCGCGCCGGCGCTGATCCTGCAATGCACCGAGGACATGATCGCGCCGCGCACGGTGGGCGACTACACGCACCGCGCAATGACCGGCAGCGAACTGCGGCTGATCGACAATATCGGCCACTGCCCGCACATGAGCGCGCCGGCCGCCAGCGCGCAGGCAATGGCACCGTTCCTCGCACGCGTGACCGGCTGACGCCATGGACGTTCCGCCACGCTCCCAGCCATCGCCAGCGCAGCTGTTCGAGCACGCGGCGTGCGGCCTGTTGCTGACCGATGCCAGCGGCGCGATCCTGCAGGCGAACCGCACCAGCGTGACCTGGCTGGGCTATTCACGGCAGGAACTGACGGACGGCATGCGGCTGCAGGACCTGCTCAGCATCGGCGGCCGCGTGTTCTACCAGACACATTGCGAGCCGCTGCTGCAGCTGCGCTCCACGGTCTCCGAGGTACAGATCGATCTCGTGCGGCGCGACGGCCATCGCATGCCGGCGCTGCTCAACATCGACCGGCACCGCGGCGACGCCGGCGTGCTGGATCATGTGGCGATCTTCGTCGCCAACGGCCAGCGCGCGTACGAACGCGAGCTGCAGCGGGCACGCGCCGCGACCGACGAAGCCCTGAAGGCCCGGCTGGAGGCGGAAGAAGCGCTACGCAGGCTGGAGCGTGAGCTGGAGAACGCGCTGCGCCGCCGGGACGATTGAGCCACGCACCTCCGTACGGCGCACGGCGCACGCAACCCTGCGGGCTCCGCTCGATTACGGCGCGGGGCAGGGCCGCCTGCGCAGGAATTCGCCACCCGCGCTGCTCATCAGGCGACGATTGGAGACAAGCGCGCGACAATGCAAGACAGACGCGGGCCCCAGGCGAGCGCAGCATAGCTGTTGTCCTGGCAGATCGCCAGCCAATGCATCGTGACCGCTGGCGCCATGTATCGGGCTCCCCCCGGCGCACGTCGTAGCGTCATCCGGGAACGACCGATACCCACATGGAGGCTTGCCGTGAAACTGATCCCATCGATGTTGTGCTCAGCCATCGCCCTGTCCGGCTGCCAGGTAGTACCGAACCCGTCGGACACCACCACCGCCAGCATGCGCTTTCGCATTCACTATGCGACGCCCGGCCTGAACACGCCGAAGATCGAAGTCGAAACCCCCAAGGCCAAGCCCGGACAAATCGGCGCCATCTCGATATATGCCAACCGGTGCGTCTACGTCAACGAACCGTTCGGCATCGTCGCCAACGTGTCGGACAGCGACGGCGTACGCTCTGTCAGGATCGGTCCGTCGGCTTTCCCGTTCGATGCCGTCAGGGCCCGTAATGCCGCGGGGGATACGATCGCCATTCCTGCGCCTGCCGAACCGACCCAGGAGAGTTCCACGGGAACCATCCCCAATCCGGGCAGCAAGCCGGATAGCCCGATCGTCAGCGTGGAATACAGCACCACGAAGGCGTTCACCGACGTTACGCTGCTCACCGTCTACGAGTTCCGAGGCAGTGCCACCAAGGCGCAAATGCGTGCCACGGCAACCAACTGGGGGGCATCCACGGGCGTGGCCGAAGTGTATGGCTTCTCCGTGGAAAAAGCGCAGCCTTCCCATCCTGCCCGGCAGGCAGGCATGGCCTGTTCCGTGCCTTGAGGCATCAACGGCTGCTGCGGGAAGCGCGCGGTCGCGCCGCACCTGTGTCCAGTTATCGGCCCGGGCGCTCCCGACTCAAGCACTCCATCTGCCGGGCGGAAGCTCGCCCGTTCCCTGCCGTGGCGGCAGCCATTTCGCAGCGCAACAGCGGATAGGGATTGATCGCGCCGCCGAGGTCGTACACGCCGTAATGCAGGTGCGGCGGCGTGCCCTTCGCGTTGCCGGAATCGCCGACGTAACCCAGCACCCGGCCGGCCTGGATGCGCGTGCCCGCCGCCACGTCCGAATACCGGTCGAGGTGGGCATAGTAATGACGCTGGCCGCCCGGCCCCATCACCCACACCACCAGGCCGCCGAGGCGATTGGTGCCGACCTGCGCGACAATGCCTTCGGTACTCGACAGCACGGGGGTGCCGCGCCTGGCGAAGATGTCGATGCCTTCGTGCCTGCGGCCCTCGCCGCGTGCGCCGCCCCAGGTGTCGCGCAGTGCACGCGGCCGCACGCCCTCGACCGGCACCGGAAGGGCCTGCGGTTTGGGCATCGCCGCCAGGCGCACCGCATAAGTGGCACGCTCGATGACCGGCCCCAGGAACTCGTAGCCCAGGACCAGGACGATGGCAACCACGAGGGCTTGCAGGAACTTTCGCATGTCGGTTTCGACTGGTTGAGGATAGTCGACAGATGGGGGCGGGACGGCGCATTCCCATATCTGGCCGTCACGCAGTCCCATACAAAATGACGACAACTGGAGACACCGCGAGCCGCGCAACGGGCGCAATATAGTTGTTCGGGCCGCTGCACCGGCAATCGCGCGTGAATGCTTCATTCACCGAAGAGCCGGCATGCAATCGTCCAGGTCCTGCATTTCGCTTGCCGTTCGTGCCGGCTGGGCACCGGCGGACGCCCGCGCCCCATCCTCGAAAGGACATCGCCATGCGTACCGCGTTTCTCCGTTTGCTTGCCGCGATCGCGGTCATGACATTCCCGTATGCCGCCAGCGCGCAGCCGGCCCCGGCCGCGCGCGTGGTGCTGGCGGCCGACAGGACCAACGCGATCGCCTACTGGCACGATACCGCCGCTGCCACCGTTACCGCGAAGGTCCAGGCGACGGCGACCGAAGCGGAACGCTATGCCGCCTTCCCCGCCGACATGGCGACGCTGCACCTGGCGATGTATGACGCGGCCATGGCGATCGATCCGCGCTACCGCCCGTTCCTGTTCGTCCCGTCACGTCCTGACGGCAGCGCGTCGCTCGACGCGGCAACCGGCAGCGCGGCCTATGAGGTGCTGCGCGCGCTGTTCCCGAGCCGCGCCGACCAGTACTGGCCGGCGCACGACCGGTTCATGGCGGCAATCCCGGACGACGGCGCCAAGGCGCGCGGGATCGCTTTGGGCAAGGCTGCCGCGGCGGCACATCTGGAACGCCGGGCCGCGGATGGACGGGGAACCGCGCTGCCCGGCTATTCGGCGCACGATGCCCCGGGCAGGTTCCGCGGGAAGGATCCCATCAACCGCTTCTGGCCGTCGATCAGGCCATTCACGCTGGCGACCGTCGCGCAGTTCCGCCCGCCGCCGCCGCCCGCGCTCGACAGCGCCGAGTATGCGGCCGACTTCAACGAAGTGAAGGCGCTGGGCGGCATTCGCAGCACGCGCCGCACGGCGGAGCAGCTGGAGACCGCCCGCTTCCACTCCGAGCCCCCGCCATCCTACTTCACCCGCAACTTCGGCCGCTTCGCCCGCACCACGGCCGATTCCGTGGAGGCAGCGCGCCTGATGGCGGCGATCTACACGAACTATGCCGATGCCATCGGCGCCTGCCTGGAAGCAAAGTATCACTACGACGCATGGCGGCCACAGAGCGCGATCCCGCTGGCGGAAACGGACGGCAACCCGGCTACGGCCGCCGATCCCGCGTGGCTGCCCTTGCTGCCCACCCCGAACCACCCCGAATATCCGGCCGCGCACTCGTGTTCGGCCGCCACGCTGGGCGAACTGCTGCGGCAGTATTACGGCACCGACCAGGTCACGTTTACCTGGGACAGCAAGGTGACCGGCACGGTACGCACCTACCGGGACACCGACGCACTGGCCGAGGAAAGCAGGATGGCGCGCGTCTATGGCGGCATGCACTTCCGCTATGCCACCACGGCCGGCGCGGAACTGGGCAGGAAAGTCGCGGCGTGGACGATGGCGCATGCCTTCATGCCGCAACCCAAATGACGTGGGCGCGCATCGCGCCTCTGATCGGGCCCTTGCCGAAACGCCGTTCCAGATGCGCGGCCGCCACGACCGCCGCCGTTACCGGATCGCCGGCGCGCGCTTCGATCTCGTTGCGCAGCGGCGTACCCTGGCAAAAGCCCGCAGCCACATCGGCCGCACTGGCGGCACGGCCCTGCAGCGTCACGGTCTCGATGTCCGGCGGCGATGCGAATCCGGCCGCCGCCAGGTCGCGCGCGATCGCCGCCTTGTCGTGGTAGCCGTGCGGCGTGCGCGCGAAAAAGCGCGGCGGGTCGCCCGGAAACAGCTCTTCCATCGAGGCCTGCACCGCGGCGGCGAAGGCATTGGCGGGCAGCGCATCCCACACGTTGAACAGCAATCGTCCGCCGGGCAGGAGCACCCGCCGCGCCTCGGCGAACGCCCGCCGCTTGTCGGGAAAGAACATCGCGCCAAACTGGCACACCAGCAGGTCGAAGCCGGCATCGTCGAACGGCAGTTGCATCGCGTCGGCAGGCTGCCACGAAACCTGCGGCAGGGCGGCCGCGGCACGGCCCACCGCCAGCATGTCCGGATTCAGGTCTGTCGCCACGATCCGGGCCGACGGCAGTGACGCGGCGAGCTGCCGGGTGACGATGCCCGTTCCGGCGGCGATTTCCAGCACCTGCCGCGGTGCCAGCGCCACGGCGCGGCGTGCCAGGTCGAGCGCATACGGTTCGAACAGCAGCGGCACCAGGTAGCGTTCGTAGCAGCGCGGGAGCGGGCCCGCGAATCGCGCGTCAGCGGAGGTCATGACTGGCCTTTCTTCGCCCCGGCCGGACGGTTGCAGCGGGGTTGTACACGGCAAACATCACGCCCGACCCGGCACGCTCGCCGCGCTGGCGCATGCCTGATCGTGCCGTGGAGCGCCATCCGTCACCCCAGCAACTTGTCCAGCGTGATCGGCAACTCCCGCACCCGGATGCCGCAGGCGTTGTGGATGGCATTGGCCACGGCGGCGGCGGTGCCGGTGATGCCGATCTCGCCGATCCCCCGCGCGCCGGCCGGTGCGTGCGGGTCGGGAATGTCGGTCCACATCACGTCGATGTGCGGCACGTCGAGGTGCGCCGGCACGTGGTAGTCGGACAGGCTCGGGTTCATCACGCGGCCGTTGCGCTCGTCGAACTGCGTTTCCTCCATCAGCGCCATGCCCAGGCCCATGATCATGCCGCCGCGGAACTGGCTGGCGGCCGTCTTGGCGTTCAGGATGCGGCCGCAGTCGAACGATCCGAGCAGGCGGGTCACGCGCGGTTCGCCGGTGACCGCGTTGACGCGCGCCTCGCAGAAGATCGCGCCGGTCGAATGCATCGACCAGTGCTGCAGTTCCAGCGGCGGCGGTGCCTGTCCTTCCACGCGCATCTCGGCGCGGCCGGCGCGGGCCAGCAGCGCCGCGTAGGTTTCGAAGCGGGCCGGGTCGCCCGCCTTGCACAGCCCCGTTTCCTGCCCGCGTCGATGGCCGCGCACCTCGTCGAAATGCAGGCCGTCCAGCAGGGTGCCCGCGCCGCCGAGCCGCAGCAGGTCGGTAAACAGCGCGCGCAGCGCGACGACCACGGCGCGGCCGATCGACGCGGTCTGCTGCGAGCCGCCGGCCAGCACCACGCCGGGGAATGCCGAATCGCCGTAGGCCACCGTCACGTTCTCCAGCGGCACGCCGAGCCGCGCGGCCACGAGCTGCGCCTGCACGGTGGCGGTGCCCATGCCCATTTCGTGGGCCGCCACTTCCACCCGCACCGCGCCATCGCGCGTGAGCGTGATGCGCGCGGCGCCGCCGGGCATGCGATAGTACGGATAGGTGGCGGTGGCGCAGCCCATGCCGACGAGCCATTCGCCTTCGCGCCGCATGCGCGGCCGGTCATGGCGCTCCTTCCAGCCGAAGCGCTCGGCACCCATCCGGTACGCATCGAGCAGGTGGCGCGACGAAAACGGCGTGCCCTTGGTCGGGTCCCTGTCCGGTTCGTTGCGCCGCCGCAGCCCGATCGGATCGATGTCGAGCTGCCCTGCCAGTTCGTCGATGGCGCTTTCCAGCGCGAAGGAACCGACCGATTCGCCCGGCGCGCGCATGAACGTGTTGGCCAGCATGTCCATCTTCGCCGCCTGCACGTCGAGCCTGAAGCTGCCGGCGGAATAGAGGGAGCGGGCGGGCATGATGAACGGCTCGGGCATGTTGTTATGGGCCGTCATCACGGCCGTGCCAGTGTGGATCAGCGCCGTGAAGCGGCCCTCGTTGTCCGCGCCCAGCGCCACGCGCTGCTCGGTCAGCGTGCGGCCGCCCACCGTCCGGTACACGCCCTCGCGCGACAGCACGATGCGCACCGGCCGCCCGGCCAGTTTCGCCGCGGCGGCCGCCAGCACCTGGTGCTGCCACAGCGCCTTGCCGCCGAAGCCGCCGCCGACGAACGGCGACGTGACGTGCACCTGGCTTTCCCTGAGCCCGAACACCTGGGCCAGCGACCACGCCGTGTGCGCCACCGCCTGGGTGGCGTCGTGGATGCGCAGTTCGTTGCCGTGCCAGGCCACCGTCGCCGCGTGCAGTTCGATGGCGTTGTGGTTCAGCCGGGGCGTGCGATAGACGGCATCCACCCGGTGCGGCGCGGCCGCCAGCGCCGCTTCGGCATCGCCGATTTCCACGTTCAGGGGCTCGCCCTGGAACACGGCGTCCTCCGTTCCGCGCGCCATGGCTTCGGCCAGCGACGTCACGGCCGGTTCCTCGTGGTAGGCGACACGCACCAGCGATCGCGCGTGGTCGGCCTGTTCCTGCGTTTCGGCCAGCACGAGGGCCACGGGCTGGCCGTTCCAGTGCACGGTGTCGTCCTGGAATACCGGCAAATTATCGCCGCCGGCGGCCTTGGGTTTGCTGAGGAACATCGGCACCGGCTTCATCGGCGGCGCGTTCCGGTGCGTCATCACCAGCACCACGCCGGGCGCCGCTTCCGCCGCCGCGGTGTCCAGGGTGGCGATACGGCCCTTCGGGATCGTGCTGTGGACGAGCGCGGCATACGTCATCGCATCGAGCGCGAATTCTGCCGCGAACGGCGCTTCGCCGCGCACTTTCCGGGCGCCATCCACGCGCGAGACGGGCGCGCCGATCAGTTCGTGGGCTTCGCCGGCAAGCGGATCGGGCATGCCGCCGGGAATGAACGCATCCGGCGCCGCTTCGACGGCCTTCTGCATCGCCGCCTGCACGGCTTTCTGGAGAAAATTCATCGATGCCTCCTCAGGACCGGTTGTCGACGAGGCCGCCCAGCACGGCCACGATGGCGCGCCGTGCCAGGTCGACCTTGAACCCGTTGTCGCGCAGCGGCCGCGCATTGGCCAGCTCGGCGGCCGCGGCCGCGTCGAACAGCGCTTCGGTGGCCGCGCGCCCCCTAAGCATCTGTTCGGCGGCGGTCGCACGCCACGGCCTGTGGGCCACGCCGCCCAGCGCCAGCCGCACGTCGCGCACGATGCCGTCGTCCACGTCGAGCGCGGCGGCCACGGACACCAGCGCGAACGCATAACTGGCCCGGTCGCGCACCTTGCGGTATTCCGAGCGCGCCGCGAACGGCAATGCCGGCACTTCCACCGCGGTGACCAGTTCGCCGTGCTGCAGCACGGTATCGCGTTCCGGACGGTCTTCGGGCAGCCGGTGGAAATCGGCCAGCGCCACGGTGCGGCTGCCGTTCACCCCTTGCAGGTGGACGACGGCATCGAGCGCGGCCAGCGCCACGCACATGTCGGAAGGATGCGTGGCCACGCAGTGCGCCGAAGCGCCCAGGATCGCGTGCATGCGGTTGAAGCCGTCGATCGCATCGCAGCCCTGCCCCGGCGCGCGCTTGTTGCAGCGCGCGCCGTCGTGGTCGTAGAAATAGGCGCAGCGGGTGCGCTGCAGCAGGTTGCCGCCCACGGTCGCCATGTTGCGGATCTGCGCCGAGGCGCCGGCGGTGATCGCCCGCGTCAGCATCGGGAAACGGGTGCGCACCGCGCGGTGCTCGGCCACCGCCGTGTTCTTCGCGGCGGCACCGATCAGCAGGCTGCCGTCGGGCCGTTCCTCGATCGTATCGGACAGCCCGGTCACGTCGACCAGCATCGCCGGATGCTCGATCGTCACGCGCATCAGGTCGACCAGGTTGGTGCCGCCGCCCAGGTACTTCGCGCCGGCCACGTGGCCCTGCTGCACCGCGTCGGTCGCGTCGGCGGCGCGGGCAAAGGCGAACGGGGTCATGAGGCCCCCGCGCCCTGGATTCAGTGACAGCGTCGGTAACGGCGGCGACGATGCCGTTGTAGGCGCCGCACCGGCACAGGTTGCCGCTCAGCCGTTCGCGCACCTCGTCGTGGCTCAATGCCACGCTGTCCGCCGCCAGGTCCGCGGTGACGTAGCTGGGCACGCCGCGCCGCAGTTCGGCCGCCATGCCCAGCGCGGAACAGATCTGCCCCGGCGTGCAGTAGCCGCACTGGAAGCCGTCGTGCTCGATGAATGCCTGCTGCAGCGGGTGTAGCGCGCCCGCCGCTGCCAGCCCTTCCACCGACGTGACCGAACGCCCGGCATATTGCACCGCCAGCGCCAGGCACGACAGGATGCGGTGCTCGCCGTCCACCAGCACGGTGCAGGCGCCGCACGCGCCCTGGTCGCAGCCCTTCTTCGTGCCGGTGAGGTGCAGGTGCTCGCGCAGCAGGTCGAGCAGCGACACGCGCGGGTCGGGGGGCAACGGCGTTTCAGCGCCGTTGATCGTGATGGTGGCGGGCATGGACGGCTCCTTCGGGTCGGACGACGAAATGGAGGGAACCGGCACGGCACTGTCGAGCCGGACGGTTCCCGGCAAATAGCCACCAAGTCTAGCGCCGCGGCGACGCGGGCGGCGCCACGATGGGCGATGCCGCCGGCGGCGCTTGCGGTCTGGTGCCTGACCCGGTTTTCGGTGGCGTTGCGGCTGCTTCCGCGAAAAACCGGTGTCGGACACTTATTTTCCTGCGGAAAAAAGTGTCCGACACCAGGGTGTTCGCCGGCCCCGTGTTTTCAACAGCCGGCGGTCCGCCCGGCCGCCAGGTCCCGCACCCCGGCGGCCACGGCGGCCGCCAGCCTGCCGAGCGCGGCGCGGTGGCCGGCGACCAGGGCCTCGTAGCCCTGCCCGGCTTCCTCGCGCAGCACGCTGCGGCACGTGAGCACGGCGCCGCCGCCCACCTGCCGCACGCTCCACACGGCGTCGACCAGCGCGTAACCGCCCGGCACGGATTCGAAGCGCTGCACGTTGGTGCTGATGCGATACACCGGCACGTCGTCCGGGTGGGGGGTGCGGTAGACGTCGATCGCGCCGAGCCGCGCCGTGACGCCCAGCGACAGCGCATTGCCGATCTCGTCGGCCAGCGGGCCGGCCCAGCGGTGGTGCTCCAGCAGGTCGACCCGCCCGTCCGCGCCGCCGACCAGGAGCTGGTCGCGGCGCACCTGGGCCGGCACGTTGACGGCCGCCATCTCGATGTACAGCCTGCCCGCGCCGGCGCCTGCAACGGCTTCGGGTGCCGCGACGCTGTCGCCGGCAAGGGTGTAGAACCGGTCGGCCGGCGCTGCGGCGCAGCCGGCCAGCAAGGCCGCCGCGGCGATGGCCGATGCCCGGCAAAGGGAAACAAGGCGGGTCATTTCTTCTCCTGGGGTTTGCCGCGGATCAGCGATTCCGGGTGGCGTTCGAGGTAATCGGCCAGCGCGTCGACCGACTCCATCGTGCGCGTCACTTCCTGCAGCGTCCGGCGCAGGTCGGACTGCAGCGGCGAATCCTGCTGCAGCAGGTCTTCCGCGCTGGCGAAGGTCTTGCGGGCGGCGGCCAGCGTCTGCGTCACCTCCGGCAGCACCTGGCCATCGAATTTCGCCAGCGTGGCATCGGCCCGGGCCAGCATGGCGTTGGCCTGCACCAGCGTGCGGTTCAGGTTGGCGCCAATCTCGTCGAACGGCACCTTGTCGAGCTTGCGGGCAATGCTCAGCAGCTGGCTCTGCAGTTCGTCCAGCGAGCCGGGCACCGTGGGCAGTACCAGCAGGTCCTTCCGCATCGCCAGTGCCGCCTTGGGCGCGCCCGGGAAGAAGTCGAGCGCGATGTAGAGCTGGCTGGTCAGCAGGCTGCCGGTGCGCAGCTGGCCGCGCAGGCCGCGCCCGATCATCCGCGCCATCGTTTCGTGGCCCTTTTGCACGTCGCCGGAATAGGCGTCCAGGAACGGCTTGCCCAGCCGGCCCGGATACAGGTCGATCGTCACCGGCATGCGGAAGGCCTTGCGGGTGCGGTCGAATTCCACGCCCACGGCGCGCACCTCGCCCAGCACGATGCCGCGGAAGTCGACCGGCGCGCCGGGCACCAGGCCGCGCAGCGACTGGTCGAAGTACAGCACCGCCGTCACGCCGGGGCCGTCCGGCGGGCGCAGGGCGGCCGCGCGGTCGTCGGCCAGGTTGAAGCGCGTGCCCTCCGGCGCCGCCGCCTCGGGCTTCTGGCCGTTGCCCGACTCGAAGGCGATGCCGCCGGTGGCCAGCGCCGCCAGCGACTGCGTGTTCAGCTTGAAGCCGCCGGCATCGAGGCGCAGGTCCACGCCGCTGGCGTGCCACCAGCGCGTGTCGATGCCGACGAAGCCCACGTAGCGGTCCTCGATGAAGACGGACATGTCGATGCCGTCGCCGGCCTGGTCCAGCTGGAACGACGCCACCTGCCCCACGCGCAGGCGGCGGTAATAAACTGGCGAGCCGATGCCCACCGAACCCAGGCTGTCGCCATGCAGCTTGTACTCGCGGCCCTTCAGGCCGGGCGGCACGGCCGGCGGCGTATCGAGCCCCTTGAACTGGCTGGTGGTACCGCCGGCCTTGCCGGGCGCCGCGCCGATATAGGGGCCGGACAGCAGCGTGCCCAGGCCGGACACGCCGCTGGCGCCGATCTGCGGGCGCACCACCCAGAACCGCGTGTCCTCGGCGGTGAAGCGCTTCGCCTCGCGCGCCATCTGGATCTTCGCGTCGACGCGGTTGCCGTCCTCGCCCAGCGTGACGGCGACGACTTCGCCGATGTCGACATCCTTGTATTTGACCTTGGTCTTGCCCGCCTCCAGCCCTTCGCCGGTGGCGAAGCTGACGGTGACCGTGGGGCCGCGGCTGGTCATCCAGTTGACCACCTGCGTGGCGCCGATGATGGCCGCCAGCACCGGGATCAGCCAGATCAGCGACGGCAGCCAGCGGCTCGGGCGGTCGACGGCGGGTTGCGGAAGGTCCTGCTCAGGCATGTGCTTCTCCGTTCTTGTCGTTCCTGTCATTCTCGATGGGGTCCCAGATCAGGCGCGGGTCGAACCGGTTCGATGCGAACATCGTCAGGATCACGACGCAGCCGAACGCCAGCGCCCCGGGGCCGGCCGTGATCACGGCCAGCGCCTGGAAGCGCACCAGCGCCACGGTCAGCGTGACCACGAAGATATCGAGCATCGACCAGCGGCCGATGAATTCCACCATCCGGTAGATGCGCGTGCGCCCGCCGGGCGCCCAGCGCGATCCCCACTGCGCGGTGGCGTTCAGCAGCGCCAGCGCCGCCAGCTTCGACACGGGCACCAGGATGCTGGCGACAAAAATGACGATCGCCAGTCCCGGCGAACCGGTGTTCCAGAACAGCGCAACGCCGCTCATGATGGTATCGCCCTCGATGCCGCCGATCGATTCGGTGTACATCACCGGCAGGATATTGGCCGGCACATACAGCAGCGCGGCCGCCGCCAGCAGCGCCCAGGTCCACGTGGTGCTGTTCGGGATACGGTGGTGCAGCACCGCCCCGCAGCGGCGGCAATGCTGCTTTTCGCGGCGCTCCCGGTTGACCAGGCCGCAGGCGCGGCATTCGATCGGGTGGCGGGCAACGGCGGGGCCGTCCGGCGCGGCGTGCATCGGCGGGGGTGCAACCGGCGGATCGAGCCGGTCGCCCAGCGCCCACAGCGCGCGCGGTTCGTAGCGCATCACCACCGCGCACAGGATCGTCAGCGCGCCGAACGCGAACAGGCCCGGATGCGGGATCACCCGCGCAAGGCTCGTCATCTTGATCGCCGTGACGAGGATGCCGATCATCAGCACTTCCGTCATCGCCCAGTGCCGCGCGCCCTGCACCACCCGCAGCAGCAGGTGAAACCCGGGCAGCCGGCGCCCGCGCAGCAGGCCGGACGACACGTACAGCAGCGCGCCCAGTTCCAGCGCGGGAAAGGCGACGGCGAAGAAGAACACCATCGCTGCGATCACTTCCATGCGCTCGCTCCACAGCACGCCGATGGCCTGCAGCAGCGTGGCGCCGGACGTCAGGCCGCTCATTTCCAGTTCCACGATGGGAAAGCACTGCGCGATCAGGTACACCAGCGCGGCGCCCAGCGTGATGGCCACCATCGACGACGGACGCGGCGCCGGCCCGGCGGCGTGCCACTTGTACAGCACATTGGCGCAGCGCGTGCAGCGCGCGCGCTGCCCGGAAGCCAGCGGCCGCCAACGGTACAGCGCGCCGCAATCGTGGCAGCCGACGAGCTGCCCGTCCGTCATGCCGCAGGCCCCATGGCGGCGGTTTGCGGCGCGGCGGTCGTGAGCGCGTGCGCGGATCCGGTCCGGCGCGAACGGGCGGTACATGTTTCGGGGCGCAGCATCGGTCCTCCGGGAATGTTCGGCGCGGTATTGTCCCGCCGAAATGGACTTATCATTATGACCAGATGCGGCGGTGCCAATGCGCACGATTGACGAGCATATTGTAAGGTTGCACGCGGCGCACTGCACGGTGACGGGAAAAGTTGCCTGTTCGGCTATGATGGGGAAACACCGCGTTTTACCTCCTCATCCGGATCAATCACCAAATAACAAATATATGAAGCAACTCTCTCTGCCGCAAAAGTCGTTCCTGCTGTTGCTCGGCCTGCTGACGCTGGGCTTTTTCTGGATCCTGCTGCCGTTCTCGGGCGCCGTGTTCTGGGGCGTCATCCTGGCGGTCGTCTTCGCGCCGGTGCATTACCGGTTGCTGAACATGACCGGCAACCGCCCGACCTCCAGCGCGCTCATCTCGCTGTTGCTGATCCTCCTGATGGTGATCCTGCCGCTCACGCTGATCACGCTGTCGCTGATCGACCAGGCGGCCGGCATCTACGAGATGATCAATTCGGGCCAGATCAATTTCGGCACGATCTTCCAGCGCGTGATCGCCGCGCTGCCCACCTGGGTGCACTCGGTGCTGGAACGCTTCGAGCTGACCAACCTGGAAAGCCTGCAGGCCAAGCTCACGGCCGGCGCCTCGCAGATCAGCCAGGCGGTGGCGAAGTATGCGATCAACTTCGGCAGCATGACGCTCGATTTCCTCGTCAGCGTGACCGTCATGCTGTACCTGCTGTTCTTCCTGTTCCGCGACGGCCAGTCGCTGTCGGCCCGCATCAAGCGCGCGGTGCCGCTCGGCACGCGCTACAAGGAGCCGCTGTTCGACAATTTCATCATCGTGATCCGCGCCACCGTGAAAGGCAACGTGCTGGTGGCGATCGCGCAGGGCGCGCTGGGCGGCCTGGCGTTCTGGTTCCTCGGCGTGCCGGGCCCGATGCTGTGGGGCGTGGTGATGGCCTTCCTGTCGCTGCTGCCGGCGGTGGGCGCGGCGATCGTCTGGGGGCCGGTGGCGGTGTATTTCCTGATCACTGGTGCCGTGTGGGAAGGCATCGGGCTGGCGGTCTACGGCGTGGTGGTCATCGGCCTGGTCGACAACGTGCTGCGCCCCCTGCTGGTAGGCAAGGATACCAGGCTGCCCGATTACGTCGTGCTGCTCTCCACCATCGGCGGCATGGCGCTGTTCGGCCTGACCGGCTTCGTGATCGGGCCGGTGATCGCGGCGCTGTTCATCGTGGCCTGGGAACTGTTCGCGAGCACGGAAGAATTCCACGCCGAATAGGCATGGAACGCGCCCGGCAATGGCTTCCCGTTCACGTCACGATTTCCATCCCGCGGTCGCGGCGTGGTTCGACGCGGCCTTCGTCAGGGGACCGACGGAGGCGCAGCGCCGCGCCTGGCCGCTGATCCAGGCCGGCCGCCCCACGCTGATCGCCGCGCCAACCGGTTCGGGCAAGACGCTGACGGCGTTCCTGGCCGCCATCGACGCGCTGGTGCGCGAGAGCCAGGCGACCCCACTGCCGGATGAAACGCGGGTGCTGTACGTGTCGCCGCTCAAAGCGCTGTCGAACGATATCCGCGTCAACCTGCTCGTGCCGCTGGAAGGCATCGGCGCGCGGCTCGATGCACTGGGGCTGCCGCCGCACGGCATCCGCAGCGCCGTGCGCACTGGCGACACGCCGCAGGCCGAGCGCAACGCCGCGCGCAGGCGCCCGCCGCATATCCTGGTCTCGACGCCCGAATCGCTGTACGTGCTGCTCGGCTCCGAGAGCGGGCGCAACATGCTGCGCACCGTGCGCACGGTGATCGTCGATGAAATCCATGCCGTGGCCGGCGGCAAGCGCGGCAGCCACCTGGCACTGAGCCTGGAACGGCTCGATGCGCTGTGCATGGAGCAAACGGGGGCGCAGGCGCCGGTGCGCGTGGGCCTGTCCGCCACGCAGAAGCCGATTTCGGTGGTGGCGCAGTTCCTGGCCGGCGCGGGGCGCGATTGCGCGATCGTCGACGTGGGCCACGTGCGTGCCCGCGACCTGGGGCTGGAACTGCCACCCGTGCCGCTCGAGGCGGTCATGCCGAACGAGGTATGGGACCGCGTGTACGACCGGCTGGCCGAACTGGCCGCCCTGCACCGCACCACGCTCGTCTTCGTCAACACGCGGCGCATGGCCGAGCGCATGGCGCGCCACCTGGCCGACCGCCTCGGCGCCGAACACGTGGCGGCGCACCACGGCAGCCTGGCCAAGGAATACCGCCTCGATGCGGAGCAGCGCCTGAAACGGGGCGAATTGCGGATGCTGATCGCCACCGCGTCGCTGGAACTGGGCATCGATATCGGCGACGTGGACCTGGTCTGCCAGATCGGCTCGCCGCGCAGCATCGCCTCGTTCCTGCAGCGGGTCGGCCGCTCCGGGCACCACGTGGGCGGGCTGCCGAAGGGCCGGCTGTTTCCCGCCTCGCGCGACGACCTGATCGAGTGTGCCGCGCTGCTCGACTGCGTGCGCCGCGACGAACTCGACACGCTGCGCATCCCGGTCGCACCGCTCGACGTGCTGGCGCAGCAGATCGTGGCCGAGGTGGGCAGCCGCGAGTGGAGCGAAGACGCCCTGTTCGACCTGGTCCGGCGCGCCATGCCGTACGCGGCGCTGGCGCGCGAGCGCTTCGAAGCCGTGCTGCGCATGCTGACCGACGGGTACAACGGGCGGCAGGGCGTGCGCGCCGCCTACCTGCACCGCGACGCCGTCACCGGCACGGTGCGCGGCCGGCGCGGCGGCAAGCTGACGGCCGTCACCTCCGGCGGCACGATCCCGGACAACGCCGATTTCACCGTGCTGCTGGAACCGGGCGGCCAGAACGTGGGCACCGTGCACGAGGACTTCGCGGTGGAAAGCCTGGCAGGCGATGTGTTCCAGCTCGGGAACACGTCGTACCGCATCATGCGCGTGGAAGCGGGCAAGGTGCGCGTGGAGGATGCGCACGGCGCCGCGCCGAACATCCCGTTCTGGCTGGGCGAGGCGCCGGGCCGCAGCGACGAGCTGTCGCTCGGCGTGGCGCGGCTGCGCGGCGAGATCGACCGGCTGCTGGGCGAGCGGGAAGACGGGGAAGAAGCAATCGAGCATGCGATCGGCTGGCTGTTCGAACACCTGGGCCTGGACGACGACGCGGCACGCCAGATCGTCGAGTACCTGGCCCGCGCGCGTTCGGCCCTGTCCGCCCTGCCCACGCGCGACACGCTGGTGATGGAGCGCTTCTTCGACGCTTCCGGCGGCATGCAGCTGGTGCTGCACACGCCGTACGGCAGCCGCATCAACCGCGCCTGGGGCCTGGCGCTGCGCAAGCGCTTCTGCCGCACGTTCAATTTCGAATTGCAGGCGGCGGCCACCGAGGATGCGATCGTGTTGTCGCTGTCGGACAGCCACAGTTTTCCGCTGGACGAAGTGTGGCGCTACCTGCGCTCCGCCACCGCGGAACACATCCTGGTGCAGGCGCTGCTCGATGCGCCGCTGTTCAACGTGCGCTGGCGCTGGAACGCGACGACGGCGCTGGCCCTGCCCCGCTACGCCGGCGGGCGCAAGGTCGCGCCGCAGCTGATGCGGATGAAAAGCGACGACATGCTGGCGGCGGTGTTCCCCGACCAGGCGGCGTGCCTGGAAAACATCGCCGGCGACCGCGAGCTGCCCAGCCACCCGCTGGTGGACCAGACGCTGGACGACTGCCTGCACGAGGCGATGGACAGCGAAGGCTGGCTGGCGCTGCTGCGCCGCATGGAAGCCGGCGACGTGCAGCTGCTGTCGCGCGACCTGCCCGCTGCCTCCCCGCTGGCGATGGAGACCCTGAACGCCCGGCCCTATGCCTTCCTCGACGATGCGCCGCTGGAGGAGCGCCGCACCCAGGCCGTGATCAACCGCCGCTGGACCGATCCGGCATCCACCGACGACCTGGGCGCGCTCGATGCCGGCGCGATCGAGGCGGTGGCGCTCGAAGCCTGGCCGCGCGTGCGCGACAGCGACGAAATGCACGAAGCGCTGGTGGCGCTGGCCGCGATCACCCGCGACGAAGCCGGCGCCAACGAAGGGTGGGAGGACTTGCTGGCGGCGCTCGCCAGGGGCGGCCGGGCCACGCGGCTGCAAGGCAGCGGTGCCGGCCTGTGGGTGGCGCTGGAGCGGCTGGCCTGCGTGCAGGCGGCGTATCCCGATGCCGTTGCCGCGCCGGCCCTCGCGATACCGGACCGGCTGGCCGCCGATGGCGACGAGCCATGGTCGCGCGACGCGGCGCTCGTCGAGCTGCTGCGCGCGCGGCTGTCCGGCTTCGGCCCGCAGCCGGTGGCGGCCATCGCCGCCGCGCTGGCCCTGCCGGAAAGCACGGTCACCATCGCATTGACGCAGCTGGAAAGCGAGGGCTACGTGATGCGCGGCCGCTTCACGCCCGGTGTGACCGAAGAGGAATGGTGCGAACGGCACCTGCTTGCGCGCATCCACCGCTACACGATCAAGAGCCTGCGGCGCGAGATCGAACCGGTGGAGCGGCAGGATTTCATGCGCTTCCTGTTCGAATGGCAGCACCTGGCCGAGGCCACGCAACTGCAGGGCAGCGACGCGCTGCCACCCGTGCTGGCGCAGCTGGAAGGCTATGAAGCGGCGGCCGGCGCCTGGGAAAGCGAGCTGCTGGCCGCGCGCGTGAAGGATTACTCGATGCTGTGGCTCGACGACCTGTGCCGCGCCGGCCGCATCGTCTGGACGCGGGTGGGCGCGCCGGCCAGCGCCAGCGGCGGCCCGGTGCGCGGCACGCCGCTGGTGCTGCTGCCGCGCCGCCAGCTCGCGCTGTGGCATGCGCTGCCCGCCGTCGCCGGCGAGGTGGAAGTGTCGTCGCGCGCCGCCCGGGTGCTGGAGGCGCTGCGCAACCATGGCGCGATGTTCTTCGACGAGCTGGCGCACGAGGCGCGGCTGCTGGGCGCGGAACTGGAAAGCGCGCTGGGCGAACTGGTGGCGACCGGGCTCGTCAACGCCGACAGCTATGCCGGCCTGCGCGCGATGCTGGTACCGGCCAACAAGCGCAACACGATGGACCGGCGCCGCCGCCGTGGCGCCGGCCCCACGATGGAAGAAGCCGGCCGCTGGGCGCTGGTGCGCCGCGCCGATGGCGTGACCATACTGGAGCGCAACGGCGACCCGGCGGACAGCCCGCAGACGCCGGCCCGCCCGGTACCGGCACGCCGGCCGCGCACCGATCCACCCACGCTGGAGCACATCGCCATGACGCTGCTGCGCCGCTATGGCGTGATGTTCTGGCACCTGCTCGAACGCGAGGCGGCCTGGATGCCGGCATGGCGCGAGCTGCTGCCCGTCTACCATCGCCTCGAAGCACGCGGCGAGATCCGCGGCGGGCGTTTCGTGGCCGGGCTGTCCGGCGAACAGTTCGCGCTGCCCGAAGCGATTCCGGCCCTGCGCGAAATGCGCCGCCGGCCGCGCGACGGCAGCCTGGTGGCGGTTTCCGGCGTCGATCCGCTGAACCTGTGCGGCACCCTGCTGCCGGGCGACAAGGTGCCCGCGCTGGCCGGCAACCGCGTGCTGTTCCGCGACGGCCTGCCGGTCGCCACGTTAATCGCAGGCAAGTTCGGCTACCTGCAGCCGCCGTCGCCCGAGGAACGCGAGCTGTTGCGCGCGCGGCTGGTGGTGCAGCGCTGACGGGTTGGAATCGCCCGGCTTGCCTCCGTCACCCGCCGCCGCCCGCCGCCCACTGCCCGCTCCCCATCAAGCGCCGGCGTCGATACCCGCCAGGATTGCCTGTACATCGGCCGCCTGCACCGGCTTGGTCAGGTGCTCGTCGAACCCCGCCTCGGTCGAGCGGTTCCGGTCGGTCTCGGTGCCCCAGCCAGTCAGCGCCACCAGCCGCACGCCGCGCAGGCCGGGCAGCTGGCGCATCGCCAGTGCCGTCTCGTAGCCGTTCATCTCCGGCATGCCGATGTCGAGGAAGGCCACATGCGGGGTGAACTCGCGTACCGCCGCCATTGCTTCCACGCCGTTGTGGGCGACGCGCGTCGCATGCCCGCCCAGTTCGAGGATCATGGCCAGCGTCTGTGCCGCATCGACGTTATCGTCCACCACCAGCACGTTCAGTCCGGGCATGGGCAGCGCCGCCGCGCCGGCCGGGCGTTCGCCAGCCTCCGCGCGGGCCGTATCGACGGCGGCGGCGGCGTCCAGCAACGGCAGGCGCACGGTGAAGTGGCTGCCGGCATCGATGCCGTCGCTGCGGGCCGTGACCTGCCCGCCGTGCATCTCGACCAGGCGCCGCACCAGCGACAGGCCGATGCCCAGCCCGCCCTGCGCCAGGTCGAGGTGGCGGCTGACCTGGCTGAACATGTCGAACACACCGCCGATCGACTCGGCCGGAATGCCCACGCCCGTATCTGTCACGGAGATCACCGCCTCGCCGCCCTCACGGTCCATGGCCAGCCGGATCAGGCCGCCGGGCGGCGTGTACTTCGCCGCATTGTTCAGCAGGTTGGAGACCACCTGGGCGATCCGCACCGCGTCCACGTCGGCGAACATGGCTTCTTCCGCCATGTCGACGGCCAGCACATGGCGGCCCGCCTCGATCGACGGCTGGCTGGTTTCCACGGCGCTCGACAGCACCTTCCGCAGGTCGGCACGCCCCTTTCTCAGCTCGAGCTTGCCGCCGCTGATGCGGGCGATATCGAGCAGGTCGTCGATCAGGTGGACCATGTGCTCCACCTGCCGCTCCATCACTTCGCGCACTTTCGGCACGACCCGGTCGCCGCCCATGCGCATCACGGCAAGGCCGCTGCGGATCGGCGCCAGCGGGTTGCGCAGTTCGTGTGCCAGCGTGGCAAGAAATTCGGTCTTGCGCCGGTCGGCCTCGGACAAGTCGGCGGCCAGCCGGCGCAGCCGCTGGTTGGCCGCCTTGCGCGCGGTGATATCCGTAAACAGCAGGCCTACGCGCCGGCTGCCGGGGGCGTCGAACGGCGTCGCATAGACGTCGAACCAGCGGCCCAGGGCCGGCGCCTCGTTCTCGAAGCGGGCGGCAACGCCGGTCAGCGCCACACGCCCGTACGTATCGACCCAGAAGTCGTCGAGCGTGGGCACCAGCTCCTTCGCCGTGCGGCCCGTCGCATTCGCCAGGCCCGTGTGCTGCTCGAACATGCGGTTCATTTCGACAAAGCGGTAATCGACGGGCCTGCCCGTATCGTCGGCGATCATTTCGATCACACAAAAGCCCTGGTCCATCGAATCGAATAGGGTACGGTAACGATCCTCGCTGGCGCGCAGGTCCCGGTCGGCCCGCTCGCTCGCGGTGGTGTCCAGCACGATCGCCACCAGGCCCTGGAACTCGCCCGCGGGCCCGCGCAGCGCGTTGACGCTGCTCGTGGCCGGCATCAGCGAACCATCCTTGCGCAGGTAATGCTTGTCGATCACGAAGCCTTCGCCGTCGGCCATCAGCCGCGACACCGCGTCGAGCGTTGCTTGCAGCGAATCGGGCGCCGTCACGTCGGCCGCGGTGGCACCGATCAGCTCGTCGCCGGCATAGCCCAGCATGTCGTAATAGCGGCGGTTGGCGAACGTGATGCGGCCCGCCATGTCCATCTCGACAACGCCCGTGGCCGCCTGGCTGACGATCTTTTCGAACCGTTCGCGGCTTTGATACAGCGCCATTTCGGCCAGCCGCCGGTGCGTCTGGTCGACGCCATGGACCAGCACTCCGGTGATGCGGCCGTCCGCGTCGCGCAGCGCCGAATGGACGATATCGATGAAGCATTGTTCCAGCGGCGTTCCCGGCTGCCGCTGCAGCATCACCGGCATGTCGTGGCCGACGAACGGTTCGCCGCTGCGGTACACGGCGTCGAGCAGCTCGAAGAAGCCCTGGCCGCCGACTTCCGGCAGCGCCGCGCGGACCGGCCGGCCGACCAGGTCGCGGTTGCCCACCAGTTGCAGGTAGCGGTCGTTGACCATGTCGAACACGTGATCGGGGCCCCGCAGCACGCACATGAACGCGGGTGCCTGCCGGAACACTTCGGCCAGCCGTTCGTTGGCCGCACGCAGTTCCCGCGCGGCCAGCTCGCTTGCCGTGATGTCGCGCGAGACGACCAGCAGGTTGCGGCTGCCGTCGAAAGGATTGGCGGCCACGGTGACCAGCACGTCCCACCACTTCGGGGTGCCCTTCGCGGTCGGGCACATTGCCTGGAAGTGGCCCGTGCCACCGCCGATCGCGGCAGCGAGCGCCGCATCGATGGACGCCTGGGCCTCCAGCGGCCAGAACGATTTCCACGTCGCACCGGCCACCGCGGCAAAATCGTCGATCTCCATGGCGCACTGGCCGTTGACGTTCATGGACAATACGCGGCCGTCGCTGCTGAGCAGCTTTACACAGTCGGGACTGCTTTCGAACAGTTGTGTCGCCAGCGTCGGGAGCGGCAGGCCGGAGGGCGCATCGTCGGACATAAGACCTTTAATTGCATCATCCGATACCGAAAGCGGCCGTACCGAAAGATCGTTCATTGAAAGTTACCGTTATATCACGGTGTTGTCCTGGGCAATGTTCGATGGGAAACACAACAGGCCGAAGCGGCGGCGCACCGCCATCGCCTATCGCTTTCGGCATGGGCGCCGCGCCGGCCGGCGGTCTAGAATAGGAAATCCGGACATGGCGGAGCGCGCAATGAATACCACCCAGCAGTCACCGAAACCCGACGGCACCGGCAGGCCCGCCGTGGCCCCTGCCGCCGATACGGCGTCCGACGTCCTCGACGAGGCACTGGACGAATCCTTCCCGGCCAGCGACCCGGTCGCCGTCTCGATCACGTCGGTCGATCCCGGCAGGGCAGCCCCGCCTGCGCCACCCGGCAAGCACGGCACCGGTCAGGGCAAGTGAACACCCGGCTGGCTGCAGTCGAATACCGCCTGGCGCAGCCAGCGGTGGCCCGGATCGTCTTCCCGCCGCACGTGCCACGCCTGCTGGTACGAAAAGCTCGGTAACGCGAACGGCGGCTTGAAGCGCCGCAGCGCCTTGTGCGGCTGCATGGCGCCCACCGTGCGGCTGGCCGCCGTCAGGATCAGGTCGGTGCCGGCGATCAGTTCCACGGCCGCGCCCCAGTGCGGCAATGCCACGGCGATGTGCCGCTGCAGGCCCAGTTCGCCAAGGGCCTTTTCGATTTCATCGTAGGCGTCCGGCCGCAGCGCCAGCTTCACGTGCGGGCGCTGCAGGAATTCGTCCAGCGTCAGGCCGCCCTTCGCCGACAGCGTGTTTTTATCGGCCAGGCTGATGAATTCTTCCGGGAACAGGTCCTGCACCTGGATGGCTTCTGGCCGGTCCGGGAAGATGCCCAGCGCCAGGTCCACCTCGCCGTCGACGAGCTGCGCCAGCATCGCGTCGCGGCTGGCCTGGCTGATCGCCAGGTCGATGCCCGGCGCATGCCGGCGCACGTGCCGCACCAGCGGCGGCAGGATGATGCGCGACGAATAATCGGACAGCGTCAGCCGGAATCGGCGGCGCGCCGCGGCCGGATCGAACTGCTGTTCGCGCAGCAAACCGTTCAGCGTGCCCAGCGCCTCGCCCAGCGGATCGATCAGCGCCATGGCACGCGGCGTCAGCGCCATGCGGCCTTCGCGCCGTACCAGCAGCGGATCGTCGAACTGCACGCGCAGCTGCGCCAGCGCGTGGCTGACGGCGGGCTGGCTCTTGTGCAGCCGCAGCGCGGCGCGCGTGACGTGTTTTTCGGCCAGCAGCGCGTGCAGCGTCAGCAGGAGATTGAGGTCGATGCGGCGAAGTTCATCCATGGGATGAATAGTACACGTGCGTATAAACGATTTCCATCGATCGCGCGGATATCGGATATTCGCGGCTACAACTAAAACCAAGCCGGAGACTCCCATGACCAGCAAGACCGCCCTCCTCGTCCTGATTCCCGTCTGCATCGCCCTGCTGGCCGGCGCGGCGCTGCCGTTCCAGGCCATCGGCAACGCCGCCACCGACCACGGGCTGGGCGATCCGCTGTGGAACGGGCTGGCGTCCCTCGTCCTGAGCGGCATCATCACCGTGGCGGGCGTGCTGCTGATCCGTGCGTTCGCCAGGCGCAGGCGGTAAATCGCGCGATCGCCGGACTGGAACCGGGCCGGCCGGCTATCGCCGGCGCACGTCGGTCACGAGAACCGGTAACGGCCAGGCGCCGCCCAGGGAGATGCCCCGGCACATCCCCGTCGTGCCCTTGCGGGTCTGCACGAAGCGTTTGCCGTTCCAT
This sequence comes from Pseudoduganella dura, assembly GCF_009727155.1. NCBI lineage: Bacteria > Pseudomonadati > Pseudomonadota > Betaproteobacteria > Burkholderiales > Oxalobacteraceae > Pseudoduganella > Pseudoduganella dura. The sequence continues at coordinate 6,024,675 of NZ_WNWM01000002.1, read as the reverse complement.
GTCCATTCTTCGAAATCCGCGCAGCCGGCCATGCTGGCCCGTCCCGCGGTACGGATCGTTCCATTCGAATACATGCCGTCGGTCGTGACGATCCTCGGCGCGAACGGTGGCGACGCATTGATCACCCAGTAAGCCTCTCCGACGCCGGATGCGCCCATCCAGCAAGTGGCGGAGGCGACCAGCCTGGTACCCGACAGCCGTTGCACATGGATGTAATCAGACGCTCGTAAACTGTTCTCGAGGGCCGGACATTCGTCGCCGGCGGACGCGATCAAGGCGTCTCGCAAGGCTTTCCGGCTGGCCCTGGACAACTGGACGCGACCGTCGGCCGGCACGCGCGGTGCGACGACAACGGGCGCCGGCACGGCCGGCAACGCATGGCGCTCGGCCCTGTCGCCCTTGGCCACCAGCGCTCCCGGCGTGCCGGGGCGCCCCTGGAATTCGTCCATCTTCAGCATGACGGCGGTTGCGCCCTTGTCCGACAGCCGCCATTTCGACTTGCCATCCGTCCATTCGATCTTGCCGTGATGGAGAAGAGCAACAAGCAGAGCCTCAACCTGTGCAGGCGTCAGCCGTGCGGTCCAGTCTTCGTCCGCGAGCGCGACCAGTCCAACGGGCGCGGCGTCGATCAGCATCGTCAACGACACATTGCCGGGATGGATATCCGTTAACGCCCCCGCGCCATGGCCGATCTGGAGCTCGCCCGCGACAGGCTGGCCCGGTCCGGCCTTCCGGGTCAGGAGTACCGACACCGGCAGCGTCTTGTCCGCTGCGTCGGTGTCGCCGTCGTCGTCACTGCCATCGTCGTCATCGTTCGACAGGGGGTGATAGCCGGCGGCACGGCAGGTGCGTGTGTTGTCGCAGACGATTTCCCAGTCGCTATCGGCGAACTCGATGCCGCGCAGCTCGCCTGCAAATACGGCGCTGGCCAGTGCCAGCGAAGGAACAGCCGCGCAGAGAAGTTTTTTCATGGAAGACGTCCACGGGATCACGGCGCAAGCCGCAATGCGGAGCCGTATGAAATGCCGCAGCACTTAATTTGCGGGAGCTTTCCGCGCCACCCACTTGCGGTGTTCAATCAGACCCGTCATGCCGCGGCAGCTATCGGCCCGGTACATTGTCAGCAGTTCGAACTTGTTCCCGGTCCACAGCCATTCGATGGTCTCGAGACAATCGCTGTAGGTCCCCCGGTAGTAAGACTCCAGCACCTGGCCATTGAAACTGGCGCTCTCCAGGAAACCTTCTTCCGGACCGATGTTTGGCAGGCTGAGACGCCGGGGCTGGTAAGGAGGTCGCCCGTTGGCCAGCCAGGCTTCGAAAAAACTCCTGTATGAGCCACGCGCCGATTCAAACAACAATAACAGCCGGTCATCCGCAAAGCGGTACAGGCTATGCTTGTCGATCCCCTCCGCCGCATCCAGGCCGGCTTCCGCGGACACGGCCTTGATGAGTTCGATATCTTCAACGCGCTGCGCACGTGGCGCGGCATGCAGGACCGGCATGGCCGGCGCCGGCGGCACGGAAGCTTCCGGCCGCCGGCCGCGCCGTACCAGCGCCCCCGGGGTGCCGATCCTTCCCTGCACCGCATCCATCCGCAACAGCGCTGCCTTCATGCCATCGAGCGGCAGGGTCAATTGCTGTGCGCCGTCGCTGGCTCGGCCCGTCCTGCCGTCGATCATCATGTCCAGCAGTTCGCGCGCGGCCTCGCGCGGCATCGGCCGGTTGGCGCGGACCGGGATTGGCCGGTGACGGCCCACCGTGATGGTGACGGCGTCCGGCTCGCGCGGCCCGTCCCCGGTCAGGATGACTTTTACCATGACTGCCGTATCGGGCCCAGCCTCGCGCACCAGTTGAACGGCAATCTGCCGCGCCGTCTCGCGATCCGGTCCGTAGCCGACCGCTTCGCAGCGGTTGACGTTATCGCACTGCACGTTCCAGGACCGGTATTCCTGCGCGGCGCAAACGAGCGGCGCGAACAGCGCTGCCGCTGGGATGGCGGCACGCAACAGTGTGGATATCTTCATCGGGCAAACTGGTCTTCCGGATTCTGGGCGGCAGCCAGGGCCTCCGTCACGAACGGTTCGAAGAATTCGATCAGCCGGCGGCTGCGCGGCAAGTGGAACAGCAACTCCGTTTCCAGGCTGCGCGGCCCTTTTCCATGCGTGAAAAAACGCGGCTTGACGGGATTGGCGAACAGGATGTGTTCATCCTTTAACTTGTTCTTTCGCGCACGGTCGACGAGGATCAGCTGCGGCGGATAGCGGTAATCCGGCGAGCGGTCCGTCTTGTCGATCAACAGCGCCCACGCCAGCGGGCCATCGCCTTCCTGGACGAACGCCAGGCGCGACGGCTTGCTCAGTGCAGGGTCGTACGGAAAATCCGGCGCCATCGCCGCCATCAGCCGCAGGTTCCAGTCCGGCTTCGTGAACGCCGGATAATCGGCGGCGTCGAACACCAGCCGATACCTGCTGCGGTGCACGGCCCGCCAGTACCGCCCGGGGTGTTCGCCACGCAGCGCCGGGTCCGGCGGCGCGTCCTCGACCGGCAGGCCGAGGAACAGCGGCGTCAGCGTGCAGCGGAACGACTCGTCCACGAACCAGTCACGGGCATTGGTCATGGTTTCATACCACCAGTGCGCATTGTCTGCCTCGATCCGCCGGGTCAGCACATCGTACGCCGTACGGTCGAGCGGATCGGGTGGATCGCCCGAAGGGCTGTCGAACGATCCCACGTCCAGGTAATTGCGGTAGCCGGCACGGCGTTCAGGGTGCTCGTACCAGTCGCACAGCAGTGCGGAGCGGTAGCCCGACTCCCATTGCCCGAACGGGCGCCAGATCTCCTGCCGCAGCTGCTCCAGTTCATACGCCCGGCCCTGTTCGTTGATCAGCGGCTCCGGCAGCAGTTTCCTGAACAGGACTGCCTGGGCATACATGCACCGCCAGCCCTCGGCGATTTCCCGCTCCATGAGTTCCAGCCTGAAGTCGAACAGCCGCCCGGCCTGATCCGACAGCCGTGTACGCAGGCATGCCCCGAAGCGTTCGAGCTCATCGGCTTTCATCATCCGCAAGCGCCTTCCAATAACGTGAAACCCGCACTTTACAGGACGACTCGCATGGCAAAACTCGCCAAATGTCACCTTGTCGAAATACGTGGAACGTTCATATATCGGTATTGCCCGGTCGGACGTCAGCTTGACATATCGCGAAATCTCGATATAATTGACTGATGGACTTACTCGAAGTATTCAAGGCGCTCTCGAACCGTACCCGTCTCGACATCCTGAAACGGTTGAAGGATCCGGTGAACAATTTTCCCCCACAGGACGAAGGGGATGTGCACACGGTGGGCGTCTGCGTCAGCAGTATCCAGGAGGGTGTCGGATTGTCGCAGTCGACAGTCTCCGGCTATCTTGCAACCTTGCAGAGAGCTGGCCTGGTCGAAGTACAACGCATCGGCCAGTGGACCTACTACAAGCGGAACGAGGAAGCGCTCGGTGCGTTGGCCGAACTCATCGGCAAAGACTTGTAAATTTTTTTTGCCCCATAATATCGAGAATTCTCGATATACCTTTTTAACGAAATGAGGATGGAATGAAAGCGATCACACTCAACAGTTTCGGCGGTCCGGACGCATTCGAGCTTCGCGACGTGCCCAGGCCGGCACCTGGCGCAGGACAGGTTCTCGTCCGGGTGCATGCCACGTCCATCAACCCCCTGGACTACCAGGTACGCCGCGGGGATTACCGGGACCATGTGCCCCTCCCCGCCATTACCGGACACGATGTTTCCGGTGTGGTCGAGGAAGTCGGCGCGGGCGTGACGGCCTTCGTCCCGGGCGACGAGGTCTGGTACACGCCCCGGATTTTCGATGGTCCGGGAAGCTATGCCGAGTACCACGTCGCCGACGAAAGCATCGTCGGGAAGAAGCCCGCTTCGCTGAGCCATCTCGAAGCCGCGAGCCTGACCCTGGTTGGAGGAACGGCATGGGAAGCGCTCGCCGTGCGGGCGCAACTTCGCGCAGGAGAAAGCATTCTCATACACGGCGGCGCGGGTGGCGTGGGCCACGTGGCGATCCAGGTTGCGAAGGCCATCGGCGCGAGGGTATTCACGACTGCCCGTTCGGAGCAGTTCGAATTCGTGCGCGGCCTCGGCGCCGATGTCGTCATCGACTACCGGAACGAAGACCATGTCGAAGTCGTCATGCGTGAGACAGCAGGCGAAGGCGTCGACGTCATCTTCGACACCATCGGTGGCGACACCCTTTCCCGTGCGCCCGACGTGCTTGCCCAGCTGGGCCGGGTCGTCACGATCGTCGACACGGCGCAGCCACAGAACCTCGTGCAAGCCTGGGGCAAGAACGCGAGTTATCACTTCGTGTTCACACGACAGAATCGCGGCAAGCTCGATGAACTCGGCGCGCTGGTCGAACGCGGCCAGCTTCGCCCCCATGTCGGCGCGACGTATTCGTTGGCCGACATTCCTCTTGCACATGCGCGACTCGAAAGTCGTGACAGCGGGCTACGTGGAAAAATCGCCATCGCCGTCGTTCCGCCGGCGCATGCGGATGCTCGACAGCCTCGGGCATGAACGCGTCGAAACGTGTTTGCCTGGCCGAACGCCGCCGTTCGGGCGGCCCGGCCCTTTCGAATGCCTTATTGCCTTCCCGGCAACAGCGCACCTACAATCGTTATCAACCCACTTCCCGGTCCTTCCCATGGCAAACCAGATTGCACTTCCGGAGAACCTGTTCAATGTGACGAGCATCGACCGCACCTGGAATGGGGTCGCCGTCGTGATCACCGAGTTTTTCGGTACCGGCCGGGTGCTGCACCAGCTGGCGCACGATGACCAGTCGCGGCTGGGCATGCTCCTGGACGAAGTGGGCGAAGGCCGCTGCGAGCCGCGGCTGCGCGGCGATGCGCCCTGCCCGATCGACTACCGGCCGCGCCAGATGCACTTCACACCCGCGGGGATGGAACTGTGGGGATACAGCGACGACGTTCGCTACGCGCGCGACGTCAACCTGTGCTTCGATATCGGTGCGCTCGGCGAGCGCTGCGCGATCGGGGTACAGCACGACCTTGCGAACACGCCCCGGCTGCGGTTCACCGACGAGGGGATCTGCGCACTCATCGGCTTGCTTGCGGAGGCGGTGAGCGATCCGGATCCGTCCACGCAGTTGTACGGCGACGCGCTCGTGACCTCGATCGCGATCCGGCTGTTTCGCGGCAACCGAACCCCAGTCAGGGGCCCGGCCAGGCTGTCGCCGTTGCAGTTGAGCGACGCGCTGGACTTCCTGGAAGCAAGCCTGCCCTCCAGGGTGGACCTGGCGACGCTGGCGAACCTGGCCGGCCTGTCCCAATCCCACTATCACCGGGCATTCAAGGCGTCGACCGGCCTGGCGCCCTACAAATGGCAGCTGCAGGCGCGCATCGAGCGCGCCAAGGCGCTGTTGCTCGGCACCCGCGGTTCCCTCGAGGACGTGGCCGAAGCGACCGGCTTCGCGGACGCCGTCCATTTCGGCAGGACCTTTCGCAAGCTGACGGGCGCGACCCCGTCGGCCTGGCGCAGGGATCGCCTCGGCTAGGCGGGCGCGGGGCAAGCATGCTGCGTCCGGCACAGGGGCTAGGCCCGGGCCGCCGATTGCAGCAGCTGCAGCTCCCAGGCCAGCGCGACGCCACTCGCGCCGCCGTGTTCCAGGACGACGCCCGAAAGCTCGGCTGCCGACTCCACGCGCGCCCAGTCGCGCTGCCATTCGGAGATCACTGCCATCCAGGTGATCGGCACCGCGCCGGCCTGCACCAGCCGGCGCACCGCCATGTCGTGCGCTTCGGCCGAAACGCCGCCCGACGCATCGGTCACGATGAACACGTCGTAGCCTTCGTCCAGCGCCTGGATCGCGGGCATGGCCAGGCAGATCTCGGTCCACAGCGCCGCCAGGATGAGCTGTTTGCGGCCGCTCCTTTTCACGAGGTCGGTCACATTCGGGTCTTGCCAGGTGTTGATGAAGGTACGGTCGATCGGCTTCTGGTCGGGGAACACGTCCTGCAGCCCCTTGATCAGGTTGCCGCCACGGTCTTCGATCACCGTGGTAAGAATGGTCGGGACGCCAAACACCTTCGCGGCCTTGGCCAGCCCGACCACGTTATTGACGATCATGGTGGGTTCGTGGCTGTGCAGGTTCGCGAACTGGTAGGGCTGGTGGTCGATGAGCACGACGATGCTGTCTTCGGGGCGAAGCAGTGCGGAAAGACCGGTCTTGGGCATGTAGGACTCCTCGTGGATGTGGCGCTCGTGCGCGTTGGGGAAAGACCGGGAGCGGGCGGCAACGCCGCCTGTCCCCCGTGAAAAGATGGTGCCATGGCAGGTCGCGCATGGCACTGACCCGTCTTGCGCCGGACAGTCCGAACTGATCGCCGGGCCTCGCCGATGCGTATCGGCAGTTCCGCATCGAATAACCGGCTTGTCTTCCAGGGGGAGGCTTTTCGCAGGGGCACCACCCCCGGCAACATTCCGACGACAGCACCGGCCTACAGTGCGCCTGCGTGAGACGTGCCGCGGCCCTTGACTGGCGCGGCGCTCCCCTGAACGCAACCAACAGCCAACAACGAAGGGAATCTTCATGACGCATATTGCAAGACCGCCAGCGACAACCCACCGAACCAGCCTGGTACCCGCCTGGCTGTTCGCCCTCACGACCCTGCTGTCCGTGGCGGTTGCCCTGGTCTCGTACAGGTATCTCGGCGCGGCTCCGGAAATACCGGAGCAAATCGGGGCGAACCGCTTTGTCAGCCCATGGCTGGTGGTGCATGCCGGATCGGCCGCCACCGCGCTGCTGCTGGGGCCCACCCAGTTTTCAAGGAAGCTGCGCGCGCGCCGTGCCGCCCTGCACCGCTGGATGGGCAGGGTCTATGTCCTGGGCTGCATGGCCGGGGGCGTCTCGGGCCTCGTACTGGCAGCGGGGGCTTCGACAGGCATCCCGACGGTGATGGGATTCGGAAGCCTGGCGCTTGCCTGGCTCGGCTCCACGGGGCTGGCATGGTACCGCGCAGTGCACGGCGACATCGGCGAACACCGGGCATGGATGGTCCGCTCGTTCGCGCTGACCCTCGCCGCCGTCACGCTACGGGTCTACCTGGCGATCCTCGGCATATTCGAACTGCCCTTCATCACGGGCTACCAGGCCATCTCGTTCCTGTGCTGGATGCCCAACCTGATGCTGGCCGAGTGGCTGATCCGTCGCAGGCGGGCCAGGGCTTGATGCCCCGTTCCGCGGCGCCTGCCGCTGCCGGTTCCGGATCGGTGTGCGCTCCCGCCATGTCGGTCCGGCGACATTCCAACGACATGCATCGCGCCATAGTACGCATGCGGGTGGTGCTTGTCTTTGTTGGATGCAGACTGCCCACGTCACCAATAACCTTCCATACAATAGGTCACTCAATGAAGCGTTGCTCTTTTTCGTTCATCTTCCTGCTGGCTGTAGCCAGCGGCGCCAATGCCCAGCAGTCCGGTTCGCCCACGGGCGCCACCGGCCCATCCCAGCAGGCCCAGGGCCCGCGCTGGGGCCTGGGCATCGGCACGGCCGTTTCCAGCAGCGTGTACGCAGGCGAAGACACGCGCATCACCCCGTTCCCGCTGGTGAGCTACCAGGGCGAGCGTTTTTTCTGGCGCGGCATCAGCGGCGGCGCGCACCTGCTGCAGGGCAGCGGATTCTCGCTCGACGCGCTCCTCTCGGCGCGCATGGACGGCATCGACCGGGACGATTTCGCCCGAGCCGAACTTGCCGAGCGGGGCGTCAACCAGGCGCTCCTCGAAGACCGCGACGACGGCCTGGACGTGGGCCTGGCGGCGACCTGGCGCGGCGCCATGGGCGAGCTCGAACTGGAGATCAAGGGCGATGTCACCGGCGCCAGCAAGGGCCATGAAGCCGGGGTGAAGTACGCCTATCCCTACCAATGGGGAAAAACCCGCATCTCGCCGCATGTCGGTATCGCCCATCTTTCGAAAAAGCTCGCCAATTATTACTACGGCACCCTGCCGGAGGAAGTTGCGCGCGGCGTGGTCGACTACAAGCCCGGCAGCGCAACCGTGCCGCGCATCGGCGTCGATGTCATGCACCCCTTCGCGGGACGCTGGGCGTTCATCGGCAATATCTCGTACAAGAAACTGCCTGGAAAGATCTCGGACAGCCCGCTGGTCGAAAAGGACAAGGATGGTGCCGTGTCGGCATTCATCGGCGTGTCACGCGGCTTCTGATGCCGCCGGGCCGGTCGAGCACACTTCCCGCAGGGATTTGATGCGATACTGGCCCACTTCGAAAAACCCAACCGCGCGCTGGCGCCGGACGCTATGGTCAAGCAGGCACTGAGCATTCTCATCATCGAGGACAACACCGCACTGGCTGCCAACTTCTACGATTACCTGGAAGCCTGCGGCCACGATCCGGATGCCGCGCCCGACGGCGAGTCCGCGCTCGGCCTGCTCGCCATCAACCATTACGACGCGATCGTTCTCGACTGGATGATGCCCCGGATGGACGGCATCACGATGCTGGAACGGTTGCGCAAGCACGAGAAATCGCGGATTCCGGTCATCCTCGTGACGGCGAAGGACCAGCTCGAAGACAAGATGCTGGGGTTCGTCACCGGCGCAGACGACTATGTCGTCAAGCCGGTGGCGCTGCCGGAGCTCGAAATACGCCTGCAGGTGCTGGTGCAGCGCTCGCGCGGCGCGCACGCCGAAGCCCGGACACTGGAAGTTGCCGACCTGTGCTTCAATCTCGAGACGCTGGCGGTGACGCGCGCCGGCAAAAGCATCCCGATGACGCCGGTACGGCGGCGGCTGCTCGAATACCTGATGCGCAAGTCCCCCAACTTGGTACGGCGCGAAGAACTCGAGGCCCTGGTCTGGAACGACAACGTGCCGGATCACGACGTGCTGCGCTCGCATATGCACATGCTGCGCAAGGCGGTCGACGGCGGGTCAGCGTCCAAGCTGATCAGGACGATCGCCGGCAGCGGCTATCGGCTGGCCGGCTCCAATGACTGAGCGCGCGCCGCGCGGGAGCGGCCGGCGCACACCCGGCCTGCGCCGCAAGATCGCCATGCTGTTCCTGCTGTTCGGCCTGGTACTGGGCGCCGGACTGACCATCCAGGGAAACCTGAGCCAGCAGCTGATCGTCCATCCGATCTGGCGCGATCTCCTGCAGTCCAGCACCAACCAGTACCTGGCCGACGGCGACTCGCGTCCCGCCGGGCACCATCTCCCCACCAGCGGACTGGTGCGGGGCTGGAACCTGCGCGGCACGACGCTGCCGGGCGATATGCCGCCCTACTTCGCCAGTCTCGAACCCGGTTATTACGACGAGCACGACATGGACGCCTACGACAGCGACCGCAGCCATGCGGTCCTTGTCACGCCCGCCGGCGACGGGCGCATCGTCATGGCCGTCGACATCACCGAGCTGGAGGACTATCAGAACATGACGGCGATGGTCAGCGTCCTGATCGCGATACTGAGCGGCCTGATGATCCTGTGCTCCGTCCTGTGGCTTTACCACAGCATGAACCAGCCGATCCAGTCGCTGGCGCGACGGATGGAGGGGCTCGATCCGGAGCAGCCATCCCAGCGGCTGCAAACCGATTTCGCGCTGCGCGAGCTGCACGATATCGCCGTCCTGGTCAATCGCCACCTCGAGCGCGTGGAACGCTTCATCGAACGCGAGCGCAGCCTGCTGGATCAGGCGAGCCACGAATTCCGCACCCCGATCGCGGTCATCGCCGGCGCCGTCGATGTGCTGAAGCTGTACGAGCTGCCGCCCGGTGCCCGGCGTCCCCTGGAACGGATCGAGTCCACCACGAGGAACCTGACCGAGATCATGGCGGCGCTGCTCTTCCTGTCGCGCGAAGCGGAGGCCAGGGCGCCGGTCGAGGCAATCCGCCTGGACTCGCTTGCCGCGGTTCTCGTCGATGACCACGAACACCTGCTACAAGGCGCGCAGGCGAGCTTCGTCGTCGCGGAGCTGCAGCCGCTATGGGTGGAATGTCCCGAAGCGATCGCCCGCATCGTGGTCGGCAACCTGCTGCGCAACGCGGCGGAGAACAGCCACGAAGGCGCCATCACAGTCACGCTGGCCGACCACTGCCTGAGCATCCAGGACAATGGCGCCGGCTTCGACACGGTCGCGGCCGCGCGCCGCTATACGCAGGCCTTGCGCGATTCGACGAAACAGGGCGGCGGCCAGGGCCTGGGGCTGTTCCTGACGCGCCGTATCTGCGAGCGCTTCGGATGGACTCTCACGATATCGTCCAATCCCGGCAGCGGCACCCTCGCCGAGCTGCGGTTCCCACCCGCCCGCCGCTGAAGCGGCACGGCGCCATCGCCGGCGCCGGGCTTTTCCTTCCAACGACTTTTCCTCGACATCCCCCCGCTAGTCTGGGCCCGCGAATACGGTGGAGGTCCACCGACGCAAGTTCATGCGGGGATCAAGGTGAAGGCAAGGCAGTCGATGGGAGTCAGGGCGGTGACAATGCCGATCGCGGTATCGGTGTACACGGTCGCCGTATTCAACATGGCGTTCTGGAACCGCTTCTTCGCGGCCACCGAAGGCCTCGGGTGGCTGGCGGCGCCGCTCCGGATCGGTGCCGCGCTGGCGTTGTCGCTGGCGTTCGCCGGCCCGCTGCACCTGTTCAATTTCAGGCCGGTGCTGAAGCCGCTGTCGATCGCATTGCTCGTCGCGACCAGCGTCGTGAGCCACTTTACGAACCACTATGGCGTCGGTATCGATTGGGCGATGGTGCAGAACATGGCCGAAACCGACGTCGCCGAAGCCGGCGAACTGCTGACGTTCAGGCTGGCCGCAAGCGTCGCCGTGTTCGGTATCCTCCCCGCGTACCTGATCGGTCGCCTCGACATTCGCTTCCCGCCGTTGCGGCGCCAGCTGCCGCGCAACCTGATCGCCGCCGGCATATCGCTGGCGCTGGCCATCGCCCTGGTGCTGGTCATGTTCAGAGCGCTGGCGCCGGTCGTGCGTGAAAACAGGGACCTGCGGTTCCTGCTGGCGCCCACCAACTATATCCACGCCGTCAATGGCTACCTGAAACGCAGGTGGGCCATACCCGTCGTCGTCTCGCCCTTCGGCGTCGATGCACGCAGGAACCGGTCCTGGGGCGCGGGCACGAGGCGCACGGTGACGGTCATTGTCCTCGGCGAAACCGCGCGTGCCGCCAATTTCTCGCTCAACGGCTACGGGCGCGACACCAATCCCAGGCTGGCCAGGCAGCAGCGGCTGATCAACTTCCCGCACATGGAATCGTGCGGGACCGCGACCGCCGTCTCGGTACCGTGCGTGTTTTCGGGTCTCGGACGGGAACACTACACGGCGGAAAAAGCCAGGTCGCGCGAAGGTCTCCTCGATGTGCTGCAATACGCGGGCTTCGAAGTCCTGTGGCGCAACAACAATTCCGGCTGCAAGGGCGTCTGCGACAGGGTGACCTACGAGGACGTCTCGCGCACGGGCACGGTGTCGCAACACTGCGATGCCGACGGATGCCACGACGGCCGCCTGCTGGAAGGCCTGGGCGAGCGGATCCTCGGCTCGAAACGCGACATGGTGATCGTGCTGCACCAGCAAGGCAGCCACGGCCCCGCCTACTGGAAGCGCTATCCGCGCCGTTTCGGACAATTCGGCCCGATCTGCGACACCGGCTCGCTGTCGACATGCAGCCGCGAAGCGATCGTGGCAACCTACGACAACACCATCCTGTACACCGATTTTTTCCTGAGCGCGACCATCGACCTGCTGAAGAACCTGGACGCGCGGCACGGCATCGATACCGCGTTCATGTACTTTTCGGACCATGGCGAGTCGCTCGGGGAAGACAACATCTACCTGCACGGCGCACCCTTCGCGATTTCTCCGAAAGAACAGCGCCAGGTGCCTTTCATGCTCTGGCTGTCCGATGGTTTCAGCGAGCGGTTTGCACTGGACGAGGCTTGCCTGCGCCAGCGCACGCGGCACGCCCTGACCCATGACTTCATTTTCCACTCGACGCTGGGAATGCTCGCGGTCGACACCAGCGTGCGCGACCGCGACCTGGACATTTTTGCATCGTGCAAACCGGCGCCTGCGCACATGCCGGCCTGAACACGCCCGGCGAGCAGGCAGCCGGCCAATCGTGCCGCAGCCGGGCACCCCGCTGTTCTACACTGGGAAGCAATATCCACAGCGAAAGAACAGCATGTCCGACTGGTCCGCAGGCTACGTGTCCGATATCGGCTACACCTATGGGGTGTACCCGGAACTGAACCCGCTGCGGGTGCGCCTCGCCTTCCTGAACGCGGGGCTGGTCTTCCCGGACAACGCCTGCTCCTGCGAGCTCGGCTTCGGCCAGGGTGTCAGCGTGAACGTGCACGCGGCCGCCTCGGGCAGCGAATGGCACGGCACCGATTTCAACCCCGCGCAGGCCGGCTTTGCCCGCGAACTGGCCGCCGCTTCCGGCGCGAACGCGCACCTCACCGACGAATCGTTCCACCGGTTCTGCGCCCGCGCCGACCTGCCGGACTTCGATTTCATCTGCCTGCACGGCGTGTGGAGCTGGATCTCGGACGACAACCGCCGCGTGCTGGTGGATTTCATCGGCCGCAAGCTGAAGGTGGGCGGCGTGCTGTACGTGAGCTACAACACGCAGCCCGGCTGGGCGGCGCTGGCGCCGGTGCGCGAACTGATGACGCGCCACTATGCATCGATGACGGTGCCCAGCGCGGGTACCGGCGAGCGGATCGGCCAGTCGCTCGATTTCGCCGGCCGCCTGCTGGCCACCAATCCCGGCTTCGTTCAGGCGAACCCGATGGTGCCGGCGCGCATGGAGCTGCTGAAGGCGGCGGACAGGTCGTATCTCGCGCATGAATACTTCAACCGCGACTGGCATCCGATGTCGTTCCCGATGCTGGCCGAATGGCTCGAACCGGCCAAGGTGGACTTTGCCTGCCCGGCCACGTATGTCGAGCATATCGACACCGTGCTCGTCACGCCCGAACAGGCGCAATTCCTGAAGACGGTCGGCGACCCGGCACTGAAGCAGCTCGCGTTCGATTTCATGATCAACCAGCAGTTCCGGCGCGATTACTGGGTGCGCGGCGCGCGCAGGCTCGGCACGCTGGAACGCGCGCGGTTGCTGCGCGAGCAGCGCGTGGTGCTGGTGATTTCGCCGGACGACGTGGTGTACACCGTCAAGGCCGGGCAGATCGAAGTGGGCCTGAACGAAGCCAAGCACCGCCCGGTGATCGAGGCGCTGGCCGATCACCGGCCGCACACGATCGGCGAGCTGGAAACCGCCTGCGCGGGTGCGGGCCTGACCGCGTTCCAGACGCTGCAGGCGGTGTTCCTGCTGGCCGGTACGCAGCAGGTACAGCCGGCGCAGGACGCGGCACCGGCCGAGGGCGCGAAGGCGGCCTGCTTCCGGCTCAACGAGCACCTGATCGGCCTGGCCGAACACGGCGGCGACATCAGCTACCTGGCATCCCCCGTGACGGGCGGCGGCATTCCGGTGCCGCGCATCCACCAGCTGTTCCTGCTGGGCCTGATGCGGGGCCACCGCAGCATCGGCGAGCTGGTCGCTTTCGTGATGGCGCTGGCCGGCCGGCAGAATGTGCGCCTCCACCAGGGCGACCAGCCGGCGCCGCCCGGCGAGCAGGCCGCGCTGCTGGAACGGCACGCCACCGACTTCCTGCAGCGCAGGATGGCCGTGCTGCAGGCGCTGGCGGTGATCCCTTAGGCCGCCCCGGGCTTCGGTACGGCGGTCACGTGCCAGCCGGCGTGCGCGCCGTGGTCGCGACCGCGGCGCGCAGCGCCTTGCGCACCGCGGCGCCCAGCTCGGCGATCCGGAACGGCTTGCGCAGGATCGTCACGTCGCCCACCGCGTGGCGGATCGCATCCATGTCCGCGTAGCCGGTCGCCACGATGACCGGCAGGCCCGGGAATCTCTCCCGCGCCCGCCCCGCCAGTTCCGCGCCGGTCATGCCGGGCATCAGGTAATCCGTCACCAGCAGGTCGGGCCGCGCCTGCAGCAGCGTGTCGAACCCCGTGGTGCCATCGGCGGCCTGCGCCACCTCGCAGCCCAGCGTGACGAGCGCGTCGGTCATGCAGGCGCGCACGAAATCGTCGTCCTCGACGATCAGCGCCTTGAGGCCGGAGAGCGGCTGTTCCTCGTCGGGGTCTGCGGCATCCTGCACATCCTCGGCGCGGGCGGCCGGCAGCCAGATTTCCACCGTGGTGCCCTGCCCCGGCAGGCTCTCGATACGGGCCAGCCCGCCCGACTGGCGGGCCATGCCATACACCTGCGACAGGCCCAGGCCCGTGCCCTTGCCGACGGCCTTGGTGGTGAAGAACGGTTCGAACACGCGGGCCGCCACGTCGGCGCTCATGCCGGGGCCGTTGTCCGACACGGCGATGCGCACGTAATCGCCCTCCGGCAGCAGCCCGGCCGGCACGCGCGGCGTGGAGGCGCGCAGCACGATGCGCCCGCCCTCCGGCATCGCATCGCGCGCGTTGATCGCCAGGTTCAGCAGCGCCATTTCCATCTGGCTGGCGTCGGCCAGCACGCCCGCCACGTGCGGTCCCACGCCGACGACGATCTCGAACGCATCGCCCAGCAACGGCCGCGCCATCTGCAGCACCGACTCGAACAGCGGTTCGACGCGCAGCGGGCGCAGGTCGAGCGTCTGGTTGCGCGCGAACGCCAGAAGCTGCGCCGTGAGCTTGCCGCCCCGCTCGCACGCGGCCTTGGCGGTTTCGGCCCGGCGCCGCACCGCCGCGTCGGCCGTCGTCGCCAGGATCAGTTCCATGCTGCCCTGTACCACGTTGAGCAGGTTGTTGAAATCGTGCGCCACGCCGCCGGTGAGCCGGCCGAGCGACTCCATCTTCTGGGCCTGCACCATGGCCTGCTGGGCCTTCTCCCGCTCGATCACCTCGGCGGTCAGCCGGTCGTTCGCCTGCGCCAGCGCGCGTGTGCGCTCCTCCACGCGCGATTCGAGGGTGGCATTGAGCGCGGCCAGCTGGTCCGATACCGCCTGGCGGTCGGCCAGCACGGCGCGCGCCTGGTATTGCCGGTGCCGGGCGCGCAGCGCGGAACCGATCGTGCTGCCCAGCGCTTCCGCACTCAGCGGCCGCTCCAGCAGGATCACGTTGCCCAGCGCCTCGAGCAGCGTCTTCGACGCCGCGGCGCCCGGTCCGATGCGGCGCGAAAGCAGCACGATGATGGGAAAGTCCGACCACGGTTCCTGTGCCGCCAGCCAGGCGTGCAGCGGTGCCATGTCCGCACCGTGCAGCGCCTCGTCGGCCACCACGGCCGCGGCCGCGCCGGCCATGACCGCTTCGGTCAGTTCGCGGAAACTCGCCATCGTTTCGCACGGCACCGCGTGACGCCCGACCACCCCGGCGATGACGTCCGCATCCCGGCCCCGGGGGGCCAGGACCAGGACGCGTTCCTCGCGGTGGTCAGCGCGCGGCATTGTCCGCTGACACCATCATCTTGGTGTCGCCGCGGTAGCTCGGCAAACCCGTGAGGATTCCCTCGAAGCCCAGCAGCGGGGCGCCGATCTCGATGCCGTGGCTCTGCAGCAGCATTTCGTGGATCGTCTGCGCATGGTCGGCGGTGCGGCTCTTGATGACCGTGATGGCGCGGCGCAGCTTGCCGCCAGCCTCGAAGAAGCGCAGCAGCACCGTCGAATCGCTCAGGTAGCTGAGATCGACATCGCGCTGCTCCTGGCCCACCGTGCCGTGCTCGCCGAGCACCAGCGCGGTGGTCACGCCTTTCTGGTTCAGGTAAGCCAGCAGCTCGTGCATCTGCAAGGTGAGGTACTGCTCGCCCGGCATTGCCTGCATGTAGGCATTCAGGCTGTCGATGACGATGAAGGCCACGCCGTCGCTTTCCACCGCGTCGCGCAGCATCTGCGCGAACTCGCCCGGCGACAGCTCGGCGGGATCGACGTGCCGCACCGCCAGCTGGCCGCTGTCGAGATACGGATGCAGGTCCATGCCCAGCGACTGGCTGCGGGCGAAGAAGGTGCCCATGCCCTCGTCGAACAGGTAGAAGGCCGCCTTTTCGCCGCGCTCCAGCGCGGCGAGCATGCAGCGCACCGTGACGCTGGTCTTGCCGACGCCGGAAGGGCCGACGATCAGCGTGTTGGTGCCGGCCACCAGGCCGCCGCCCAGCAGCTCGTCCAGGCCGGCGTTGCCGGTGGAGCGCGCCACGGGCGTGAGAAAGGTGGCATGTTCCGCCGATACCAGCCGCGGGAACATGCGCAGGCCGCCCGTTTCCAGCGCGTAATCGTGGTAGCCGCCGCGGTATTTCACCCCCCGCAATTTCAGGATGTTGACGCGGCGGCGCTCCTTGCCGAATTCCTGGGCGATCTGCTCGAGGCTGATCACGCCGTGCGCGATGCTGTGCAGGTGCTGGTCGGCCTGGTTGGTCTTGTCGTCCAGCAGCAGCACGGTGCAGGCGCGCGCCGCGAAGAACTGCTTCAGCGCCAGGATCTGGCGCCGGTAGCGCAACGGATTCTGTGCCAGCAGGCGCAGTTCGGACAGGCTGTCGAACACCACCCGCACCGGCCTGGCCCGGTCCACGTGCTCCATGACGCCCCGCGTGGTCTCGCCCAGTTCCACCTCGGCCGGGTGCAGCACGGATTGCTGCGCGTCGGGATCGAGCACCTCGTCGCTGGCCAGTTCGAAGATATCGATCGCGTCGATCGACCAGCCGTGGCTCTCGGCGACCGCATCGAGTTCGTCGGCCGTCTCGGACAGCGTCACATACAGGCCCGGCTCGCCCCTGGCCACGCCATCGAGGAGGAACTGCAGCCCGAGCGTGGTCTTGCCGGAGCCCGGCGACCCTTCGACCAGGTACACGCGCTCGGCCGTGAGGCCGCCGCACAGGATGTCGTCCAGGCCGGGAATGCCGGTGGAAATCCGCCGTGCCGGCTTGCGCGCGGCACGGCGCGAACCGGCCGATGGTGCGGCCGATGACGCGGCTGATACCCCGGCTGGCGGATTGGCTGGCGAAGGGGCTGGCGGAGTGACTGCGTGATCCATGGTGATGTCCAAGATTCGGCACACGGCCGTGTCCGTGCATAACGGGGTTTGCGCAGGACAGGCCGGACGTGCGCCGGAGGCGATTGAGAACTTGCGCTGCCATGCAACGCCTGGGCTCCGATTATAGACTGGAATGTTGCCCACCGCTCACACAGCAGTTGTCCCGGACGGCGCCAGGTGCACGGCCAGCCGGGCCTTGTGCAATTTCAATGGAAATCGGAACCCGTTCCGGGCGCGGCAGCGGCATAATGGACATACCGCGCTGATCCGGTGCCCTGGCGGCCGATCCCGCCCCAGCGCAACCGGCGGCGCGCCCTGTTCGATAACCATTCGCCAACAGTATCCGGCGACCTTATTTGCCAACATCTTTGCCGGGATCATCTGCCGACCGCCATGACCATACAGTCCACCGACCTGCACCAGCGCCTGCTGGCATTACGCGACACGGTGTTCCAGGAATGGCTCAACGCGGTGCGCACGCGCGTGTCCCACGCGCAGAAATTGCCGACAGCGCTGCTGGTGGACACGCTCCCGGTGTTCTACGAACACCTGTGCGCCGTGGCGTCCGGCGCGCGCTACGACTACAGCCAGTCGACGCTGGCTTCCGAGCACGGCGGCGAGCGCGCCAGGCTGACGCGCTACGACGTGGAAACGGTCGCGCACGAGCTGCAGCTGTTCCGTGCCGCCATGTTCAAGGCATGGAACGACGCCGGCACCGCCCTCTCCGCCGACCAGACCGCCCGGCTCAATTCGCTGATCGACGAGGCGATCCGCGAGTCGATCACCGGCTTCGTGCTGACCAAGGCCACCGCGCGCGAGCAGTTCATCTCCGCCGTGGCGCATGACATCCGCACGCAGCTGTCCACCGCGTCGATGGCGGTCGATCACATCGCCCAGGCCGGCGACATGGCGACGGTGCGCAAGCTGGCCGAACTGGCCTCGCGGCAGCACGGCCGCATCGGCGCGATGCTGTCGGAGATGCTGGACATGGCGATGGCCAGCCCGCCGGCGCACGACGTGCCGGAATTGCAGGCGCTCGACCTGTGCGCCCTGCTGCGCGATGTGATCCGCTGCTCGGTTGCCGCCTCGCGCCGGATCGCGGTGCCGGACAGCCCGGTGCACGGCTACTGGCATCGCGACTCGCTGCGCAGGGCGATCGACAACCTGCTGGCCAACGCCGTCGAATACAGCGACCCGGGATCGCCGATCGACGTCGTTCTGCGCTCGTACGGCGGCCGGGTAGCGCTGTCGGTCACCAATGCCGGACCGCCGATCCCGCCGGAACGGCTCGAAGCGATCTTCCAGCTGTACAAGCGCACGGCCTCGAAAGGCGAAGGTGGCTGGGAAATCGGCCTGCCCTTCGTGCGCAGCGTGGCGGAGCAGCATGCCGGCAGCATCGCCGTCGAATGCCGCAATGGCCGCACGACGTTCATCCTGGACACGCCGCTGGACCCGCGGCCGATCCTGGCGGCCCGTTACGGCATGTAGACAACCTGATTCCATGAGCACACCGACATTCTGGCGCGACGATGCGCTCCCTTTCCTCGAAGCGCGGGCCATCGACGATGGGCGCGACATCTGCTATGTGAAACATTCGCACGAAACGTTTTCGATCGGCCCGGTCACCGGTGGCGAAAGCGTGTACCAGAATGGCCGCGCGCACGAGCGCGTGCGGGCCGGTACGGTAGTGCTGATGAACCCCGGCGATGTGCATGCCTGCAATCCGCTGGGCGACGAGCCATGGTCGTACCGGATGTTCCATGTGGACAGCCGCTGGCTGGCCGGGCTGCAGGGCGATCCGGAACATGGCGGTGGCACGCCGTTCCAGCCCTACTCCGCCATCGCGAGCGTGTCCGCCGGCCTGTACGCGCGGCTCGAAGGTCTGTATGCGCTGTGCGTGGACCCGGCCGCCGGGGCGCTGGAAAAACAGGGCAGCGCGCTGGACTTCTTCGCATACATGCACGATACGCTGCAGCCGGCGTCCGCCGTGCGGCAGCGTCCCGACCACCGGGTGTCGCGCGCCGCCGAGTACCTGCGCGACAACCGCACCGGCGCGCCGACACTCGGCGACATCTGCGCGGCCGCGGAGCTGTCGCCGTCCTACCTGATCCGCGCGTTCAAGGCGCGCTACGGCATGACGCCCCATGCCTACCTGGTCGATTGCCGTATCCAGTATTGCCGCGAGCGGCTGCGGCGCGGCCACGCCATCGCCGACGTGGCGCTGGCCGCCGGCTTCGCCGACCAGGCGCACCTGCAACGCGCCTTCAAGCGGCACGTGGCGGCCACGCCGGGGCAGTACAGGAAACGGGCCTGAACCGGCCCGCCTGCGGCATGCGGTCGCCGGACCGGTGCAGCCGGACCGAAGCGGCCACGCCGGCCGGGCCTCCTATTGCAGCATCAGCCAGGCCGCGCTCGCCGCGAGCAGCAGGGCCATCGCGCGGTTGAACAGGCGCATGCGTGCCGGATCCGACAGATACCCGCGCAGCACCGCGCCGGCCCATGCCCAGCAAGCGATCGACAGGTAGCAGACCACGAAGTAGATCGCGGCAAAGCGCCAGACGAGGATGGCATCCCCGCTGGCCGCGAACGCGCCCATGCCGGACACGGCGGCCAGCCACGCCTTCGGGTTCAGCCACTGCATCGCCGCGCCGGCCAGCAGCGACGGCCCTCGCGCGGCCGCCTCGAACGACAGTTCGCCGTCGTCGGCGGCCAGCCGCCACGCCAGGTACAACAGGAAGGCGATGCCGCACCACCGGATCGCGTCGACCAGTTGCGGCCGGCCGGCCATCAACTCGTACAGTCCCAGGCCCGTGAGCAGCAGCAGGACGGTGAACCCGATCGTGGCGCCGGTCACATGGCGCATGCTGGCCGCCAGGCCATGCTGCGCGCCGGCACCCAGCGCCACGATGTTGACCGGGCCCGGTGAAATGGATGAGGCCAGCGCAAAGGCGGCCATCGACAGGTAGAGGGTCATGCATCGTGCTCCGGCAAGGTTGAAAGCACGACGATACGGACCGGCGCACGGGCTGTATTGAAGAAAATTACCCGTCGGGAGGAACGGACCGGCTCGGCGCGCGCGCGGCGCCGCGCCATGCGACTCGGCTATAGCCGAGCCCATCCGCGACAAACCGCTGCCGCACTGACAACACGTTGGCACGCTATCAATGACGCTTTACCACTGTGTTGTAGTGGCGACGCACTCGATAGCGAAATGCATGGCCAGCTTTTCAAGATCCGTCGAATCCACGCCGGCCCGGGGCTACTATTGCCGATTGGATAGAACTGGCCCGCGCGGCTTCGGAGAATCAATGAACCTGGCACGAATCAACCCCGCACGAGGCGGGTTGTCACTGAACGCGCGGATCAGCCTGGCGGCGTCCACGCTCGTCATCGTCAGCCTGGCGATCACCGCCACGGTGACCGGCATTCGCGGCAGCGACACGGCACACGAGGCGGCGATGCGCCTGGCGCGCACCAGCGCGGCGGAAGCCGCCAGTGCCGTGCAGGGGCGCCTGGGCGCCAACCTTGCCGCCGTGGCCACGCTGGCTGGCGGCCTGCGCAACACGCTGGCGGACGGTCCCGCGCTGAACCGCGACCAGGTCGACAATCTCACCAGGGCCGTGCTGCTGGGTACGGTGGATCTGGTCGGCGCTTCCGCCGCGATGGAGCCGAATGCGCTCGACGGCAAGGATGCCGAGTTCGCCGGCCAGGGACCGCGCTTCGACGCCAGCGGCCGCCACATGCCCTACTTCACCCGCGGCGACGGCGGCGGCGTGCGCGTCGAGCCGATCGTGTTCGGCACCGCGCCGGGCGCGAACGACTGGTACGACGTGCCGAAGAAAACGGGCAAGCGCTATTTCTCCGAGCCGTACGCCTACCCCGTCAATGGCAAGGACGTGCTGATCGCGTCGCTGGTGGTTCCGGTCGACGTCAAGGGCCAGGTGCGCGGCGTGGTCACCGGCGACTTCATGCTGACCAAGCTGTCCGATATCCTGGCCGGCCTGCAAACGCTCGACGGCGCCGAACTGGCGCTCGTATCGAACGGCGGCCTGTATGCCAGCCACCCGATCGCCGACCGCAACGGCAAGAAGGCCGACGACATGCCGGCCGCGGCGCTGGAAGCCGTCCGCTCCGGCAAGCCCCACGAATACAGTGCGGGCGGCATTATTCACCTGCTGCACCCGCTGCGCCTGCATGACGACATCGCGCCATGGGCCGTGCGCCTGTCGTTCCCGGAAAGCGTGGCCACGGCGCCGGCGCGCTCGCAGCTGATGTACACGCTGGCCGCCTCGGCCCTGTGCGCATTGATCGCCGCCATCGCCATGGTCGCCGTGCTGCGGCGCCTGACGCGGCCGCTGCGCGAGCTGGCCGGCACGATGACGCAACTGGCCGGCGGCAACGCCGACCTGTCGACGCGCCTCGCCGTCAAGGGCAGCGACGAGCTGGCCGTGATCGCCGGCGGCTTCAACGGCTTCGCCGCCAAGATCGAGCGCGTGCTGGCGAAAGTGCGCGACACTTCCGGCAGCGTGGCGACCGCCAGCACCGAGATCAGCCAGGGCAACGCCGACCTGTCGGCGCGCACCGAGCAGCAGGCCAGCGCGCTGGAGGAAACCGCCGCGTCGATGGAACAGCTGACCAGCAGCGTGCGCCAGAATTCCGACAACGCGGCGCAGGCGCGCAAGCTGGCGGCCGGCGCATCGGACGTGGCGCTGCGCGGCGGCGCCGTGGTGGCCCAGGTGGTGGACACGATGGCGGCGATCGATGCGTCGTCCAGCAAGGTGGTGGACATCATCGCCGTGATCGACAGCCTCGCGTTCCAGACCAATATCCTGGCGCTCAACGCGGCCGTGGAAGCGGCGCGGGCCGGCGAACAGGGCCGCGGCTTCGCGGTGGTGGCCAGCGAAGTGCGCACGCTGGCGCAGCGCAGCGCCAGCGCGGCCAGGGAAATCAAGGCGTTGATCGGCGACTCGGCGGCCCAGGTGGAGCGCGGCAGCGCACTGGTCAAGAGCGCCGGCGCCACGATGGACGAAGTGGTGGCCAGCGTGCGCCAGGTGGCCGACATCATCGCCGAGATCGCCGCCGCCGGCGCCGAGCAGAGCGGCGGCATCGGCCAGGTCAACCAGGCCATCGTGCAGATGGACGGCGTGACGCAGCAGAACGCCGCGCTCGTGGAAGAAGCGGCCGCCGCCGCGGAAAGCCTGCAGCAGCAGGCCGCCACGCTGGTGGCGCTGGTGGGCGAGTTCCGGATCGGGGCCTGACCCTTCAGCAAGGTACGGGCTAACGGCCACCAGGCGGCAGCCCGGATTTACGCCATGCCCCGTTTTCCCTCAAGTGCCCTGCACGTCCTTTACTGCTTGCACCGCGCCAGCAGGTGTTTTGACACGGCGCCATACTGGTCGGGGGAAGACCGTTGAGGCCCCTCCGGATCGCAGGACATCTCCAGTTCATGAGCTTCGACATCCGGATCGAAGGTGTTCATGCTGTCCTCCGGCGCGGCCGATGGCGCCGCAGGCGCGCGCGAACCGTGTGCCTTGAAGAACGCATAGACTTCCGCTGCCCTTGAACCGGGCTCCCATTTATCGAGCAGCCTTAGCGTTTTCTTGCCGGCATCCCAATCGAAGATGCGGTAGCCCGGATAAAAACCGCGCAGGACATGACGGCTGTACAGCGCGGCGATGATGTAGTTGGTCTTGCTGCCGGCATCATGAATGACCGATGGCTCTTCGCCAAACAGGAACCGGTGCTGCTGCGCTGCGCTTTTGCCATAGCCAAGTCCGTCCGGCTTGTTGAGCGGCACTTCGGCACCGACGCGCGACCACCCGGACGCGCCGCCAAGATACAAGGTGTTGATCGAGTCGCGGTCGCCGCCGGTGGAAATGGGGGCCGACGCGTTGAGATACCAGTCGCAGGTGCCGTCGTTATTCACGTCGATGCGGTAGAGGCTATACCAGTCGTCCATGCCTGATCCCTCGACGCGTTCCGATCCGCCTTCCGAGATGACGTAATCCCTGGCAGTGACTTTCCTTACCCAGTGGAACATGCCCTTGTTCTTCCCCGGCTTGTAATATCTGGCAGGCATGACCCTGCCCGGTGGCATCTGGCATTCGGGAATGTCGAGCGTCAGTCTGCTTGCCCGGGCGAATGCCGCAGGGCAGGAAATTGCCGCGATAGCGGCGGTTACTACGAAAAAAATGGTCTTCATCGGGGATTATGGAGAGGATCGGGAGTGCCCTATCGTGGCGTAGGCGAGGTATTGCGCAGGCTGGCGGTCGACAGAACCGCCACGAGCAGCATCGCGACTGGCGAACAACGCAGCCTGCAAAAACCGGCATCGAAGGCCGCTGGGATTCTCCAACAGCCCCGATGCCGATGTATCGGCCTGGCGCCCGGGCGGTTTCTGAAATACTAGTGCTTTTTGCAGCGAGCGAGCAAATATTTGGATATGCGCCCTTCCAGTTCGTCGGAAGATCCCGAAGTGCCATCGGGTTCGCAAATCAACTCCAGCTCGAAGGTTTCGACCTCAGGTTCGTAGTCATGGATAACCGCTTTCCCTGTCGAACGCCTGGAAGGTGTGGCTGCGCCATGCACCTTGAAGAACGCATATACCTCGGCCGCCCTAGAACCGGGCTCCCATTTATCCAGCAGTCGCAGTGATTTTTTATCGGCATCCCAGGCAAAAATCCGGTACCCCGGCCTGGAATACCGGTCCGCATTTCGATTGTTCAAGGCGGCAATTATGTAACTGATCCTGGTGGAAGAGTCCATGATGACCGATGGATCTTCACCGAAGACGAAATCCTCCGCCTGCTCACCGCTTACCTCAAAGCCTGGCGAATCCGGTTTATCACGAGGCACCTCTGCCCCGATGCGCGTCCAACCGGATGAAGTACCGATATAGAGCGTATTGATTACGCCGCGATCACCACCTGTAGAAAACGGTGCCGATGCCTCCAGATACCAGTCGCAGATGCGATCGCCGTTCAAGTCGATGCGATAAAACGTCAACCAATCGTGCATATCGGAGCCGTCGACGCGTTCATACCCCGCGCCGCCGACAACGGGATCGGCCCGCGTGGCCCCCGCTACCCAGCCGAACGCATTCTTGCCTTTTTCTAGTTTGTAGTATTTGTCTGGCAGCACCTTCCCCGGCGGCATGTGGCATCTGGGTATGCTGTTCGTCAAATGCATCGGCGCGCTGGCAGCTGCCGCACAGGTACCGGCCAGCAGTAGCGCCATCAGCGGGCGCAAGAATATTTTCACGGTAGAATTCATTTGTGGTATTGGTGCTCCGAGTTCAGTCCGTCAGGCCCGATGCAGGCAGTATTGGCAACCCAGTTGCCGATGGTTTCAGGCTCAGGTCTGATTCAACGACCGCAGCTGCCGCAATAGCGCTAACAGAAAAACAATCGCTGGATGGACTGACAACATCTGAATTTTCCCGAGCTATCCTTACCGCCGATAATCACTTGTCCTGCACCAATTTCTTGCCACCGTGCCAGTCTAAAACCCGGCAACCTGGCTGAAAGCTGCATTTGACATGCTGATTATAAAGCGCTGCAATGATGCAGTTGGTCTTGCTAGCTGACGAGT